>CAZEZP010000052.1:0-12114 GCA_964516435.1 uncultured Kofleriaceae bacterium | reverse complement strand
GGGTTGCGGCCTGGAGGGGGGGGGCTGCGAAGCATTTTTTTCTTGACTCTTTTGGCACGCGGCCAGAAGAAGGATGGGCGCAAGGAGTGAAAGGACGAGGCGGTTCATGGCGCGCAATGTAGCACAGGCGGCGATCTTCACCAATGCCCCCGGCATCCGGCGGCTGCGGGGTGTGGTCATTCTCGGCGTGTTCTGGGGACTTGCGGCCCTTGCATGCAGCCAAACGGCCCGGCCTTTGCCGCTTCCCTCTGCGCCGGCCGGTTCCGGATGCGGGCAGGAGATGCGAATCGACTGGTCGTTTCTGGGGCCGGAAAACCCGGAACGGGCGAAGGCGCAGGCCATGTGGATCCGTCCGCTTCCAGCCGAAGGGAACATGGCCGGGGATGAAGAGGAACAGGCGCATCTGCGATCCGATGCCGTTTCACAATGGGTCCAGTATCATGCCCGGATGGCCGCCGCCGGATCTGCCGCCGTGGTGCATCTCCCCTGGACGCGCTGCGTGGGCTGGGGTTCTCCGACGCCTTCGGACTACACCATTTTTGGCTGTTTCACCCCGGGGGCCGTATTCGTCCACCCGAAGAATGCGCCCGCGTTCGTGGCGGCCTGCAATGCCTGCCCGCCGGAGGATGCGGCCTGCATCGATCGAAACTGCGGACCGCGGCTGGTGGAGGGGCGTTTCACCGGCGATGTGCGCACGGTGCGGCCGGACCCTGGAGCCAGCGAGTTGAGAACCAGTTACGAGGTGGAAGTGTTCCGCGAGCGGGAAACTGCGCCTTCGCGCGTGGCTCCGGACGAGATTTCTCCCGACCTGGAAGTGGTTCTGCCTGCCGGAAGTCCGGGACCGGATGGTCCGCCCTGGACGGGGGAGCGTTTTCTCGTGGCGTTTTCCCTGGACATGGTGTGGGCTCCGTCGACGCGTGCGCTGGCTGCAAGAAAATTGCAGGAACTGGCGGACGCCGGTTTTTCGGATGCTTTCGTGCTGGATTCGCGCCGGGTGCAGTCCGCCTGGTGCTGTTCCCTCCTGGTCGTGGCGGGAACGGCCGGGACACGGGAACGGGCCGAAGCGCTCCGGGGGCGGCTCGAAAAACTGGGACAAGCGGGATTTGCGGTTCTTGCCGCTCATTGAAATCGGGGAGGCGTCATGCTGCGAGGAAAAACGTTGTTTTCTGTTGTCGTATTGATGGTCGTGGCCTTGTTTTCGGGTGGATGCGTGGTTTCTTCCGCACGACGCAAGGCGCGGGCTTCGCGGGAGGTGTTCGCGCACGTCCAGGCGGCGGCGAAAGCCAAGGATAAAAAGAAGGCGACGCTGGAAGCCGCCGTGGCCATCGCACTGGCCGGACGGGAAATCCACCAGTCGCGGCCGTTTTCGGACGCGTTCTTCCTCTACCGCCAGGGAGACACGCGGGGGGCGGCCGTCGCCTTCTGCCGCGGGCTCGTGCGCAACGATGTTTCCAATCCGGCCATCGTGCTGGGCGCCATGACCGCCATCACGCTGGTGGGGGATCGCAACCAGTTGCGTTGGGAGCGATTCCTGCGGCTGATGTGGTCGGAGACCAAGCATTGTTCCCGGTACTATCTGCCCGGCCGCGACTGATGGCGCGCGCGTCGGCGACGGCGCGCCATGCCGTGTCCCGGGCTTGCCGGCCGCCCGGGATTTTCTTCTTGCATGCAGGAGGATTCCCTCTTAGCATCTTTTTGCTTTTCTGTCCGCAAGCCAGGAGTCTTTCATGAATATCTGTCCGCTCTATCATCCCCCGGTCGTGGAATACGAGAGCAGCCTGGACCGCAGCCGCTGGCAGCCCGCCGTGCGCCTGTTCGAGGAAGGCCGCCACGAGGAGTCCTTCCGGATGCTGCTTTCCTACATCAATCACGAAAAAGCCGTTTCATGCGAGAAGAAGCCCGGCCGGTGGGTGATTCCGCACGGTTCGCTCATCGTGGAGATCCGGATCACTCCCGATGGCTTCGTGGAAATCACGGCGCCCTTCGTGCGGATTCCCGAGGAGAGACAGGCGCCGCTTCTGCGCCAGGCGCTGGAAATCAACACCGCGCCGCTGACGTTGCCGCAACTCATCCTGGAAGATGGCGAATTCCGCTTCTTCTACCGCACGCCGCTGCAGTTGGCGCATCCGGACAAGATGTACCGGGCGCTCTTCGAAATCTGCATCTACGGCGACAGTTTCGATGACGAGTTCATCACGCGGCATGGAGCGCAGCCCCTGCGCGAGAAGAAGGTCAAGCCGTTTCCTGCGAGGAAACTGGAGAAGGCGTGGAAGACGTATGGCTCCGTGCTGGAGGAATCCCGCCAGTATGCGCAGTACTATGCGGGCAAGCGCCTGTGGGGCTTCGGCTTCGAGATCCTCGGCATCGGGCTCATGCGCATCGATCACGGCATCGCGCCGCAGGGATATCTGCGCACCCGCCTGGAGCGCAGCATCAACCACCTCTTCGAACAGAAGTCGAGCGATGAGATTTTCAACCAGTTGATGCGGGACGTGGAACAGTTCCTGCAGATTTCCCAGGAGGAATTCGCCGCCGACTGCTACCGCGCCGACTTCTTCGTGAGCGCCAAGAAGACCGCCGAGATGGATGCCTGCCGCAAGAACATGGAGCAGCGCTGGGAATGGGCGAAGGAGGACCGTGCGCGGCGGGATTACCAGGGCGTGGCCTTCTGCTATCTGTTTGCTGCCTATCATGTGCTCTACAATGCATTCGTCCCCGACGTCCTCGTGCAGGAACTCGTTTCGACGCTTACAGCCATGGGCGGCAGGGAATGGGAAGAAGCCGGCGAACTGGCATGGGAAAGCTACCAGAAAATCATGGATCCCGCTTTTGGCGGCTGAGGAGGAACGCATGGACAACCTGGAACGCATTCAACCTTCCGTCGCCAAGGTCATCTGCGGCCTGTCCACCGGGTCGGGCTTCTGGAACGCCGAGGTCGGCGTCTTCATCACGAACCACCATGTGGTGGCCGGTGAGCGCCGCGTGGCGCTGCAACTGTCGGACGGCCGCAAGGTGGCCGGCAGCGTCGTCACCGTGAACCCGCGCATCGACATCGCCCTGGTGCGTCCCGACGAGCCGCTGGAACTGCCCGGCCTGACCTTTTCCGATCGGGCCCTGTCGGTGCAGGAACCCGTATGCGCATTGGGCTTTCCGTACGATCTCCCGTTCACCGTGACCCGCGGCATCGTGTCCTCCACCAACCACGTCAGCCAGGAGATCCGCTACATCCAGACGGATGCGGCCATCAATCCCGGCAATTCGGGCGGTCCCCTGGTGGACGAGAACGGCGTCGTGGTGGGCATGAACACCATGATTTACCGGGATGCCCAGAACATCGGCTTCGCCATCCCCACGGAATACCTGCTCGAGGAAATCGCCATGTTCCGGGAGGACGAGGTGGGCGATGGATATCACGTGCGCTGTCCTTCCTGCGCCTGTCTGCTGTCGCAGGAGACGGCCTACTGCGAGAACTGCGGGGTCCAACTGGAGAACGAGGGGCTCTTCGAGGAGCGCCCGCTGGATTTCGTGGAGCAGTTCGTGGAGGGCCACCTGGCCGCCGCCGGCGTGGATCCCGTGCTGGCGCGCGACGGCTCTCCCCAGTTCTGGACGTATTACCGGGGCTCCTCGTTCGTCCGCATCTTCGTGTACCGGGATGAATTCCTGTTCTCGGCGGCGCCACTGGCCCGGCTTCCCCGCAAGAACCTGGTGGAACTGTTCCGCTTTTTGCTTTCCGATGCGGTGAGTCCCTACCGCTTCACGCTGAGCAACGACGTGATCCATCTGGCGTACCGCGTTCACCTGGCGGATCTCGAGGACGGGGAGCAGCGGGAGCGCATCGGGCGCGAGTTGGTTCAGATGGGAGAGAAGGCCGACGAACTGGATACCTATCTGGTCCATACTTTCCAGTGCCCCTGGGCCGCCTTGTCCCGCCCCGAGCAGGGCTGATTTCTTGTCGGAACTTCGCTTTTGCAGGTGGGGGAAAAAGCCGGAAAAAAGGAAGGGCCGGGCTGTCAGGCGCCGCAGTGCGGGCAGGGGCCGGATTCGGGAGGCGGGGCGGCGGCCGGCGAGGAGGCGGGTACCTGCGCTAGTTCGATGCCCAGGCGGGGCGCCCACTCCAGGATCTTGGGTTCCCGGTAGAATTCGGCATAGCAGATGCGCCGGATGCCGGCGTTGACGAGCATCTTGAAGCAGTTCCAGCAGGGCGAAGCCGTGACGTAGATGGTGGCGCCCTCGATGGCCACGCCGTGGCGCGCCGCGTGGATGATGGCGTTGGCTTCCGCATGGATGGTGGCCACGCAGTGGTCGTTTTCCATCATGCATCCCACATCCGTGCAGTGCGGGGCGCCGCTCATGCTGCCGTTGTAGCCCGTGCTCAGGATGGCGCTCTTCTTGACAATGACGGCCCCCACGGCCTTGCGGGGGCAGGTGCTTCGCGAGGAAACCATATGGGCAATATTCATGAAGTAGGTGTCCCAGTTCATGCGCGGCGGTTCTGGCATGTCTTGCTCCTTGGATTCCTCCTGAAGGCCCGGCGTGCCGCGGCGTCTGCACGCGGGCGAGCCTGCAGGCTGCAGCCGGGGAAAACGGAATCAAGATACAGGAAAAACGCCTTCAGGCAATATCATTTTTCCGGGTGTCGATGCGGCCGTTTCGTGTTTTCCCGCGTCTGGATGGGAGCCGGCGGCGCCCCGCGCGGCGCGGCTGGTGATGGCAAGGTCTTCTCAACGTGGATGGTTTCGGATGCCGCGGCGACGTCATGGCGCCGAACTGAAGCATGGAGCACGGCGCGAAGCCGTTTGGGCGGGGTTTTCACCGGCGCTGGTTTTTCATGAAAATTCTTCTCACATTTTGGACGCGTTTCTGCTATACATACCGAGGGCGGAGTAGGCGATTGGCAAACAATCTGCCCATGCGGGAAGAAATGGCTTGAAAACAGAGGAAAAATTCCTTCCTGCAAAGGAAATTTTTTCTGCGGAATCGTCGTTGGACGCCGCGTGAATCGAGGGATCGTTTTCATGACCGAGAAGAAGCACATTCTTCAGTTCTGGCTGCTGGCCGCCAGCGGATTCGTCCTGGACATCGGCTCCAAACTGTGGGCGCAGGCGGCCCTCTCCCAGGACTGGATCGATCCGGAGAAGGTCCGTCCGTTCACGGTGCGCCTGACGCTGGCCTACAACCATGGCGCTTCGTTCGGCATGCTCTCCGGCGTGGCGGGCGGGCGCTGGATTCTCACGCTGCTGGGGATCGCCGCCATCTATTTCATCTGGTACATGTACCGGCGTCCGGAGATCCGGTTCGGCTTCTACCGGACGGGGCTGGCGCTGGTGGCGGCCGGCGCCATGGGCAATCTGATCGACCGCATCGTGTTCGGCCGCGTAACCGATTTTATTCAAATGTGGCTTTTCCGCTCCATTCCCATCACATGGCCGTGGCCGACCTACAACGTGGCGGATGTGCTGCTGCTGGCGGGGGTGGGCTGTCTGCTGATTTTTTCCTTTACGCCTCATTCGCGCGAATTGTGGGCTTCGGAAAAGGAAAAGAAGGCGCAGCGGGGGTAGGACGGCCATGTACCTGAGCGCGTTTACGCACCGGGAGAAATTGTTCGACATCGCCAAGCGCTGGCTCGAGGACAGGCTCGAGCCGGATGATGCCTGGCATCTGACCGAAATCTTCGCGTACGAGGGATTCGTCTCCATTCCCAGCGTCAAGCAGTTCCTGCTGAGTTTCCTGGAGGAACTCCATGCCTCGGAGGTCAAGAGCCGGCCCGTGAGCATGAAGCACCAGGTCAAGGAGGCCGTGACCCGCTACGTCCCCAATTTCGGGGAGCGCATGGAGTTTCTGGTGCGCATGTACCAGGCGCGTCCAGAAGAGTATTTTCCCCGCGCGCCCATCAACGGCCTGCTGTTCTTCACGGGATTCGACACCTCCGAACAGCGGCTCGTCTCCATGATGCGCGTCAAGCGCGCGCGCCGCGTGTCCGAGAAAGTGTCCCGCCGCGTGGCGGACATGATTCTCACCCACATCCGGAAGAAGGCGGAACTGCTGGCCAAGGAGCGCGCTGCCCGGCTGGGCATCCCCCTGGAGATGCTGCTCACGCCGCCGGAACAGATGGTCAGCGAATTCGAAGCGGCCGAGCGCCAGTTGGCCGAGCAGGTGATGAGCGGCAAGATCCCCTTCAACAAGGAGGATCTCGAAGTTCCCGATGTCATCGGCATCAAGATCATCGGCGACGAGGATTTGCATTCCCGTGCGGTGGCCATGCTCAAGTCGCATCCCGACGTGCACATCGTGGAACTGGAGCGCCACCAGGGTGATTACAACGCGGTCAACGTGCAGTTCGACCTGCGCCTTCCCGAGCCGGCCGTCATCATCGATGCCGTCTCGTCCAGCATCGTGCCTCCGTTTCCCGTGACCCGCGGCATCAGCGCGGAAGAACTGCTGGAAGGGTTCCCCTCCTACGTGGAGTCCGGCGAGCGCACCGTGCGGGTGGAGTTGATCCTCACCACCTACGAGGAACTGGTGGAGTCCGAGATCGGCCGCAGCATCCACGAGATGCGCACGCTCAAGCAGCGCTCCCAGCGGGAATATACGGGACGCGTGGCCAAGAACGCGGAATTCATCATCGAATACATGCTTTCCGTGGCATTTTCGCCGCAGACCGAAGTCAATTTCATCCCCGTCAAACTCAACGGCCATTACCTCCCCGAGACCGTATCCTATGCCATCCGCAAACTGTACGGGGTCGAGGAGTCCGCGATCTTCTCCAATCTCACGCTGTGAGTCCCACGCGCATTTCCGAAAGCGGGAGCCTTCGTTTTTTCCGGTGAGGGAAAAAAGGGAAAAGTTGAAAAATCGGGTGTTTTTCATTCGTGCATTTCGGCGGATTTTCAGCTTGCGGGAGTTTGCCGTTCTTTTATATAGTCCCCCCTGTCTATGGTACGGTCATTGACCTTTTGGCCTTTGGCAAGGAGATACGCACATGGCGATTACCCGTTGGAAATCCTTGATGTTCTTCGCGTCCCTGCTCGCCGTTTCCTGGGCGGCGCCCGCGTTCGCACAAGGGGGGAAGGGAAAGGCGGCCAAGCCGGCCGAAACCAAGAAGGGCGAAGATGAGGAGATGACGTTCGATGCCGAGGAAGTCAACAAGACCCTCGTTTCCAAGAAGATGGTGCGCGGCGAGGACTTCTACAAGAAGGCCGAGCGCGCCATGAACGAGAACGCGCCTCAGGAGCAGGTGCTGGTGTATTTCCAGAGCGCCACGATCTACCTGAAGCAGGTGCTGGCCAAGGACAACCGCGAGGATTCCCCCGACACCAAGCAAAAAGCCCAGTACATCATGGGCAAGTGCCTGTACTACATGGGATACTATTCGGCGGCCAAGAACTATTTCGAAAAAATCGTCGAGCAGGGCGATGCGCATCCCTATTACAAGATGACGCTGAAATACCTGGTGTCCCTGCAGCAGAAGATGCCTGAATCGGCGGGCATCCTGCCGCTGATCGGCAAATACAGCGAGGAATACCTGGAGAGCAAGGATCTCGAGGCGTTCCGTTCCCAGTTGCTGTACTACCTGGGCCGCTACCACTATATCGATGGGCGTCTGGACAAGGCGGGCGAACTGTTCGCCAAGGTTCCGCCCAGTTCCAAGCCGGCGGAAGGCGCCTACTTCCTCAAGGCGAAGATCTTCGAGGGCATCACGCTGGTGCGCCTGGGCAAGCCGGTGGACGCCATCAAGCGTTTCAACGCCATCATCCTCTTCGCCCAGAAGAATCCGGAATTTCCGGAAGTGCGGGATTACCTGGAACTGGCCAACCTGTCGCTGGCGCGCGTGTACTACCAGGCCGGCCGCGTGGCCATCGGCCGCTTCGAGCAGACCCGCAAGCCGAAGTTCGCGGAACTGGCCGAGAAATACCTGAAACTTTCCATCACGTTCTATGAGAAGATTCCGCAGAACAGCCACAACTGGCTGCAGAGCCTGTTCGAGGAATCCTGGTCGTACTTCATCCTGGACGCCATGCTGCGTCCCCACTTCAAGAAGGACTATGGCGGTTTCCAGAAGGCGCTGGGCAACATCCATACCCTGAATGCGCCCTTCTTCGAAAACCAGTTCTTCCCCGAATCCCTGATTCTGCGCGCGGTCATCTACTTCCAGAACTGCCGCGTGGAAAGCGCCCAGGAAGCGCTGGCCGAATTCGGCCGCGTCTATCCGAAACTGCAGTTGCAGGTGCGTGAGGTCGCCGACAAGCACAAGAACGGCGACGACGAGGACAACGAGGCCTATTTCGAATACATCAAGAAGATTCTCACGGACAAGGCCGGCCTGGAGCCGAAACTGTCCCGCCTGGTCAAGAGTTCGCTCAAGGACCGCACCTTCGAGCGCCGCGTGGAGTTCCTGGATGAATTGAACCGCGAGATCAAGATGCTGGACAATGCGGACAAGTCCTGGCGTTCTTCCGACATCGCCCGCGAAATCAAGGAAGACCTGGAGTTCCAGAAGATGACGGCTCAGGGCGAGGCCGGCAAACTGGCCCGTGACCGCGTGCGCCGCCTCGACGACGAACTGACCCGCCTGGTGCTGCAGTACGGCGACGTGAAGATCGAGTTGAACAACCTCAAGCTCAAGAAGGTCACCGCCAAGATGACGCGCCAGACGACCAAGGTCGAAATCATGAACGTCGTGGTCGACGACGAGCACGTGGTGTGGCCGTTCACCGGCGAATACTGGCAGGATGAACTGGGGTACTACCGCTTCATCGTCCGTTCCACCTGCGGCAGCAACTGAGTTTTCGGCTATTTTCGGTTTTCACTCCACATCGAGGCATGCCATGAAAAAAACCTGTCTTTGGATTGTATCCATGATGATGATTGGGGTTCCGGGCCTGGTCCTGGCGCAGCCCGCGCCCAAGCGGGACATCAAGCACCGCGAGGACAAGTCGCTGGACATCTCGAAGGAAGAGGCCATCGCCAAGGCCAAGAAGGAACAGGAAAAGGGTGCCGAAAGCATCAAATATGAAGATTTCGTCGGCACCCAGAAGAAAATCCAGGATCTGAAACTGCCCATTCTCAAGCAGCAGGAAGACCAACTCAAGCGGCAGTTGCAGATCATGCGCGCCGACGACAAGCGCCGCGTCGAGTACCTGTTCCGTCTGGCCGACATCTACGTCCAGTACGAGCAGATCTACAAGTTCCGCTATGGCGAAGCCGTGGAAGCCATGGGCAATGCCAAGACCGATGCGGAAAGAGCCAAGTTTGAAAAGGAAAAGAACAACTATATGCGTCTCCAGAAAAAATATCTGGAAGACGCCCTCAAGGAACTCAACAACATCACCACGACCAAGGCGTTCGCGGACTGGCACCGCATGGACGAGGTCCTGTTCAAGTTGGGCGATATCGCCCGCGAACTGGGCTATCAGGACATCATGCAGGAAAAGTTCCGCACCCTGCTGCGCAACTATCCCGAGTCCGCCTTCGTTCCCAAAGTTCACCTGGCGTTCGCGGAATTCTACTTCCGCCAGGGGCGTGCGGGCCTGAAGAATGCGACCGACTACTACATCAAGGTCATCAACAACCCCAAGGTCAAGGAAGGCGACAACATTCACATCTACTACTATGCGCGCCGCATGCTGGGGTGGTGTTACTTCAACATGCAGGATTTCCCCAAGGCGCAGAGCGAGTTCCTGTTCGTGGCGCAGAACGCCAAGCAGGAGACCCTCAAGAAGCAGGCCCGCCGCGAAGTGGTCATGGCCTATGCAATGAAGGGTGATCGCGCGCTGGCCTTCAACTACTTCACGCACCAGTTGGGAGCCGAGTACGCCAAGGACCTGTACCTGATGCTCGCCAACGAGTACTTCACGCAGGGCAACATGCCCAACATGATTTTCGTGTATGAGGACCTCATCAAGCGGTTCCCGCAGGATGCCGCCCGCTGCGAATGGCTGCAGCAGATCTACCAGGGCTACAAGCTCGACAACATCCTCGACAAGATGGAGGACAGCCTCAAGAAGATCGTCGTGGCCATGGAGGATCTCAAAAAGCAGTTCGGCGAGAAGAAGATGGAAACGGCGATGTGCATCGACTTCGCCAAGCGCAACCTGTACGACCAGGCCAAGCGTTCCTACATCAAGTACGACAAGGCCAAGGGCAAGGCCGATGCCGACACCGAGAAACTGCTCAACTACTCGGCGGCCCTGTACCGGGAGTTCCTGAACTATTTCCCCAATGACGACGATGCCTACGACATGCGCTACGACTATGCGCAGTTGCTCTCCGACATCGCCGCCAACCTCGAAAAGATCAGCAAGAACGAGCAGGACATCCGCGAGGCCTACCGTACGGCCGCCCGCGAATACGCCACGCTGCTCAAGTGGGACAAGCTTCCGCCGAACCTGACGCAGCAGCAGTTCGAGAAGAACCGCGAGGATATCGGTCTGAACACGGTCAACCTGTACTTCCGCGTGCTCGACGTGGACTTCGAGCGCGAGAACAAGCAGCGCGAGAAGCGTCAGGAAGACTACCTCAAGCGCCGCAACTGCCTGGCCGCCAAGCAGAAGACCGAGGCCGCCGGCAAGAAGTTCACGCAGAAGTGCCCCGAGTTCGAGAAGAACCTCAAGATCCCGCAGGAACTGCTGGAAGTCATCGACGTGTTCAACCTGTACGTGAAGTACGTCAAGACCGGCAAGGCGCTGGCGGCCATCAAGTACAACCGCGCCATGATCTACTACATGTACCGGCATTTCGCCGAGGCCATCCCGCTGTTCCAGGACACCGTGCGCACGTCGTACGAGACGGATCCGCAGATGGCGCTGCAGGCGGCCTTCTACCTGATGATTTCGTATGACGCCGAGGACCGCTTCGAAGACATGGTCGAAATGATCACGGAACTGCTCACGCCGCGCTACAACGCCATGTTCAACGTGGACGCCGAGGCCAAGAAGTTCCGCGCCAAGCTCGAGAGCAAGAAACTCGAGAACATGGAAATGGAAGTAGCCAAGCGCGGCGAGGAAGGCCGCTACCGCGAAGCCGGCGACATGCTGCTGTCCATGGCCCGCGAGTTCAAGAGCGACGTGAACAAGGTCATCCAGTATTACACGTCGGCGTCGATCGCCTTCGAAAAGGCGGGCATGGTGGGTCTGGCCATCTCCTCCCTGCGCGAACTGCAGAACGGCTATGGCTCCGGCGCCACGAAGGACCACCCGCAGGTGGTCAACTCCTACATCCGTCTGGGTCTGCTGCTGGAACAGATCGCCATGTTCGATCGCGCCGCGGACGCCTATGAGAACTTCTTCAACCGCTATCCCAAGGATCCCGATGCCGTGCGTGCGGCCCGCCGCGCCGTCACGCTGACCTGGTGGTCGGGCGACCTCAAGGGCGCCGAGAAGAAGGCCATGGACTACATCGAGCGCCTCTACAAGATGAACGCGGCCCAGTTCAAGGGTGACGTTTCGTACCTGTTCTTCATGCTCCACCAGTTCCACGAAGACCGCAAGGACAAGGACGGCCAGTCCGCTGGCCTGGGTATGGTGCAGCACTTTTTGGCCAAGTACATCGAAGTGATGGGCAAGAATCAGGTGGACGATTTGATGATCCGCGTCCTGGCCAAGCAGGGCAAGATCCTGTGGGACCAGTCCTGCCCGGTGCCCACCCGCTATGGCATCTGCATGAAGATCGTCTATGTCGAGAAGAAATCCAAGACCGACAAGTGGATGGTCGCCACGGTGCGCTTCGAGAAGCGCGATCGCGCAAAGGTGCGAGCGGCCGTCGAGAAGTTCGAGGAAGCCATCAAGGTGTACAACCGTTGGAAGGGGACCATGACCATCCTGGGCGCGCTCGACACCAACGACAAGACGCAGCGCACCAACGACGCGCTGGATGCCGTGGCCATCGCCAAGTTCCACCTGGCGGAAGCCTCCTACGAAGAAGTTATCCCGATGGAGCTTCCCGAAGTCTCGATGAAGACACCCAAACAGTAGGAAATGGCCATGAGGTACATAACGAACGTGACCGAAACCAGCGCCATGCTCACCCAGAAGCATAAAAAAATCTATGCAGAAGCTGGCGCGCCGGATCTGTGTAAGACGAAGGACGCCAGGTGTATTTCGGCAGGCTGGCGGCGCA
>CAZEZP010000051.1:0-146973 GCA_964516435.1 uncultured Kofleriaceae bacterium | reverse complement strand
TCTCACGGGGACGCGCGGATTTTTCGGGCTTTCCCTGCAGGTGACGCCGGACGTCGTCATTCCCCGTCCGGACACGGAGACGCTCGTGGAGGTGGCGCTTTCGGCTTTTCCGGAAAAATCGCAATCCATCGGGGCGCTGGATCTCTGCACCGGCAGCGGTGCGGTCGCGCTGGCGCTGGCCCATGCGCGGCCGGCGTGGCGTGTGACGGCGACGGACGTTTCCACGGCGGCGCTGGACGTGGCCCGCGCCAATGCGCGCCGGCTGCGACTGGACGTCGAGTTCCTCCAGGGGGATCTGTTCGAGCCGGTGGCGGGCCGGAAATTCCATCTCATCGCGTCCAATCCGCCCTACGTTCCCCAGAATGAGGTCCTGCAACCCGAAATCCGGCATGAGCCTCAATTGGCCCTCTTCTCCGGAGAGGATGGGCTGGACCATCTGCGCCGGATTCTGGTGCAGGCGCCCGCGTTTCTGCATCCGGGAGGGCGGCTCCTGTGCGAATTTGGAACGGGGCAGGAAGCGCAACTGGAAAAAATGGCCCGGGATGTGGGCGCATATGCAGAAATCCGCATCCTGCGGGATCTGGGAAACCGCCCGCGGGTCCTGCACGCGGGAACCTGAAGACGGGGTGCATGCGAGCCTGGTGAAAAACGCAGGGAGGAAAGGCATTTTTTCCGCGTGGACCTTTGCTTCGGGCAGGATTTCATGATATGAAGTGTCAGCTGTGCCGTGGGTCAACTCACTGTGGGAGTGAAGACATGCGTGTATCGAAACTGGTGTGGATGGCCTCCTTGCTGCTGGCTTTGATCGCCTGCGGGCGTACGGATTTCGACCCGTCTCTCCTTCCGGACGGTTCCATTCCCGATGCGGATGGCGATGTGGATTCGGACGTGGATGGAACGACGCCGGGATGCGGCAACGGCATCCTGGAGGCCCAACTGGGCGAGATCTGCGATGAGGGCGAGCGCAATTCCGATGAGCCGGACGCATTCTGCCGCACGGACTGCCGTCCGCGGCGCTGCGGCGACGGCATTCTGGATTCCGGTGAGACCTGCGACGAGGGGGAGCGAAATTCCGACGATCCGGGCGCGTCCTGCCGCACGGACTGCCGTCCACAGCGCTGCGGCGACGGCATCCTGGACCCTGGCGAAGGATGCGATGAGGGCGTGCTCAACAGTTCCGAGCCCGGAGCCCCCTGCCGCACCAACTGCGTTTTGCCTTCCTGCGGCGATGGCATCCAGGATCCCGGCGAGGAATGCGACGATGCCAACACCGACCCCGGCGACGCCTGCACCGACGCCTGCACGGCGGCGCGCTGCGGAGACGGCGTCGTCCGGACGGGGCAGGAGGTCTGCGACGACCGCAACGCCCTCGACGACATCGCCTGTGATGCGGATTGCCAGGCGGGCTGCGGTGATGGCATCGCGGATGCCGCCCGCGGCGAACTCTGCGACGACGGGCCGGCCAACTCCGACACGCTCGCCGGCGCCTGCCGCACGGACTGCCGGCCGGGGCGCTGTGGCGACGGCATCGTGGATGCCGGGCAGTTCTGCCTGGGCGCGCCGGTGTACTTCCCCACGGGGGCTGCCGTCACCGACGTGGCCGCACTGGACCTGGACATCGATGGCCATCCGGACCTGGTGGCCACCACCGATGCTTCCGTACACGTGTTCCTGTTCAATCCGCTTTTCGACGCGTTCGTGCCGGTGTGGAGCCGGGCTGGCATGGCTTCTCCGGCGGCGCCCATGGCCTCGGATTTCAACGGGGATGGCCTGACGGACCTTGCGGTTGTGGAAACGGCCCAGCGCCGTGTGGCGGTGTTCAACGGCCAGGGAGGCGGCCAGTTCAGCGCGCCGGTGCGCTTCTCCCTTGGTGCGGGCACGCCATCCAGGGCGGCCGCTGCGGATTTCACCGGTGACGGCTGGGCCGAGATTGCAGTGGTGGTGCCCTATTCGGACCAGTTGCTGATCCTGCGCAACAACGGCAGTGGTTCCTTTTCGCTGATGCCGGCCGTCTCCACCTGCACGCGGCCGGTTTCCATCGCGGCCGGACTTCTGGACGACGACGCCAGTTCGGACATCGTAGTGGCCTGCCAGTCGGCCAACGTGGTGGCGATCTGGTACGGGAACGGGGATGGAACCTTCACTTCTCCGGCCTACCTGGGCGCCTCGGACAAGCCTTCCCACGTGGTGCTGGCCGACATGAACCGCGATTCCCGGCGCGATATCGTGCTGCTGCGCGCGATGAACTATCCCGTCATGCCGCAGTTGTCGCTCTACCTGCAGACGGCCAACCGGACCTTCACCACGGCGGGCGCCCTCTCCAATCTGACCTACAATGTGCGCATGAGCGCCGTGGGCGATGCGGACCGCAACCGCACGAGGGACGTCCTGGTGTCCTTCGACAACGCCATCCGGCTGTACCGCAACGACGGCGCCGGAAACCTCTCCTTCGCCTCCAGCACGTCGTGGCCTTCGGATCCAGGGCGCATCGTGCATGCCGATTTCCGCGGTGATCTGCAGGCCATGCCCGTTCTGGCCGGCGGAACCCCCGGCGGTGCGGTGGGACTCGATTTCGCTGCGCTGCCGCTTCCGACTTCTTTTTCGCTTCCGGCTCTTCCCCTCTGGGTGGACCTGGCTCGCATCAACGGCGATGCGTCGGCGGACGGCGTTTTTTTGACCACCGACGGGCGTCTGCTCGTGCTGGCGGGCACGGGTACGGGCGCGTTTTCCAGCGTGGCGGAGCAGGCGGTTCCCGATGCCGCGGCCGCCCTCTTCTTTGAAAGTTCCCATCCCGGCGCGGCCGATGTCTGGGTACTGCGCGAAGGCGACGCTTCGGCGCTGCCCCTGCTCAACGACGGCACCGGCACCCTGGCCGCCGCATCCGCCCAGCCGGTGGCCGGCTCGGTGGTGCGTGCGGCCATTTCCCATCTGGATCTCAACCAGGACGGCTATGAGGATGCCGCCGTGCTGTTCAGGGACACGGCCCGCATCCAGTTGTTCCGGGGCTCGGCGGTCGGGGCGGTCCCCGGCGTTTCCCTGCCGGTTGGAACCGCGCCGGAATTCATGCGCTGCGGGGATATCCTGGGCATGGGCGGCACCCAGTGCGTGGTGGTGGACGCTTCCGGCGCCGCCTTCCTGTTCATCGGGGACATGCAGGGGTCGGGGAGCGTGGTCGCCATCGGCAGCCTTTCGGGGCTTCCGGCGGACATCGCCCTGGCCGACGCCGATGACGACGGCCACCTCGATCTGTTGGCGGCCTTCGCGCCGACCTCGACTCTGGCCGTCTACCGCTTCACCGTGCTTCCCGGGCCCCTGGTATCGCTTTCCGCAGGAGAGGCGCTTTCGCTTCCCTGCACACCCCGGCAACTGGTGCCCGCCGACATGGACGGCAACGGCCTTCGGGAAACGCTTCTGCTGTGCGAAGACGGCCTGAGCCTGCGCATGCTCGCGCCCCGCGCGTCCGCTCTGGAGCTGCATCCGCTCATCCGCACGGCCGTGGAAACGTTGGGGCGCTGCGCGGCCGGAACGCTGGCGGCTCCCGGCGAGTTCCTGTGCTGGAGCGCCCGCCCGGCGGCGGTGGCCCTTCTGCAGCGGCATTGAAACGACGATATTGCAATCATGAAACGCCACATATTTTTATTATTCTTTTTCTTCGCGAGCCCCGCATTCCTGTTTTCGGGGAGGGCTGGTGCGCAGACGCCCCATCCTTCCTTCTTCGAACTCCCGTCCTCCAACGGGTTCGGTTCGGTGCATTACAGTTTTCACTCGCAGGATCACAAGATTGCAGCCTTCTATCCGCATTTGTACAAGCAATGTGATGCGGATGCCGAGTTCACGCCCAATTTGGCCTACGACATGTACTTCGGCATTCGCACGGATCAGGCGGTCTGGCTCGATACCCGCCCGGAAACCCGGGTGGAGTATGAGCCGGGAACCAACATCATCGTCACCGAGACCACGGCACCCACCGCTTCGGGCGACGTGACGCTGCGCCAGTACGTCTTCGCACCCTTCGAACTGGACCGCGCCGCCTTCGTGGCGGTGCTGGAACTTCCGGGGCCGGTGCCGCCCGCGGCCTTGTTCGCTCTGCTGAACTTCCACATGGGGCAGGCGCCCGATTTCACGGCGGCGGAGCGCGTGGCCCGCTCGGGGGCCGGATTCCTGGAGTCGGGCGGGCGCCCGTACGTGCTCTACGTGCGGCCGCTGGATGCCCCGGCGGGCGTCCTGGCGGGCTCGGGCGCTTCCAGCCCATGGCAGGCGATGCTCGCGGGACAGGATTATCCGTCCGCCTTTTCCTCCGCGCAGGGAGACGATCTCGCGCTGGGGCTCCAGTTCAATGTTCCGGCTGGCGTTCCTTCTCAGGATGTGGTGCGCATCGCCGTGGTGGTGGGCGCGGACGTGGCCGAGCGGGCGGCGGCTCTCGCTGCGGATGTGGATGCCTACGTGGCCGGAAAGACGCCGTTGGATCTGCTCGAGGAAGCCCGTGCCGGATGGACCGCTTTCCAGGCCCGCGCGCAGTTGCCGCCCGGTCTGAGCGCTGATGAGGAGCGCCTTGTGCGCCAGGGGCTGGTGGTCATGCGCATGGCCCAGGTGCGCGAACCCAATGAAGGAGAGAAAACGCCCTTCGGCCAGATTCTCGCGGCGCTGCCCAAGGCGCGTCCGGCTCCCGGCGAAGGCATCTGGAACGTGGCCTGGGTGCGCGACGCCGCCTATGCAATGGTTGCGCTGGCCCGCCATGGCTACGTGTCCGAGGCCCGCGCCGGCCTGGAGTTCATGCTGCGCGCCCGCAGCGGGGAGTATGCCCAGGCCGTCGGCATGGATTATTTGATTTCCGTGTGCCGCTACTATGGCTGCGGCCGCGAGGAGACCGACTACGACCATTTCGGTCCCAATATCGAATTCGACGATTTCGGCCTGTTTCTGTGGGCGTTTTCCCAGACGGCGCTGGCCACGTCCGAGGACTCCTGGTGGCAGTCCTGGTGGCCCGCCGTCCGGGAGAAGGTGGCCGATGTGCTGGCCGCCCTGGTGCAGGACAGCACGTTTCTCGTAGCTCCCGATTCCTCGATTTGGGAGCGCCACTGGAACGGCAACGAAAAGAATTTCACTTACACGTCGGCCGTGGCCATTCCAGGGCTGTGCGGCGCGGCGGCGCTGGCCGAGCGCGCGGGGGATGCCGAGGCCGCCGAGCGCTACCGGCGGGCCGTTTCCCGCCTGCGCCGCGGCATCCGCGAAAAACTCGTGGATGGGCAGGGCGTGCTGGCCGGAAGCCTCCAGGAGCTCGAGCGGGGCTGGGGGTATCTCGACCTGGCCGCGGTGGAGGCGTTCAATTTCGGCGCCATCGAGGTCACCGACCCCGTGGTGGCGGCATCGATGAGCCGTTGGCACGCGGATTTCTTCGACGGCGTGGAAAACGGCAACGGCGGCTATTTCCGCAACGACGACGGCGACTGGTACGACCAGCAGGAATGGTGCTTCGTGGATTTGCGTATGAGCACGGCCTACTCGTACATGGGGCAGACGGCGCGCCGGGATGCGCTGCTGGCCTGGGTGCTGGGCCAGAGCCGGGAAAACCGCTACCTGATGGGCGAACTGTATTGCCGAGGCACCGTGGACTGCCCGGTGCGCGGGGATTACCGCGGCTCGGTGCCCATGGTGGGATTCGGCCCGGGCGCCTATCTGCTGGCGCTGGATGCGCGCGCCAATCCGGACCCGCCGGCGGCCTGCGCGCCGGTGAGCGAGGATCCCATCGGCCTTCCGGACCCGGATCGCACGACCGGGGACCCGGAGGACGACGATGCCGGCACCGACACGGACGAGCCCGGCAGGAAGGGCGATTCCGGCTGTTCCTGCCGCACGGGCCGCAGTTCTTCCGGTTCGGCTCCCTTTTCGTGGGTTCTGGGAATCCTGATTCTGGTCGGGCGCTGGCGCCGGCGGCGTCCGGCATGCCGGGAATGATTCCATCCCGCAGGCCTTGCGGGGCGAATTCGGGGTTTGACAGGAGGAAAAACCCGTGTATGATGAAAATCCCGTTGCGGGAGGGTATTGAAATGGCACGATTGTATGACGATCCCGGCCGCGCTTTGCGTTATGCAAAAACCATCGCATCCGACATGGTGGAATACAATAAGGACGCATTGCTCAAGGCACTCAAGGAAGACAACGTGTGGGAAGCCCTCGAGGAGCAGATCCGTATCGGCCGGGAAGAATTCAATGCCCGCGTGACGCCGGAAATTGCACAGTCCAACATTTACGAGCGGGCACTGGTGGAAGTGCTGCTTTACCGCATGAAGGACCGCCTGCGCTCCCCCATCTGGGATGCCGAATAGTTCGAAGGAAATTCCGTTTTTCCGACATGCGGATCGTGGTGGAGCCTGCCGAAGCCGGGGGAAGGGTGGATGCGTTCGTCGCGGCGCGTACGGGAAATACCCGCGGCGCTGTCCAGCGCAGCCTCGAGGAGGGGCTTTGCACCGTCAACGGCCGCCCGGTCAAGTCCAGTTGCAGGCTGCGCGCGGGGGACGTGGTGGATTTCGAGCCGCCGAATGCGCCGCTGACGCAGGCCGTGGCACAGGAGATTCCCCTGTCGGTGGTCTACGAGGACGAGCACCTGCTGGTGGTGGACAAGCAGGCGGGCATGGTGGTGCATCCCGCTCCCGGACACGAGGAGGGCACTCTGGTGAATGCGCTCCTGGGGATGGGTTTCTTCCGCGCCGAGGAGGGCGATCTGCGGCCCGGCATTGTGCACCGCATCGACAAGGACACGTCGGGGCTGCTGGTGGTGGCGCGCACGGCGCAGGCCAAGGAGCGGCTGCAGGACCTGTTCGCGCGCCACGACCTGACGCGGCAGTACCTGGCCATCGTGACGGGCCGCATGGAGGCGGCCGCGGGAGTCTTCGACACGCCGTTCGGACGTCATCCCACCTGCCGCCTGCGCTTTTCCTCCCGGCCGGGCGGTTCCCGGCGCGCCATCACGCAATGGGAGGCACAAGCCTTCTTCGGGGATGCTGCCACGCTGGTCCGCGCCACGCTGCACACGGGGCGCACGCATCAGGTGCGCGTGCATTTCCATGATGCCGGCCATTCGCTGCTCGGCGATCCGCTGTACCGGCGTTCCCTGCGCAATGCCCAACTCGCCGCGATCGCCGGGGAACTGGGGCGTCAGGCCCTGCATGCGGCTGTTCTGGGCTTCGTCCATCCGTTTTCCGGTCAACTTCTGTTTTTCGAGTCTCCGCTTCCGGCGGATTTCGTCCGGGCCCTGGCGCGTTTGCGCGAAGCCTTCGGCGAGACGCGCGCGTGATGGATTTCCGGAAGTGAACGGACGGACCAGAACGGGGTCAGCGGCGTTCGGAGCCGCGCCGCACGAGATATTCGCGCGAGGCGACGTACTTGTCGGCCATGCACACCACGAAGGATTCCATGAACCGGGGCGGGGTCAGCGTCAGCGGCCACATGTGCCGCAGGATGCAGTCGCGCTCGATGTCATTGATGGCGAAATGCCTGCGGGCGTTTTCCAGGGCGATCCGGGGGTGTTCCAGCCCGTGGAACTTTTCGCGCGGCAGGTCGGGCACATCGTGGTTGCGCCAGTCGTAGAGGAAGAAGTCGTGCAGCAGGCCGCCGCGTGCGGCGGAGCGGTAATCCAGCCCGAACTGCTTGCAGATGCGGTAGGACAGGAAGGAAACCGCCAGCGCATGGTCGTAGATGGAAGACGTGTGGTGGCGGAAATCTTTCAGGCGCAGGAATTCCGGATGGTTCAGGATATCCGCGACGATATCGTTGAATTCCTCTTCCAGCGGGCGGCGGGATTCGATGTTTTCCCGGATGCGCCGGTATCCCGTGCGCCATTGCTCCCGCCAGGAATCGGGCACCGAGCGCTGCAGCACCGCCTGCAGTTGCTGGTTGAGGTGCGGGAATGCCAGGCGCAGGCGCGCGAAGCGGGCCATGACGGCGTCCAGGTCCGGCTTGCGCACCGACGGCAGTCCCTCCCGGAAGCGGACCAGCAGGTCGCCAAACGCCTCCACTTCACCGGCGGACAGGATGAGGTCGAAGGCGAACAGCAGCACCAGCGCCACGGCCGCCGCCTGCGCGTGCGTGTCCGGCATGGCCTGCGCGCGCGCCAGGAAGAACGGATGGATCACGGCCACGAACGCCCAGGCCAGCGTTGTCCATGCCAGCGAGAAGGTCAGGCTCACACGTCCGTGCAGGTGGAAGCGGGTG
The DNA here is from genome assembly GCA_964516435.1 of uncultured Kofleriaceae bacterium. Taxonomy (GTDB): domain Bacteria; phylum Myxococcota_A; class Polyangia; order HGW-17; family HGW-17; genus HGW-17. The sequence continues at coordinate 138,762 of CAZEZP010000051.1, read as the reverse complement.
TCCGAGTAATCCCACAGTTTCACGTTGAAGATGCGCTCCATGAGCCATCCGGCGGCGTATTCCAGCGCGCTCAGGAAAAGGAAGAAGGCCGCCAGGCGCAAGGCCGTGCAATCCGCGGGAAGCAGCATGTCCACCCCCGCAGCGAAGGCCGCGCCGAACCCGTAGAGGGGCACGAAGGGGCCCTGCAGGAATCCCGGATTGACGAAGCGGCGCTGCCGGATTGAGCGGTAGGCGAATTCCAGCACCCATCCAAGGAAGGAATAGACGCCGAACAGGAGGATGAATCGGTCGAACGAGCCGGGCATGCGTTGGCTTCTCCAGGTGGAAACTTAAACAAAAGCCATGGGGGTTGCAATCCGCTGGAATCGTTAATTCTTTTTTATTGCTGGATTCCGCGCCAGCTTGACCGGCAAACGGATTCTGCTACACATGCACCGGCCGGAGGTGCCAGGAGGAAGCGCATGGCATGGCGCAAGAGGGAGAATGCGATGATGTCGGGACGGACGATGCTGTTCTGGAGTTGGCTGATACTGTTTTTTGCCTTTGCATGCAATGATGGCAAGAAACAGGAGAACAACGAAAACAACAACAACGGCAACAATCACAATTCCTGCGGAAACGGCATTGCGGAGGAGGGAGAATTCTGCGACGGCAATGACCTCAAGGGCAGCACCTGCGCCACGGTGGGCAACTTTTCCGGAGGAACGCTCGCCTGCACGCCTACATGCCAGTGGAACACATCCGGCTGCGAGGCGGCCTGCCAGGATCTGTGCACCGAAGGCGAGCAGCAGTGCGTCGACGGCAATGCGGCCCGCCGCATCTGCGAGCGCAGGGAGAACGGCTGCACGGACTGGCGCGTGGATGCGTGTCCATTCACGTATCCCATCTGCGAGATGCAGGGGGACCAGGCCGTCTGCGTCGCCCAGTGCGCCAACAACTGCACGCTGGGGGAGAGCCGCTGTACGTATTCGGGCACCGGCGTGGAGACCTGCATCCAGGACGAATTCGGCTGCATTCGCTGGAATACGGACTCCTGCCCGTCCGGCATGGTCTGCTTCATCGACGAGATCGGGAACGCCGGCTGCCACTACGAGTGCTACATGGAATGCTGGGAGAACAGCGAACGTTGCGAAAACAACAAGATCATCGGGTGCGTCTTCACGTCGCCGGAGTGTTCCAAGATCACGGAGTTCGCGGATTGCACGGCCTCGGGGCAGGTCTGCCGCCTCGACGAGAACATGCAACCGGCCTGCCTGCCTCCCGTGGCCGGCGACACCTGCGCGCTGGCCGAGACCATCGTGCCGCCCGCCGTCATCACGGGCTCGAATCCATCCGCGAACTTCTCGGATCAAATCAGTTTCACGAACTGCGGGTGGACCGGCGGCAGCGAGCGCATTTTCCGGATTCACCTGGAGGCGGGAGAAACCGTCGCGCTCGTGGCCGACATGCCCGATTCCGACCTGGCCTGGTATGCCTTCGTCCCGTGCACGCAGATTCCGGCCTCCTGCGAGGCCGTGAGCAACTGGAATCCCGCGGGTTCCGAAACGATGATATTCACCGCGCCGTATGCCGCGGACTTCTATTTCGCCCTGGAATTCGACTACTACGCCAATCCCCAGGATTATTCCATCCACATCTTCCATCCGGAAGCGACGGAATCGGATTGCACCGACCAGTTCGACAATGATCTCAATTCCTTCGCCGACTGCGCGGATCCGGCCTGCTATGGCGTGGACGGCTGTCCGGAGCCCTTCTTCTCCGAGGATTTCGAAGTTTGGCCGCCGCCCGGATGGACCATCATCAACAGCGGACACCAGGCTTTCACCTGGTTTTCCTCGGCCGACGACTCGATGTGGCGCACGCTGGCCATGGCCAGCGGACTGTGGGCCATGGTCGATCCGGCGTCCACGGGTTCCGCGATTCCTTTCCATGAAAGCCTCGTTTCCCCGCTGATCGACTGCTCGGACTTTTCCCACGTGGAACTGCAGTTCGTGCATTCCTTCCAGGATGCGGGCTCCGGGGATTCGGCCTCTGTCGAGGTGTCCGTGGATGGCGGCAGCATCTGGTATCCCGTGCGCGTATACGCTTCCGACTGGGATTCCTCGCCCATGAACGGCGAGGTGCAGCGCTTCGACATTTCCGCGCTGGCGGCCGGACGGCCCGGCGTGCGGCTGCGCTTCGTGTTCCGCAGCAATTTCTACGCGCAGTACTGGCTCGTGGATTCCGTGCGCTTCTTCGGCTTCTAGATTCCGCTCCTGGAGCGGGCGGACCGGCATTTTTCACCACTTTTTCGGTTGGCGATTTCCAGGAAGGGAGGAATCATGCCTCTGGCCATGTGGGCATTTTTCCTGCTGCAGTTTTTTTTTCGGGGCCTGCGGCACGGAGTCGGGGAGCGCATCCCCTTCGGAACTGGCCATGGGCACCTCGGGAGGCGCCCAGAAAGTCGGGATCCTGTTGGATTCGCAAACCATCGAGCGCGTAGAAGACGTCCATGAACTCGATGCCGACGGCGGTCTGGTTCCCGCCGGCTGGAGCGGCCTGCGCTATCCGCTGTTCGCGCATCTCGTGGCGCGCGGCGGGTTTGCTTTTTCGATGGTGGTCGTCCACCTGAAGGCCGGCATCACCCCCGCGGCGGCATCGCAGCGCGCGCGTCAGGTGGAACAACTGGCGGCGTGGGTAGTCAAACATCCGGGACCGCTCGTGATTCTGGGCGACTGCAACGACACGCTGGGCGGAATCCTGGAAGGGGCCGATACCTTGGCGGCATTGGAGGAATCCGGCGCTGGACGCTTCCTGACCGCGGATCTGCCGCCGGATGCCCATACCAGCCTGGAATTTCACGATCTCATCGACCATGTCTTCGTCTCGCCCGAAATCGATGCCCGCGTGGTCCCGGGCAGCCTGTCCACCGTGGATTTCGGCAAGGAGCCCGAAAATGCGGGACTCGTCCTCTTGGACCACCGGCCCGTGCGCTTCACCTTCCGGCTCGAGTGACGCCTGCGAATGGTTCCCGTCGCGGCCGGCAACGCCTCGTGTTTCCTTTTTGCGATTTCATGATACGTTCGTGCATGGAAACGGCAGGAAAGGAGTCCCTCATGAGAATGTGCATTCCATCTCTGGTTTGTGGCCTGCTGCTGCTTGTGGCGGCCTGCGATTCGGGTTCAAGGAAGACAAATAATAATCAAAACAATAATAATACAAACAATATAAATAATACGAACAACACGAACAATCACCAGGCGTCGGCCATCGTCGGACAGCGCTGTCCGGATTCCGAACGCATCGGGTTGATTCATGTGGGCAGTTATGGCGATGGGCCGCTGCAACTGTCGGGAGACGTACAGGACCGGCCACCCGTGCGCCTGACGGATCCCGTACTCGAGGACGGAGCCTGCATCTACAGTTCGGAGCGGGCACCCGGCTTCTGCGAAGATTGTCCGGTAGACCGCGTATGCACGCATGACAGCCAGTGCGTTCCCTATCCCGCCACCGTGGCGGGATTGCGGGTGGAATTGCGGTCGGGATCCGACGTGCAGGTGTTTTCGCCCCAGTATGGCGGCGGTGTGTATGGAAACGTCACGCTGGCCGGCGACACCTTCGGCGTGAAGGTCGCGTGGGACAGCGGTTTCGAAGTGACGCTCGATTCGCTCCAGGTCCCGGCCGCGCTGGAAAATCTGACCGCAGTTCTCCATGGAGATTCCATGAACGTCGAATCCATGGATTTTTCCTGGACACCGCCATCGGATCCCGCCCAGGTGTACACGTACATTCCCATCAACCACCACGCCGGCACGGTCACCAACACCCAGTGCCTCTTGCCGGCGGATGCGGGCGCGCTGCACATCGACGGTGCGCTGCTCAGGCCGCTGGCCGTGGTGACGGGGCTGGAGTTCCAGGAACTCTTGCACGCGCGGTTCGCGGCGGCGCATGTGTCTGCCGGGTGCGTGGAATTCCGCTTTTTCCGTTCCTACTACCCGAATTTCCAGAAGTGAGCCGTTCCCATGAGCCGCCTGAAACGCCTGATGCTCCTCCTGCCGTTTTTCGCGGTTTTCGGTGCGCGTTTTGCCGCTATGGCAGCGGCGGACGAAAAAGGCGCCTCCCTGGCACCGAAAGACGCCTCCCCGGCGGCCGAAGGCGAGGATGCAGACGCGGCCTGGGAGTTTTCCAGCGAGAACGCCCTGGCCTCGGCGTACGTCTGGCGTGGGCTCAACCTGCTGGGCGAAGGCGACCAGCAATACAGTCCGGGCGTCCTTATGCCGGGATTTTCCGCCACCCGCGGCATCTGGACGCTGGGCTGGGCGGCGGCGCTGCAACTGGGCGGAGAGAACCTGGGGCGCAACGTGGACGCCGCGGCCGGCATGGAGCAGGACGTCTACGTGCAGGTGGAAAAGGAAGGCCCGCGCGGCCTGGCGTTTTCGGGTGGGCTCACGCTGTATGCCTTCCCGGCTTCCAGGAAACCGGCGGCGGGCGCCGACAGGGCGGCCTGGGTGGAGCCGGCCGCGGGAGTCTCGTGGGACTGGAAGGTCCAGTGGACGTTCAAGGTCTTCTGGTTTCACGGCATCCAGGAGGGCGTGCAGGCGGGCGATTACGTGTACGGCTACGCCGCGGCCTTCCGGGAATGGACGCCCGTTTCCGGCTGGACCCTGCGGCTTTCCATCGAGGGCGGCCGCAAGTGGTACACCCGCGATGCGTCCCTTTCCGACAACGCCTGGGACGTGCAGGCGGGCGCCAGCGCAAAGCGGGCGTTTTCCGAATCCCTTTTTCTGGGGCTGCAGGCATCGGCCGCCTGGAGCAATTTCTCCGGCAAGTCCCTGTCGCAGGAACTGGCGTACTGGGGCGTCTTCACGCTGGGGCTGGCCTGGTGAGACGCTTTTTTCTTCGGCTCCTAGCCCGCTCCCGCCTGGCTCGGGGGTTGCGCGCGGCGGGCGTTTCCCTTCTGCGCGCGCAGCGGGGAAGCCAGGATTTCGGCGATGATTTCGGTCATGGCGTCGGCGATTCCGGTCGTCGCCAGGGAATGGCGGCAGTACGGATAGTACAGTTGCATGGATTCCGTTCCCGGCCCGATGCCAAGGCCGATGAGATACAACTGGTCCTTGATGCTTTCCACGGCTTCGTGCAGGTCCTTCTCCGGTTCCTTCGAACCCGTGGGAAGCCCGTCGGAAATCACGAACAGCAGTTTGACGTCCTCCTGCCGGGCCAGCAGGTGCCGGGCCGCCTGGGCCAGGCATTTCCCGTCGTCGTTGCTGTTGCCCGTAGACCGGCATTGGGAAAGGAGGGTTTCCCGGTGCCTGTCCTGGAGTTCCCGGAAAAAATCCAGGATGGGGATCAGTTCGAGACGGAAGCCGTCGACGCGGAAAGGAATGTTGTAATGGGACAGCACTTCGGCCAGGAGAATGATGCCATACAATCCATTTTCAATTTTATGGCTCATGGATCCCGAGAGATCTATGAGCAGGGAAGCGGCGATCGTCGGCTTTTCGGGCAATTTCTTTTTCATCCAGATCCGGGTTTTGATGCGGGGGTCGGCTTCGGCCTGCATGCAGGTGGGCATGTCCAGGCGCTGCCCATGCGCATAGCCTTTCATCCAGGTGGTCCGTGACCGGATTTCATGGAATCTCCGGAATACCTGCTTGAGTTTTATGAATTGTTCACTGATTTCGGAAAAATATTCGCTCCATGATTTTTCTCTTCTTGAATGGAACGCCTCAGGGGTGAATGTCCAGCAGGAAAATCGGGGTTCGGGTTCCGGAAGCGAATAGGGTTCTGGTTGCGATTCGTTTTCAAGAATAAAGCGAAAGTGGTTTTCCACAGGCGCCTCCACTATTCTTTTCAACCATTCCTGCTGTTCTTCCGGGGTGAGTTCCGGAATTTTCAATTGGATGCGCTCCAGAATGAATTCATCCAGTCCTACATAATGTCTTTTTTGGGCTAGATATACATAATAAGGGTTTTCACCATTACCGCCCTCATAAGGTATTATTCCTTTCTTTCGCATTTTATTTTCTTTTTCGTCCCTGAAGTTCTCGGCTTCCTGCAGCAATTCCTGATAGACTTTTTTTCTTTTTTTGATTTCCGCGGACGACAGGTTGCATGGGATTCCCGGGCCGCCGTTCTGCCCGTTTCTCTGTGAGAATGGATTTCTAGGAAATGACGGATTCCATTGAGAATTCTGCCTTGGCTGTATCCAAGGGTCTTTCGTCCCGGGACCGGATTTCGACGGATTGGCGCCCGTGGCGCCGCCGTTCTGTTTCCTGTCACCGGCGCCATCCTGTTCGTCGGATTTGCCGCCGGCGCCGGAAGCGCCACTGCCATTTCCGGGTGGCCGTTCGGATTCGGAAGCATCGCCAGCACTGGCCGAGGATGGGCATGCGGAGGCGGACAGGTGTTCATGCGGGGGGCAGAGCCGCTCCAGTTCTCCCCAGGTCAGGCTGCGAGGCCCCGGCTTTGTGTTCGTCTCCGGTGTGTCTTTATCGCCGGTTTTGCCCGCGGGAACGAGCGCGTAGGAGGGGGCGCTCAGAAGATATTCGATATTTTTCACTTTTGGCTGGATATTTTCCCGTTCCAGGCAGGAACGGGCCAGATGAACGGATTCCAGGTATTGCCACTGCAGTTGAATCAGGTACGACTCGCTCTCTTCCATGTGCTTTTCCTGGATTCCGGGACATGCCGCCAGGAATTGCGGATTCAGGACGGCATCAACGGGCATGGCCAGGTCCGCCGGAGGAAGGGCGGCCTGCAGGATGGGCTGGAATGCGGGCAAAAACGCCTCGAGCGCCCTGCGTACGGAAGGGGGCAGGAACCCGCAGAAGTCGCGCAGGTTTTCGGTGGAAGAGGCGGCGACGCACACCAGGAAGAGGTCGAAATCCGAAAGATTGGATTCAATCAGTTCCTTCAACAATTTTGCATGGTTTTCCCGGAACCATGGGCGGCTCCCGGCATAGCGGCGCATCATGAAGGTGTCGACCCGCACGTCCTCGAGGGCATTGAACAGCCAGAACAGGTCATTGTTCTGGAAAAACGGGCTGGCCAGTTCGTGCAGGCGCGTGATCAGGCAGTGCCCGGATTCGTGCAGGAGCAGTGCCAAAGAAACGTTTTCCGGGTCGGTCTTCACGCTTTCGGGGTCGTAGAAGATGCAACGCTCCTCCCAACTCCAGGCCCAGGATTCGCCCTGCCGCAATTGCACCTGCGAATCCCGGCAGTAGGCCTTTGCGAGGATCAGGAATTCTTGCAGGTCGACACTCATGGCTGCATCCTTTCCGACTGGTTGCCGGCAACCAGGTTGTGCGCCTGGAGGAGTTGGAGGGCGATCTTCTGCGCGGATTCATCCAGCCGCCGGACGTAGTAGCGCATCAGGGCTTCCTCGAGGTCCTGCGGGTCCGGATTGGGACGGTGGGACAGATACTCCAGCAGGGAGAGGAGCGAGCGCCGCGTGAAGACGATGGGCTCGTTGCCGGGGGCGCCTTCCTTCTTCAGGAAGGCATGCATGATGTCCACGTGGAATTTGGCCAACTGGGGCAGTTTCTTTCGAATCCATTCATATTTTCCCAGCTGGGAGTGAACGGCGGCTGGCGGCATCGTGAAATAGCCCTGGCCGTCATGCCGGAATTCGGAGATACCCCCCAGAAGGACGCCATGGAGGAACATTTCGATGTCGTGCTCGGTGGGCAGGGGAACGTTGTAATAGCAGAGGAAGCGGTCCCGCATGGCGGGACTGACGGGAGAGCGTCCCGCGTACAGGGCGGGGTTCATGGTGGCGAATACGCGGAAATCCGGATGCACGTCGGCGTTGCGCAGAACGCTGCCGTCCTTTTCGCTGAGCACCAGCGACGGGTAGCGTTCCAGGACCGGATTGAGCCGCTCGAGCACCTCGGGATGCGCCAGGTTCAACTCGTCGAGAATCAGCCAGTAGCCGTGCTTCATGGCTTCGACCACCACGCCGTCTTTCCATTGCCACCCTTTGCCTTTTTCGTGGGGGACGAAGCGGCCGACGAGTTCGGACGTGTCCGTCTGCCCGTTGAGGTTCATGCGCAGGACCGGCTGGCCCAGGAGATGGGCCAGGTACAGGATGGAACTGGTCTTGGCCGTGCTGGTTTCGCCCTCCAGCAGGCAGGGCTCGCGCAGGACCACGGCCGAGGCGAGGATTTCCATCGTCATGGCCGCGGTCCTGTCCACCACGAAGTACTGGAAGTCGCGGGCATCGGGGGCGTAGCGGTGCCGTTCGGTACGCTGCGGCCAGGGAATGAGCCATTTTCCCACCCTGAGCCCGCTGGCGGTTTCGGTCAGGAAGGGCCGGATGGATGAATCCACCCATTTTTTTTCGAGCAGCAGGCGGTTCATCTGGATGTTCCGATGGATTTCCTCGGTGCCCGGGAGTTTCTTCGGCAAATGGACATTCACCACGCCGGCATTGAGGTTTTCGTCGTACACGACCGGGATGTCTCGGGAGAGCAGGGAGGAAAGAAAGCGCTTCACCATGTTGAGGAACGTATGGGAAACGCCTCTGGCCATGAGGATTCCCACGGGCATGTCGTCCGGCGGCAACGCGGGTGGTTCGGCATGGGGTACCAGATGCCGGAAGGCATGGAGGAGCAGTGAAAAACTCTTGCCGTCTTGCGCAGGCGAGGATTCTTCCTGGGAAAAGCCTTCCCATGAAACCTGGACCTTGAGTCTGTTGCCGTAGTTTCGCCAGAAGATTTCTTCCTGCACCTGGCCATCGAAAGGCAGGTCCACGAACGCCACGTCTTCTTCCCAGGTATGGAAATGCAGTTCCACTTCCATGGGAATGCCGTTTTTCTTCAGGAATTCGTCCAGTTTGGCCTTCACCTGCAGCGGCATTTTCTCGTACATGAGGTTCTTGGGCCAGTAGATGGCCGGGAATCGTGGGTTCGGACGGTGTTTCCAGTCCTGGATGTCCACGTCGCCAAAGCATTTTTCATCCTTCAGGGACTGGCATGCGCTTTCCAGGAGCTTGGCGTTCGCGCCGGCCATCCGGATCTGCACGCGCCCGAAATTCGTGGGCGAATAGGGCTGGATTCTTCCGGCCAGGAAGTTCTGCACCGGAAACAGCAGGACCGGGCCGCCCACATCGGAAAAACGAAGGTTTTCCAGCGGCATGTCGGATGTATTCACCTTCAGGTCCTGGAGAACCTGCGTAAAGAGGGAATGGATTTCATCCTTTTGCTCCGGGTATTCCGTCTGGATGGGCCGCATGTCCATGCCGAAGCGGTACATGGCCGATGCCGGCAGCGGGAAGTGTGAATCCGAACGGACGTCCGTATCCCAGATTTTCATCAGTTCGGCAAAGTCGTGGAGCACCAGGACGTAGCCCGCTTGCGTGAGTTTTTCCAGTCGCTGCCTGGCCAGATCCACGTCGTCCGTGAACACGTGCAGTTGAAACTGGTTCTTCACGGGGAGTTGGGCCATCTTCTCATCGCAGAAAAACAGGCGCAGTTCCGGGACAGGGGAGGCTTCTTCGACGGGCAGCGGCTTGTTCATGCACAGGAAAATGATTTGAAGAAACCGGGCCAGATCGCGGTATTGGGGATGAGATGCCGGGCACAGGATGCGGGAACGCGATACCGGGTTCCTCTTGACGCCCCGCAGCACCCAGGGCTGCTGTGACAGGATTTCATGGATTTTGGCTGCTCTGGAAGGGTGGTTGCACATGGCAAAGACCAGCGGGTCGCGCCCGGTGGGAAAGTCTTTGAACGCATCGTGAAAAGAGAGCACCACCTCGTTGACGGCGGGATGCTCGCTTACGGGCATCTCGAGGATCTGGAGTCTTTCCTTCAGGAAATCGAGGGTTTCGCGGGTCTGGTCGCCAGCCTTCATGCCGGATGCCGTCACGGTCTCATCCTGAATCCATTCGATTTCGGACGAATTCACGCCGGGAATGGTCCATGGCAGGAAGAGTTTCTTGATCCAGGAAAGCATGCCAGATTCGTTGGATTTCACGACGAGACGGGTCATGGCGGCCTCCCGCGGGGCAGCGAAACTGGTTTACCCCTGCATGTGTATGGACGTTTCTGCGCACCCAATCTGACAGATTTTCTGCTGATGTGTGACGATGAGGGGAAACGGGGTCTCAAAAGCTCCAGACGAAATCCACGAGCGGCAGGAGGACGCTTTGCGTGCCGAAGGGCAACTGGGCCCAGGAGAACTTGTAGCCGAAGAAGATCTGATGGCGTTTGCCCGTGCGGCGGATCAGGCCGAAGGAATGCTCGACGGAAAAGCGGGAGGCCGCATCGTCCAGCACGAAGAGATCCATGTCCAGGCAGTAGAACCAGTCGCCGGCGATGCGCCCGTCCAGATCGGCGCCGAAGCGCGCCGCCGCATGGCGGTGCAGGGGGGCCAGGCGGTGGAACGCCAGTGGGTAGTCGATGGTGTCCATGTGCATTTTGCCGAAATGGATGGCGCCGGTGACGCCAGCCATGAGCGTCAGTTCGTGGGCGGGCGCCACGCGTGCGGTGAAGAGGGCGCGATGCTCGCTCATCGCGAACCACGGAATCGTGTTGTCGGTGGGTAGAAGGCCTCCGGTTCCCTCCACCTGGATGAGCCGCAGGAAGGGCGTGGGGGTCTCGAGCGTGTGGGTGGAGGAAAACGCCCAGCCTTCGCCGGCTGCCCATTGCTTCTTCACGGCAATCGCCGGCCAGGCGAACATCAGCAGCGGGTGAACGGAAATCTCCACGTCATCGCGAAGCCCGTAGCGCAGGGGGGCGAAAACGCCGGCTTCCAGGCGGCCCTGCGGCAGGGTGTAGGCGGTTCCCTGGGAAAACGGGCGGGTTTCCGCCCCAAAGGCTGCGCAAATGCCCGCAAGCGGCGTGGACAGGAAAATGAGGGCCAGAAGCCCGAACGAAGCGGTACGGAAAGGATGGCGGGTTTTCATTGCGGCACCTCCCAGTTGGCCAGCAGGGGGGCATGGTCGGAGAGTTGGCGGGGATCGGGCGAGGGCGGCTGCGCGGACTGCTCCACGCGGCCGGAACCGTCCACGAAGGGGTGGTTGGAGAACAGGTAGTCCAGGCAGCGGTTCCACGGCAGAGAGCCGTCGGAGCCCACGAACGTGAAGTACGATTCGGGATCGGCCGCGAAGACGTCGGGCGGAACAGCGCTGTAAAAATCGGCGAAGAGGGGATCGAGCCAGTCGTCCTCGCCGGTATAGTCGTCGCCCTTGAAGCGGGCATCCCCGCAGGAATCGTCCGGGAAGTCCTTGCGCTGCGGCGATGCCTTGGGAATGGAGTTGAGATCTCCCCCGGCCACGAAGGGGACGTTCTGCTGCGCCAGTTCGGAGAGCACCGCGTGGAATTTTTCCAGGTGCTTCTTCTTCGTGTCGTCCTCGGCGAAGGCCTCCGTGTGGACGTTGGCCACGATGAATGGGCGGCGCGGGTGCAGCACGCGGGCCGTGAGGATGTTGCGCTTGAGGTAGAAGTATTTCTCGATGGCCGAATAGTTGCCGATGAGCGGCAGCGCGATACGCCGGCCGTCGGCCAGTTTCCAGCGCGACAGGATGGCGTTTCCGGAATCCATGCGGCCCAGTCCGTCGGACGGGATGAAATCGGCCTTCCAGGCACTGGCGTAGTAGCCGTAGTTCAGGTGGGTGTGATCCAGCAGGTACTGCACCTGGTCCACGTACGCGGAACGCTTGGACAGCACGTCCACTTCCTGCAGCAGCACGATGTCGGGGTCCAGTTCCCGGATCTTGGCCGCGATGCCGTCCAGGTGGTTGCGCACCTCGTCGCCGGTCATGTTTCCGCGGGTTCCCCCGCACTCCCAGAAGAAGAGGATCCGCCCGCCGCCGTACTTGATGTTCCAGGTCATCACCGTGAGAACGTCTTTTTCCTGGTCGTCGCCCTGGATGGTTCTGGCCCGGTAGGCGCGGGCCGGCTCCTCGTCGTCGAATTGCGTGTGGAAGGGATCGCACGCGCTGCCCGCGATCCAGAGGCTCAACAGGATCAGCCATTTTCGCATGTCTTCCTCCTTGGCAAGGCTGAACTCTTGTATTCCGTTCGGGATGCGGGAGCAAGGAAAACTTCCGCGCATGTCTTTACGGGCGGCTGCCGATTCGGCGACCCCTGGAAAAAACATTGAAAGAAATTTGCGAATCCACTATAAACTGTTGCCCGAGATCGGCCGTTGTGGCCGTTCGCCGCATGCCGCAGAAAGGTGAATCCCATGAGCGACAAACGTGAAAACTCCGTGCTTTTCTCCCTCAAGGAACTGCGCAAAATCGAGAAGGATCGCCTGCAGCAGCAGGAGGAGGAAGAACGCCGTCGCGCCGAGGAGGAGCGTCGCCGTGCCGAGGAGGAAGAGCGCCGCCGCCGCGAGGAAGAGGAGCGCCGCATCCGCGAGGAGGAGGAGCGCATCCGGCGGGAGGAAGCCGCTCGCAAGGCCCAGGCCGCGCAGATGGAGTTGCAGGCCCAGTTGCAGGCCGAGCGCGAGCGCATGCAGCAGATGTTCCAGCAGCAGATGATGATGGAGCAGCAGCGCCTGCGCGAGCAGATGATGGCCGAGATGGGCGCCATGCAGCAGCCGGCCCAGCAGCCCAAACAGAGCAAGGGCATGGTCATCGGGCTCGTGGTGGGGCTGGTGGTGCTCGGCGCGTTTGCCGTGTTCGCCTTCATCAACGGCAATTCCAAGGCGGAAGCCGAGCGCAAGCGTGCGCTGGCCGCCGAGCAGGAAGCCAAGAAGACTCAGGAAAAGATGCTGTCCGAACTGCAGAATCTCAACGAGGGCCAGAAGAGCATCCAGAAGAAACTGGACGAGGCGCAGGCGGAGAACAAGGAACTCAAGGAAAAACTGGCCAAGGCCGAGGAAGAGGCTGCCAGGCTCAAGGCCCAGGCCTCCACGGAGACCGGCGGCGACACTACGGCTCCGATGGGCGGCGGACGGACTCCGCGCGGCGGTTCGGGCGGCGGTTCGGGCATGAGCGGCGGCGGGGACACGCAACCGATGACGATCATGCGCTGCAACCCCAACGACCCCACTTGCTTCGAATAGTTTCCTTCCTTCCATCCCTTGATTTTCCGAATCGTTCATGAAAGACTGCCCGGCATGCGGGCCAAACGGATTCTCGCAGCAGTCGCATTCGTTCTCCTCTCGACGGCATCCTGCGGTTCCGGCGACAGCCTGCTGTTTCTGGAATACTGCATCCCCATCCAGGTGCGGCCCCAGGATGATGCGGCTGGTCCCCGTCTGCCCATGGTGGGCGTGGTCCTGGATTATGCCGCGCATTCCTCGGCGCCACTGGCCGGCTCAGCCGACGTGCAGTCCTTCGTCATCGCCACCGAGGCGCCCATGTCGGTCATTCAGGATGCGGCTCTGCCTACAGGTGCCATGGTGTTTCGCACCACCAGCCTGGCCGTGGTGGATGCGCTTTCCGCAGGGACGGGGCAGCCCGTGGCGGCCCGCGTGGCTTTCTCGAGTCTGCAGGCATGGGCCGTCCCCGACGTGCAGAAACTCATGCCGGGGGTGGAACTTCAGGGCATCCTGGGGGGAGACGTCCTGCGCAAGTTCGCTGTGCGCTTCTTCTACCGCGAGGACCGCCAGTGTTCCTTCTTCTGGGACGAGGAAGATCGCTTCTGGCCCAATATCCTCCTGCTCCGGGAGCAGCCGGCGACGGCATCGGATCTGGCCGCCGACGGATACGCCCTGGTGCCGTACCAACTGGGCGGCGGCGGCCAGTTCATGCTGGATGGTCATGTGCATGATCTGCCGGCTACCCGGGTCACGGTCCAGGTGTGCATGAATCCCGACCCCTTTCCCCTGCGCCCCGACGATCCGACGCTGGGACCGCCCGCGGTCGATGGGCGCTATCCGGTCTCCGGTGTGGACATGTTCGCGCTCGTGGCGACGGGAACGCCCACGCTGATGACCACCGACGGCGGATTCGCGCGCATCCGCTCAGACATGGAACGGCGCGGCCAGATCCCCGATATCCGGGATGTGGCGCTGCCTTTGCCCGAGGGCGTGCAGATGACGCGGCAGATCGTCAACATCGCCCGGCTGGCGGTCATCGGGGGGGTGTCGTCCAGCCTGGGCGCCTGCGAGGAACTGGCCCGGCGCCGCGGACAGGAATGGGCCCGGCGCAATCCGACGCTTCCCAACCCGTACTTCCGGGATGCGGAAAGCTCGGGTGCGGCCGTGGCCGAGGTGGATCTGCAGCGCAACAACCAGAACCAGGGTTTCTCGGTGGCCGAGGTGGATTCCTCGCGCCAGTACTGGCAGGGGCTGTGGGCCGAGACGCTTCCGGATCTGCCCCAAATCGACCTCGTGCTGGGGCACCCGTTTTTGAGTTTTTTCGAGTTTACCGTGGATTATCCGCAGGACCGCGCCATGTTCCGGTGCCTGCGCTATGATTGCACTGCGCCATCCGCGCCCTGCTGCCATGCGGGAGGGACCTGCACCTGCCCGCAGACCGATCCCTGCTGCCAGTATCCCCATTTCCGGCGTTGAGCGGGAGCGGCAGAATAGGCGCGGATGCAGCGCGTAGGAAGATGGAGGAAACGTCGTTTTCCCGCGTTTCGCATGCGGCGCGCGGGGGAAAGGAGCGTCACGATGAAACGGATGATGGCGGTACTGGCTTTTGCGATGCTACTGGCGGGGCCCCGGCCGGCGGCAGCCCAGCAGGCGGGCAAGAAAATCTTCATCAATGACATCGATCTGGCTTCATACCTCATCACCGATGTCGAACTCAAGTGCGTCAACATCAAGTTCGACAGCAAGGGCAATCTGTACATCATCGCGCCCGGCTACAGTTTCGAGGCGCTGGGCGGCACGAAGGAGCCTGCCAGGACGCCGGCGGCGGAGCCGGACAAGGCTACCAGTTTCTATCTCGTGACCTTCCCGAAGCCGGACCGGGCCGATGCCGGCTATGACATCGACGTGCACGTCAACGGCAAATTCGTGCGGCGGGTGCTGGGCGGAAAGGACCAGGAAGTAGTGGACATCACCACGTATTTCCGCCAGGGCAGCAACGAGGTGAGTTTCCTTTCCGTGCGACGCAAGGGATTCAAGCCGCCCAAAGGGGCGCCGGTATCCCTGCGCATCGCCATCGCGCGCGGCTATGAGGCCAAGGGCACCTATGTGCTCAAGGACATCCTGTGGGAGATCACCCGCACTTCCCTGGAAACCAAGGCCAACTTCGTGGATCGCCAGACCATCGAATTGCAGTCGAAGTGAAACCTCCAGGAGAAGGTGTTCCGGTCATGACGCAGGAATCCGGATGGAAATCGCTGTTTTCCGCGGCGGCCACCTATCTGGTGCCGCCGGTGACCCTGTACCGCTACGGCCGCCTCCTGCTGGGCATGGATCCGCCCCGCCCGGACGCCGGGTTCCATCCGGAGATGCGCGATCCGGAATTCGTCCGGCAGTTGACCGGGATCATCATGCCGCTGGCCCGGCGCTACTTCCGCCTGGAAGTGGAAGGGTTCGAGCACGTTCCCCGGGAGGGCGCCGCCCTGCTGGTGGGCAACCACAACGGTGGCCTGCAGCCGGTGGATTCCTTCCTCACGGTGGGGGCGCTCCTGGAAGACCAGGGCTTCGAACGGGCGGTATATGCGCTGGGGCACGATTATCTCTACCGGGAACCTTCCCTGGCGGATTTTCTGCAGCGCGTGGGCGGCCTGCGCGCCCACCCGGATGCCGCGCGCATGGGGCTGGACGCCGGCGGGCTGGTGCTGGTGTATCCGGGCGGCGACATGGACACCTTCCGGCCGTTTTCCATGCGCAACCGCATCGAGTTCGCCAATCGCAAGGGATTCTTGCGCATTGCTATGCAGGCGCGGGTTCCCATCGTGCCCGTGGTTTCCGTGGGCGCGCACGAAGCCTGGGTGGTGCTCACGCGGGGAGAGAAGCTGGCCGCGATGCTGGACCTCAAGAAACGCCTGCGCACGGAGGTCTGTCCGATCGCTTTCGCGCTTCCGGCCGGGATCACGCTGGGGTTCTTCCCCTACCTGCCGCTTCCGGCCAAGATGGACATCCGGTTCCTGCCGCCCATGCAGTGGCCCGGCGGACATGAGCGTCTCGGGGATGAAGCCTTCCTCCAGTCCTGCTATGACGAGGTGGTGGGCACCATGCAGAAGGCCATGGACGAGATGGTGGCCGCCCGCAAGTGGCCTGTCATCGGTTGAATGAAATTTTATTGCAATAAAAAAGGAAAAATTTCATGCAAGATCGAAAAAAAGGATTGCAATCGCTTGGTGTTGCACTGGTGACCGGAGCCAGCCGGGGAATCGGCCGCGCGGTGGTGCGGAAACTGGCGCAGGAGGGGTTCGACGTGGTGGCGCTGGCGCGGAGTTTCCCCGAGGGCGCTTTTGCAGGGGTGGAATCGCGGGTGCAGACGGTTTCCTTCGATCTGTACGATGTGGAGCGGATCGGCGAAATGGTGGATGCGTTGGGGCCCGTGTCCGTGCTGGTCAACAATGCCGGTGTGATGCACGCGCTGACGTGGAAGGATTATCCCGATGACATGCGCGAGCGTTCCCTGCGCGTGAATCTCGTGGCTCCCGTGGAACTCATGCGCGCGGTCGCGCCGGGAATGATGGAGCGCCGGGGCGGGGCCGTGGTCAACGTGGCGTCCATCGCCGGCTATATCGGCCATCCCGATGTCTGGTACGGCGCCACCAAGGCGGCGCTGATCAATGCCACCAAGAGTTTCGCCCTGCAACTGGGGGCCTATGGCGTCACCGTCAATGCCGTGGCGCCGGGGCCCGTGGAAACCGACATGCTCGCGGTGATTCCCAAGGAGCGCCAGGAGCGCCTGCGGGCCGGCGCCGTCACGGGGCGGTTTGCGACCGCGGACGAGGTGGCCGATGCCGTGCTCTCGATGCTCTTCTGCCCGCACCAGGTGACGGGCGCGATCCTCGATGTCTGCGCGGCCGCCGTCCTGCGCTGAATCACGGGGAAGACATTATTTTTCCGGGGGATGAAGAAGCGGGAAAATCAGAGGTACTTCTGGCAGGTGTCGCACCAGTAGCGGTTGTACTGGGTGATGAAGCGGGCCGGCTGGCCGCAGGTGGAACAGGTTCCGGGCGCGGCGGCCGGGGCGGCCTGCGGCTGGGCCATGGGCTGGGAGAACTGCTGGGCCATGGGTTGCGCCATGGGCTGGGCCATCATGGGCTGGGCCATCGGCTGCGCGCCGAAACCCGCAGAAGGAGCAGCGCCGAATCCGGCCAGTGAAGCACCCGGCATCTGGGCCATCATCTGGTCGGCCTTCTGCACGAAGGACGCGGGCAAAAACGTCTGGGCCTCCTTCTCTTCGGCGAATTCGTGCTTGTAGTAGATCACGCCCACGACGAACACCGGCAGGTACACCAGCATGGCCGCGAGCGGCACGTGGAACGCGGCGCCCTTGGGGAAGAATTCGAAGAGCCCGGACAGGAACAGGAACGTCGCCACCGTGCCGAAGAAGCCGAACAGGAAGATGGCGATGCCGTACATCAGGCGCCGGGGATGATAGTTTTCCTTCACGCCGAACTTCACCAGGAGCAGTTCCAGCAGCAGGAGCATGGACCCCGATCCCACCAGCACGCCGATGGGCAGTTTGATGTTGCCGAACGGGATTTTCTCGTCGGTCATCTGGCTGAGGATGATGTCGATGAACTGGAAGACGCCCATGACCAGCAGGTGCACCATGAAAATCTGCAGGAAGTACATGCCGGCCTTCATGTGCAGGAGCGGATCCGGCTTGTAGTCTTCGTCCTTGGGCTCGTACAGTTTGAGGATTCCCAGCGTGATCAGGAAAGCGATGGGAATCAGGACGATGGAGAACAGGATGGGGAAGGTGCTGAAGAAGAAGAACAGCGATCCGCCGTCGATGAGTCCGCCAATGGCCAGTGTCATGTTTTCCATGGATTTCACCTCTTTCGAAAGTTCAAGAACGACCCGGATGCACTATAGGAAACAAGCGAAGGGAAAGGCAAGCTGTTTGATGCGTTTCCCGGCAGGCGGCCGCAATTTTCCCGCAGTGTGGACGGACAGAATTTTCCCCCCTGTGGACAGACAGAATTCTCCCGCAGTGTGGACGGACAGAATTCTCCCGCAGTTTTCGGGGATTCGGTTTCTGTGTGAATTCTCTGGACCTTGATGATGCGGATTTTGCAGCGCTCCGCCACCGAATCTTGACGAACCTTGCCGAAGGCGCGCCGCGACCTGCGGGAGCCGTTGCTCCGCGCTTGGCGAGAGCCGTTGCCCCGCGCTTGGCGAGGTGTTCTGTGCATCCAGTGGATGCCCGGCTGGGGGGATGGACTCGCAGGATCCGTTTGCATCGCGCTTGGCGGGAGCCGTTTGCACCGCGCTTGGCGGGGTGGTCAGGGCCGTGTGCGCATGGCGCGAAGTCGTCTCCAGCGTCGAATGCCCCAGTTGCGCCAGCACCATCTGCCAGGTCCACCCCGTTCTGCAGCAACCAGGAAGCGCACGTGTGTCACATCCGATGCGGATGCCCCGAAACGTCGCGCGCCAGTCACTGCATGCGGGCGCCACCGAGGCGAACCGGCCGACGCCGCATTCCGCGCCCGCAGGCAACGCCGCACGCAGATGCCGCATCCGTCGTACCCTGCGCCAGTACGATTTTGCACGTGTCGTGCGAGGTCTTTTTTCGCCATGCCCCCCTAGTGCCACTTTCAAAGGACCAGACCAGTGAGACTGTGCGGAAAATATGATGGCAAAGACGCCCGTTCATCCGCTCCGCATGACATCTCCCTTGAAAACATTCTTTCTGTGCCATGCAAGATATTCCTCCTTCGGCTGGTGGTCTTGCCTAGATGGCAGAAACAATTTTTTTCCCAGTAAGCCAGTGGTTTGCGCTACGTCACCAGATGCGTTATTGAGCGCATCAGAAAGAAGCAGTTGACTGGCATCGCCAATCGTAAAGCATCCGAGGTCAAATAATTTGCGATGCAGGGAACAGAAGGCAATACCATTGCATTCGATATCTGGGCCATTTGCCATGCGCCATTTAATATGCGCGGCTTCAAGGCCGACAGGTTTCTCATAGAGGCGTAGCGCAAAGCCGCAAACTGCACAACGATATCCATAGGTAACCAGTACTTTTTCGCGAAATCCAGGATCTCGCGTGGCTGGTATTGCAGCCGGAGGAGATCCGAATTCACCGGGTAGCAAGCCGACTGCATCGAGAATATCGTTATGCAGGCACTCGGGAAAATGGGCAGATAAAATTCGCATGGCCAAAAGATTGATTAGTTCTTGATCCTGCTGGAGTGCTGAAAAAATATCGGGTAAAAATCCACCCTTTGCATTATGTTTTAAGAGCATCCTCTTCGTCGGACTTCTACTCGGTTCATATGTATAGCCGTCAGAGGTTGTCACTTCCCAAATCCCGTCGTTCTTCATATGCCAGAATGGATATTCGGGATGGATGACTCTGGCCGGTGGACCGAATGTAACAAGAAGATGCCGGATCAATGGCTCCAGTTCCTCAAAAGTTGACAATCTTGGCTGATTCTGGGCACAGCTAAGGCCAGCAAAGCAAGAAGCGGTTTGTGTGGCGCGCGTATTTCCCCTTTGCTCCAGATGTTCAAGGAAGTGAAACTTTCGATGAGCTTTTGCGGGTTGATTGGCTGAAGATTCATGGATTCCACCCTGCCTGAGCGGAGATTATTCACAACGAGAAAGGCGTGGTCAATGGGGTACATTTCTGGATTCGCCTGATGCCCACGAGGATTCCTTTGAGTTGGCTCCTCGAGTCGACTCAACTCAACAACTTCAACCAGTGTGACATACATACATAGGGCAACGCCTCAAAGCCACACCACGGCGTCGGGCCATGCAGAAGGTGGCTAAATAAAATTCGCACTTGTATTCAGTAAATCAAGTGTGGTACGCTAACAAAATTAAGAGGACCCCGCGCAGGTGACTTTATTAAGGAAAGATGTGCAGAAGTTTTGATCAACTCAATGTTCTCTGGCGATACAAAAGCGTGCCTGGCTCCAATCGGTGCGATGCCGTTCCCGGCTACGGTAGCGGCGGCGAAAGGAAAGGTGAACGGAAATGAAAGGAATCATGAAATCTACACTTTTTTTTGTTTTGCCATTTGTTTTTTTGGTCTCCTTTGTTTCCCAGGCACAATCAGCAGAAAAAAAACAGGATTCCCATCATTGGGCGGAAAATATATGTGAAGAAGCATACAAAAACATTTTTCCCCAATATGTTGATGCAATCGCTCATTTTTTCCGGAATACGGCGAATGCCTGTGAGTATGCCAAAAGCATTGAAATAGAAGGCATTTTAGCATTCCAATACATATCTTACGACGCCATTTACCTGTCGCCTTACCTGAAACGCTACTGGAACCGGTTTCAGGAACTTGGTTTTGACCGCAACGTTTCGGTTCAAGTGACATCGTCTTTTTATCCACTTTTTCCCGCAAGCGGATTTCCACTGGAAAAATTGAGCAAGCAAGAGATCCAGGATCGCGTTCGCCTGCTGGCGGCTCACCCTGAAATGGCCATGCTGTCGATTTGGGGGGTACCGACGTGCGTTCCTGAAAACTTGAATTGGGGGAGCAATGAACATCTTTTCTACACGCATCTTTCATTAACCAATCGGCAGTTGGCCACAACCTTCTGTTCCCTTCCAAAAACGGCACGGCAAATCATTGGCATGTTTTCATTCAACTATGACGATTTGCCCAGTTTCAAGAAAGAACTGGAAGAGGCAATCTGGATTGGCCGGTTTTCCGGTTATCTGGAAACGCTTCATGGGAAAGACATTCAAAAACATGCCGAACTTTTTGAAAATTCTCTGTGGCTTTTAAAGAAATATGCAAACCAGGTCGATGCTGGATTTTTTGCCCGGCTCGGAGCGTATGAATTTGACCTTCTCAGTTCATTTCCTGAATCCTTCGAAATGTATTTTCTCGACCGAGACCTGTATGAATACCTGAAAGAATACGCAAAGAAACGGTATCCAGATCCAATCATTTTTAAAGAATTGATTCGGCCTTATATTGATGAAGTTATACTGCACAGGGATGAACTCTTTATATATTTATTAAGCCAAATCTTGCCGTTGCGTAAAGATATTGAGCAATGGAGGACTATCGAGTCATGCGTTCGAAATTATCCAGAGCAGGCCGGCCTGGTTTTTTGGCTGGGCCTGAAACCAATTCAAGAAATTCAGGAAAAAGAAGAGTGGATTCCGGGGCAAAGTGTAAATGAGTTGATATGGGAGGCTTTTGAAAAGCATGGCTGCCATTCGGTGCCATATATGGCCATGCATATTGAAGATGCAATAAATAATGAAAATATAGATATAGATACTTTTAAAGATGAAATAAAAAACATTGATGGCGATTTCAGTCGGTATACTGTCAATGAATTTGGTGATTTAAATCCAAGAAAACCAACAACTTTGGAGCGAATTCTTTCATCTTTTAAAGATTGTTCTTTGGAACTATTAGAATTAGCAGTAGTTGTTTTGATCAACAGACTTCCCGTTCTTGGCAAACTGCTGTCTTTCCTAGGACATTCTTTCGCGAAATTCGTGGCTCCTCGAATCTCTAAAATAATTCAAGGATTTTTTACAATCTCCAGAGTTGCCCGGGCAACGGTTGGAGTTCAAAAAATTTTAAAAGGACTGAAAGCCTTTGCTTCGCTGCGATCTGTTCGAATTGGGGCATGCCTATCATCGGCCTCTTTTTCATCTGTTTTTTATGATTCGACTCAGGCCAAGTTGATTACAGGAGGCATAAACTTCTTCACGTGCATGCGTAACTTTCAAAATATGAACAAGTCGCTGGCTAATGGATTGAAAAATATGAAAAATGTAGTGAAATTTTCGAAAATCATACTGAAAGTGGAAAATGTTCTGCAAAGGATGGAGAAATTCAGAAAATCAAAAATTTTTGCAGTCGTTATCAATTTCGCTCCACCAAAATATTCGAGAATCATTTCGGCAAGCCTGTTCGTAGCAAACGTTTTCAATAAGGTAGTCTTGAACTCTCCAATGACGGTCTCGCTGCTCTACAGGTTGCCAAAAGTCAGGAACTACACTGAAAAACTGATGGCAGATTTTATTGAAGCAGGTCTTGTCAAAATTTCAAGGTTCATAGGAGAGCGTGTGCTGGTATATCGAATCGGGAAATCAATTGACGATTTTTATGTTCAACCACTTCCTGAAAAAAATTAATTCTTTTTGAGCATGCATGCGAAACTGAAAATCAAAAATCAAAAACGCAGGGCGAAGTAATTGGCGCCCGGTTTCGTCTGCCGTTTTTCCGGATGGATCGGATGACGCGGTCGGCGGTTGCGCTCATGGAACTGTTTCCACCACGTGCCAACTATTTTCCACGGCTCGGACACGGGTAGCGGGCGGGACCGTTGGCGCGCCGGGCATGGCACGTTAGGACACATGCGGGAGCACCATCCATGCACGCGCGGCGCGAACCGGTCCGCGCGCGATGGCGCCATCCATCACGCGCGTGTTCATCCGGGCTCTGTAAGCCTGACGGGAATCCGGATGCGGGCCGTGAAAGGTCCGTCGTTAGATTATCCTGTGTTTTCAAAGGGGGCTGGAGGCGCGCAGGCGCTATCGAATCTGCAAAAACCGGAACGGACTCTTCGCGTTTTTTCCTATCCATCCGCGGATGAAGGCACGGGATTCGGCGTTTTTCTGGTTTCCACAACCTGCAGAAATCCTTCAGGAAATCGAAAATGCCCTGTCTGCCGCCGTGCTCTCGTCGGGTCGTTTTTTCCGTGAAGCCAATCTCGGGGGTGTTGCAAAAAGTTTTTTTGTGGTACGAACGAGCGGCCGCTCTCCATCCGGGCCGATCAGGAAGCAGCCCGCGGCGGGTGGGGCGATTCGTCATCTTCTATGGACCGTGGAGGAATGCAAGTCATGGACACGAGGGAATTCATTTCGCGCATCGAGTCGCGCAATTTCAGGATTGGCGTCGTCGGTCTGGGGTACGTGGGCATCCCGCTGGTGCTGGAATTCGGCTCCAGGGGATTTCATGTGCTGGGCTTCGATGTGGATCCGGTCAAGGTGGAACTGATCAACCAGGGCAAGAGTTACATCAAGCACATCGGGCCGGAGCGCATCGAGAAACTGGTGCGCGAGGGGCTTTTCCAGGCCACGGGCGACTACGCGCGCATCGCCGAGGTGGATGCCATCCTGATCTGCGTGCCCACGCCGCTGGACCACCACCGGGAGCCCGACATGCGCTATGTGGTGGAAACGGCCCGCAGCATGGCGCCACATCTGCGCGCGGGGCAACTGGTGGTGCTGGAGAGCACCACGTATCCGGGCACCACCGACGAGTTGCTGCGGCCCATCCTGGAGGAGGCCCGGGGGCTCGTGGCCGGGCGCGACTTCTTCCTGGCCTTTTCGCCCGAGCGCGAGGATCCGGGCAACAAGAAGTTCAACACGGCCACCATCCCCAAGGTGGTGGGCGGCTACACGCCCGCCTGCCGGGATGTGGCCGCAGCCCTCTACGCGCAGGCCATCGGGCAGGTGGTGCCCGTGTCCTCCACGCGGGTGGCCGAGATGAGCAAGTTGCTGGAGAACATCTTCCGCAACGTGAACATCGGGCTGGTCAACGAGTTGAAGATGCTGTGCGACCGCATGGGCATCGACATCTGGGAGGTCATCGCGGCGGCATCCACCAAGCCGTTCGGCTTCATGCCGTTCTATCCGGGCCCCGGGCTGGGCGGGCACTGCATTCCCATCGATCCCTTCTACCTGACGTGGAAGGCGCGGGAATACGACTTCCCCACGAGGCTCATCGAGGTGTCCGGGGAAATCAACACCTACGTGACCGAGTGGGTGGTGGACAAACTGGCCTGGGCGCTCAATGACCGGCAGAAGGCCGTCAAGGGCTCGCGCGTGCTGGTGCTGGGCATGGCCTACAAGAAGGATATCGACGATTTGCGCGAGAGCCCGTCGCTCAAGTTGATCGAACTGCTCAAGGACCGCGGCGCGGAGGTTTTCTACCACGACCCGCACATTCCGCGCGTGCCCATCGTCAGCCCCATGCGCAAGTACGATTTCCGCATGGAAAGCGTGCAACTCACGCCCGAATTCCTGGCTTCCATGGATGCCGTGCTCATTTCCACGGATCACAGTTCCTACGACTGGGATTTCATCGTGGAGCACTCCCAGTTGGTAGTGGACACGCGCAACGCCTGCGCGCGCGTGGCGCATCACCGGGATCGCATCGTCAAGGCCTGATTTTACTGCAATTTTTGCACATGCCGCCCCATCGGGGGGCCGGCGGGCGGTTTTCATCACAGGGCGCGAACAGCCTCAGCGGGGACGGGGCGGTGTCGGCCGGCGCAGGTTCTCCACGGTTTCGATGCCCTGTTTCCAGCCGATCTGGAGGGAGAGATAGGCGGCGCGCTCGATGTATTTCTCGCGGTTCTGCGCCGCGCTCTGCGCGATGGTCAGGGAGGCCTCGGCCGCGCCCTGCCGGTCCCCGTTCTTCTGCAGGTAGGCGACGGCCTTCTCGATGTGGGGCTGGGCGTCGTGCGGCCGGCCCATGCGCAGGAAGAACTGCCCCAGCAGGTAGTGGATCCGCCCCTTGGGCAGGTCCGCCAACTGGCCTTCTCCCACCTGGAGCGCATTCATGAGGATGCGGATGGCTTCCTCGTGCTGTCCGGACTGGAACTCGAATTCCGCCAGCCGCAGGAAGAGCCGCCAGAAGGACAGCGGGGAGTTGGACAGCGAACTGACCATGCGCAATCCCTCGCGAAGCATCTGGGCGCCCTGGGAATAGCGCTTCCGGTTCATTTCGATGGTGCTCATGTCGAAATAGACGCGGTACAGCAGCGCGGGATCGGAACTCTCCCGGGCCTTGCGCGCCGCGCGGGCGATGAGGGTCTCGGCCCGCTCCTCGTCCTGCAGGCCCTGCGCCGTGAGCCGCGCCAGCGAACTGAGGATGATGGCCTCGTCCTGGGGGCTGTCCTCGCACACGAGCAGGCCTTCCTTGAGCACTTCCTCCGCGGCTGCCGTCTGTCCCGTGTAGCGGTACAGGTCGCCCAGGCGGGCGCTCAGGTGGGCGAAGTGGGAAAGTTCGCGCCCCTGCAGCGTGGCGATCTTGACGATGTCGTAGGCGTGCTTGTAGTTCTCCACGGCGCTGTAGTCGTCCAGGTCTTCCTCGCAGACGTTGCCCGCGCACTCGAGGTGGGCGACGGCCTGCTCCAGTTGCCCCGCAGAAAGGGCGTGGTGGGCCAGAAGATGGCAGGGCCCGTTGTTTTCCTCGAGGTAGTCCAGGATGATGGCATGGAAATCGGCCTTTACGGAAGGCGTCATCTGTGCCGGAATGATGCGGGCGTATGCCGGGTGCTGCAGGCAGATGATCTCCGGGTTTCCAGGGTCCTGGCGGAAGAAGCCCCGCTTGATGAGCACGCGCAGGGCATCGTGGAAGGCATCGCCCATGCCTTCGGCCGACTGGAGGAGCGAGATCGGAACGCAATCGCCGAAGCATGCGGCCAGTTGCAGGATGCGCATGGCCTTGGGGGGCAGACGGCGCAGGCGGGTCTGGACGATGTCCGAGAGATTGGACCCCAGTTCGGTGCCGCCTTCCAGAAGCAGGTGGATGCTTTCGGATACGTGCAGGGGGAGCCCCATGGCCGAACGGCACAGGCGGGCCGTGTAGTTGTGGTAACTGTCTCCGGATGTCTTGAGCGACTGCAGGACCAGCGGCTGCACCACGTCGTCGTCGAGGCGGCGCAGGACCAGCGCCCGCCCCACGCCGCCGGGCTGGATGTGGGCCGCTTCCGAGGCCACGAGGATTTTGAGCGGGAAGCCCCGGGCCACCGACACCAGGCGGTCGATGAACAGGCGGGACATGTAGTCGTATTCGTGCACGTCATCGAAGACCAGCATGTGCGGCTGGTTGCCGATGCCGGCCAGCAACAGGCGCAGGATGGATGTGATGCGCTCGCGCAGGCGCACGGCCCGCTCCATCTCGCCTGAGAAGGGCCGAAGCGTCAGGAACTGCACGATGTGCATCACGTCGTCGGGTTCGATGGCATAACCGGCAATGGAATCGAGAACCTCCGCTTCGGATGGCACATCGGAGAGGGAGAGCACCTGCGCGAACAGTTTCCGCACCGGGAACCAGGGGCGGCGTGTGCGGGTCGGGTCCGCGCCGCACAGGAAGCAGGTCACGTCCTTTTCCTGCCGGCGCATGACTTCCTTGAGGAATGTGGTCTTTCCGATGCCCAGGGGACCGCTGACCTCCAGGATCAGGTGTTCGCTGTAGAGGAAGGCTTCCACCTGCTCGAGTTCCTCGTCCCGGCCCACGCAGGGAAGACGCAGATCCTCCTCGAAATACAGGATTTCCTCGGAAGTCGAGATGGGCATGGGTGAGGCTGGCACGTTTGGAGCCACGGCGGAAACGGGAGGCTGCAGGGACGCGCCGCAATTGGGGCAGAAGCGCAGGCCGGCCTGCACGCCGGCGCGGCAACGGGGGCAGGGGATGGTGGGCGCCGGCGTTTCCGCGAGGGAACTTTCGAGCATGAAGCGGAAATCCATGGCCGAAGGCGGACGCCGCTGCGGATCCTTGTCCAGGGCGTGCAGGATGAGTTGGTCCAGCCCGGCCGGGATTTCGGGATTGTAGCGCGAAGGCGGGTCGGGATTCTTGTCGAGATGGCTCTTGAGCACATCGAACATTCCCGTGCCTGTGAATGGCGTCCTGCCGGTGAGCATCTCGTAGAGCACCACGCCCACGGCGTAGAGATCCGAGGCGACGGTGGCGTCCTGCCCGCGGATGACCTCGGGAGCCATGAATTCGGGGGTGCCGAAGAGTTCTCCGGGGATGGTCAGGCGCGGCGTCTGCTGGTAGACCTGCCGCGCGATTCCGAAGTCCAGCAGTTTGACGAACTCCTCCCGGGAGCGCAACTGCGTGATCATGATGTTTTCGGGCTTGATGTCGCGATGGATGATGCCGTGCGCGTGCGCTTCGTCCAGCGCTGTGAGCACCTGTCGCGCGATGTGGATGGCGCGGGGTAGCGGCAGCGCGCCTTCCCGCTGGATGACCTTGTTGAGCGTGATGCCCTGGACGAACTCCGAAATGAGATAGGGAATTCCGCCGGGTGTCGTGCCGACCGTGATGATCGAAAGGATGTTGGGGTGGTTGAGGGAGCCGGCCGCCCGGGCTTCGGCCTGGAACCGTTCGAGGAATCGGGTATCCTGCTGGAAATCCCGCTTGAGGATTTTCACGGCTACCGAGGATCCCACTTCCACGTGTACGCCCCGGTAGACACAGGCCATGGCGCCCTGGTCCAGGTATTCCACCAGTTGATAGCGGTTTTCCAGGATGGCTCCTGCCAGTTTTTCGGGCGGGGTGGCGGCGGACCCGTCCAGGTTGGCGCCGCATGCGGGACAGCATTCCTCAGGGGAATACGAAAGCGATTTGCATTGGGAGCAAATGAGATAGATGGACATCGTTGAGCCGTTCGCCGTTCTTGTTTCGCCAGGGAAATCCTTTCCGTCGCCGGGTCGATCCGGCCGCCGAATTCCCCCCAGGAACCAGGAGGAACTTCTTTTTGGCACCGAATCACCCTGCGGCGGGATTCTAGTAGATAAAATGCAAAGTGTCTATGCCCTTGAAAAAATTTTTACATAAAAAAATGTTTTATTTTTTGTTTTTTCAAGGTGCATCCGGATTGGCCACCTGGACGGCCGTGAGCGCGTTGGCAGGCATCAGAAGATGGACCGTCTGCTTCTGGACAGGAGTGAATTGTGGCCACACGGCGGCGCCCTCGGCAGTCTTGCTCATCTTGAGCAGTTGCCGGAAGCGGCCGGCGAGCGAAAATTCCACCAGTCCCTGCTCGGCTGCGGGCACGGATTCCACCCAGGCGCCCGTGGCGTGCAGGAAATTCTTTTCATTGGCCATGGGCGGCCAGGGCCAGATTCCCTTGCACAGTTCCAACTGCGGGCTCCCATCGGCCGTGGCCAGCATGGTGAGGCAGCGCCCGCCCTTCGAATCGAACATGACGTAGTCGGCTTCGGCCTTCACCCACAGGGGCCACGCCACGGGGAAGCCGGGCAGGGGCGCTTCGGTCTGGGGCTCGAACGCCTTCTGCCACAGCACGGCGGGCGAGGTGGAGTTTTCCGCCGGATCGTAGGAAACCGCCACCAGACGCGCCGCCGGGGCCGGCTTCGTGTTTTCGGCATGGAAGAGGACGATGCGGTCCGCCAGGCGGACCATATGCGTGGAACCGGGCATTTCACGCACCAACTGGCCGTTTGCAGGGTTCAGCAACCGGGATTTTTCGGCGCTCACCAGCAGCAGGCCGGCCGGGAGCAGTTCCGCCGCCGGGTCCAGCAGATCCGGAAGCGGAACTTTCCACAGTTGCTTCCCGTTTTTTGCATCCAGAGCCATCATGTCACGGGGAGCGGCCTTGTCGCGCACGTACACGCGGCTTTCGTCGGCGGCCAGGAACGCGTAGGAGAATGGGGTTCCCTTGCCGGCTGCGCCCGCTTCGCGGTGCAGTTCCAGAAAGCCCACGTCCCTGGCCTTGGACAGTTCGAACACGTGAACGCCGTGAGTGCAGGTCAGTACGGCCACGTTCTGGAACACCTTCAACTGGATGCTTTCTTTCCCGAGGATGCGCACCTTGTGGGGCCGCCGCGTGACGGCGCCGTTCGCGAGGGCGATCTCCAGGAAGGCGGTTTCGTCGGCCGCTGCGATGATGCCGGCTTCCGGAAGGAAGGTCACGGCATCCATGGTGTTCTGGGCGTCGCCCACCGGGATGCGCCAGAGCACGTCCCTGCCGGGCTGGTAGGCCCACACCTCGCCGGCGGGCCGCTTGCGGACCTTGTCCGTGGAGTAGTCCACCACGGTGAACCAGACCACGCCATTGTGCATGCCGAGGATCCGGTTGACCCGCGGTTCCTTGAGTGTGGGGGATTTCAGGTCGTAGGTGAAGGGGGACGTGCCATCGGCCGCAAAGGCCTTGATGCGGGAGCCGCCTGCCGTGATGAAGATGTCCCCTTCGATTTTGTGGATGCCCTCGGTGCCGGGATAGATGGTTTCCTGGGTCCAGGCTTCCTTCCAGGGATGCGTGGAGTAGGCCGCCACGCCGGAATCGGTTCCGCACCAGGACGTTTTTGCGCCCAGGTAGCAGGGGGAAGGCAGTTTTCCCGATACGTAATTGATTCCGGCTCCTTTCCCTTCGGCCAGGTTCAGCGTGTGCCATTCCGCATCGCTAGGATGCATGGGGCGCAGCATCAGGCGGACGAATTCGGGACGATCCGAGAAGGTTGCGAAGGCGCGCGGATTCTCTTCGATGCCCCGCAGGGAGAGCCGCTGCATTTCCGCCATTTTCTGGAGATCGTAAGACACCACGTGGACGAAGGCGTCTTCGGGCGCGGTTTTCTGGAAGAACACGATGGCGTCTTCGGAAGCCGTGGGGAATCCCGCGCGGAATCCGCCGGCGAGGTCCATCTTCCATTCCCAGCGGATGGAGAGCTTCTCGTTTTCGAGATCCACGAGCGCAGCCACGTCGCCCATCACGGCCAGCACGTATCCGCGGGGTGTGACACGGAAATCCGTGATTTTTCGGCCCAGCGGAAAACTCGTGACCTTGCCGGATTCCGGTTCGATGAGACGGATTTCATTCTCGAAGGCTGTGACGAAGTTTTCCCCCATCACGCCCAGGCCCCGGCCGGGAACGGGCTTTTCCCATTTTTCGACGCCCGAGTAGCGGTCCAGCCCGACGATCTGGTTGGAGGCATCCCAGTAGGCCAGGGTGGTGCCGCGGACGTGCACCTGGACGGACCAGGGAAGCTCGGGGTCCGCAAGTCCGAGAACGGCTTCCCGCGACCATTTCTTGCGGCCGGAGCTCTTTTCGAAGGCGTACAGCGCCACCGGGCGGTTGCGCTCGTCCAGTTCCACGCCGAACAGCCGGCGCTGGGCATCCTCGACGATGAAGGTGCGGGCGGGCAGGGTGCGCTTCCAGGCGACGTAGGGGTACTGGACCTGACTGACTTGCGGTTTCGGAGCCGGGGGCGGGCTGCAGGCGGCCGCCAGCAGCGCCGACAATGCGAAGATCCACTTGCTGTTCATTTCTTCATCCTCCAAATCGCGTGATGGTGGGATGCGATCTCACGCGTTCTTCATCTGGGAAAGCATGTGCTCGTAGCGGGCGATTTCGTCCTTGAGTTGCAGTTTCCGCTTCTTGATGCGGGTGATTTCCTGCTGTTCCTGGGCCGTGAGGCTGAGGTGACGCTCCAGTTCCCTGGCTTTTTCATCCAAGGCTCTGTGCTCTACGCGCAGGGTTTCGAGCTTTTCCTGGATCATGGCCATCTGGGTGTCCTGGTTCCCGTTTTCGATGCCGTCGTGATTCATGTCGTGTGACCTCCTGTGGGCGACGTCGAACCGGCCTACGATATCACAGGAAGGCCCCGACCCCAAAGCTGCTTTTCCGGGTCGGAGCGGAGCTGCTGCCCCGGTTTCGCGCGCTTCTGACGGATGAGCGGTGCAGGAACCGGGCGGGGACTCAATCGACGGTGGCGTCGATGGTGCCCAGATCGTTGGTCTGGCCCGCGCAGATGCCCCATGTGCGGATGCAGGTCTGCCGGGCGGGATCCGGACAGTCCTCATCCGTACGGCAGGCCTTCTCCAGCGCATCGCCCTCGTTTCCCGCGCAGGCGCCCAGCAGCGCGGCGGTCAGGAGGAGGCAGGCCGCGTCCCCCGCAAGGCGGCGGATGCACTTACTGATTCTGGCAGTTTTCCTCATGCTGGCAGGTTCCTTCCTGGGTGCCGGCGGGGATGCAGCAAATCAGGCCGTCCTCGCAGTCCGCCGTGACCTCGCAGCGGTCGCCTTCCCCCTGCTGGCAGGCGGAAAACCCCATGGAAACGAGAAGAAAGAACAGGGACAGGAAAAATGGTTTTCGCATCATACAAACTCGATTTTCAGGATGGTGTAGGTTTTGGTTGCCTGGGAGGTCTTGAGGACGGCTTCGTCGTCCACCGTCTTTCCAATCAGGGCGCGCGCCAGGGGCGAAGCCACGTTGATGAGCCCGCGGGACGGATCGGCTTCGTCCTCGCCGACGATTTTCACTTTGGTCACTTCCTCGGTATCCACGTTTTCCAGGGTCACGGTGGCGCCGAACACCACTTTGTCCGATTTGACGGAGCGCGGGTCGATGACTTCTGCCCGGGCGATGCGGTCCTGCAGATAGGCTTCGCGGGCGGCCAGGTGTCCCTGGCGCTCCTTGGCCGCGTGATATTCGGCATTCTCGCGCAGGTCACCATGCTCGCGGGCTTCCTCGATATCCTTGATGTTCTTCGGAATTTCCACCTTGCGGATGTGTTCCAGTTCCGCCACCAGTTTCGCGTGGCCCTCCGGTGTCATGGGATATTTCGTCATCTATGCACCTTTTTTCCTGACAATGGTGTCTCCGCGCAGGATCTGGAATTCCTCCGGATTCAGCAGCGGCTCCACATAGGACCGATAGCCCTTGATGCTCCAGCCTTTGTCGCAGAATCCCTGGATCAGCCGGTTGTGGATCCGGAGGCTTTCGTTGCGCTCCGGCTTGAACAGTTCCAGAAGGGGTTCCCGGCAGACGGCTTCGTCGTCGTACTGCATCAGGCATTCCACCGTCATGAAGCGGATGGTTTCATTGGCATCCTCCAGATATCCCTTGAGAAGCGAGGTCAGGCGGGGATCCTTCCATTCTTTGCAGAATGCTAGAATTTCCTCCTTGCGGATGGGATCCCGCTCATAGCCGGGTTCGTTGGCCTGGACGAGTTTCTCCAGGAGCGCGAACACCTTGTCCGCATCGTCGCGCACGAGGCGGCGATACAGTTGCAATGCCTGGGAAATGGAGTGCACCGGGTTGACGGCCGGCCCTTCCTTGGCCAGGATGAAACGCTCCGTCTCGGGAAGGGCCTTGTCGCCGAAGTTCAGGATCGTCTGAAATACCCAGTTCTTTTCCTCTTCGTCCGTCACCAGCCCGCCCTTGCCCTCAGCGATGAAGGTGAACCGCTTGAGCAGGCCGTATATCGCTTCCGGGGAACCATTGTCGCGCAGCGCGTAAAGCGCGGCCCAGCGTTCCTCCGGCTGCACGCGCTTGTTGAGCGCCACACGCAGGTTCTTTTCCAGCGACCGGCGCGCACGCGCTTCCTTGTCGAACAGGCTCGAGAAAAATCCCATGGACACACCCCTTCCCAGCACGGATTCCGCACCGGCCCCTGCCGGGAACCTCCGGCCCGGGAGCGGGCCCACTATAAGATCTCATCGTGAAAAAGCAAGGAGCGGGATTGGCGGACGTCATGCGGGGCCGCCGGGGCCTTCGAACTCGGGCGGCACGAGGAAGTACACGTCGCGGGAATCGAGCAGGGCGCCGCCCGTGCCGTACACGTCGATGGTCGCCTTGAACATCTGGGGCGTCCGGGCAGGCTCCACGGCCTGATTCTCCTTGACGTGGATGCGCCAGCACACGGGATTGCCGGGCAGGATCTGAACGAAGCGGTCGTCGTGGCCGTCGGCGTTCGTGTCGGCGGTATTGTAGCCGTCCGGGCACTGGCTGTCCTGTGCGGCCATGAACACTTCGATGTAGTCGATGAATGCCGCCGGCGCATCCACGGGATTGCCGCGCGCGTCCACGTTGGCGGGGTCGTTGGAGACTTGCGCGTCCACGTCCTGGGGCATGTAGGCTCCCACCGCCTGGACGGCGCATGAGAGCGCCGGGCCGGCATTGGCGTCGTCACCACGCACCATCGCCCGGTAATCGCTTCCCGAGAGATAGAAGGGATTGGGCGACAGGGTCTGGCACACGGGGATGGAGGCATAGGCCAGAGGGGAGATCACGGGCACCAGGGTTACGCCATTGGACGAAGCCGCCAGCATGTCGGTGATGAGATTGCTGATTTCCGTGGTGCCGCCTGCGCCATAGTCCACGATGACCCGGCCGCCGCCGCCATAGATGGTGTCCCAGTGGCTCTGACGGTTGGCATAATCCGTGTCTTCCTTGAGATCCTCGTCGGTTACGAGCAGGACCAGGTGCAGGGATCGCGGCCGGAAGCAGGCCTGTCCGATGCGTCCGGCATCGGAGGCGCAGGTCCCAGTGAATCCCAGGGACTGCGCCCGCACGGTCTGTTCGCTTCCGCCCGATGCCATGGTGGGCAGGCGGTTGTAGGTGCAATCGGCATCCGGGCCAGGGTCGGCTGGCAGGTTGTTGTCGTCGATGGCTTTGACCAGGGTATGCGGCGTTCCCGACTGGCCGAAGAGGATGATGCCCGTCTGGACGTCCGGGATGCAGTGATCCACGGACGGGTTCTGGCCCGGCAGGCAGATTAGATCGTCGAGCATGCCGGCCAGGCCGTCGCGCACGGCATTGATTTCGGCGGACATGGAGCCCGATACGTCGATGACGAAGAGCAGATCCAGCATCTGGAAGGCCGTGGAAAACCGCAGCACGTCCTCGGGCGGATCGGGGGCGTCCTGATAGGGCACCAGGAAGACGAAATCCCCGCGGATGCGTGGGCTGTCCGCCGGAGAGAGCGGATCCGTGCCGGCCGCCTTCTCGATCAGATCGCTCACGCCGTCGCCGTCCGTATCCGGATTGCCGGGGTCGGTTTCCCCGGGGTCCACGTTCCCGTTCTGGTTGGCATCCTCCACGTCGTCGGGCAGACCGTCGTTGTCGGAGTCCACGTCCACGAAGTCATAGAAGCCGTCGCCGTCGCTGTCCACGGGTTCGGCCCACGGGTCCCCGTAGGTCCTACCTTCCAGCGCATCCGGAATTCCATCATCGTCACTGTCGGGATCCCGAAAGTTGGGCATACTGTCGTCGTCGGCGTCCGCGGACGTCTCCCAGCGGTCTCCGATGCCATCGCCATCGCTGTCGATCTCCCGGTAGTCCGGGATGCCGTCGCCATCCGTGTCGCAGGGGATCCGCGAAGTCTCCCAGGATTCGCATCCGCCCGCCTCGAACGCGTCGGGCAGGTAGTCGTTGTCGTCGTCCATGTCGATGTAATCGGGCTGCCCATCGCCATCCGTGTCCCCGCTACCCTCGACGGCGTCGGGAATGCCGTTGCCGTCGCTGTCCTCGTCGATGAAATCGGAAGCGCCGTCGCCGTCCGTATCGGATGGCGGCGTGCAGGTAGTGTCATCGCCGGCTTCCATGGCGTCCAGGATGCCGTCACCATCGCTGTCGAGATCCTGGAAGTCGGGAGTGCCGTCGCCGTCCGTGTCCCGGGTTTCGGCGTCGGCCTCGTCGAAGTCGCAGATGCCGTCGCCGTCCGTATCCCGGCATGTGCAGCGGTCCCCATTGTTTTCGTTGTTTTCATTGTTGGTCTTGCGGGTGCCGGATTCCCCGGTGCAGGCCGTCAACACGAACACGAGCGCCAAGAGCCAGAAAAAGCGAAAACGTTCCATGTTTTCCTCCTTGCGGTTCCGCGGTCAGTGCCGGGCCCCTCTAACAAAATAGCCGGAAAGAGGTGGAAAGTCAGTCAATTTTTTTATTGATATTCGTATTCCAGGTGGTTGACAGGGCAGAGGGTTTGGGCTTCAATCCGTTTCATGCATCACAGGGAATTTTCCCATCGCCTCACCTTTCTTTTCGGGCTCTCGTGGGTGCTTCTCGCCGGCGCATGCGCCAAGACGGCGCCGCCGCCCACGGATGCGGGACCCGATGCGGATGCGGTGCAGGGCTGCCATGCGGCTTCCGATTGCGACGACGGTAATCCCTGCACCAACGATTTCTGTACGAGCGAGCACGTCTGCGAGAATTTTCCCAACCTCAATCCCTGCGACGACGGCAATCCCTGCACGAGCGAAGGGCAGTGCGCGGACCGCGTCTGCCACGTTCACGAGACCTGCTGCGACAATGGCCTCGACGACGATGGTGATGGCCGGGCGGATTGTGCCGATACGGATTGTACTCCCGATCCGGCGTGCGAATCCGTCTGCCCCGAGGTGGACCCGCCGGCTCCCGTGTCCCTGCGTCCGCTTTCCGGGGAAGGTCCTCCCGCCCGCACCGAGACCACCACGGTCGACGGATTTACCGATGATTATTTGTATAACGCTTCAGGCGGGTTGAAAATCGGCGTGCGGCGGGAATGGGGCGGCTCCATCGTCTTTTTCGGCATGGCCGACGGCAATCCCGGCATGAACGGTACGAATGCCATCGATGCCAACGACACGGGACGCGAGGTGCAGGTCGCGTTCTACGATCCCGACCGCATCATGCAAAATTGCGCATGGGATGCCGCCTGCCGCCAGCGCGCCAGCGAGTGCCCCGCGAGCATCACCTTCCTGGGCTGGAATCCCGTGCAGGGCGGAAACCGCTGCAACAACGGTTCGGGCGTGGATTCATCGTCTTTCGTGGACGATTCCCTATCCATTGTGGTCACTCCCCTGCACTGGAATCCCGACTGGGATCGTCCCGACTGCGACAGTTCGGGCTGCGAGAACGCCGCCACCGCATGGCGCCGCTCCGATGTGCAGGTCCGGCTCAACCTGCGTTTCGTGTCCTATCACGTGGTGGAAATGGACATGGACGTCATCAACCTGTCGGACCTGGATCACGCTGCGACGCTCCAGGAAATGCCGACCGTGTACACGGCCAACGGCCACCAGGGACCGGACCTGTGGCGGCTCTTCGCTTCCGGCGGACAGGAGATTTCCATCGATCAGCCGGCCAACGACGGCTTCTATTACCGGAATTTCACCAGTCCGGACGGATGGGTGATGTTCCAGGATTCCACGCTGACCTACGGGGTGGGCATCTACCACGAAAACCGGCTGACCCAGTGGCAGGGATGGCAGAACCGTTCGCTGCCCTTCAACAACGTGCGCGCGCAGTTTTCCTTTGCCATTCCGGCGTGGGGATGGGTTCATGCGCGGGCCTACCTGATGCTGGGCAATGAAGGCACCATCCGGTACAGCGCGAACTGGCTGGATACCAGCCTTCCGCCGTTCGGCGTGCTCGACTCGCCCGCAGAGGATGCGCTGGTTTCGGGGGACAGCCTGTCGGTATGGGGGTGGGTGCTGGACAACAAGGGCGTCGTGTCCGTGCAGGCCATCCTGGACAACCAGCCGCCCGTGGAACTTTCCACCGGTTCCGCGCGCCCCGACGTGTGCCTGGTGTTTCCCGGATATCCGGGCTGCCCGGACGTGGGCTACTGGGGGGAAATCGATCTCTCGAACGTGTCTTACTGTCCGCACCTGCTGGAAATCGCGGCCGTGGACGGCGACGGCAACCGCCGTGTCATCGCCCGCCGGCGCATATACCGCACGCCGTGACTCGCATTGACAAGCGTGCCCGTCTTTTCCATGATCTCCTGCCGCTTTGGCGCGCGCTTCGCCCAAATGCTCTACGCGGGGCGCATGGAGGATGGATGAACAAGTCACCCAAGGAAATCGCCCTGGAAAGGGCCGTCTTGAAGATGCTGCCGGGGGAGAGGCTTCCCCGCCTGGCCGCGATGCTGTTCGAGGACGAGGAACTGCATGCCCTGCAGGAATACGCCAACGAGGTGTCCATCAAGCGGCTCGGATACAATGATCATGGTCCCGTCCACATGCGCAAGGTGGTGCTCAACGCGCTGACCGTGGCCGGCCTGCTGCGGGATGCCGGCATCCGGCTGAGCCTGGAGGCGGAGGACATCGGCACGTGGGAGGACAGTTGGAGCGCCCTGATGCTTTCGGGCATGATGCACGACGTGGGGATGACGGTGACGCGCGCCGATCACGAAATTTTTTCCATCGAACTGGCACGGCCCCTCCTGGATCGCTTTCTGGCCGAACTGTTTCCCTCCGAGGCGCGCCGCCGCGTGGTGCTGCGCTCGCTCGTCATGGAGTGCATCGGCGGCCACATGGGCGGCATCGACATCCACAGCCTGGAGGCCGGCATCCTGCTGGTGGCCGACGGATGCGACATGGAAAAGGGCCGCGCCCGCATCCCCATGATGATTTCCACGAAGGCGCGGGTGGGGGACATCCACAAGTATTCCTCCTCGGCCGTGGAGCGCATCGACATCGGCCGCGGCGAGGAGCGCCCCGTGCGCATCACCGTGCACATGAGTTCCAGCGTGGGCTTCTTCCAGGTGGAGGAAGTCCTGTACCCGAAGTTGGCGCACAGCCCCATCCGGCATCTGGTGGAACTGCATGCCGGCATCCAGGGGGAGCCCGTGAAAGTGTACCAATGAGCACCGATGTGCTTTCCCCGCCCGGGGGAGCCCGCATCCGGTTCGGATTTCCCGGGTTGCCTGAATCGGAAGTGAATCCGCCATGGGAGGCGGCCTGCCTGCGGGTTCTGTTCGTGCGCCTCTCGCCGTTTCCCGATGCTGTCCGCTCGACGCCGCACACGGTGCTCTTCGCATGGATGCGGACGGTACTGGGGCCCGGCGCGCTGGGGGATTTCGCCTTTCTTCCGGCAGCCTGGGAGCGCCGCCGCCTGGAAGAGGGCCGGATTCCCTGGATGGCCGGCCTGCAGACGGGTCGGCCGGCGGCCGAATTCGATGCGCTGTGCGTGTCGTGCTCCGTCGTGCAGGAACTTCCCAACCTGCCGCTGATGCTGCTGCGCGCCGGCATCCCGCCGCGCGCCTCCTCGCGCCGGGCCGGGCCATCTTCTTCGGGGGCGCCCTGGCCGCCCGTGCTGCTGGGCGGCTCCAGCGCCGCGCTCGCCCACGGGCTGTTCTTTCCCGATGGGGATTCGTTCGCCGATGGCCTGTATTTCGGGGAAATCGAACCCCATGCACAGGATTTCTTCCGAACGCTCCTGGAAACCCGCGGAGCCGGCGCGGATGCCGTCGCCAGGGAACTGGCGCGCCGGATTCCCGCCTTCCGGGCCGCAGTTCCCGGTGTTTTGCTGCCGCTGGACGGGCAGGGGTTCGTGCCCGGAACCGCCCGCAGTCTCGTACCCTGGGAGCAGCCGGCATCCGTGGTGTTCGACGCGCCGTCCGCCGATACGGTGAAACTGGAGATTTCGCGCGGCTGCCCGGCATTCTGCTCGTTCTGCCACGAGGCATGGGAGCGCCGTCCCTACCGGGAATTGCCCGCTGATGCCGTGCTCGAGGCGGCCCGTCGACTGGCGCGCGAGACGGGGGCTTCCACGGTGGAGGTGAGCGCCTTCAATTTCAACACGCATCAGGAGATCGGCCGTCTCCTGGATGGCCTGCACCGGATTTTCGACCGGGTGAACCTCATGAGCCAGCGCGCCGACGTGCTGGCCCGCCATCCGTGGATGCTGCAGGCCGAACTGGCGGCCGAGAAGCGCTCCTTCACGGTGGGGGTGGAAGGCATCTCCCGCCGGATGCGGCGTTTCTACGCCAAGGGCTTCCAGGAGGACGCCTGGCGGGAACTGCTGGATGAACTGGCGAAGGCCCGCGTGCGGGAAATCAAGTTGTTCTTCATCCTGGCCGGCATCGAGGGAGAGTCGGATCTGGCGGAATTCGAGACGTTTTGCGTCCAGTTCCGGGACGTCCTGAAAAAGCGATCCCACACCGGCGCCCCGCGCGCCGTGTTTTCGGCGGGGTTTCTCGTG
Organism: uncultured Kofleriaceae bacterium; assembly: GCA_964516435.1. Classification (GTDB taxonomy): domain Bacteria; phylum Myxococcota_A; class Polyangia; order HGW-17; family HGW-17; genus HGW-17. The sequence continues at coordinate 100,314 of CAZEZP010000051.1, read as the reverse complement.
CGCATGCCGCAAACGCCGCTGATGTTCGCCAAGCCGGAATTCGCCCGGCCCCGGATGGAATACCTGGCCCGCCGCATGGAAAAGGCCGTGACGGCGGCCGGCTTCGAATTCCGCATGGCCATGTCCTGGGAGGAATACGTCCTGGCCCAGGTCCTGGTTTTGCCCACGCCCCGCACGGCGTCGATCCTGGAGGAATCCGCCCGGCAGGGATGGGCATGCGACGGCCGGATTCCCCGGGAACTGGCAGAACGGCTGCTGGAGGATTTCCGCACGTCCGGTGATGCGCCGCTTTCGCCGGATTCCTGGGCAGACGCCGCTCTGGTGCGGGCGTGGGAACGGGCGGCCGGCTTCGAGGAGCCTTCCGTGTGCTGCGTTTCGCTGGCCGCCGACGGGCAGGCGGGCTGCCATGGATGCGGGGCCTGCCGGAATGCGGCCGAACGCGCATTCCTGACGGGGCACGCCATCCGCCGGGAGGCGGCATTGGCGGCGTCCCTGGCCGAATGGGTCCGCATCAAGCGAAAGAGCCGTCCCATCCATCTGCGGGTCGTACTCCCGGAGCGTTTTTCGGGCGTTTCCCGGGAGTATCTGGAAGCGAATCTGCTGGCCGCTGCCTTACGCGCCTGTCCGGAGTTGACGGGGCGGCTCTTCGGCATCCGCGAGGCGCTGTGGACCCACCCGGCGTGGGAAGCGCGCGTGGGGGCGGGCTGGTGCGGCGCGACCGTGGTGGCGCTTTACGGGGTGTCGGGTGCGATGCCGGATGGTTCACCTTGCCTGGCCGCACGGGACGTGCAGGACGTTGCGGCGGCGCTGGAAGGGTTTCTGGGCGCATCCTTGCGCGTGCTGGAACGCTTCGACGCTTCCGAAGTAACCGGTGTCCGGGCGGTTCTCGGATGGAACGGCCTTTCCGCGCAGGTGGTTTTCGCCTCCGTGCGCGGCTGGCTGTCCGAATTGAAGGTCGCTTTCACGGAACGGCGCCTTCCGGCTGTGGCCGGCGCACCCGCGGGAGAAGCCCGCTCTTTCGATATCGCGCCACGGGACCGGCGCAAGCTGGAAAGCGTGGTTTGCCGCGTGTCGCCCGAAGAAGGTTTCGTGCGTGCCGAATTGCGCATGGAGGGGAGCCGGCGATGGGAGCCCGCGCCGCTTTTGCGTATCCTCGGCGCGGATTGCCGATTCCGCCGCATCGAGGATTTCACGCTGTCCGGGGGGTGAGCCCCGCCGGCTGGCCGATGCCTCGCCTCATTCCTTTTCTTTTTCGGAAGGCTTCGTTTCCTCGGCCGCGGCGGTTTCGGACTCGTCGGAACCATAATGGGAATAATAGGCATAATAGCCACTGCGTTTTCCCTTGCCGCGGCGATAGTAATACGGGCGTTCTCCCCATCGGTGGGTGTCCACGTAGTTCATGATTCCGCCCAGGATGTTCACTTTGACTGTAGAGAGCGTTTTGCGCGTGTTGCGCAGCAGGTGGCGCGTGGTCTTTCCGTAGCGCATGACCACCATGATGCCGTCGACCATCTGCCCCAGGATGGCGGGGTCCGTCACGAGCCCCACCGGCGGGGAGTCGAAGATGATGCGGTCGTAGCGCCGGCACAGTTCCTCGAATACTTCGCGGAAATTGGGGCTTTGCAGCAGTTCGCTGGGATTGGGGGGGATGGGGCCGCAGGGCAGCAGATCCAGATTGGCGACCGGGCTGGCCTGGATACTTTCTTCATAGGTGGATTTCTTGACAATGAGCGAAGAAAGTCCCACGCGCGCCTTGAGCCCAAAAATCTTGTGCAGGCGGGGCCGGCGCATGTCCGCATCCACCAGGAGCGTGCGTTCGCCGCTCATGGCCATGGAGATGGCCAGGTAGGTCGACAGCGTGGTCTTGCCTTCCAGCGGACTGGCCGAGGTCAGGCTGAACGTGCGCAGGGTGCGGCCTGGCGACATGAAGAGGATGTTCGTGCGCATGGCCCGCACGCTTTCGGCGATGGGGCTCTGGGGATGGTGGTAGATGTAGAGCTCGTTGGGGAAATCCCCGCTCTCGAAGGGCAAAAGCGGGATGTAGCCCAGCAGGGAGACCCCCAGCACCTGCTCGGCCTCTTCCTGGCTCTTGATGGTGTTGTCCAAATAATAGAGCAGGAACAGGAAGCCGGCGCCCAAAAACAGGCCGAAGGCCAGGCCCAGGGCGAGATTGATCCACAGCACCGGCTTGAAGGGGGCCAGGGGCAGTTGGGCGGCATCCAGCAGGCGGATGTTGTTGGTCTTCAGTTCCTCGACCAACCCCGTCTCCTTGAGGCGGGCCAGCACCAGTTCATACAGTTTGGCGGTCTCGTTGCGCTCGCGCGTGAGCTTGCTGTACTCGATGTCGAGTGCGGCCAGTTGCAGCGCTTCTTCCTGGGATTGTTTCAGAAGCGCCCTTGCTTCCTCCAGATTTTTCGACTTGAGTTGATATTCCGCATCCAGCGCGGATTCGGAAAGGGACAGTTCCTGCAGCAACTGCCGGCGCACCACGTCCAGGATGCGTTCCTGCCGGATGACGTCCTCGTGGCGCTCCATGACGTCCACCTGGACTTCCTTGAGCTTTTCCAGCGCCGCATGGTAGCGCTCGCGCAGGGCGGAAATGGTGGGCTTGTTCAGGAAATCCGCCGATGGATCCAGCGTGGGATCGGCCGTGCGCATGCGGCGCACCTGCTGGATCTTGGCGCGCAGTTCGCGCACCTGGGCATCGAGCGCCTCCACGGTGTTCGAGCGTGACAGGATCAGCGCCGTCGTGTTCTGGATGCGGCTTTCCAGGCTCACCGCCAGGATGTTGTTCTTGCGTTTGAAGTCGTAGAGTTTCTGCTCGTCCTCGTCGAGTTTCCTGCGCAGGCTCTTGAGTTGGTCCTCCAGCCAGACGGATGCGCTCTTGGTCGAGGCCAGGCGGCGTTCCAGGTTGTCGTCGATGAACGCCTCGGCCACGGCATCGGCCACCTTCTTGGCCATCTGGGGATTGGCGGACACGGCGGTTACGTTGACCAGCCGGCTCTCCGGCACCGGCTGCACCTGGATCATGCCGCGGATCACGTCGGCCGCCCGCTGGATCTCCTCCTCCACCGGCTCGCGCCCGGCGAACTGGGGCTGCTGCAGCAGTTCGTGGATTTCGGCGTTTTCCAGGCGGCGCACGGCCAGCAACGCGATGTTGCGGCTTCGGATGATCTCGATCTGCGTGGCAAGATAGCGCTGCTCGTACCAGTATTCGTCGGATGTCTCCGCCAGGTTGGACTTGATGGTGGATCCCAGGTACGACGGCAACTGGCTGGAGATGACCAGCGAGCAGGAGGTTTTGTACAGGGGCGTCTGCCGCTTGGTGATGAAGTACGAGAGCGCGACTCCGCCGGCGCAGGTCAGGATCACTACCCAGAAGTAACTGCGCACGATGTGGAAGAGGCGCTTGAGGTCCACCGATGCGCCCCCCGCCGCGGTTTGCGCCGCGGGGGTGGCGGGCAGGGCATCGAAGGGACCGGGATTCTCCATCATGAACATCGTCCTCGCTGCTTCACGGGCAGGCAAGACGGACCGGCACCCCTGGAGTTGCAGTCTTTCTCATGCCCTGTGAAACCGGCGGCCATGATTTTCACTTTCCAGAGGGCTTCGCAGGCGTGGAACCGGCCTGGCGCTGGCGCAGAAACTCCAGGAATGCGATAGCCGTTTCCAGTTCGACGGCCGGCACCTTGTCCACCAGTTCGCGGGCCTGGCGGCGCAGCACTTCGGCAGGACTCAACTCGGCCGTGACCACGACCGCCGGCACGGGCTCGTCCTCCGGGGGCTTCACGTCCCAGCCCCACGGCGGCGGCTCCGCCAGATCCAGCCCCTTGCCGGTGATCCATCCATTGATGTAGGCATGAAGGTGCTGCCCGCGATAGGCGAACCAGCGCTCGCGCGCCCCTGGATACTTTACCAGCAGATCCTTGAAACGCCGGAAGGCGCCCTTCCCATCGATGGCGATGAGGATGCGCTCGCGCAGTTCCTCGTCGGTCACCGTGGCGACGAACTTTTCCATCCAGCGGTACTGTTCCTTGGGCGGAACCGGCTCCACCAGCAGGTAGCGCGCCGCATTTCCTGCAACGGCCTGCTGTGCCTCCCGCTCCTGCTCGCTTTCTCCGTAGAACACCAGCACGGCACCGGTTTCACGATCCAGGTAGGAGTCTACCCCCGGGGCGTTGCGCTCGCAGGCCAGTTCCAGTTCTTCCCAGTCGATCCGGATGGGTTTCATGGTCGCTCCGCCGCGGGGATGTCGGATGGAAATCAGTACGTGAACGTGGCAGACGTGGAATACAGGACTTCTTCGTGGTAGGAGCGCACCATCTCGTCCACGTTCTCCTGGTAATGCACCTTGCCGGCCGCGATTTCGCGCAGGGCCGTGACGGCTTCCTTGTTCTTGCACTTCACCAGGGGAACGGCGTCCGGCTGGGTCAGTTCACGCATGCGCTTGGCCGCCAGCAGCACCAGGGCGAACCGGTTCGGCACCACTTCCAGACAATCTTCCACGGTAACACGCGCCATGCAGGACCTCCTCGAAAAGCTGCCTCAATATATCGGGAGCTGACGAAAAATCAAGACTTTTCTGCCCAGTTTCCATTTGTTCCATCCGGACTCGAATTTTCAGAAAAATTTGAACCCGATTCTCATGAAAATCATGTAAAAGCCCGGATTGCCAGCTTGCACGACCCGGGATCCTGGTTTATGAACTAGTGAGCTGTTCGGACCTTCATACGATCCGTCTTTTCGCTCAAAGGAGTTGCCCGATGCATCGAATCCTTTCCTTCCTGACGGTTTCCTTCCTTCTGATGAATTTCGTTCTTTCCTGCACGCCAGAGAAAAAGAAAACCAACAATACTTTTAATAACAATAATACGAACAATACGAACAACGCAACTTGCATTAATGGTCAGAAACAGTGCTTCGGCAACACCCTGCAGGTGTGCAGCAACAACCAGTGGGTGAACGACCAGATTTGCACAGCGCCCACGCCGGTGTGCGATCCCAATAACAAGCGTTGCCAGGCGTGCGTGTCCGGCGGAACCACCTGCGGCTCCGACAACGCCGTGCACGTGTGTACCGCCGACGGCACGGTGGGCCTGGTGCAGACCCAGTGTGATTCGGCCGCCGGCGAGCAGTGCGCGGAGGCCAACGGCATCGCCGTGTGCGACAGCCCCTGCATCCGGGCCGCGGCCAACAAGAGTTACCGCGGATGCGAATACTGGTCGGTGGGCATGGCCAACGGCCAGTTGGATGCGGCATTCTCGGGCAACTTCGGTATCGCCGTCGACAACGCCAACGATGCGCCCGTGCGCGTGCAGATCACGGGCGGCGGCGCCAACGTCGACCGCACCATCCCCGCCAACACGCTGGAAGTAATCTTCCTCAACTACCAGAACGACATCCGCCTGGCCAGTTCCGCCGACGGCCTGTCCGGCCTGCAGTCCGGAATCTACCGCGCGGCCAGCAACCAGGGCGCCTTCCACATCCAGACCTCGCTGCCCGTGACGGTGTACCAGTTCAGCCCGTACGATTTCACACTGGGTGCGGATATCTACTCCTACTCCAACGACGCATCCCTGCTGCTGCCGGCCACCGTGCTCTCCGGCAACTACATGGTCATGGGCCGTCCCACCATGGTGCTTAACAGAATCGGGCAGGATTTGAACAGCCCGGGCGTGCTGGCCGTGGTGGCCACCCAGGACAACACGCAGGTGACCGTGAACTCGAAGGCCTACTTCGCGGCGGGCCCCAGCGTGGGCGCGCTCACGCCGGGCGGCTCCATGCAGTATGCCCTCAACAAGGGCGACGTGCTGCAACTGGTCACCAGAAACGATCTGACCTACGACGGCTGCCCCACCGGTGCCGGAGCCCAGAAGACGGGACCGGATGCCAATGGGGTTTACTATTGCAACCCCGGCAACGACTATGATCTGACGGGCTCCCTGATTACGGCTTCCCAGCCCGTGGCGGTGTGGGCCGGCCACAACTGCACGTTCGTCCCCTACAACTACTGGGCCTGCGACCACCTCGAGGAGATGATGTTCCCCCTGCAGACGTGGGGCAAGCACTTCCTGGTGGGACTCACGCATCCGGTGCGCTCCGGCACCACCGAGACCAACGTCATCCGCATCCTTTCGGGCGACAACGGCGTGCAGGTCACCTTCAATCCGGCCGTGCAGAACCCGGCCACCCTCAATGCCGGCGAATATATCGAGTTCCTGGCGCAGCCCGGGCAGCACTTCGAAGTCAACGCCACGGGTCCCATCATGGTGGGCAAGTTCACCGTGGGCCAGAACTACTGGACGGATTCCTTCGATGAGATGGGCGACCCGGCGTTCGGGCTTGTAGTGCCGGTGGAGCAGTACCGCTCCGAGTACACCTTCTCCACGCCGCCGTCGATCACGGTCAATTACGTCAACGTGATCGCCAAGATTCCGGCCGACACCATGGAGTTCATCACGCTCGACGGCGTGGCGCTCACGGCCGACAGGTACACACCGATCGCCAGCACCGGCTATGGCGTGGCCCAGATCGACGTCACCAACACCGGCACCAACGGCTCGCACACCATCGTGGCGCCCAATTCCAACATCAAGTTCGGCATCGAGGTGTACGGCTTCGCTTCCTACACGTCCTACCTGTATCCGGGTGGCCTGGACCTCGAGTACATCAATCCGATTGGCAAGTGATTTCCTGTTCGATCCCCTGTTTTTCCCTTCCCTTGCGCCGTCTGTCACATGTTCCCGGGGGTGAGGCATGAAAGTCGTTCTCGTTTCCGTGTGTCTGGTCGTGATGAGTGCTGCAGCCTGTGATGATGGCGGCCAAAAGAAAAACAAGACAGATATCAACAATGATAACAATGACACAATTAATAATATAAACAATTCCAATAATATAAATAATTCCAACAATGTAACCTGTGATGAAACCCAGGATGCCAAGACGCTGCACTGGCTGCCGCAGCAGAAGATCTACCATGGCACCACGGCGGGGCCGGCCTTGTGCATGGCTCCCTCGCAGCAGCGGGCCATCGGGGCGCTGCTCCAGTATGATGGCGCATGGGTCAATGTCTGCACCGGCACCCTGGTTTCGGATCGTCATGTGCTCACGGCCGCGCATTGCGTGACGGATTTTCGCGCCCGGCCAATGGATCCCTCGGACCTGCGCTTTTCCTTCGGCGCGGATGCCGCATCGCCCCTGCGCACGTTCGGTGTGCGGGCCGTGCATGTGAATCCGCAGTACAGCAATTATTCCAAGACCGGCTATGACCAGGCCGTCATCGAACTCGACGGCACGCCGGCGCTCGATCTCGGAATTTCCCCTCTTCCCATTTCGCGTACCAGTCCGCGTGTCTTGATCGGCCATTACGTGCAGCAGGCCGGCTATGGCATGACGGAGCAGGACGAGAGCAACACGCGTCTCTGGTGGACGCCCGAGCGCGTCTGGGGCGTTTCCGACGCCGATGGCGAGATGATCGTGAACGGGCAGGGCTATTCCTCCGTGTGCAGCGGGGATTCCGGGGGACCTTCCCTGTATCCGCTCGAAGGCAACGTGGTGAGCGTGTTGGGAACCGTTTCCTGGGGGGATCCGTCCTGTGTGGATTTCGATCACTATGCCCGCACGGACTGGGATCTGGATTTTTTGGATTCCGTTCTTCCGGCGGATTTCGATTTCTGCGGTGGGTTGACAGAGAATGGCGCGTGTGATGGCAATATCGCCCGCTGGTGCGAAGGCGGCCTTCCCCGCACGGAATGCTGCGATGCACATACGGGGCCCTGTACGGTCGTGAACGGACGTGCCCGGTGTGAAAGGCGCCGCACCACCTGTGAGGGAATCGACTTCGCCGGGATTTGCGATAATGGGGTGGCTCGCTGGTGCTGGGGTGGGCTGGTCTTCACCCGCAACTGCAGTGCCTGCGGCCAGTCTTGTGGCGCCGCGGGCACGATTCTGGGAAATTACTGCCAATGATGTTTTCCGGGAGAAAAATGGTTTCGGCTTATGCCAGATTGCATGCCGCCCTGCGCTTCATGGCCGGCGTCTTCGTGCTGTTTTCGGCTTCCTGCAAGGGCTGCATGGAGCCGCCCCCCACGCCCCATCAAGCGGCCATGGAATGGGTGAAGGCCGAGGAGGCGGTCATCCAGAAGATGGTGCTTCCCTCCCGCAAGTTGCCGTCGGCGCTGCTCTCTCCGGAGGCGCGCGTGGTGGAATTGGTGGTGGCCGTACATTCGCTGCCGGAGCATCTCAACCCCTTCCTGCGCATCGATGAACTGGGTTACCACATCGCCATGCATCACATCTACGAGGGTCTGCTGGATCGGGACCCGGTGTCCGGCCAGTTGGTGGGGGCGCTGGCCGAGAGTTGGTCGGCAGACGAGAAGGGAACCTCGTTCCGCTTCCGGCTGCGTTCCGGCGTGCGCTGGCAGGATGGCCGGCCCTTTTCCGTGGAGGACGTGCTCTTCACCTTCAACATGTTGACCATGCCCAAGGTGGATCGCGGGCCTTTCCTGGAGGACATCAATCACACGTTCATGCGTGCGGATCGCTTCGGCCCCGATGAGGTGCGCATCCAGTTGCGCGAGCCCAATGCGTATTTTCTCGACCATCTGGTGGAACTGCCCATTTTGCCGTCCCACATCTTCTTCAAGGGCATTTCGCCAAAGAGCCGCGGTTCCCTCTCTCCCGTAGGCACGGGGCCCTACCGGCTGCTGGAGACCGATGTCCCGGACCAGTTGGTGTTGGAGAAGAACGAGTATTACTGGGGGCCGACTCCGGACGTGGGCCGGGTGATTTTCCGGAAGTTCCCCGATGCATCCCGCGCGTTCGTGGGGGTGCGCCGCCGGCAGGTGCATGTGCTGCCGCAACTGACGCCTCTGCATTATCCCGACCAGGTTACGGAATCGCTGCTTTCCGATTACCAGTTGGTGCGATTCGTGCCGCCGCAGTTCAGTTACCTGCTCTGGAATGTCAACCAGCCGATGCTGGCCGACTTCCGCGTGCGTCGGGCGCTTTCCATGCTCATCGACCGGGATCGGATCGTCGAGAAGGTCTTCCACGGCCTGGCCGAACCCTGCACCGGGCCTTTCTGGCCGCCAGGCGGCATGGGGGATCCCAATCTCAGGAACTGGCCCTTCGACCCCTCAGCTGCGAGGCAACTGCTCAATCAGGTGGACTGGATCGACCACGACGGCGACGGCATCCGGGACCGCCAGCAGGTTCCCCTGCGCCTGGTGGTGCTCATTCCCGCCAATTCGCGTGCGAGCCTGGAGATGTTCGACATCCTGAAAGCCGACTACCGCAAGGCCGGCATCGACTTGGTGCCCGTACCCACGGACTGGAAGCAGATGGGGAATATGCTGCGCAAGCGCCAGTTCTCGGGGGCGCTGCTCTCCTGGGCAGGGCGTCCCTACGAGGATTTCTCTGCGCTGTTCCACAGCACGGGGGTCTACAACTACGGCGTCCTTTCCAACACGCTCATGGATGGCCTGCTCGTATCCATGCGCAAGAGCCTCAACGCGCAGGCGCGCGTGGCGTTCTCGATTAAAATCGAGAACATGCTCCAGTCCTGGCTGCCCATGACCTTCCTGGTGCGCCCCGTCTGGGTTTCCATGGTGCACCGGGATTTTGCCAACCCGGTGGAAACGCCCTATGGGTTCCGCTATTCCCTGTTCCGCTACGCTCCCCGCAAGCCGGAATCCGGAAAGCCGGATGCCAGAAGGAAAGCGGCGCCTTCGACAGGGACGACGGCGCCATCCCAGCCGACGGGTGTTTCGGTGCCCGCGCCGGCTGGAGTTTTGCCACAGGGGCGCTGAAAGCGGGAACTCTTTTCAGTTAAGAAACTGCAGTGAATCGAGCCGCCATTTTCGACGTGTCCGCCATGCGGGTGCCGGCTGGACGGGCACCGGGCTTCATGGAGCCGTATCGGAGCAGCAGCGGAAACCCACGGTGGGGAGGGGAACGGACGCGGCCGCCTGCGAGAGATCGAAGGCGCAGGCAAGCCCGGGATAGGGGGTGTGGAAGTCGCCTCCGCGCAGCACGTACACGGGATCGCCGGAACTGGTGGTGCCCCGCCGGTCATTCGTCCATTCGCGCAGATTACCGCTGGCGTCGAAGATGCCGTCGGCCGAAACGCATTGCGGCGAATTGCCCGTGGGCAGCGGCACGTCATCGTCGTTTCCGCCGGGGATACCGTCGAGGTCCACGCCGTTGCAGGCCAGCGGGTCGTAAGCATTTCCGTACGGATACGTCCGGTTGTCGGGTCCCGCGCAGGCCGCCTGCCATTCGGCGGCAGTACACAGCCGCTTGCCCACGCGTGCGCAGGCCGCCACGGCATCGGCGTAGTTCACGCCGGCCCACGGCAGCGTTCCCGGGCGCGAACAGGGCCGCGCTTCCGACAGCCCCGGGCTGGTGGCGGTGGCATCTGGCCGGGATGCTTCGTATCGGTAAATGTAGAAATCCAGCCCATGGTGCGTGATGTGCACCATGTCGTCGATGACACGCTCCGGATCGAACGGGTCGAAATTGTCCACGATGCCGTCGCAGTTGTCGTCGATGCCGTTGCAGTCCTCGCTGCGCGGGGCCAGCGGGTCGGGATCCGGTCCCAGCGAGAAATCGCAGATCGTATCGGTCTGCGTGAGAGGGTTGCACACGCGCCGGCCTTCGTCGCGGCAGGCGCCGATGTCGCCGTTGTCGCAGACCTGCCCGAGGTCCGTGAATGGGTCGTCGGGCACCGTATCGCAATCGCCGTCGAAGCCGTCGCAGCGCGTCTCTTCCAGCACGATGCCGTTGGGCACGCGGGGGTCGAACTCCACGCGCGCGTCGTAATTGCAGTACCACGTGGTGATGGGCGGATTTCCACGGGCAGTGCAGATCATGACCGTTCCCTCGCAGGGCGTGCCGGGGGTGGTACGGCACAGTCCCGTGGGGGCCGGCGGCAGGTCCTGGTCTTCGTCCGCGATGCCATCGCAGTCGTCGTCGATGCCGTTGCAGTCCTCCAGTTGCGGTGGATAGACGGGGCAGGCGTATTCGCATCCCTGATTGTTGGGATCCAGGTCCACGAATCCCGGCAGGCAGGATACGAAACGGCATTCGCCGGCCGTGCAGACGACCTCGGCGTTGGGAAGCGTGCACATGCGCCCGCACACGCCGCAGTTGGAGGGATCTTCCTGCAGGTTGAACCCGTTGTCCACGATGCCGTCGCAGTCGTCATCGCGGCCGTTGCAGGTTTCTGGGACGCCGGGCGGAATGCAGGGGTTCACCACGTCGGCATCTTCTCCGGCATCGCCGTCGGGTGCGTCGGCATCTTCTCCCGCATCGGGAAGGCCGCCATCGGGATACAGATAGAAAGGCTTCGGCTCGCAGCCTGCCGCGAGAAGCAGCGCCAGAAGGGCGGGCATCAGAGTGCGAAGTCGCCGGTTCATTTCACACCTCCGCGGCGGCGCAGCCCCAGCAGCAGAGCCAGGCCGAACAGTGGCAGGATGGGCGGCCGTCCGGATGAAGCCGCATGGGTGCAGGTACAGCCGCCCCCGGCGGTGAGTTTTTCAGGCGGGGGCAGTGTGTTGACGGGCTGGCAACGCCCGGCGCCATCGGGCAGCACCGTGCAGGCGGTTCCGGCCGGGCAGGTGAGCAGGGGGCAGGGATCCGGCGCGCATTCCCCGGGCGGCAGGCAGACGTTGCCCGGCGGACACGCAATTTGCGGGCAGTTGTTCGTCACGCATTCTCCATCGATGCACACCAGCAAAGATTCGCAGGCGGGTTCGCATGCGGCCACGGGAATGCATTCCCCCGCTGCATTGCAGGCCGTGTCTTTGGGGCAGCGCTCGTCGCGGCAGATGTCCACGCAGGCGCCATTGGCGCAGTAGGCGTCCCTGCCGCAGTCGACGCCGGTGCAGGGGTCGTCGACGCAGCGGCCGGCATAGCAGATCCTGTCGTCCGTGCAGCCCAGCGTGTGGCAGTCGCGGCACTCGCCCATCACGCAGGTCTCGTTTTCGCGGCAGTTCACGCCCGCGCACGGATCCACGCATTGATTGTCGCGGCAGACTTCGCCCGGAGCGCAGTTGGCGCAGGCCGTGGGCATGCATACGTGCACCGGGTTCGTGCCCACGGTGTATTCGCGGCAGACGTAGCCGCCGGGGCAGGGGAACTCGCCCGCCGAACAGAGCCGGCGGCATCCGCCCTCGATGCAGTAGTAGTCCGCCGGGCAGGGCGCATCGTCGTCGGTTTGCCCATCGCAGTCGTCGTCGAGCCCGTTGCACATTTCGTTGCCTGGATTGACGCCGCCCAGGCACACCATGCGTCCACCCGCGCACACCCATGCTCCGGGTTCGCAGACGCCCTCGTCTTCGCTGCAGGGCAGTCCCATGAGTGGGTCGGCTTCGTCCACGAGCCCGTTGCAGTCGTTATCGGCGCCGTCGCACACCTCGGGACCGGTGGGTGTGCACTGCGCCTGGCAGTTGAGCCCTTCGTCCACCTGGCCGTCGCAGTCGTCGTCGAGCCCGTTGCAGACCTCTTCCTGCGGGATTTGCCCGGGATTCGTGATGACGCACTCCGTGCCGGACCCGTCGGCGCGGCAGCGGTATTCGCCTGTGCCCCGGCAGGCGCCGATGCCGCCGTCGTCGCAGGGCTGGCCGAGTTGCGGGAAGTCTTCATCCACCTGGCTGTCGCAGTCGTCGTCCCATCCGTTGCAGGTTTCGTATACGACGCTTTCGGCTACGATGCCGGCCAGCACGGCGGCCAGTTCGTTCTCGTTGCCCACGAAGAAGGCGTTGCGCGAGTTGCCGAAAGACCCGGCGCGGGCGATCTGGTTGAGTTGCGCCTGCTCGGAGGGCAGGATGGAGAACCCAATCACATACGTTTCCACACCCAGGTCGTTGAGCAGTTCGGCCGCGGCGTTCACCGGATTGCCCAGGCAGGACTCGGCGCCGTCGGTGAGCAGGATGACGGCGTAGCGCCGGCAGGTGTCGATGCGGTCCTCGGCGATCGTGCGGGCCATGAAAGCCTTGGCCGCCAGCAGCGAGTCGGCCAGCGGCGTAGGACCGGTGCCGCGCAGTTCGCAGTCGCCGCCGCCCGCGAAGTTGCAAAAATCGCCTTCCGTGCGGTCTGGCTGGAAGTTGGTCTCCTTGTTGTCGATCCACATGAGCAACTGGTTGACCGGCTTCTCGAAGCCCACCAGGATGTCGGCCCCGCGGCGCACCGAGCCGCAGGATCCCGCGTAATTGATGCAGGCGTCCGAAAGCGGGCTCTCGGGGCGCACGACCAGGCTGCCGGCGGCGCCGGCCTGCACGGTGCAGGCGTTGGGAGACCCCGTGTTGTTCGTCGGATTGTCATAGGTGCAGCAGATGCCGGCGCATTCGAAACTGCGGGCCAACTGGCAGTTGACGTCGGGCGCGGACCCCTGCGCGTAGCGGGCCAGCGCGAAATCGATGTCGGAATAATAGGCCGAGATGACGTTGCGCAGGGCGTCCTTGGCCTTGTACAGGCGGCTGTCGTTGCCTGCCGTGCCATCGCCGTTGGTGTCCAGCCCCACATGTTCCGGGCTGCCGTCGCCAAACGTCCAGACGCCGGAGAGGTCCAGCAGCATGGAGCCGGAAGTGTCCACGATGACCAGGAAGCGGCTGCGCGTGTCGGACAGGGGGGGCTGGCAGGCTTCATCGGCTATGGGCACGCAGTCGTTGGGCTGGCCGCTTGCGCATGCGGATACCGTCACCTGGCAGGCGCCCGCGCCGCAGGCGATATCGCCCAGGTCGTCGTCCACGACGCCGTCGAAGTCGTTGTCGTAGCCGTCGCACACCTCGCCGGTGTAGACCCCGTAGAGTTGCAGTTCGCCCGCGCCACCACCGGCTTCGCCGGCGCAGGAACACACTCCGCCGGCTGCGCCGCCCACGCGGAAATCGGCCAGTTGGTGGATGTTGGCGGGGGAACGCGAGAGCACGCTCACGATGCCGCCGCCGCCACCACCGCCACAATCGTCGCAGGTGCCGCCCTGCTGGGCGCAGGCGGGGCATTCGCCGGCGGGATATGGCTGGGTGTTGCCGCCCAGGCCGCCGGCCGCGCTGATGACGGCCGTGGCGCCGATCGAGACGTTGTCGCCCACGATGAGGATGGAACCGCCCGCGCCGCCGCCGCCCGAGTCGTTCTTGATGCCGCATCCGCGGCGGCCTTCGGCGATGATGCGGCCGCGGATGTCGAGCACGCCGGTGCCGAACGGGGTGACGGCCGCGAGCACGATGCGTCCGCCGCCGGGCCCGCCCACCACGCACTGGGGATTGGCCCAGCCATCGCCGTCCAGGCAGCCCGCGTCGCCGCCGGCAGAGCCGAATTCGACCTGCCAGATGGAATGCGCGAAAGGCTGGCCGGCCACGGTGGGCAACCCGTCGTTGTCGCGGCAGTTGGCTGTGAGTGTGCACGTGGTGCCGCCGGCGTATACGCCGCAGTCCTCCTCCCAGTCGCGCGGAAAGACGCAGATGGATGAAGGGCAGTCCTTGGTTCCGCGTCCGCCGCCGCCGAAGTGGGCGCCGCCGCCGCCGGAGTCCCGCACGGCGCAGCCGCCGCGTCCGCCGGCGCGGGGAAAGGCGGACGGTCCGGGGCCGTTCTGGCAGAGCACCGGCTGGTAGCCCGCTCCCGTGGCGATGATGCTCGATGTCTCGTCCACGAAGATGCTGGGGGCGATCAGTTCCAGATTGCCGCGGTTCACGCGGTCGGGGCCATTGTCGTATGCCAGGACGCGGATGACACCCCCGTTGATGACCGAGATGGAATCATAGCGCTGGATGCCGCCGAGCGTCACAGTGGTGCCGTTGACCACCAGGTTGTTCTGGGCCCGCGCATCCGGCGCGAGGAGGACGAGCAAGGGCAGGAAGAAAAAGAAAAAGCGTCGCATGGGAAGCACCCCCGGGTTCATTCTTCGGTGTAGCAGATGCGAAAAAGTGGTTCAAGCTGGCTGTTCTGCATGCGCCCGATGGTTTTTGGCATGAAGGCCGCATTGGTTCATGTGACACTCGACATGCACGCGGCTAGGCCCGCAAGTGCGGATCGATGGAAATCGGAAATCGTGATTCGAGCCGGAATGGGGAAAATGGGAAACGGGCTGGCGGCCCGGATGGCAGGAGACTACTTCTTTTCACACAGGGGAGCGGCCTGGGTCATGAGGGGGTCGAGTTCCGGGTTCTGGATGTTGTTGGCTTTCACCGCGTTGAAGATTTCCTGCACCGAGAAGTTGCAGAATCCCTTCATCTCGGGGATCTTCTTGGCCATGATGGCTTTGCCCAGTTTCACGAAGCAGGCATCGAGCAGTTCCTTTTTCAGTTCCTTGGCGAATTCGGAGCCGAACTCGTCGTATTTCTTGATGGAACTCTCCATGCAGTAGAAGGGAAGCATGTCCTTGTTTTCCTTCAGGTACTTGTCCACTTCCGCCAGCGCCTTGCGGTGCGTCACCTGCAATCCGATCTCCTTGCACACGGTCTCGGCTTCCTTGGCTTTTTCCGGGCCGATCTTCTTGCCATGGTCCTGCAGTTCGAAGCACAGGGCCAAATCTTCCTTTTCGCCGCTCTTGCGCAGTTCCTGCGCTTTCTTCATGAGTTCGTCGTACGCCTTGGGAAGGGCTTCCGCGCATTTTTTCTGGAGGTCTGCATTGAGGTCCTGCTTGTAGATGTCGCACTGCATGAGCACCTCCTTGAGGTCGTTCTTGGCCATGGCCTCCTCGATGCGCTTCTGCGCCCGCCGCGAGGCCGCGGCTTTCTTCGCCTCCTCCAGGCACTTCTTGAATTCGCCGCAGTCCTTCTTGGCCGAGCAGGCGATCTCTTCCTTGTGCTCATCGGCCTTCTTGTTGCACACTTCCATGAAGACTTCCTTCTTCAGGGGCATCTTGTCGCACTTGTCCAGGCGCTTGTAGAGCAGGTCGCAGGAAGGCTTGCCCTCGCCGCAGGCGGCCAGGAACACGAAACCCACGGACAGCATCAGACCCAGCAGAAGACCCTTTTTCATCGTTTTTCTCCCTTTGTTGAGTTGTTGTTGCGTTGAAAAATAGAAAAATCGCTGCTGTACGCACACGTTATGTTGTCTGCCTTGGTGAGCCCAGAAGGAATCGAACCTTCAACCTCCGGATTAAGAGTCCGCTGCTCTACCGATTGAGCTATGGGCCCAACGTTGCGCGCCCGGGGTGACTCGAACACCCGGCCTGCGGATTCGAAGTCCGACGCTCTATCCAACTGAGCTACGGGCGCCAATCCCCCGAGGCTCCCCATGTATGGGGTATTCCCGGGAGGTTGTCAAGCTGATTTTTCATGCTCTTCCGCTTTTTCTCGTTTTTCCTGCAACCCGTTGATTTGGCTTCCTTTTTTTCTTTTTTTCGGTTTCTTCCCGATGCGGGTTCAGGAGCGATTCCTTCTCGATGGAGTTGAGATGGCGGTAGCGGCCAGGCTCGAGATCCCCGAGCAGGACTCCGCCGATGCGCACCCGCCGCAGGCGGAGCACTTCCAGCCCGACGGCTTCGCACATGCGCCGCACGATGCGGTTGCGTCCTTCCGTCAGGACGAAGCGCAGCCAGAAATTGCTCTGCATTCCCGGCTTTCGCAGCAGGGACACCCGGGCGGGATGCGTGGGGCCGTCGGACAGTTCCACGCCCGTCCGCAGCCGCTCCAGGATTTCCGGGGTCAGGGTGCCCCTGCACTTGACCTCGTACTCCCGTTCCACACCGTGGCGCGGATGCAGAATCCGGTAGGCCAGTTCTCCGTCGTTGGACAGCAGCAGCAGCCCTTCGCTGGCCCAGTCCAGCCGGCCTACGGGATATAGGCGCACGCCCATGTCCGGCAGCAGGTCCACCACGGTGGGGCGGTCCGATGCGTCCGTGACCGCCGAAAGCACGCCCGCGGGCTTGTGGAAAGCCAGGATGACCAGTTCCTGCGGGGCGATCCGGCGCCCATCCACCTGGACCACGTCCACTTCCGGATCGACGATCGTGCCCACGTGCTCCACCACCTGGCCGTTGACGCGCACCCGGCCCTGGCGGATGTAGTCCTCGCACTTGCGGCGGGAATCCACGCCGCAGCGCGCCATGAACTTCTGAAGCCGCTCACCTTTCGATGTCATCGTCGTCCTCCTTGCCGGGCACGGGGGTGTCTCTTTCCTCTGGCGATGGCGGGGCGCCCGGCGAATCGCCCTCGTCCTGCAACGCCGGATCGAGCCCGAGTTTTTCACTCATCATGTGCGACAACTCCCGCACGCGTTCCTCGAAGGAGCGAACTTCAGAGAAGTCAAGTTCGAATCCGGAGGGCGGCGCCACCGGAAGATCCTCCAGCGACAGGGATTCCGCGGCACCGGAAGCGACAGGTGCGGGTTCGTCGAAGGCAGGCAGTTCGGACAGCGAGTTGATGCCGAACACCGTGAGGAATTCGCGCGTCGTGACGTAGATGTGGGGGCGGCCGGGTTCCGCGCGACGGCCGGCGATCCCCACGAGGTTGCGCTCCATCAGGTATTTGAGCGTCGTTTCCGAATCCACCCCTCGGATTTCGTTGATCTCGGGGAGGGTGACCGGCTGCCGGTACGCCACGATGGCCAGGGTTTCCAGTGCCGGCTGTGTCAGGCGTCCTCCCCGGGAACCCTGCGCCCGGCGGACCCATGGCGCCATGTCAGGGGCCGTAGTAAAAATATAACCGCCGCCCATGCGCTGGAGCGAGATCCCCAGCGCATCGTGCAGGGCGAACAGCGCCGAGAGGGCCTGTTCCAGAGTTGAAGCATCGGCCTCGGGCAGAAGCTCCCGCAGGCGGGAAAACGTCATGGGCGCATCGGCGCTGAAGATCAGGGCTCCAACCACGCGCACCCATTGGGGATCTGCGTCGGCGCAGCCGGCTTCACGAAGCAGTCGGGAGAGCAGATCCACTGGCATCGTCCATTCGTCCGGCCTGGAGGGAAATGAGGATGTCGCCGCCCGGATCCGGCTGCATCAGCCGGACGATGCCCGCGCGCACCAGTTCCAGGAGCGCCAGGAACGTCACGACCACCAGCGCCGGGGTTTCATCGAAATGTTCCGCCAGCAGGCGCGAGAAACTGATGGACGGCGCTGCCATGAGCGCCTGCAGCACCTGGGCCTGATGCGCCCGCAGGGAGCGTTCTGTGACGCCCCGGAACGTGGAGGCCCGCTGGATGCGCTGCTCCAGCCGGGACCATGCCGCCGCCAGCGCCTGCGGGTCGTGGGGCAAAAGTTCCTGCGGCCCGAGATCGGTCGGGACATCGAAGTGCCGTCGCCGGTACAGGACCCGGTCCATGAGCAGATGCCCGTCCAGCCACGCGCCGGCACGCCGTACGCGGTCCAGTTCCATGAGGCGCTCGAAGAATCCACGAACCTCGGCCTGTTCCGGCGTGTCTTCCTGCGCGGAGGCATCCGGCGCCGGCAGGACGAATCGGCATTTCCACTCCACCAGGGTGGCCGCCAGCACGAGGAATTCGGATGCCACGTCGATGTTGCAGCGCTGGTATTGCCCGAGGGCTTCCAGATATTTCTCCGTCAGTTCCGCCAGCGGCAGTTTCCGCAGATCCAGCGAATGGCGGCGCACCAGATGGAGCAGCAGGTCCAGCGGCCCGGCGAACCAGTCCGACAGGCGGCAGTCCAGGTCGTAGGTGAGTTGGATCCAGGTCTCGGACATGGAGCATCAACTGCCCAGGGCCAGGCGAAGCAGTTCGCGGGCCACGTACATGATGGGGGTGAACACGATGCGCAGGGCGCCGGTGGCCATGAAGACGATGAGCAGCCACAGGCCGTACTGCTGCCAGAATTCCGTGAATGCCCGCCCATGCGGGTGGATGGCGTTGAGCAGGACGTGGCTGCCGTCCAGCGGTGGAAACGGCAGGAGATTGAACACGGCCAGCCCGAGATTCAGCACCAGATACATGGCCAGCGCGGAAATGATGGGGTCGGATGCGTGCATCCCCCCCAGCCGCGTGAGGAGCGCCAGCAGCAGTGTGAAGAGCAGCGCCAGAAGCACGTTCATGAAGGGGCCGGCGAGCGATACCAGGATGTCGCCGGCGGCCATGGTGATGCGCCTTCCTCCGAAGTGGCGCCGGTAGAACAGCGGCTGCACCTGCACGGGTTTGCCCCAGCCGAACAGGAAACCGCCGGGGAACACGAAGATCATCAGGGCCGGCAGCAGCAGCGTGCCCAATGGATCGGCGTGCGCCATGGGGTTGAGCGTGACGCGGCCCTGCTTGCCGGGAGTCGGGTCGCCCAGCCAGTCTGCCACCACGGCGTGGCCGAATTCATGAACACCCACCGAGATGATCAGGCCGATCATCAGAATGAGCCCATCGCGAATCTGCAAGGAAGACATGTATGAAAATTTCCCTCCCGCTTCCGGCGGACTTTCATGTAAGGGGAAAGTGGCCGCGAAGTCAACCGGGTTCCTGAAAAACTCCGGATACCGGGTTTTGCTTGCGCCGGATCGGGCGATCAGCCGGGTGAAGGCTCGCCGCCCGCATCGTCATTGCCGGTCGCCGGCCGTCTGGCCGAAAGGCGGGAAATCACGAGCCAGACCGTCAGCGCCATCCACAGCGCGAGAAAGATGCCGATTCCCCATGTCCATCCTGGCGAGACCAAAAGCGGCCCGACCCAGACGAGATCCTGGGGCGGAAGCGTGGCCACGGAAGCCGGCTGGATGACGACGGCCACTTCCGTCCGGGGCAGATCGGGAACGGCGCCCGCCACGATGGCCTGGATTTCCTCCGGCTGCAGGTCGAATTCCCGATCCCGGACCCGCAGCAGGACCGATGCGCGGGTGGGCCCGGTGCGTGCCGGCTGGAGGGAGAACGGCGCGTCGGACAGCGGCGGCATGGCCAGGTGGACGCGTGCGCGCTGAACGCCGGAGAGCGCTTCCAGCGTGCGTTCCAGTTCCTCGGCCAATGCGGAAAAATAGCGGACATGCCGTTCAGCGGAGGAACTGAGCGGGGAGGAACTGCGGGAAAATGCGGCCAGCCCCTCCCGCCGGGGGGCCAGGACATCCCGGGCGGAAATCAGTGCCAAGGCCCGGGACAGGGATCCTTGGGGCACTTCCACGCCGAACAGGTTACGCCGCCCATCGGTGCGCACCTTGCGGGCGGGGACATCGGCGCGCACCAGCGCCTCGACCACGCGGTTGGCATCCCCCTCGGGCAGGTCCCGGACCACTTCGGCGCTGCAGGCGGCTGCGGCCAGAAGAAAAAAGAACAAGACCCCGCGGAACCCGAAGTCCATCGGCGGTCACTTCCGGGGGGCGCGCCCGCTTTCCAGTTGACGCACGTATTCCAGGAAGGACGCCTTGTTTTCCATGATGTCGTGATAGCGCTCCCGGGAAACGCCACCGCGTCCTTCCCGAGGCTTTCCATCCCGGCGGGCGCCCCCGCGCGGGCCCTGGGCCCGGCCGATGCCGATCCGGCGGGAAACCGCCTCGGCCAGCAGTTCGTGGGCCAGTGCGGAAACGCTTACGCCTTCCTGCCGGGCGACGAATTCCAGTTCACGGCGCAGCGTCGCGGAAAGTTCCACTTCCAGTTTCCCCTCGATTTTCTGGGTGTCCCGGGGTTCCGGAGCATCTTCGTTGTTTTGCAGGTATTCCGCCACCGACTGATCCAGCATTGCGATGGCTTCCTCGCGGGAGGGAGCCATCGCAATCAGATCCAGTTCCGGCACGCCGGCGCAGAACTGCTCGGTTTCGGAATCATAGCGAACGATCATGCGATACTTTCGATTGTCCATCTCGTGCGACCTCCAAGGCCCATGCCGATACACAGCCTTTCGGGCAATGTCAATACCTGCGTGTTCGGCGGCCTGAAAAAAATGGTTTCCTACATGCCGCTGACGCTCACGGCCGTCGGCTGGTGGCGGGACGCGTAGGAACCGTCACCCACCTGGCCATCAGAATTGAGCCCCCAGCAGAAGAGTTGGCCATTCTGGACGGCGCAGGTGTGGCGCTTTCCGGCTCCTGCCAGTCCCACGGCGTCCAGGATGGAGACCTGCACGGGGGTATTGCGCTGTGTCTGGCTGCCATCGCCGACTTGCCCGTCGATGTTGTAGCCCCAGCAGAACAGGTTTCCGGACTGGAGGACGGCGCAGGCATGGCTGCCGCCCGCGGCCGCGCGCCGCGCAGGGTCAGGAAGCGTGACAGGTGATGGCCGGAATGTGCTGGTCGCCTGTCCGTTGCCCAACTGCCCGAAGATGTTGTATCCGAAACAGAACATATTCCCGGTATTGGAAACCACGCACGTGAAATCCTCTCCGCAGGACAGGGAGGCCAGGGTGGGCGCAGGAGTCGTGCCCCAGTCCACAGATGTTGGGAGGTGTCGCGGAGCCGGCGGTTCGGTTCCCAGTTCGCCATAAGTGTTTGAGCCCCAGCACCATGCCGTTCCGTCGGATTTCACGGCGCAGGTGTGGGACTGGCCCGCAGCGAGATCCACGACGCCCGAGGCCAGCGTGGGGAGTGGGGTCGCGTAGAGGCGGCCCGTCGTCGTTCCGTCCCCCAGTTGCCCGAAAACGTTCGAACCCCAGCAGTACACGGCTCCGGTACCCGTGAGCGCGCAGGTGTGCGACTCGCCGGCGGATACCTTGACCACGTTCTCGAGCGTGCGGTCGGCATCCAGTTTCACCTGCACGGGCGTCGGGGAACCCTGCGTTTGCCCATTGCCCAGTTGGCCATACGAGTTGGCGCCCCAGCACCACACGGTCTTGTCCGAGATGACCGCACAGATGTGATTGTATCCCGACTCGATCGTCACCACGGTCGCGCCCCCGGAAGGAATCTGCACGGGAACGGCCGAGCGCATGAAGGAGGAGGATGGCTGGCCCAGTTGCCCGTAGAAATTGTAGCCCCAGCACCACACCGTGGCATCCGAGCGCAGGGCGCAGGCGTGGCTCTCGCCCACGGAAACCTCCGTCCATCGGTTGCAGGGCGTGGTGTCCAGTTCGCACGTGCCCGAGCAGCCCAGCGTTCCTCCGGGATAGCCCTGGGAGACGCAGGTGTCGTCGGCCTCGAATGCATCGGTGTCGCAGGCTTCCCCGAAGTCGGCATCGATGATGCCGTCGCCGCAGGTGCGCGTGCAGTTGGCCTGATCGAAATGCCGGCAGTCCGACATGCAGCCGAGCATGCCCTGGTAGAAGCCGAACGACTGGCAGGTCTTGCCGTCGAGGTTCACGCCGTCGCACACCTCACCGGCCACCACGAGGTTGTCTCCGCACACGGGGGTGCAGGTGCTGGGAGCCGTTCCATCGCAGGCGAATCCGGGTTCGACGCGGCACAGTTCGCTGCAGCCATCCTGCGCGGAGAGGTTGCCGTCGTCGCAGGCTTCCCCGCCTGCCCGCACGCCGTCGCCGCAGCGGGTCTCGCACGCGGAAGGGACATCCTCGCAATACCAGCCGGGTTCGACGCGGCATTCGGCGTCGCAGCCGTCATCCGGCAGGAGCCCGCCGTCGTCGCATTGTTCCATTCCCAGGATGCGGCCGTCTCCGCAGACGGGGGTGCACCCGGCGGCGCTGCAGGTCCAGCCCTCTTCCACGCTGCATGCGGCATCGCAGCCGTCGCCCGGATCCCGGTTGTGGTCGTCGCAGGCTTCCCCTTCTTCCTGCACGCCATTGCCGCAGCCTTTTGGAATTTTGTCCAGTCCTGAGGCATCGAAGGAGCACGAAACGAGGCCAAAAGCCATGATTACGCAGAAAGAAGCCGTCCATATGCGCATGCACACCACTCCGGATGAAACGATTTCGGCGCTCATATATAATGCAAAAAACGCATCGCACCAAGATTTTTTTCTGGCGGAAAATGAATTTCCGACTGATTTTCCTTCTGTGTCTATGGGGCGGCCTACGGAAAAACGATGTACTGCCCCTCTTTGAGCATGAGGAGGATTTCATAGACGTCCAGGTCGGACAGGGGCGAACGGTCCAGAATGGTGCGGACCTTGCCGTAGTTGTGTACCAACTGGAGCACGTCCAGTTGGTTGGGGTTCAGGTCCCGCAACGGCTTCGTGATCATGGGCGCCAGGGACAGTTTGGCGTCGAGGGGGGGCAAATCCTTCTTGAGCCGGTTGATTTCGTCGAAGATGCGCATGCCCTCCATGAGCAGGGCCTCGGTACCCTCCTTGATTTCATGGAGGAACTCGGTGTCGTCCGGCGGCAGGAGGTCGAACGTGCCGGTATTCCAGGTGATGAGCCGGTAGAACGCCTTGCTGGGCTCCAGGTCGAACGTGTCGTTGATGGTGCAGTAGTAGACCTTGCCGCTGCGCAGATAGATGCGGCCTTCGTGCGGCGCCGAATGCACCACCAGCACGCCGGATTTTCGGGAGGTGGACAACAGTTGCAGCAGATCCGGAAGGGGAATCTCATCGATGGAGCCCGACATGTGCCGGGTGATGGACATCGTGGAGCGCCGGGAATTGGGACTCTCCCGATCCTGGGAATCCTCGACTTCCACGGAGGCTTCCTCCAGCGCAATGATCTTGAGCACGGAAGTGCCGATGAGGATGCGGTCCCCTTCCTTGAGTTCCACCGGCGCTTTCCCCACCCTCTCGCCATTGACGAAGGTTCCGTTGGTAGAACCGAGATCCACGATGCTCAGTACGCCGTTTCGGGAAGAAATCCGGGAATGGTAGCGGGAGACCATGTCTTCAACCAGCACCATTTCGGCATCGGAGGAACGCCCGATGGTGATGTCGCGGTTGTCCTTGATCCTGAACTGGCCGCCTTGGTATTTTCCCGAAATAATCCGTATTGCGTATTCCGGCATGAATCCAACCTCAGCTGCGGAGAATATGGGAAACTTCGCCACAAGTCAAGTAGCGTGCCATGTCGTTTTGCACATCCGGGAAATGGAATGCCGGCGATGCAGGTTCCCCGGTGGAGGCGGCATTCATGGCTCCCGGTGCGGGACAGCCGTTTGCCCGAACCGTTGTTGGTTCTCCGCCAAACCGAACCGCGATGCCTTGACCTCCCTGGCCGCTTTCCGTATACACGGAGCGGGAGAAAACGCATGAATCCGATTTTGCTGACTGCTTCCGCCGAACGGCTCGACATCATGAAGATGGTGCTCAACGCCCGCGGGCTGGTGATGCTGGACCTCGTCGTCCTGCTGGCCTTCTCGGTGCTCACCTGGTACATCATCGTCTACAAGGGCATCTTCTATTTTCGCGCCCGCCGGAACAACCTGGATTTCCTGGAGAAGTTCCGTTCCGGCATGACGCTGGAGCAGTTGAATCAGTACTGCGAGCAGGTTCCGTCCCCCTTGGGCAAGGTGTTTTCCGCCGGTTTCCGCGAACTGGTGAAGGTCATCGCCCGGGAGGATGCGGAGGCCGCCACCAGCAGTTTCGTGGCGTCGCAGAACCTCGAGCGCGCCCTGCGCCGGGCCGCCATGGTGGAAATCACTACGCTGGAGAACCAGTTGCCGATGCTGGCCACCATCTCCGCCACCGCTCCCTTCCTGGGCCTGTTCGGGACCGTCTGGGGCATCATGGAAAGTTTTTCCAACATCGGCTCGCTGGGCAACACCACGCTGGCGACCGTGGCGCCCGGCATCGTCGACGCCCTGGTGACCACCGCGCTGGGACTGATCGCGGCCATTCCCGCCACCATCGCCTACAACCACTTCCTGCGCAAGGTGCGTTTGCACGTGGCGGACATCGAAACGTTCGCCAACGATTTCCAGAACATCGCCCACCGCAAGTTCCTGCAGTAAGGGAGGCGCGCGCGTGCACATTCCCCACGATTCCCAGTCCTCGCCCATCGCCGAGATGAACCTGACGCCGCTCGTCGATGTCATGATGGTGCTGATGATCATTTTCATGGTGACGAGTCCCATCGATCCGACGGGTATCGACCTGACGCTGCCCGAGGCCGAGGCGGCTTCCGTTCCGCGTTCCCCCGAGACCTTGATGGTGGCCATGGACGAGCATCTGCGTATCCGGGCGGTCGTGGGAGACAAAAAGGCCGTGGAGGCCACGCTCGAAACCCTGCCCGATGTGCTGCGCACTCATTTTGCCGGCCACAAGCGCGCCCACGTGCGGGCCGATCGCGCGCTCACCGTTCAGGATTTCATGACGCTGCTGGTTCGTTTGAACCAGTCCGGCATCACGCAGATCGGCATCATGGCCGAACCGGTCCCCGAGAAGGGGAAGAAGGCGGCCGGCCGGCAGAAGTAGCAGGACGCACGTGGATATCCGGCTGTTTGGCGTTTCTACCCACAACCTGCGTGAGATCGACGTGAGAATTCCCTGGGGCCGCATCACGGCGGTGGTGGGGGTGTCCGGTTCCGGAAAGAGTTCGCTGGCGCATGACACCCTGTTTGTCGAGGGCCAGTTGCGCTATGTCGAAACGCTGTCCAGACGCGTGCAGTTCGGCGGCAAGTGGATCCGTCCGCGGCTGCGCTGGGCCGAGAACGTCTCCCCCACCGTGGCCGTCGGACAGAAGGGACCGGCATGGGCGCAGGCCACCGGCATCGCCGACGCCCTGGGCGTGACGCACCACATGCGCTACTGGTTCGCCCACCGGGCCGACGTGATTTGTCCCGGCTGCGGCCGGCCGGTGCAGGCTTCCGACGCTGCCGATGCGGCTGCCGCGTGCATGCGCCTGCCGGAGGGGTCCCGGCTCAGGATCCTGGCGCCCTTTTCCCGGGAACTGGACGACGAACTGCGCGGCGAACTCCTGGAATCCGGCTTCACGCGCCTGCTGGTGCATGGCGCGGAAATCGACCTGGAAGAAGGCGGTTTTCCCAGTGGGCCGGATTTCGAGGTGGTGGTGGATCGCGTCATCCTGCGGGAGGGCTCCGCGGCCCGCATCGCGGCCTCCGTAGAACAAGCCTTCCGCTTGAGCGGCGGTCGGGCGCGCATTCTGCAGCCGGATGGAAGTCCCCTGGATTTTTCCACGCGCCCGCGCTGTGCCTGTGGCCGCGAATTCCCGCGCAAAACCCCGCGCCTGTTTTCCCGCGACCCCGCCCATGGGGGAGGGTGCCCGGTCTGCGAGGGAGAGCGAATCACGGACGGGGCACCCTGCGCCGGCTGCCGCGGCACCGGTTTTTCTCCGGATCTGGCGGCCTACCGGATCGACGGCCTGTCCTGGCTCGACTGGATGGAGCTTTCTTTCGAAGAGGCCACGCAGCACTGCCAGAAATGGGCGCAGGCCGCCGATGCCGCGGATGAAAGCCTTCTGGCACCGCTGCTGCGCCGCCTGCAACTGGCCTGTGAGCTCCATCTCGGGACGAGGTCCCTTCTGCATCCCATGAACGAACTGTCCAGAGGGGAGACCCAGTTCGTACGCCTGGCCGAACAACTTTCCGGGGATCTTTCGGGGGTCGCATTCGTGCTCGACGAGCCGGGCCAGGGTCTGGACCCCGAAAAGCGCCGGGAGCTCCTTCCGCTTTTGCGGCGCCTGACCGAACGCATGAACACGGTGGTGATCGTGGAGCACGACCCGGCCATCGTGGCCGCTTGCGACTGGGCGGTGGAACTGGGACCCGGCGCAGGGGTGCAGGGCGGGCGCCTGGTGTTCGAGGGAACGCCGGCCGAAATGGCGTTCTGCGCCGAAAGCCGAATGGGGGCATGGCTGGCCGGCCGAAACGCGTTCCCGCCTCCCGTGCGCCGGGATGCGCCCGAGGGGTTTGTCGAGACGCCGCCCGCCTCCATCGCGGGACTGGATTTCGGGCCGGGCCGGTTTCCCCTGCGGCGCTGGAGCGTGCTGACGGGACCCACTGCGTCGGGGAAGACCCGTTTCCTGCTGGATGTGTTTCCCGCCCGTCACCGGCTGGTGTCACCGGATGGCGCCCGTGTCGCCCATGCATTCGTGGGCGGGGTGCACCTCGTGCACGAGCGTTCGTTTCCGCGCACGCCCCATTCCCACGTGGCTTCCCTCTGCGGCATCTGGGACTTTTTGCGCCGCTGGTATGCGCAACTGCCTCTGGCCCGGGCGCGCGGTTACGACGCCTCCCGGTTTTCCACGTCCCGCTCCCACGATGGACGCTGCCTCAAGTGCAGCGGAGTGGGGGAAGTCCTGGTGGAGACTGGCGGCGTCTCCCAGGTGGCGCTCACCTGCCCCGCCTGCGAGGGGCGGCGTTTTTCCGCTTCCACGCTGGAGATCCGCTGGCGTGGCTTTTCGATCGCGGACATTCTCGAACACTCCGTAGCGGAGGCGCTGTCGCTGTTTTCCCGTTTTCCCGAGATCGCTCCACGTCTGCAGGTGCTCGTGGAGGCCGGTCTGGGCTACCTGAAACTGGGTCAGCCTTCCCGCAGCCTTTCCGGAGGCGAGATGCAGCGCATGCTGCTGGCCCAACTGGCGGGAAAAGGCGATGCGTGCTTTTTGCTGGACGACCCGGCTTCCGGGTTGCATCCGGAGGATGCAGTGCATCTGATCCGGCTCTTCCAGCGGCTGGCCGACGAGGGAAACACCCTCATCACCACCGACCACACGGGCTGGCTTTCAGGCAGCGCCGACTTCTGCGCGGTGCTCGAGCGTCGGGGCGATGCCGTCTGTTTCGTGGAACGGAAAGGTTCGGTCGGCTGAAGGGTTCGCCCTGCCGGTTCGAACGGGGAAGAGAAAGGATTTTTGGGCTCTTTTCCGGGGACGTGCTCCGGGAAAGGGTTCCGGAGCGGGTTTCAGATCCATTTCCGGCGCCGGAAGAAGGCGATCATCCCTGCTGCGACCAGTCCCATGACGGCCAAGACGGCATAGTAGCCCCATGGCCACTTCAATTCGGGCATGTGCTCGAAATTCATGCCGTAGACGCCGGCGATGAAGGTCAGGGGAATGAAGAGGGTGGAAATGATCGTGAGCACCTTCATGACCTCGTTCATGCGGTTGCTCACGGTCGACAGGTACGTGTCGTGCACGCCGGCCAGGAGATCCCGAAACGTCTCCACCATGTCGATGGCCTGGATGGTATGGTCGTAGAGGTCGCGCAAAAAAATGCGGGTTTCCGGTTGAATCAGTGGGAAATCCCCCTTTTCCAGGCCGCCGATGGCATCACGCAGCGGCCAGACGGCCTTGCGCAGCGCCAGAAGGTCGCGCTTGAGCCGGTGGATGGCCCGAAGATCGCCCGGGCTCGGGCCGGCGAGCAACCGGTCGTCGATGTCCTCGATGCAGTCGCCGATGTGCTCGATAGATAAAAAATAATGGTCCACGATGGCGTCCATGAGCGTGTAGACGAGATAATCCGATTTCATGCCCCGGATCCGCCCCTTGGCCGTGCGGATCCGTTCCCGCACCGGGGTGAAGACGTCGCCATCGGCTTCCTGGAAGGACAGGACGTAATGATCGCCCAAAACGAGGCTCACGTGCTCGACGCCGATGGTGCCAGAGGCTTCCTCGCGCGTGATCATCTTCAGAGCGATAAATATATAGTTTGGGAATGCTTCCGCCTTGGGCCGCTGGCCTGTGTTGACGATGTCCTCGATGGTGAGGGGATGCAGCGAGAAATGCCTGCCGATGGCCTCGATCATCCCGGAATCGTGGATGCCGGTGATGTTGATCCAGGTGACCGTTTCCGCCCGGGCCCGTTCCATGCACTGTTCGAGGGTCGCATCCGGCAGTTCGCTGCAATGGTCCGGACCATAGTCGATGATGTCGATGCGGGCCCTTTCCATCCTGCGCTCGCCGATGAACACCGGCGTTCCGGGTGATAGCCCGGTCTTGGAGCTTTGGCGTCTTGCATTCCTTGCGTGGCGTCCTTTCGGCATGCGAACCTCCCGATGCCGGCGAAATCGGCGTCGCTGCTCTTTTTTCCGAAGAGCCGGCAAAGCAGAACGAAAGCATACAAGGACACGTTTTCGCAGAAGTCAACCGGTTTCGGGGAAGTGAAAATCGGTTTCATGTTTTTCGCCGGCGGGCGTCTCGACCTGTCAGAAATGGTTTTCGCATGCGTCCGGGAAATGCATTCCGGCGTATTGCCGGAACCCTTGTGTTCATCCTACATTTTTGTTTGCATGGCACTTTCGCCGGCTTTTGCCGTGCAGCAGGAAAGGGATGCGGCATGATTTTCCTCCATACCTCGGACTGGCATTTGGGACATACGCTGTACAACGCCCGCAGGCACGACGAGTTCGCAGCGTTTTTCGAATGGCTGCTGCAGGTGCTGGGGGAACGCAGGGTGGATGCGCTGCTGGTGTGCGGGGACGTGTTCGATACTTCCGTTCCCGGACCGCAGACGCAGAAGCTCTACTATGACTTTCTGCGGCGGGTGCGCGAGACCGGCTGCCGCCACGTGGTGATCACGGCAGGCAACCACGATTCGCCCACGTTTCTCGATGCGCCGGCCGAGGTGCTGCGCCTGCTTTCCGTGCACGTGGTGGGACAGGCCCGGGAAAACCCCGAAGACGAGGTGATCTGCCTGCGGGGTGTGGACGGGAAGCCCGAGGCGCTCGTGTGCGCCATCCCGTTTCTTCGGGATCGCGACGTGCGCCGGCAGGACGCCGGGGAGACGCCAGCCGAGAAGGAACGCCGTCTCGAGCAGGGGATCGCTTCCCATGTGCAGGCTGTCTGCGGGGCGGCCCTGCGCCTGCGGGCGGCGATGGCGGATTGCGTACCGGTGGTGGCCATGGCGCACCTGTATCTGGCCGGGGCGCGGGTGGCCGCCGAATCCGACGGGTCCCGCCCGCTGTACGTGGGCAACCTCGGCGAGGTGCCCGCCTCGATTTTTTCGCCGGAAATCGATTACGTGGCGCTGGGGCACCTGCACCGCGCCCAGGTGGTCGGGCATCCGCGGATCCGCTACTGCGGCAGCGTGCTGCCCATGAGTTTTTCCGAACCGCCCGGCAAGTCCTGCGTTCTGGTCTCGCTCTCGCCGCAAGGGATGCAGGCGGAGGAGATTCCCATTCCGGTGTTCCGGCGCCTGGTCCAGGTGCGGGGCAGCATCGCCGAGATCGAGGCGAGGCTGCACGAACTGCGGGATGCCGAAGAGCCCGTTTTCGTAGAGGTGATCCATGCGGGACCGGATGCCGCATCCGATTTGCGCGAGCGCATCCGGGACGGCATCCGCCGCGAAGAATCGCCACCAGCCGTGGAGGTGCTGCGGTTCGGTTCCGAACGGCAGGTGCTGCAGGTGCTGGAGCGCATGCATGAAAACGAGACCCTGGACGAACTCGACGAGCGGCAGGTGTTCGAGCGCCGCCTCGACGCCGTGGAGCCGGCGCTTTCGGAAGAGGCGAAAAGGAGCCTGCGCCGCCTGCACGAGGAAGTTCTGGCATGGCTGGCCGCAGGTGAAACTGCGGACCGGCGGGAGGAGGGCTGACGATGCGGATTCTGCGATTGCGTTTCGCCAACATCAATTCGCTGGCCGGCACGTGGGAAATCGATTTCACCCATCCCGCGTACGCCGGTGACGGGATCTTCCTCATCGCGGGACCGACTGGCGCGGGAAAGAGCAGCGTGCTGGACGCCATCTGCCTGGCGCTCTACGGGGCCACGCCGCGGCAGGGAAAAATCACCAAATCCACCAACGAACTGATGTCCAGGCGCACCGGGGAGTGCTGGGCGGAAGTTGAATTTTCTACGGAAAAAGGCTTGTTCCGCGCGCATTTTTCGCAGAAGCGGGCCCGGAACCGTGCTTCCGGGGCCCTGCAGCAGCCGCGGCACGAACTGGCCCGCCTGCCGGCGGGGAACATCGAGGCCGAGGGATTGCGGGACGTTCCCGCGCGCGTGGAGGACATCACGGGACTGGATTTCACGCGCTTCACCCGCTCCATGCTGCTGGCGCAGGGCGGCTTCGCGGCTTTTTTGCAGGCGGCGCCAGATGAGCGGGCGGCCATCCTGGAGCAGATCACCGGAACGGAACTGTATTCCCGGATTTCGGTGGCTGTGCACGAGTTGAACGGCCAAAGGCAGCGGGAACTGGAATCGTTCGAGGCCCGGCTGGCGGGATTGCGGCCCCTGGACGAGGCGCAGCGCCAGGAGAGGGAATGCGAGTGGCGGCAAGCCCGGGACCGCGTGGAGGAACTGTCCCGGCAATGCCGGCACCTGGAGGAAGCCCTGCGGCTGCTGGACCGGATGGCGCTCGTGGAAGAGGAGTTGCGGCGGATTCGGGAGCAGAAGGAAGCGAACGGCCGGGAGCAGGCAGCTTTCGCCACCGAACTGGCGCGGCTGGAGGCCGCCCTGCGGGCGCTGGAACTGGATGCCCAGGCCGAAAGCCTGCAGCATCTGCGCGCAGCCTGTGCGGAGTTGGAGAGGCGTTTGTCGGAAGTCGGGGAACGGATTGTGCAGGCCGGGCAGGACGTGGCGCAGGCGCAGCAGAATGCGGCCCGGTGCCAGGCCGTTCATGGGGAGGTGTGCGCGCAGCGCCAGGAAGAATCCGTCCGCTGGCAGAAGGTGCGGGAACTGGACGTGCACATCGGGCGCGAGCGCGTGAATCTGCAGGAACGCGAACAGGCGCAGGCACAGCGGAGCCAGGACAGGGACGCCGCGCTGGCGAAACTGCGAAAAGCCGAGGAAAAGAAGGCAGAAATCGAACGGGAGTCGATGGAATCCCGCGCCTTTCTGCAGGAGTATGCGGTGGATGCCCGGCTGGAAAACCAGTTGCCCGTCCTGCAGGGCCAGCATGCGGAATGGCAGCGGCTGCAGGCGCGGATCCGGGAACTCGGCATGGCGAAGGATGCGGCCGAACGCAGGCGGGATGAGGCGCAGGAAGAAATGCGGGGGGGGCAGGAAAGGGAAACGAAACTTCGTCTGGAACTGGAGGCCTGCAGGGCCGGAGTGGTGGCCGCCGAGGCCGAGCGGGAAGAGCTCGTGAAACGGCTGCCGCCGGCCGGCCATCAGGAAATGGCGCGTCTGGAGCGGCTTCAGGGCGGCCTTGCGAATCTGCTCGAGCGGCTGGATGCGCTGGAAAGAGAGGATGCGGCGCTGCGGGAAAAACGGGAAGGATGGCCGCAGGCCCGAAAGCGGAAGGAAGAACTGGACGCCGAGGCCGGGGGGCTGGAAGAGGAACTGAAACGGCTGCAGGCCGAACTGGAGGAACTGGAGAAACAGGCCGCGCAGCAGCGGGATGTGGACAGCCTTTCGGAACTGCGCCGGAAACTCGCGGCCGGAGAGCCCTGTCCCCTGTGCGGTTCGACGCACCATCCATGGGCCGGAGGCGGAGCACCGGCAACCGATGCGGAAGAACGCCTGGCCGCCTGCCGGGAGAAGTGCCGGGAACTCGAAAACCGGCGGCAGGGGCTCGTGACGGAGCGCACCCGGGCCGAGGAGCGGCTGCGGTATCTGGAAGCGGAAATGGAACGGACCCAGGACGGCATTCAACGGGGGAAGGCGGAGTTTCTCCGGGCGGCTTCGGCGCTCGGCGTGCCGGAACAGGATGTTTCCCGGGAAATCCTGGAAGCGAAACTCCGGGATGTGGAAGATGCGAAAGTGCGGCTTTCCGGACAACTGGATGCGCTCTCCCGCGTGGATGACCGGATTGCAGAAGAGCGAAAACGCAACGATGAAGTGCGGTCGCAGTTGGACGAGGCGACCGCGAATGTTGCGGCCGTGCAGCGGCGCATCGACGGCGCGCAAGGTGAGATTCAGGGTTTTTCCGAAGAGTTGCGCTGGCGCGGAGAGGAAAAGGAACGCCTGGAAGCGCGGCTGCTGGACGGACTGCGGGAATTCATTCCGGGACTGCAGGCGGTAAAGGATTCGGACATCGCCAGCCTCGAAGCGAGGCTCTCGGCCTATGTGGCGGCCCGGCGCCGGAATATGGAACTGGACGCGCTCATGGGGGAAATCCAGAAGGAGTGCGAGGGAGCGCGGGCCATCGTCAGGGAGCGGGAAACGGAACTGGCGGCGGCGGTCCGGCAGGTGGAGGAATGCCGGCAGACGCTGGAACGGCTCCTCGGCGAACGGCGAAATCTCTTCGGGGAGAAGAATCCGGACGAATGCGAGCGGGAACTGGAAGCGCGGGAACGGCAGGCGGCCGAGAAACTGGAAGCATCCCGCGTGCTGCTGGCGCAGGCGGAAGCGAAGCAGGAAGAGTTGAAAAAGGAGCAGGAGCGGCTGCTTGGGGAGCGCGCGGGCCTGCAGGGGAATCTGGCAGCGGCCGAACGCGCGTTCGCCAAGCGGCTGCAGGAGGCGCGGTTTTCTTCCGAGGCTGATTACCTCTCCGCCCGGCTGGAAAAGACCGTCCGCGACGGATTGCTCGAGCGGCGGACGCTCCTTGAGACGCGCGCCCGCGAACTGGAAGGGCAGGAGAAGAAGGCGCTGGAAGAATGGCAGGATCTGCATTCCCGGGCTTCGCAGGAGCCGAAAGGAGAAATCGAAGCGCAGTTACTGCGCCTGCAGCAGGAGAAGAGCGAGGCGGAGCAGAAGGTGGGCGCCTGCCGGCAGGTTCTCGAGGCCGACGATCGCGTGCGGCAGGAACTGCAGGAGTGCCGGGAGGAATATGAACGCCTGCAAAAGCAGGCTTCCGAATGGGCCGCCCTGCACGACCTCATCGGATCGGCCGACGGCAAGAAGTACCGCGTGTTCGCGCAGGGACTCACCCTCGATGCGCTGGTGGGGCATGCCAACCAGCAGTTGACCCGGCTGACCGACCGCTATCTCCTCCTGCGCACGCCGGGAACCCTCGCATTGAGCGTGATGGATCGCTACCAGGGGAACGAAATCCGCCCTACCAGCAACCTTTCGGGCGGGGAGACGTTCCTGGCGAGCCTGGCGCTGGCGCTGGGCCTCTCGCGCATGGCCAGCCGCAGCATGCGCATCGATTCCCTCTTCCTGGATGAAGGATTCGGCACGCTGGACCCGCAGGCACTGGAATGCGCGTTGTCCGCGCTGGCCGGGCTGCGGCAGGAAGGCAAGATCATCGGCATCATTTCCCATGTTTCCGAATTGCGGGAGCGACTCCCCGCCCAGATCCGGGTGGAGCCGCGCGCGGGTGGCGTCAGCGAACTCGCCGGCCCTGGCGTGCGCGCCGCTTCCTGACGCCTTCGGCTTTTTTCATCCGTAGCGGTCTGGGCGGCCTCGCGTGCGGCCAGGGAACAGCCTGCATCGCGGCTCAGACTCCGGTGGGTGCGCGTCCCGGAAATCCGGGGCAGGAAGAGCGGACGAAGCCGGGACATGGATCGAATTTCCCGGCGCCCGCGCTTTTTCAGGGCGGGTGCGATTTTATCGAGAGGGGCTCGGGATGGTTCAGCGGGCGGAAATGGAGCCGGAGACCTGCACGGAGACTTCGACGGTGATGGTCACCGAGGCCATGGCCTGCTGGAGGGCGGACAGCGAGCTTCCCACGCAGCCCACGGCGGCCATGCCGAAGGAGGTCACGTCACGGCGCAGGGCATCGGCCAGCCGCACCACGGTCGCGCCGGATTCCTTCAGGCGCTGCACGCGCTCGCGCACGGTGAGCACGGTGCCCATGCCTTCCCGGATGGCGCGGGCCAGGTTCTGGGCGCGGGCCTGGAAATCCGGCCCGAGGTTGCCGGTGATGGCCACGTCCATCTGGCCGGGTTCGCAATCCACTTCCGCCTTCAGGCGGGCGTCGCAGGCGGCCTGGCAGTCCGCGCTGGCCTTGGGCGGCTTCACCACGCCGGTGCAGCGGGGCTTGGTGAAAGCCACGGAGCAGCCGCCGCGGCATTCACCGGAGCAGCCGCCGGAGACCTGCGTCACGCACTGGCCGCGGCAGGTACCATTGCAGGTGCCCGCGCAGGAGCCGTCGCTGTTGGTGGCCGAGCACTGACCTTCGCACATGCCTTCGCAGGTGCCGGCGCAGGAGGCTTCCACGTCCAGGGCGCAGGAACCGGTGCACTGGGCCGAGCAGCCGCCGCGCAGTTCGCCGCCGGAGCATTCCACGTCCACCACGCCGGGTTGCACGCGCACGTCGCATTCGGCCGTGCAGCGGGCGGCCGCGTCCACGTCCACCGTACAGCGCGGGGGCCGCGAGCGCACCGTGACCGTGATGCCCGCCTGGGCGCGAAGCGCCTGCATTTCCGCCTGCAGCCGGCGGCTCACGTTCTGGCACACCACCCGCACGGCGTCATCCCCGCCGGCGGCAAGTTCGGCATCCGGCATGTCCAGGGCGCGTCCCATCTTGCGGCAGGCGCCCAGAAGCGTCCCCTTGATTTCATTGGCCGTGGTGGCGAAGCGATCTGCGGCGGCGATGAAGGCTTCCAGCCGGCGCGCGGCATCGTTGGTGCCGAAGTCCCGGCGGCAGCTTGCATCGAATCCTCCCTTGGCCTCCACGGAGGCGCTTCCGGAGCCGGAAATCTGTCCCGCTCCCGCCATCTGGCCGCCGCAGGAGGTGAGGGCGAAAACGAACAACCCGAGTTTCAACCACACTTTCTTCATGAGTTCTCCTTTCATTATTTCGCCGGTTTTTCAGGGGCGAGAAAATTTCGGAATCCTTCTATCGAATTCGATGGGTGCCGTCAATCCTTTTTTCCTTTTTCTGGATTTCCCGGCGAGTCGCGTTCAGAAATCATGATTTTCGCCAGAAATCCGGCACGAACAGCACCAGGATGGAGATCATTTCCACGCGGCCAATCACCATGAACAAAGAAAGAAGCAGCTTGACGGCGGAAGGCAGATCGCCGTAGTTGGCGGTGGGGCCCACGGACGCGAAGCCGGGGCCGATGTTGTTTAGCGTGGCCGCCACGGCTGAGAATCCGGTCGTGAAGTCCAGCCCGAATGCGGTGAGGATCAGCGTGCCCGCGGCAAAGATGGAAATCCACAGGAAGAAGAAAATCGTCACGTTGGACTGCAGTTCGGGGGAGACGGTCTCTTCGCCCACCCGGATGGTACGCACGCTGCGGGGGGAAAAGGCTTTGCGCAGCCGTTCCATGCCGATCTTCCACAGGAGCATCAGCCGGATGACCTTGAGTCCGCCGCCCGTGGAGCCGGCGCTTCCGCCGATGAACATCAGGACCAGGAGGACGGCGTGGGAAAAGGCCGGCCAGCGGTCGAAGTCCGCCGTTCCGTAGCCGGTGGTGGTCATCACGGAAACGACGGAGAACGAGGCATCCCGCAGGGAACGGACGAATCCGGCCAGCCCGGAGAGCCACAGATCGGCGGTGACCGCGGCCGTGGCCGCCAGCAGGATGCCAATGTACAGGCGCCACTCGGCGTCCTTGAAAAAGGCTTTCTTGTCGGAGCGTAATTGAAAATATAAACTGAAGTTGGTTCCTGCCAGGATCATGAACGCCACGATGGCAAACTCGATGGGCCAACTGTCGTAGGCGGCGATGGATGCGTTGCGCGTGGAAAAGCCGCCCGTGGCCAGGGTTCCGAACGTGTGGCAGAAACTGTCGAACCAGTCCATTCCCAGGATGCGCAACACCAGCACCTGGGCGAATGTCAGGCCCAGGTAGATTTTCCAGAGGATCGATGCCGTGTCATGGATTTTGGGAACGAGTCCGCGCGGGTCCGGACCCGGGCTCTCGTTTTTGAATAACTGTTTGCCTCCTGCCCCCAGATAGGGAAGGATGGACACGAACAGGACGATGATGCCCATGCCGCCCAGCCAGTGGGTGAAGGAACGCCAGAACAGGAGCCCTTTCGCCTGGGATTCGATGTCGGCGAGCACGCTCGCTCCGGTGGTGGTGAAGCCGGACATGGACTCGAAATAGGCATCCGCGGGATTGGTGAACATGCCGCCCGCCCAGAACGGGATGCCGCCCAGCGCGGCGCCCACGAGCCAGCCGAGTCCCACGACGGCCAGGGCTTCCCGCGCGTACATGCGTCCCTGCGCATTGCGTCCGACCCACCACAGGGCGCCGCCCAGCGCGCCGCTGACCGCCATCGCGAGGAAGAAGGACGCCATGACGCGGAATTCGAAATGGGCCACGGACACCACCACCGCGGGTGTCATGAAAATGCCGAACATCAGGAAGAAGAGCCCCAGATAGCGGGACAGCATGGTGTAGTTCATGGCGCGAAGTCCTCATCGTTCCCGGAAGAGGTCGATGACGTCGGGAACCACTTCCCGTTTGGCCAGCACGACCACCCGGTCCCCGGGCCGGATGATGTCCTGGCCATTGGCGATGAACGTCTTGGTCCGGTTGTGGATGGCGGCCACCAGGCTCTGCCTGGGGAATCCCGCCAGGTGGATGACCGTATTGGCGACGGCGGAGTTCTCCTTGACCTTGAATTCCAGGATTTCCGCCTGGTCGCTTTCCAGGACGCGCCGGAACAGGCATTCCTTCGAGCGGATGGTTTCCAGTACGCGGTCGGCAAAAATTTCCCGCGGCACCAGGATGTGATTGATGTCCAACTGGCGGGTGATGCGGGAGAGATCCTGCTGGCGCACCACCGCCAGCCGCAGCGGCACGCCGAATTCCCGCGCGATGAGCGCGGCCAGGATGTTGCGGTCGTCGGTGTCCGTGGCGGCGACGAAGGCCGCCGATGCTTCCAGGTGCGCCTCGGCGAGCGCGTCCTGGGAGGTGGCGTCCAGCACGAGGACTTCCCGATTCAGGATTTCGGACACTTCCCGGGCACGAGCTTCGTTGCGCTCCAGGAGGCGGACATTGTACACCCCACCGTTGATGAGTTTCTGCGCCAGGAAAACCCCCACCGAGGACGCGCCGGCAATGGTGACGGTCCCCTTGATGGCCGCCTTGGCGGAAACCATCTTCTCCAGTTTTTCGAATTTTTGCGATTTGCCTATGAACGTCACCACGTCGTTTTCCCGGAGGACGTCGCCGCCGCCGGGAATGATGCTCTGGCTTTCGCGCCGGATGAGTGCCACCAGGACGTGTTCGGGCAAAATGCCCTTCGTGTCCACGAGGGCCTTGTCCACCAGGGGCGAATCGCTGCCGATCGTGTAGGTGCGGGCGTACACCTGTCCATCGAGGAAGACGTCCAGGGAAACGCTGCCCGGGCTTTTGAGATATTCCATGGCGTAACTGGCCGTCAGTTCCTGGGGGGAGAGGATCTGATCCACGTGGAAGGCACCGGCCAGTTCCACGGCGTCCTTGAAATATTCCACGCTGCCGATGCGGGCGATGGCTTTCTTGGCGC
Source organism: uncultured Kofleriaceae bacterium (assembly GCA_964516435.1). Lineage (GTDB taxonomy): Bacteria > Myxococcota_A > Polyangia > HGW-17 > HGW-17 > HGW-17. The sequence continues at coordinate 62,417 of CAZEZP010000051.1, read as the reverse complement.
CCAGTTTCTTGGCCAGGGATGCGCCCACCAGATTGGCCTCGTCGTTGCCGCTGGCCGAGATGAACAGGTCCGTCTCGGCGATTCCGCAGCGGCGCAGCAACTGGACGGAGACACCGGAACCGGTCACCACCTGGATGTCGAGGATGTCCTCGAGCGTGCGCGCCCGGTCCTCGTCCTGCTCGATGAGCACCACGTCCAGCGTGTCCTGCGTGAGCACCCGGGCCAACTGTTCGCCCACTTGTCCGCCGCCCATGATCACGATGCGCATGACACCATCTCCTTGCCGCCACCCGCCGGCGGCGGCGACCTCCCGGCCGAAACGGGTGGGGCACCTTTATCACATTTTGGGAAAAAGCGATATGGGGCGAAACTCGCAGTTTTGCGGCGCCGGGGCGGCTAGCGCTCGTTCACCCGCAGTTTGGGATTGTTTTTCTTGAGTTTCTCGATTTCGCCCTTGGGAAATCCCTTGGAAACGGTGATGGAACTGAGCTTCGTGCAGTTCTTCAGCGGCGCCAGGGACTTCACCTTGGTGCCGGAGATGTCCAGCGACCACAGGTTCACGGACTTGGCCAGGGGGGCGAGGTCCTTCACTTCCGTCTTGGCCAGGCTCACGCTCGACAACTCGGTCAGTCCGTCCAGCGCCTTGATGTCCTTGATTTTCGTGCCCGAGAGGTCCAGGCTCGCGAGTTTCTTGCATGCGGAAATCCCGTCGATTTTCTCGATGGGCGTATCCGACGCGGAAAAACTCTCCAGTTCGGGGAAGTTCTTCACGGCCGAGATGTCGGTGAGCTTGCCCTTGAGCCACGACAGGTACAGGCGCTTCATCTTCGTGGCGCCGGCGAGCAGGTTCAGGTCCGAGAAACTGGTGAACTGCAGCCAGATTTCCTCCAGTCGGGTGAGCTTGGAGAGCACCGAGAAATCCTCGGCCTTGCCCATGTACAGGTTGAGTTTGCGCAGTTTCGTGAGACCTTCCAGGGGCGAGAGATCCTTCACGGGGCAGGCGTACAGATCGAACAACTCCAGGTTCACCAACTTTTTGGCGAAATCGATGTTTTCCACCTCGCTCATGTAGAAGTTCAGTTCCACCAGGTCGGTGGCATCCGCGAGCACTTCCCACTTGGCTACGGGGGTGCCGTAGAAGTCCAGTTTCTTCAGTTTCCTGAGCCCCTTGAGCGCGCTGATGTCCAGGCGCTTCGTGCGGTCCTTGTTGTCGTCCCACTTCAGGGAGGAGGCGCGCAGTTCCTCGAGTTTCTCGAGTTTTTCCAGCGGGGCGAGCGTGTCCACGGACGTGCGGGAGATGTCCAGCCGGCGAAGCCACGGCAGGTTGGCCACCGTCTTGAAGAATTCGTTTCCGGTGCCTTCCCGGAAGATGACGGTGAGTTCCTGGTAATCCTTCTGCTTTTCGATTTCTGTTTTCACCGCCTTGGTGATCACCGACACGGTGCAGGAAGTGGAATTGCACTCCACCTTCTCGTCTTCCGGCTTGACTCCCTTGGCTTCCACAAGGGCCGGTTCGGCGGGTTTGGCCGGCTCGACCTTGGCCGGCTTGTCTTGAGGTTTTTCTTCCTTCTTCTTGTTGCAGGCGAACAGGGACAGCGACAGGGATAGAATCAACCACGTTTTCATGTGAACCTCCATTTGGAAACGGGGAAGGGCTCCATTGAATCCCGAAATCCGTGCGAAGTACAGCTTTTTTCTTGACTTTTTCATGGCATTTGCAGCAGGCCCGATTATACTTTGTGCGGGTATCCCGCATGGCTTCTGAAACCTCTTTTCCGACGGAACAGGTGCTGAGATGAAACGAATCCTTGCCTTTTCGGTTTTCCTCCTCGTGGTATTCGGATGTTCCCCGGAACGCAAGAGCAACAATTCCGCCAACAACACCAACAACGTGGATCGGTGCAACTGCCAGGATTCCGATGGCGACACCATTTGCGACTTCGACGAAGGCAAGGCGCAGAATGCCGACTACGACGGTGACGGAACCCCCAATTATCTCGATGACGATTCCGACAACGACGGCATTCCGGACCGTACGGAAGCCGGCGATCTGGACACGTGCACGCCGCCGGACGATATCGACATGGACGGGAATCCCAACTTCATCGACATGGATTCCGATGCCAACGCCATCATGGACATCATCGAGGGCGCCGGCGACGTGGATTCCGACGGAACGCAGGATTTCCGGGATCCCGACAACGACGGGGATTACATTCCGGATACCATCGAGATCGGGGATCCCTCCCAGGGAATTCCGGATACGGACCGGGACAGTGTTGCCGATTACAACGATCCGGATTCCGACAACGACGGGATCGGGGATCTCTTCGAGACCTACCGGGACACCGACGGGGATGGCGTCATGAATTTCCGGGACACGGATTCCGACAACGACGGCATTCCGGATTCCTGGGAAGGCGGCACCAATGGCGACATCCGGGCCCAGCCCGTGGATTCCGACGGCGACGGGCATTACGACTTCCTGGATGTGGACTCCGACAACGATGGCTTGCCCGATGGCCAGGAGGACACCAACCTCAACGGTATGCTGGACCCCGGGGAGAGCAATCCGCGCGTGGCCGATACGGACGGCGACGGGGTGAGCGATCTGATCGAGATGGCGGCCGGCACCGATCCGCAGAATACGGCTGACAATCCGCGGGCCAACGGGGATTTCGTGTTCGTGGAGCCTTATCAGGAGGCGCCCGACCCGGCCGACGACGTGCTCAATTTTTCCACGGCCTTCCAGAAACTGGACATGATGTTCCTGATGGACGTATCTGGTTCCATGTCTGAAGAAATCAACGCTGTGCGCGCCAATCTCGCGACCATGCTCAACGACGTGGTGTGCGGTCCTGGCGAAAATCCGTCCATCGACCACTGCGTGCCCGATGTGCAGACCGGCGTGACCGTATTCGGCGAAGGCTCCCCGTCCTACACCATCCTCAAGACCATCGACGACAACAACGTGCCTTCGGATCCGGGGCCCGACGCCCAGTGCACCTACAACAAACTGCCGACCCAGGCGCCTGGCTACAACGAACACCCCGTATCGGCGATGCGCGGCATCGTCACGTCCACTTGCCCGACGGATCCGGCTCGCGTGGGGCGCGGCTGCTTCCGCGACGGCGCGCTGCGACTGCTGCTGCTGGTGACCGACGAGGATCTGGACGAGGATCCCCTGTACCCCAATTTCCAGTCGGCCTACAACGACATCTACAACGCGGGTGCGCGCATCATCGTGGATTATGGTGCCGGGACTTCGACCGACATCAACAACCTGCTCAACGGACTGGGCAATGCCATGTCCAACAATACGTATCTGGTTCCCGCCATCGATGCCAACGCGGCGGCCACCATTCCGGCCTGTGCTCAAGCCGGCGCCGGTGTGTTCTGGAACTCGCGGGCCATGGTGCGCGGCGACAACGCCAACGCCGGTCTGGCGCTTTCCTGCGCCGTGCAGGCCGTGGGAGCCTTCGTCCCGCAGGACGTGGAAGCCTGGATTCTCAACGACCCCGCCAACGTGGATTCGCATGGAGCTCCCGTCGATGCACCTTCTGCCTTCATCGACTACATCGAGGTGTTCATGGTGCCCCAGGATTCCACCTGCCCGGCGGGCTACAACACGGTGGATTCCTCTGGCAACGGGCATCCCGACAAGTTTGTGGGCGTTCTGCCGGGCAACCCAGTGTGCTGGAAGATCGTGGCCAAGTCCAACGTGAGTGTGCAGCCGGCCACCACGCCGCAGATGTTCCGCGCTACCGTGGAGGTCCATGGATTGGCCGGCGCCCTGCTGGACACCCGCGACGTGTGGTTCCTGGTTCCGCCCAAGATCGAGGGCCCTGGCGGCCCTGCCAAATGATGCCGGTTGTCCGGAATTCGTAAAGATATCCAAAACGAAAGGGGAAAAGGCAGCGCCAACTGTAAACGGATCCGGGGGCCCGGGGATGCCAGTGCCTGCGCAGGCCTGGCTGGGGAAGAAACGCGCGTCAGCGCCGCAGGCGGATCCAACTGCCGGGTGACGTGGCATCCGAACGGATGGAGGCGTATCCGGGCGGCAGCGCGGGAGCCAGGAACGAGAACAGCCAGCGGGCATCCACGGGCGCCAGATTCACGCAGCCGTGCGTCTCGATGCTGCCGAAATCGTTGTGCCAGTAGGCGCCGTGCAGGGCATAGGCGTCCTTGAAATACATCACGAAGGGGACGGCTTCCAGGTAGTAGGCGTTGCGCTGCTGCTGCCGGTCGAACGTGGCGCGGTCCTGCTTCCAGTAGATCCGGTGCATTCCGATGGGGGTTTCGGCCGCCGCCGAAATCAGGAAGATGCGCACCAGTTTCCGGCCCTTGAACGCATAGAGGATCTGCCGGGAGAGATCTACATCCGCCCAGGGTTCGTCTTCGCCGCGGATCTCCGGCGGCGGGGGCGGCGGATCCACGGCGATGCGCAGGTCGGATTGCAGCAGGGCGTGGTCGGGCTTTTCGCGCAGCGCCATCCGCCCTTCCTCGCCGGACGAGAGGAACCAGAAAGAATAGCGTTCCACCGTTTCGCCGGGTTCCCAGGTGCCTTTTTCATTCTTGCGCCAGAGGCGGGCCTGAGCGCCGGTCACGAATCCGGCCGGCAACTGTTCCCGGGTGACCGTGGCGCCCGAAAGCGCCGTGTCGGGGAAGCGTTCCACCGCGGACGCATCGATGAAATTGCCGGAAATCAACTGCAGCAGCCTGCGGTTTCCCGCCGCGATTTCCTGGACGGGAAAGAATCCACGCAACTGGCGCAGGCGGCGGAAGCGGCCGGACAGGAAGGCATTGCGGGAGGAGGCCAGGTAGCTGTGGGATTCCAGGCCGCGGTACCAGCCGGAGACGGGCACCAGAGCCGGCCAGTCGTCCAGATCCCCGGGGGCTTCGGCGCCGGGGATGAACCAGCCCGAGCACACCCAGTAGCGCGGCGCGATTTTCCACCATCGGCCCTCCGGGCAGCGTTCCCCGCGCTCCAGGATGGCGTAGCGCCCGTTTCCCCGGATGGTACCTGCTTCGTCGCGGGTGATGACAGGAGCACGGTACACGCGCAAATCCCCCTTCACGATGCGTCCGGATGCCGGAAGCGGCGGTGCGGTGAATAGGGATAGCGCCAGCAGCAGCCACATGTCTTATGCGTACACGTGGTAATCGATGTACGGGAAGATGTTGTCCAGTGCTTCCACCTTGGTGAGCCAGGTTTCGTCGATGTGGCCGGAGTTCAGTTCGTTGTACAGGCGGGTGAAGCGGCGGATGTGGTTCACGGTGCGCCGTTCGGCGTATTCCACCATGGTGCCGCTCTTCATGATGAAGGCCCAGTCGGAGGCCTGCGCCAGGAGCAGTTCTCGCGCCATCTGGTTGAGAACCCGCTGGCGCAACGGCTCCGTGTGGTAGAAGCGGCGGGCCGCTTCGGTCATGCGCTCGGCGGCCTTGTGCAGGTGCGGGTAGATCCAGGCGTTGACGTCGGAGAGCCAGAACTCGTGGTAGCCGGCCGCTCCCCAGGAGCTCTCGGCGGGAATGGCCACCTGCTGCTCCGGATGCAGCGTCAGGTACTCGCGCATGTGGGTCATGCGGAACACGTTCTGATCGTAGGCCACTTTGCGGAACAGGAATTCCAGCCACCACGGGCCCTCGTACCACCAGTGGCCGAAGAGTTCGGCATCGTAGGGCGCCACCACGATGGGGGGGCGTCCCATGGAGGCGTTGAGGTACTCGATCTGCCGCTCCCGGTTGAACATGAAGTTGCCTGCATGCACGGCCGCGCGTTCCCGCGCCCAGTACGGATCGTAGAGTTCCTTCTGGTCGGTCTTGCCGGTGATGCGGTGGTACTTGATGCCCACATTCTTGCGCTTGCCGTCGGGCTGCACGTAGGGGCCGATGTAATCGAACGGCAGGTCGTAGCCGATGTCGCGGTAGAATTCGCGGTACATCGGATCGCCGGGGTAGCCCGAGTCCTTGCTCCAGACCTGCACGGACGTTTCGATGTCGCGCCCGAAGGCCGCCACGCCCGAGCCGGCGCAGAAGATGGGGGCATGGTTGCCGTAGCGCGGCCGCGGATGCGCGAAGAGCAGACCGTGGGCGTCCATCACGAAATAGCGGATGCCGTGGCGCGCGAGCACCTGATCCACGCCCGGGTAGTAGCCGCATTCGGGCAGCCAGATGCCGGTGGGGCTGGTTCCCAGCAGGCGCTGGTGCGTGTCCACGGCCACGGCGATCTGGGCGTTGACGGCCTCCGGCGTCTTGCGCATGAGCGGAAGGTAGCCATGCGTGGCGCCGCAGGTGATGATGTCCAGATCGCCCGTGTGCATGAACTTCTTGAAGGCATTGACGATGTTGCCGTCCCAGGAGCGCCAGTAGTCGCGGATTTCCGTGAACTGCTGGTGGTAGTGGCGCGCCAGGTACTGGAAATGGCCATGGTCGCGCGTGCGCACGAGTTCCTTTTCGGCCAGTTCCACCAGCGTCTCGATGCGGCGCGTGTAGCGCATCTGGAGCACCGGATCCGTGAGCATGCACAGAAGCGGCGGCGTGAGCGACATGGTCAACTTGAACGGCACGCCGTCGTTGCGCAGCCGCTCGAACATGAGCAGCAGGGGGATGTAGGTCTCGGTGATGGCCTCGTAGAGCCAGTCTTCTTCCAGGAAATCGCTGTACTCGGGGTGCCGCACGAACGGCAGGTGCGCATGCAGGACGAGTGCCAGGTAACCTTTGTACATGGGTTTCTCCTCTTCACCCCGGCTTGCGCGGGGGATTCGGTCCGGGGACGATGATGCGGCGTTGCTGCAATCCTTGCAACCCCAAAATGCCTACCGGGCGAAACGATGGAACGAAATCTGGACGCTTTTTTCGCTTCCGTCCTCAGCGCGGGCCGTCACCCGGTGGGTCTGGGAACCCTCGGGGAAGGGGAAGGCCACGGAGAAGGTGCCGTCGGACGCCAGTTCGTGCGGCTGCCCGTCGATTTCCAGGCGCACGTGCGGCGCGGTGGCGCCGAATACGCGCAGGGCGGCATTCACGGTGAGCGGGAATTCGGCCATCAGTTCGTTGTTTTCATTGCGCAACTGCACGAACGAGGAGACGGCCGGGCTCGAGGGCGCATCCACGCCGAACCGGAACGGCTGCAGGGACGGCGGATTCACGGGGCTGCCCCACAGCGGCGGCTGCGGCAGCGCGTTGCGGTCCGGAATGCGCCCGCCCAGGGAATCTTCCAGCCAGGAGGCGGTTTCGCCCCGCACCACGGGCAGCGGCTGATCGAAAGGCAGGCAGATGAACACGTCGTGCACCCAGGGGCTCGGGGCGCCGGGCGGCGGAATCACCGTGTCGGACGTGCCAAGGGAATTCCAGGTGCCGTCGGGCATGCGGTAGCCCAGTTCGGCCAGGAAGTGGCGGCCCTCGGACGGCACGGGAACGTACCACCAGCGGGCTTCCTCGTTGAGGGCGAACTGGTGGATGGACCACGAGTTGGAGCCGTCGAACACCACGTGCGTCACGTCATGCAGGCGCAGGTACAGGCGGCCGAAATTGTACTTGCCGGCTGCGGCCCGGCGTTCCTCGGAAATGTCCCAGTAGCAGAACAGCCACTTGGGATCGCGCGGCATGAGGTGGATGGTGCCGTCGCCGTAGCCGATGGGCAGATCCGGCAGATCCCGGTCGATGTCGCGCAACTGCTCGGGCATGATCAACTGGCCGCGCTGGTACAGCGGCGGATCCACGTAGCGCATGGCTTCCATCCGGGTGCGGGCGGCGGCTTCCTCGTCCGCCGTGTCGGCCGGCTCGTTGGCGGCCTTGTCCTTGCGTGCGCGGGTGGCGGGCTTTTCCGTTTTTTCCGGCGCGGCCGGCTCCGGGGTTTCCGATTCCCGCGGAATGACGGAACCCGTTTCCGGATCGGTGAGTTCGGGTTTGGCCCGCGAACCCGTGGCGGCCCGTGCGCGCGGACCGGTTTCGCTCTTCACGGATGGACGGCTCTGCGGGGCGGCCGCGGCTTCCAGCCGCTTCTGGAACTTCTGGAGTTCTTTTTTCAGGGTGTCCCCACCCCTTTCCACGGCTTCCATCACGCTTTGAATCAATTCGGACTTGGTCAGGCGCGAAAAGCCCTTCACTCCGATTTGCTTGGCCAGTGTCAACAAGTCGCTTCGTTTCATGCTATCCAGATCCTGCGGTGTCATCTCGCACCTCTTACCCAATCAGAAACCGACCCGAAATCAACGCGGGCAATTACTAGCACGCTGAAAGAAAAAGTAAAGCTGAAAAACTACTTTGCTCGCCAATGTGAGATTCTTGTTTACCACATTTGGTTTCTGTTTCGACGGTTGGAATTCCATACCGGGGCTGTGACGAGAAGAAGTGGAAAGCGGCAGAAGAGAAAAAACACCGTTGCGGAAACCCGGAAATGATGCCAAAACGTCCGGTTGCCGGGAAGGCCGGCAAAAGGAGTTGGAATGAAATTTTTCAGCATGTCCGCAGATGGCAGGAATGCGGTGCCGCGGTGGCGCCGGCTGCTGGCGCTGGCGGTGCTCGTGGGCGGTCTGGGGTGGGTGATTGGCGCGTTCTGGCGGCAGCATGGCGAGTCCAGGGCGGATCTGACCGTGGCGCTCCATCGGGATTTGAATCCGGCGGATGTGGAGGTGTGGATCAGCGTCCGCAATGGCGAGGGCGAGGACGTATGGGAGTTTCGCGGCCGGCTGCGGGAATCCCGGCAGCGGTTCCGTCCGCGCCTGCTCCCCGGAGATTACGAGGTGCACGCCGCCGCGCGCGCATCCGGGCGGGATCTTTCGGCGTCGCAAGGCCTGCTCGAAGTTCCAGGAACGCCGCTGCGCGTGGAAATTTCACGTACGGAAACCCGAATACTTCATTGACAATTTCGTGGCCGCAAGGCTATTCTTCACGAAACCGAGGAGGTTTCGATGTCCAGCAAAAAGGTATTGATCATCGAGCAGGATGCCCAGTTGGCGCGGCAGATGTCCGAAGTGTTGGCCCGTTCGGGATATGAGACCATCATCCAGGAAGACGGCGTGGCGGGGCTGCAAGCGGCACGGGATCTCTTGCCGGATGCCATCGTGCTGTGTGTCGAAGTACCCAAGATGAGCGGATTCGCGGTCTGCCACAAGATGAAGAAGATGCCGGAGTTGCAGAACATTCCGCTGATGCTCACGTCGGCCGAGGCGACGGAGGAGTCCTTCGCCAAGCACAAGGAACTCAAGACGCGTGCGGACGCCTACCTCATCAAGCCCTACGACATGAACCGCTTCAAGGCGGAGTTCGATGCCATGCTGGGGGGCGGGCAGGCCGGGGCCGGGCTCGATGCCGACGGCTTCGGTGACATCCTTCAGGAAATGGACGAGCATCTGGATTCGGAGGTGAGCGCCAGTCTCGACAACCTGATCGACACGTCGCTGTTCGGCGGCGGTGAAAGCGTTCCCGATCCCATGCCGGATCTGGAGTTCATGCCCAGCGCCGAAATCGAAATCATCCGGGACGAGGAGGAGGACGCCCCCAAGACGCCGGTTGCGGCGGAACCGGCGGCCGAAGAGGACGGATTCACGATGGAAGTGCCCAATCTGCCGCCCAAGCGCCTCGAGCCGGGCGAACAGGACTGGGTGAACGAATCCGCGCCCGCTCCGGAGCCGCAAGCCGTTTCCGTGCCTGTTCCGGAGCCGGAAGCGCCGGCATCGAAGCCCGTGCCCAAGCCGGCCGAAAAGCCGCGCCGGGCCACATCCTCGACGCCCAAGGCCGAGGCCGGAACTCCTGTGGCGCCGATGGAATCTGCCAGCCTTTCGGCCAGCCTGGGACTCGATGCGCTGGCCGAGTCCGCAGCGCCGGCTGCGCTCACGGAGGAACTGGAAAACCTGCGCCGCGAGAAGGACCGCCTCACGCGGGAACTGGCGCAGGCCAAGAGTTCTCAGGGCAGTTCCTTTTCCAAGGAAAAGGAGTTCCTGAGCCTGCGGGAAACCATCAACCAGAAGGAAAAGCAGATCATCGACCTGCGCGAGGAAGTGGACAACAAGGAGCAGGAGATTCTCAAGAAGAAGAACCAGATTCGCGAACTGGAGCGCCAGATCGCGGATCTGAACTCCAACGGGCTGGAACTGGAGCGCCGCAGCGTGGAACTGGGCGAGCAACTGGCTCAGGCCAATGCCACGATCGCGGAGCGCGATGGCGAGGTGGCCGACTTGCGCTCCCAGGTGGCCCGGCTGTCGGCGGACACGGCCCGTCTCGAGAAGGAACTGGCCCAGGTTCAGGCGGCCAAGGCGGCTGTGGAGGCCGAGTATCGGGAAACCGTGGAGCGCCTGAACCGGGAGCATGCCGAGAAGGTGGCCGGAATGGAGTCGGCGCATGCCGCGGAAGTGGAGCGGCTGCGCACGGAACACGCGACCCTGCTGTCGGCCACGAACAGCGCGCATGAGGCGCAGGTGGCCGGGTTGCACGCCGACTACAGGGGGCAGTTGGCGGCGCAGAAGCAGTCGTACGAATCGCAGTTGCAGGAAGCGCGGGAAGCGCATGCATCGGAAGTGGCGCAGTTGAAGGAAGCGCATGCGGGCGAGGTGGCCGGGTTGCACGCCGACTACAGGGGGCAGTTGGCAGCGCAGAAGCAGTCGTACGAATCGCAGTTGCAGGAAGCGCGGGAAGCGCACGCGTCGGAAGTGGCGCAGTTGAAGGAAGCGCATGCGCGTGCGCTGGCAGAAGCCGCGCAGACGCTCGAGGACACGGTGGCGGGGCTCAAGGAAGCGCACGCGTCGGAAGTGGCGGATCTCAATGCTGCCCATGAGCAGGCCATGCAGGCCGCATCCACCCGCCATGGACAGGAACTGGCCGCGCTGGTCAAGCAGCACAATGAGCAGAAGGCGGCAGCAGAGAAGGCGCACCAGGAGGAAATCGCCAGAATCAAGGCGGAACACGCGGCCCAGATGCAGCAGAACGCCGAGGCGGCGGCCCGGCAATTGGCGGAAACCATTGCGGATTTCGAGTCCCGGCTGGACGCCGAGCGAGATGCCCATGCCGCCACGAAGCAAGCTCTGGAGGGACAGATCACGGAATTGAACGCGGCCAAGGAGCGGCTGGAGGAAAAAGTGTTCAATCTCGAGCAGGTGCGCATGCAGAACGAAGCCGCCATCGACGATCTGAACACGCAGGTGGCGGATCTCACCGACCAACTGAATGCCGCCAATGAACGCATCGCCGGCGACCACGAACTCGTGCTCAAGGCGGTCGAATCCATGAAGAAACTGGCCCAGACCCTTCACGACCGCTTCAGCGCGTAAGCTGGCTTCCCGTCTTTTTTCAGCTATACTTTTTCGAGCAGCGGGCGGTGGGGTCATGCGAATTCTGCGGAAACTGGCCATCCTTGGATTTTTTCTCCTCGTGGCGGGTTGCGACGGTGCGGGGCGCACGCATGGCTTCGATCCGGACGGAGCCGTCAACAACCTGCCGGACGGAGAAACGCCCAATCCCCTGCGCGTGACGCTGGTGGAGCCCGATCACGGCCCCGTGGAGGGCGGCAACGATGTCACCATCCGCGGGTTCGGCTTCACGGAAAACATGAAGGTGGCGTTCGGCGGGCGATATGCGGATCCCACGCAGGTCGTGACGGTGGAGCAGAACCGCCTTCTGGTGCGGGTCCCGCCAGGCGATGTGGGAACGGTCGAAATCAAGGCCGTGGACGAGCAGGGACGCGAAGCCTACCTGGCTGCCGGCTATACCTACGACCGGTTTTCGGTGGATCCGGCATCGGGATCCGTGACGGGTGGCACGTTCGTGCGCATCGTCAGCCCGGCGGCGGAACTCGACGCCACGGATCGCTTCTTCCTGGGGGATCAGGAACTTACCGACGTGCGCGTCGTTTCGGCGGGCGTCGCCACCGGCCGCACGCCGCCCGGTGCTCCGGGCACCGTGGATCTGCGCGTGGAGAAGTCATCCGGAGAAGTCATCCGGGTGGCCAAGGCCTACGAATACTACGACACGACCGACCCCGCCTATGGCGGGTTGGGCGGCGGCCCGCTGGACGGGTCCCTCACGGTGACGGTGCTCAACACCTATGGCCGCGTCCCCGTGGCGGATGCCGCGGTGGTGCTGGGCCTGGGGCTGGATGGCTTTTCCGGCCGCACGGATGCCAACGGCCAGATCACTTTTTCGGATCCCTCCCTGCGGGGGCGCCAGGTGCTCACGGTGGCCAAGGATCAGTTCGTCACCGTTTCGTTCGTGGGGTTCGATGCCAGAAACGCCACGGTGTTTCTCGAGCCCATCATTCCGCCGTCCGACCCCGGCAACCAGATTCCATCCACGCCGCGCACGGTGTACTCGTATGTGGTGGGCGCCGTGGACTTCAAGGATGCGGAATTCCGCTATTCCTGCAACTGGAACCGGCAGTTGCCCCCCGAAAACGTGCCTGCGGGGTATCGCCGCGTCGTGCGCGTCATGCAGACGCTGCCGTCCTGGAACGTGGCCGCTCCGGCGCTGGCGACCCTGTACGACACCGATGTCTGCATCGATGGGTTCGGCGTTCCCATGCAGTTGAGCATCCGTCCGGGGGCGTTCGCGCTGGTGGCGATCGCCGGCTATGAGAAGACCGACCGCTCGGATTTCATTCCCGTAGCCTATGGCGTGACGCGCCGGCTGGTGGCAGGACCGGCGGAAACCATCCAGGCGAAGGTTTCCGTGGAGTTCCAGTTGGGCAACCAGGTGGATCTCTCGTTCGCCAATGCGCCGGCGCTCTCCGCCGAGCGGGGGCCGGCGCTGTACCGCAGCCGCCTGTTCGTGAACATCGGGTCCGACGGCTACATCGTGCTGGACAATACCACGCAGAGCACCGATGCCACGCCCGTGTTCCACTACGAGAAGCAGATGTTCCTCGCGGGGCCGCTCGCCGATGCGCAATTCGCCGTGATGGCCGATGCCCACAACTACGGGCAGTATCCGTTCTCGCAGGTGTTCGTTTCGCGCTTCAGCGACAACCCGCTGGTGGTGGACGCCTTTTTGGGCATCCCCACACCCCTGTCCCCCACGGCCTCCGCGCCGGTGGCCAACGACCGGTTTTCGTTTTCCCCGAGCGCGCCCAACGTGCCTACCTTCCACATCGTGAAAATCAACACCTTCCCCAAGGGGGATCCCTGGTGGCGGCTCTACGTGAACGGGCAACTGTCGGCCTTCCGCCTGCCGGATCTGGCAGCGGCGGGGCTGGGTGGGCGCCCGGCGGGCTGGATGTACTGGCATGTCCAGTCCGTGTCGATACCGGCCCTGTCCTTCGATGATTTCACGTACCGGTACCTGGGTGAAAAGTACTGGACGGCCACGGCCGCCGACGGCAGCCTGTTCATGTTCTGAGGCATCGTGCGCATACGTTTCGTTTTCCTTTTTCTCTTTTCCTGCCTTCTGGCGGCCGTCTTTTGCGGCTGCACCACCACCGTTTCCCGGGACGCCAAGTGCGAGGAGGGCCGGGTCTATTGCGCCAACGACGTCCGACTGACCTGCACCGATCCAGCGGGCCGGTATGAGTATCTCGACTGCGCCGCGGCCGGCCAGATTTGCGTGCCCGATCTGGGATGCCGCGTCTGCACGCCCGGACAGTGGGTGTGCGACGGTGCGAATGTGGCCCTGTGCTCCGACGACGGCATGCGCAAGGAGCCGGCTGCCCTCTGCGACACCGATGCCGGCTGGGTGTGCTTCCAGGGACGCTGCATCCACGCCTGTTCGGAAGCCGCCGCCACCCGTTCCTATCTGGGATGCGAGTACTGGGCCGTGGACCTGGACAATGCCAAGGTGTCCTCGGGCAATGCGGCGGCCCAGCAGTTCGCTGTGGTGATTTCGAACACTTCGCTGCTCACGGCGGAGGTGGTGGTGGAGGTCAACGATGCGCCTCCCTACTGGCCGGTGCAACTGCGGGAAGTCGCCCGGACCACGGTCCCCCCCGAGGGGCTGCGGGTCATCGAACTGCCTTCGCGGGAAGTGGACGGCTCGCCTCCCGGGCAATGGGATGCGGGCACGCATTCGGCCATCTCCACGCGCGCCGTCCGCATCACGTCCTCGGCGCCGATTGCCGCCTACCAGTTCAATCCGCTGGAAAACGTCAATGTCTTTTCGAACGATGCCAGTATCCTCTTCCCGACGAGCGCACTGGACCCGGAGTACCGGGTGCTGGGATGGCCGCAGACGATCGCGGACACGCCGGACCCCAACAACGATTTCAACCAGCATCTGCGTGCCTTTGTCACCATCGTGGCCACGTCACCGGGAACGAACGTCACCATCACCCCTTCGGCCCGCATCCGGGGGGATGGCATCGCGATTCCGGCCGCCAATGCCGGCGAGACGTTTTCCGTGGACATGCACGAGTTCATGGTGGTCAACCTGGAAACCGACGAATTTCTGGCGGATCTGACGGGGACCCGCATCGTGGCCAACCGGCCCGTGGCCGTCTTTTCGGGATCGGAAGCCTCCGACGTGCCCCTGTGGCGATTCTTTGGAGAGCGCTATTGCTGCGCCGACCACCTGGAGCATCAACTGTTTCCGGCCTCGGCGGCGGGCACCCGCTTCGTGGCCGCCCGCGTGGCGCCACGGACGCCCGCCGTGGCCGCGGCCGGTGGGGATTGCGCCATCATCGAGGAGAGCGACCTCTTCCGCATCATGGCGCTGTACGACGACACCACGATTTTCACGTCCATGGATCCGCCGCAGGATTACTTCCACCTGATGCAGGGCGAAATCGTGGATGTCACGCCGTTCTGCGACATGGTGGTGGAATCCGACAAGCCCATTTTCATCGGCCAGTTCATGCGAGGGCAGGGGACCACGGGCATTCCCATCGATTTGCCCGGCGGCGACCCCTCCTTCATCCTGGTGCCTCCCGTGGAGCAGTGGCGCGATTACTACGTGTTCCTGACGCCGGACAAGTACGCCTTCGACTTCATCACCGTGGCGGCCCCCAGCGGTGCCGACGTGCAGTTGGATTACCGGCCGCTGAGCGATTTCTCCTGCATCTGGCGCGCGGCGTCCTGCTCTACGCGGGTGGACCCCGGGGCCCGCTATGACATCTATCATTGCCAGTTGTCCTTCCCCATCATCCACCCGGATTGGCCGGCCGGGCAGAACGTCGAGCCCGGGTCGCAGAACGACGGATATCACGTCCTGCGGTCCGATCAGCCGGTATCGCTCATCGTTTCCGGCTTCGACAAGCATGTTTCCTACGGTTATGTGGGCGGCATGAACATGAAAAGAATCAATGTTCAGTGAAAAAATCTTTTTTGCAAACTCACCCGCTTGTGATAATGTAGCTGCACCCCTTTCCAGGGGATGGAAGTCGTGAAGCCGGTGATTCATGAAGGAAACGGGATGTGACGGTGATTCCGGTTCTGCAAGGAGTGACGCGATGATTGTGCGTTTCTGGGGTGTGCGGGGCTCCATCCCCGTTCCGGGGCCCATGACGCAGCGCTACGGGGGGAACACTTCCTGCGTGCAGGTGGAAGTGGGGGAGAATCCGGTTCTCATCTTCGATGCCGGAACGGGCATTCGCCGGCTCGGGCAGGAACTCGCATCCCGTTCGGGGCTGGACATCCACCTGTTCATTTCGCATGCCCACTGGGATCATATCCAGGGACTTCCGTTCTTCGAGCCGCTGTACCGCGCAGGCAACCGCATCACGTTCTATTCGCGCCGCCGCGATGGCTTCCGCCTGCCCGACGTCATCCACAAGGTCATCGAGGATCCCTATTTCCCGCTTTCCCACGAGGACTGGAAGGCGGAGGTCTCCTACGTGGAACTCGAGGATGGGGAATCCATGGAAGTCGCTTCGGGCGTCCGCATGTCCTCGAGCCGGCTGAACCACCCGCTCATCGCCAGTGCCTACCGGATCGATGCCCAGGGCCGCTCCATGGTGTACGTCACGGATACGGCGCCCTTCGAGCACATGATCCTGGACAGGGAATTCATACCCCGGGCGCCGGATCTGTCTCTGCCCGTGGCGCCCGATGTGGCGGCCACGCTTTCGGCCATGCGTTCGGCCCTGGTGCAACTGTGCCGCAATGCCGATCTCGTGGTGTACGACACCATGTTCACGGACGAGGAGTATCTGCGCAATCCCCACTGGGGACATTCGGCCGCATCGCACGCCATGGCCGTGTGCAAGGATGCCTCCGCCCGCGGGCTGGTCATCTTCCATCATGCGCCGGAGCGCACGGACGACCAGATGGATGGGCTCATGCAGGAAATCCGGGCCCGCTACGAAGGCCTTGGCATCGACATCCACGTGGCGGTGGAGGGGCAGCACATAAAAATTTCATGAGGTAAGGCGAGGATTTCATGCAGATCACCTTCTGGGGCGTTCGGGCACTCGTTCCTGCACCGGGGCAGCAAACCACGGCCACGGGTGGCAACACGCTGTGCGTGACCGTCACCGGGGACGCGGGAGATTTTCTGGCGGTGGATGCGGGCACCGGCATCACGACCTGGGGGCGCACCCTGCTGGCCGGCGATTTCGGCCGGGGCGCCGGGAAACTCGACCTGTTCATCACGCATCCCCATTATGACCATATCCAGGGGTTTCCCTTCTTCATCCCGGCGTTCATTCCCGGGAACGTGATTCGCCTGTATGGCAGCGTCACCTGCAAGCGCAGCCTCTCGCAGGTGCTCGAAAGCCAGATGAACCCCATTTTCTCTCCGATCCAGAGTCTGAAGAACCTCAATTCCATCCTGGAGTTTCCGGAAGTGTCCATCCCGTCCGTCCTGCAGTGCGGGGCCTTGCGCGTGGAGTTGGCCCGGATGCCGCATGTGACCGATCAGGCGATGGGGGTTCGCATCACCGAAAAGGACAAAAGCATCGTGCTGGCTCCGGACGTGCATTACGACGAGAGCGGGGTGCCCGATGCCGTGGCGGAGTTCTTCGCCGGGGCCGATGTGCTGGTGCACGATACGCGTTCGTTCGTGGCCGACCGGGCGCGCCAGATGGACCGGCAGGCGTTCGACGGGCGGGACGCCGTGGCGGCCGCGCACAAGGCCGGTGTGAAGAAACTCGTGCTCACGCATTTCCATTTCGACTCCACCGACGATGAAATCCTCGCCATGCCGGATGCATTCTCCGGACTTCCCTTCGAGGTGGACGTCGCCTGCGAAGGCAAGACCCTGTGGCTGTAACGCATCCTGTCTTTCCCGGGCGTTTTTCCGCATGCGGAGAACACCGGCCGTGGCCCGCGCTCCTTTTTCCTCATGCAACGGACGACAGGAACAGCTTGACAGTTTCTCCGTTGGTACTACCTTACAGCTGCCTTTGGGATTGCATTCGCGGAGGTTGAACATGCCTATCTATGAATATCATTGCAATGGTTGCAATCGTGATGTAGAGATGTTGCAAGATATTGACGCAATTCCTCTTTCAAATTGCCCCAAATGCAATTCAATGGATTTTCACAAGAAGGTTTCGGTCTCCTCGTTCCGGCTGACGGGGACGGGTTGGTATGAGACCGATTTCAAGAAATCGGGAGGCTGCAAGGCTTCCTCCGGCGGCTCTTGCGACGGCTGTGCCTCGTGAAGCCGCGCATGGATTCCGGCATGAGCATGCCGCCGTCATGGGACGACGTCCGGCGCAGGGAGGGGAACGCGCGATGATGGGCGTGCAGCGCCGGTGGTGGCCGCGTTTTCCCGAAAACCCCGCCGACTGGGAACTGACGTCGACGTTCGTTTCCCGTCCGCTGGCGGCGCTGCTGTTTCATCCCGTGCGCGCCCAGGTTTCTCCCAATCTCGTCACGGCCCTGTCGCTGGCGGCGGGTGTGGCGGGGGCTTTGCTGCTGCTGCTGCCTTCGCTGTATCCGTGGGCGTTGTCCCTCCTGTTTCTCGCCATGCTCTTCGATGACGCCGACGGCCAACTGGCCCGCTACCAGGAGCGCACCAGCCGCGCGGGCTCCTTCTGGGACAAGAGCGTGGACGTGGTGCGCTTCGGGCTGCTGTTTCCCATCATCGGTGTGCTGGCGTTCCGGGAATCCGGCAGCCTGGCCGCGGCCATGGCGGGTCCCATCGCGGCTTTCGGCCTGATGGTCCAGGGCTACACCAAATGGCTGGCGGCGGCATCCCTGCCGGCCGCATCGCCGCCAGCCGCGGTTTCGCCGGAAGTCCGGCCCCGGATTCCCTGGGTGCGCGGCATGGCGGTGGCGCTGCTGTGGCCCTTTCACGAATGCGACCTGACGCTGTGGGTGTGCGCGCTGGGGGCGATGGGACAGTGGACGGCCCTGGCATGGATTCTGGCGGTTTCCCAGGTGGCGGCAGGCGCGGCTTCCCTTGTGGCCCGTCTCTTCCAGGTGTGCCGGGCGGAAGCGTCCCGTCCATGAATTCGCGCTATCTGCTTCCGGAAATCGAACTTCCTCCCGGATATACGCAGCATGATTTGCAGGCGGCAGTGCAGGCCGCCGGGGGACCGCCAGATGCCTTCGAAGTGGTGCGCGAGAGCCTGGATGCCCGCCACCGCCCCCTGTGGCGTCTGCGCGTGGTGGTGCGTGCCGCGAAGGCGCGTCCGGGGTGGGAGCCCTGCCCGGAACCTGATCCGCTGGAAATTCCCGTGCTGCCGGCCTTCGTGCGCCAGGATGCGCGGCCCCTGGTCATCGGCGCCGGGCCGGCCGGCCTGTGCGCGGCCTGGGTGCTCGCCCGCGCCGGCGTGCCTCCCATCCTGGTGGAATGCGGCGCACCGGTGGAGGAGCGCGAGCCGGCCTTGCGCGGTTTTCTGGAAGACGGGCGGTTCCGGCCGGCGGGAAGCCTGGTGCATGGCGAGGGGGGCGCCGGGACCTTTTCGGACGGCAAACTCACCACGCGCCGCAACGACCCTCTGCTGGACGCCTTTTTCTCCTGGCTCGTGGCGCACGGAGCGCCCGCCGACATCCGCCGCCGCGCCCGGCCCCACGTGGGAAGCGACATCCTGGTGCGCCTCCTCCCCGAGTTGCGCCGGGAACTGATGGATTTGGGGGTGCGGTTCCTCTGGAACACGAGGGTCACCGGATTCGTCGCGGATGCGCGCGGCCTGCGCGCCGTGCGCACGGAGGCGGGCGACGTGGCCTGCACGGACGCCTTCGTGGCGCTGGGGACGTCGGGCGAAAGTCTGCTGGCGCCGCTGGAGGAAGTCGGAGCCGTCATCGAATCCCGCCCCTGGCAGGTGGGCGTGCGCATGGAGCAGCGGGCCGACGCCATCGCGCGCGCTGTGTACGGGCGCCATGCGGGGCTTTGCGGCCTGCCGCCGGCGGAATACCAGTTCGTGCTGCATCCGGGCGCCGCCCGCACCTTCTGCATGTGCCCCGGCGGGCGAGTGGTGTGCGCGGCTCCCGCGCCGGGCCAACTGGTGGTCAATGGCATGAGCCTGCGCGCCCGGGACGGCGCATTTTCCAACGCGGCGCTCATCGTGACCCTGCCGCCAGCCCCTTCCTGGCGAAAGGCCGTCGAGCGGCGGGAAGAACTCGAGCGCGGCGCCTTCGTGCTGGGCGGTTCCTCGTGGGCCGCGCCCGCGCAGACCATTTACTCGTTCCTGCGGCGCACTTCTCCCGAAATCCTGCCTTCGTCCTATGCGTTCGGCGCCACGCCCGCGGATTTGCGCGCCCTTTTGCCCGAACCGCTCGTCCGCGCGCTTACCGATGGGCTCCCCCAGTTGCCCCGCCATCTGCGTGGCGTGCGCGACGGCCTGCTGCTGGCGCCCGAGAGCCGGGTGGCACCGCCCTGGCGCGTTCTGCGGGATGAGCGCGGATGTGCCGTCCCGGGCGTCTACCCGATTGGAGAAGGGGGCGGGTGGGCTTCAGGGATTTCCACGTCCGCGATGGACGGCATGCGCATCGCGCTTTCCTGGGTGCGTGCGCGGATGTGAGGCGGCGCACTGCCGTCGGTTCTGGAATCGGCGAAAGCGAAAAAATCAGCGAAAACGGGGTGGCAGGCAAGGCATTTTCCGATTTTCGCAAGGGTTCTCGCAGGTTATGCGAACATGGCAGACGTTTCGTTCCGTGCGTTCAGGAATGAAGGGATGCGGAAAAAACGCGCAAGGTCCGTCAAGGTCGCGGCAACGTCGCCCGCGCTCCCCCGAACGGGTTGAAATCCAGCGCAATTTCTCAAGGCATTGTTCACCCACCCGCTGCATCACGGCAGTTCAACGGAAATTTTCTTCCTGCCCATCGCACGGATGCGGAGCCGTTCTGCACGCAGCACGCGTCCCGGCAAATCCGCATCAGCACCGGGGTCGTTTTCGACACTCGAGTCTGCGCGCGCGACGCGCCCCGATAACCCGTCTGCCCATTTGCCTCCGCTTCCTTTGCGTGCAGGGCCACGCCAACATGATTTTCGACGTTTTTGCGTTCTGTCATCGACGGCTTTCAGCGCATCGAAGGAAACTGGATGTGGACCTCCAATAAAAAATGCTTGCCTTTTTTCATGGGTGATGGAAAAAGAGAAGTGTCGTTTGTCTCGTCAGGAGCCTTTCATGAAACGCTGGCGATTGCGTCTGTTTCTGATGTTCGTTTTGCTGGGCGGATGTCCCCGGAATTCCTCGCCCCAGCCCGCGCCGGATGCTGCTGTGGACGTTCCCGATGCAGACGGGGACGCGTGGGACGAAGATGGGTGGAAGGATGTCGAATATCCCGATTTTCAAGATGTAGGGGAAACATATGCCCACATTGCAGAGTATTCACCTGCCAGCGGCAGTTATCACCGGGGCAGGTTCCCGATATCGTCCTCGTTTTCGACATGCCGATGGATCCGGATTCCTGCAATCGCTGCCTGAACATCTTCAGTTCGCCCCAACTGGGGACCGTCGTGCCCCTGTCTGGAGAGATCACCTGGTCGGCCGGCCGCACGGCGCTGACCTTGGGTTGTTCTGCCAACAGGTGGAAGGGCGAAATTCAGGTCTGGGCGAATGGCTGGTGGGGCTGGGCATATCCTGGATGCTGATGCGAAGGAGAAAGCGGCATGCATAGAAAGCAAGGCTTGCGGGCGGTTCTGCTGTCATTCGTACTGTGGGGAACGGTTTCCTGCGGGAATTCCACGCCGGAATACCCCTATTACGGCTATGTGTCCCTGCATCCTCCTCCACCCCAGTGGGGTGATTTTAGTTTACAGACTCAATTTTACATCCCGGCCAAGCATCCTGTCGCCTGTCTCGTGGAAATGTGGGAAATCTACCTGTTTCCGTTGGAGTTGCATGTGACATCGAAGGGTCAGGCTTTGAATATTTCAATCAATGCACAGAATGTGGAGGATGTGCTGGCGCGGGAATACGAGTTGGCCGGACTCAAGATCCGAATGAAATATGAATACAAGGGGAGAAAATATCATTACATGACTTCGTATCTGGAAATCCTCTCCCGGGAGCCCGTGGCCCGGTTGGGGTTCAGTTGGACCTCGCCCATTTTCGGCTCGCACGAATCCACGGAAAAACAATACCCGTTGTGGAAGCGGGAATAGGAGGCGGTCATCATGCGCAGGAAGTCCTGGTTATGGCTGTGGCTGGTCGTGAGCCTGCCGGTGGCCTGCAGCAATGGGGTGCCGGCGGAAATGCCCAAGAGTTTCGTTTCCATCCAGGTGCTCGATGAAGGCCAATGCAACCCCGGGTTCATCTATGCCATCCTTGATACGAGCCAAAGTATGGGATTCATGATTCCCAGTTTACATGCGCATCCGGTCGATTGTACGGGAAGCCCACTAACTACCGATTATTTTACGCTTTGGGGATGGCATGGAAAGGGTTGCATCATCATTCATTCGTTTGACAAGGTTGCCGATTTGAAACTTCATTTCCACGCCTTGCATCTGCTCAACGGCAAGGAAGCGCACGTGGTGCTCGATTCCACCAACATGAAAATCCATTCCATGCAGGAAATCCCGGAATGCAGCAGGAAAATCGACGAGGACGACACCGAGGCGCTCAAACGCTGCTCGATGGCGATGCGAGCCATGGTCCCATCGGCCGTGGTCGCATTGCAGGAGCCGACGGAGTTTTTCGATTGGGGATATTACATTGTGGAAAGAAAACAAGAAATGCAAGAACCCTACCCCACATGCATGTACACGGAGTAAAACAACTGTCATGTCGTATCGAAATCTGGGATTGGTCCTCATACTATTCGGTTGGCTGCATTGCGCTTTCGGGTGCGAAAACGGGCAAGACGCACAGAGGAAGGAATACATTGGCCGGCTCGTCTTGCACCGCGCCCATTATGGCGGCACGGTGCGCATGAACCTTCCTACGGTGGATCCCTTGCCGCGCAAATGTCCGGATACGGCCAATGTCTTCTTTCTTCCTCTGACCATGCGGGTGTTCTCGGGCGAGGATTCCGTGGAGTTTTCCGTGGACGCCGCCAACGTCCGGGAAATGCAGGCGCGGGAGTTTTCCCTCAAGGACATGAAACTGCGAATCCGATACGAAATCCTGGAGACGGGAAACGAAGAAGTACCGGTTTCCTACCTGGAGATTCGCTCTCCTTCTCCTGTCGTGACGTTCGGCTATTCCTGGGAGTCGCCCATCTGGCGCCGGGATGCGCGGGCGGAAACCTCGTATGAACTGGAAAAGATGGTGCTGCAATGAAATCGGGGAACATCCACGCGTGGCTGGTCATGGCGGGGTTTTGGGGGATGATGGCGGCCTGCGAAGAGAACAGGGCCCCCCGACAGGAAATGGCGGATCAGTTTTTCATCATCCAGATTCTGGAAAACGACGAATGCCATCCTCCCTATGCCATCAACTTCTCGTATCCGGAAACAGGGCAGCAGGAGTTGGTCTTCTATACGCATCCCTGGCTGTGGGAGACGGATCCCGTGCCCGTGTATGGCAGTCCGCTCTCCTCCGTGCGCGCGCATGGCAAAAACTGCCGCATTTACGTGACGCCGCGGTTTCGCGGTGACCCGGATTTCCCGCCGCATCTCGGCATCTGGGCATTGCAGTTGCTCAATGACAAGATCGGCAGTTCCGGCGTCGATCCTGGATTCTCGGACGTGTGGCGGCTGTCCGCCATTCCCGCATGTGCCGGCGTCCTGCAGAACCCCAAGGACGAATCCGCGCACGAGGCCTGTGGCAAGGCCATCGAAATGCTGCCGGTCAACATCCGCATCTACCTTCGTACCCAGGAAGAATTGTGCAATCAGTTAGGCATTCCATACACCGATTTGAGCGACATGCTGTTCGAGGGAACCTGCTCCCTGTAAACTTGAAGACTGCAAGCCATGACCTGCCGTATCGCATCCCAGAGGGGAGTTGGTCCGGGGCATTCGAGACGGGGGACGACATGCCATTGCGCCGTGCACACGCGGAGAGAACAACGCGCGGGGCGCATTGAAACGGTTCCCGCGCTCCGGCGCCATGCTGGATAAGTTCGTTGGGCAACCGGTCTTGCAGGGGAACTCCGCCAGACCTGGACGTTGGGATGAAGGCCATGTTGTGGAAAATCGGTTTGCCGTATTTTTATTATGCCCAGATCCCCGGGATGCGGTGCCCGCAGGAGGGGCAGGCGCCCGCAGGGGAAAGCGCATTGGCGAGGACCCGGTAGCCCGAGCGGCGCACCAGGGTTTCATGGCAGGCCGGGCAACGCGTGTCCTCCCGGGCGCCGGATGCCAGGTTTCCCGTGTAGACGAAGGGAATTCCCATTTCATCGGCGATGTCCAGCGCCAGCCGGAGCGTGCTTCCCGGCGTGGGCGGCGCGGTCCACTCGTGGCAGGGATGGTAGCGCGAAACGTGCCAGATGCCCTTTTCCCCGAGGCCCGACACGAATTGCGCGACGCTGCGGATCTGCCCGGGCGCGTCATTGAAGCCGGGCACCAGCAGGGTCGTGATTTCCACCAGGATGCCCGCTTCCAGCATGGTTTCGATGTTTTTCCGCACGACCGCGGAGGGCACGCCCAGCAGGGCATCGCCGGCCGGATCCTGGCAGGTCTTGAGGTCGACGTTGGCGGCGTCCAGGAAAGGAAGCAGTTCGCGCAACGCTTCGGAACTCATGGTTCCGTTGGTCACCCAGGCGTTGCGCAGGCCGGCCTGTCGCGCCAGGCGGGCCACATCCAGCGCGTATTCGAAAAAGACGGTGGGTTCGGTGTACGTGGCGGCGATCCATGCGCACCCGGCCTGGATCGCCATGTCCACCAGTTCCTGCGGCATGCAGGGACGCCCTGGAAGCAGGCTGGCGCCCTGCAGGCGCGGCCACTGGGAAATGGCGTGGTTCTGGCACCATGGGCAGGCCAGGTTGCAGCCGGCCACCGCGAACGAGAGGATGGGCGCTCCGGGCGTCGCATGGAAGAGCGGTTTCTTTTCGATGGGGTCCACGGCCAGCGCCGCCACCCGGCCGTATGCGGCCGTATGCAGGCCGTCTTCGCGGGCCTCCCGCAGGCCGCAGAATCCCGTTTCTCCAGGCGCCAGGCGGCAGTGGCGCGCGCACAGTTCGCACAGGAAGCGTCCCGAGGAGGTGTTTTTCCAGAAAGAAGCCGGTTTCATCGATGCATGGACCTTGCTGCAGAAGCGGTTCGCGTTTCCATGAGAGGCATTCAGCGGGGGGCATTCGCCGCGAGCAGGCGGCGGACGTGTTCCAGCCAGATGTGGCGCAGGCGGGCCTGGCGGTGGAAGGCCGCGGCGGCCGCATCCGGCTCCAGCGCGAAACGCCAGGCTTTTCCGGATTCGTCCCGGGCCAGGAGGCCTTCTTCCACCAGCCATTCCACGGTTTCGGCGATCCCCTGCGCGGCGAGGCTTTCGGCGCGCGCCAGTTGCGCCTTGCGCAGTTGCGTTTTTCCGTGGGCGCGCACCTCCTGCACGATCTGGCGGGCTGTCCATCTGCGTTCTGCCGTCTTGTCGCGCACCAGGAGGGCCAGACGTTCGCAGACCAGTTTCTGGCTTTCCACGATGTCGGCTACCAGCGACAGGATCCAGCCGTTCTGGACGGCATTGAGCCCGCCCACGAAGCGGACGGCTTCCTCCGGCAGTTTCGGCGGCGTTTCCATGGCGAATTGCGGAAACTCCCGCCGCAGCCACGCGCGCAGATCCTGTCCCCGCACCCGCCCGCGTGCCGGCGCGTGGATGTCGGCGGCATGCACGCAGGCCTGCACCACCGTCTGGGAGAAGCCATTGCGATAATAGGCCAGCGTTCCGCGCCGCTTCTGCAGGATCAGCACGCGGGCGCCCTGCATCTGGATGGACGACGAGAGATAGCGCAGACTGTCCGAAAACGCGCGGCGCCACATGGTCTCCTCGGTCAACTTGCGCGAAAGCCGCACGCCGCAGGCGATGGCCAGTTCCCGGAAGAACCGGAAGCGCTCTTCCACGTCGGCGAGGGCGCACACGTTTTCTCCCGTGGCCAGGAGCGCCGCCGCCGTGAGCATGGTGGGGGTGACCACCGAAACGGACACGATGTCGGCAATCACCCGAAGACCCAACTGCTCGACGCGCTGCTTGAATGCATCGGACGCCGGGTCCAGCGGGCCCAGGAATTCGGCCATGTCGAAGGGCGGTGCCACCTGGACGTTGACCCGCCCATAGCGTTCCAGGAGAACGAAAGCCGCCTTCATCAGTTGTCCCAGGTTTTCATCTTCCTTGGGGCGTCCTTCCATTTCCCGGAGATAGGCGTCTTCCTCGACCACCTTTTCATACCCCACGGCGATGGGGACCACCTGGGGCGAAGGCACGCGGCCCGTAGCCACCAGTTCGGCGATCATGGCCAGAAGTCCCGTGCGGGGATATACGGCCTTGCCCGTGCGGGAACGCGTTCCCTCGGGGAAGAATTCCACGTTGACCCCGGAGCGGATCAGCATGGCCAGGTATTCCAGGAGAATGGTCTTGTAGAGTTTGTTGCCCTTGAAGGAGCGTCGGATGAAGAAGGCGCCGCCCCGGCGGAAAATGGGACCCATGGGCCAGAATGAAAGATTTTTGCCAGCCGCGATGTGCGGAATGGGCAGGTCGTATCGTTCCATGAGCCACGACAGGATCAGATAGTCCATGTGGCTGCGGTGGCACGGCAGCAGCAGCAGCGGCCCCCGGTGGGCCGCATCCCGCATGGCGGAAAAGCCGGCGTGATCCACGTCGAAGCCGCGGAACATGCGCTCCCAGACGATGCGCAGAACGCCCTTGTACATGGAGAGCGTCCAAGTAGCGGGCGCTGCCGGGATTTCTTCCAGTGCCTCGCGCAGTTCCTTGCGCGCCTGGCGGGGGGGCATGCCGTCCCGGATGGCCTGGTAGTAGGCGGCCACCACCTCGGGATTGCGCGCGAGTTCCCGCTGGATGGCCGAGAAGGGCCGCAGTTTCGGTCCCAACTGGAGACGCCACTCGTTTTCGATGCGCTCGTCGAGTTCTCGCACCAGGAGGCTCGCGGCATCCGAAGGGAGGCGATCCGCGAAAAGCTGCTGCCACGCCTGGAGATCCAGCGGCTCGCCCACCTTCACCGAAGGGCGCCCGAGCGAAGATGCTGCCTGCACCAGCGCCCGCAGGCGCCCCGGAATTTCGGGATCTCCGAGCAGCCGCCGCAGCAGCCGGGGCTCGTCGTCGCTGCGCACGCCCTTCTTGTTCCAGATCAGGACCACCGGAACCAGGGTCAGCGGACGATCTTCGCCCACGGATGCGCGCATTTCGGCCAGCAGGTTGGCGAAGAAAGGTTCGCCCAGGGGTTCGGCACTTTCCGATGCGGGGTCGTGGGCGAACAGGGCCACATAGGCGCACTGGCCGCGCATCACGCGGGACACGGCATGCGATACGGCATTCTGCCGGTCGGGAAGTACCCTGCCCACCACCTTGTCGAACCAGCGGGTAGCCGAGGGCACCAGCAGGAACGAGGGGTGGTGGACGCGCGGGACCGGGAGGCCCAGCCGGCGCAGCAGGAGGGTCAGCACGATGTAGTCCAGTTCGGACGCCGCCCGGAACACGTACAGGGGCGTCGCGGAAACCGACAGGAGCCGGTCGCGATCCTCATCGGAAATCCACAGGCGCGGCCCCAGGAGGGGCTCCAGGAGCACGCTCGCCGTGTCGGAGTTGTCGAACCAGTCGTCGATGAGCTTGCGCCAGTCGGTCTTCATTCGTCCAGTCCATGGATGATGGTCTCGGGATCGGCATCCAGCGCCCGCTTGCGCGAGAGCTTGAGCCGCCCCTTGGCGCGGTCGATTTCCATCAGGAGCACGTTGACGCGGTCGCCTTCCTTGACCACGTCTTCGACCGCGTTGACCCGGTTGGGCGCCAGTTCGCTGATGTGCACCATGCCGTCGGTGCCGGGCAGGATTTCCACGATGGCGCCCGTCTTGTCGATGATGCGGGTGACCACGCCGGCGTACACGCGCCCGACCTCGGGCTCCGCGCAGATGGCGCGGATGCGGCGCAGCACCCACTGGGCGGCGGGCTCGTCGGACGTGGCGATGCTCACCAGGCCGGAGTCCTCGACATTGATCTTGGCGCCGGATTCGTCCACGAGGGACTTGATCATCTTGCCGCCGGGGCCGATGAGGTCCCGGATCTTGTCGGGGTGGATCTGGATCGTGTACACGCGCGGGGCATGCGGCGGCAGTTCCGGCCGCGGCGCCGGCAGCACGGCGGTCATCTTCTCGAGGATGTGCAACCGCCCCGCCCGGGCCTGCTCGATGGCGCGCGCCATGATTTCCCGCGTGAGCCCCATGACCTTGATGTCCATCTGGATGGCGGTGATGCCCGTGGCGGTGCCGGCCACCTTGAAGTCCATGTCGCCGAGGTGATCCTCGTCGCCCAGGATGTCGGACAGGACGGCCACGTCGTCGCCCTCCTGGATGAGGCCCATGGCGATGCCGGCAACGGGCGCCGAAATGGGGACGCCGCAGTCCATCAGGGAGAGCGTGCCGCCGCATACGGTGGCCATGGACGAGGAACCGTTGCTTTCGGTGATTTCGGAGACCACCCGGATGACGTAGGGGAATTTCTCCTCGTCGGGCAGGACCTTGGACAGGGCCCGCATGGCCAGATGCCCGTGTCCGATTTCACGCCGCCCGGGGCCGCGCATGGGGCGCACCTCGCCCACGGAGAACGGAGGGAAATTGTAATGCAGCATGAAGGTGCGGAATTCTTCGCCGGTGAGCAGGTCGAGCTTCTGGTTGTCGGCGCCGAATCCCAGCGTCGTGGTCACCAGGGCCTGGGTTTCACCGCGGGTGAACAGGGCGCTGCCATGGGCGCACGGCAGCAGCCCCACCTCGCAGGTGATGGGCCGGATGTCCGTGAGCGAGCGTCCATCCAGGCGTTTCTTCTCATGGATGATCAGCGAGCGCACCATCTCGTACTTGAGGTCTTCCAGCGCGGCCGCGATGGCCTTCTCCTTGCCCGGGAATTCGCCGGCCAGTTCCGCCACGACACTTTTCTTGACCTCATCCAGCGCCGCGTAGCGGGCCAGTTTCTCGCGGTTGGACAGCGCGGAGATCAGCCGGTCGGTGGCCGTCTCGCGCACGCGGGCCAGCAGCGCCTCGTCCTTTTCGACCACGGGAACGGGCCGCTTGGGCTTCCCCAGCGCCCGGGCCATCTTCTCCTGCACGTCCAGCACGGGTTGCACGGCCTGGTGCCCGAAATACAGGGCGTCGAGCAGCGTGGCCTCGTCGAGGTTGTTCAGTTCGCCCTCCACCATCACGATGGCATTGCGGGAGGCCACGAGATTGATGTCCATGTCCGATTTTTCCAGTTGCTCCATGGTGGGCCAGGGAATGAATTTCCCGTCCACGCGCGCGATCTGCACGCCGGCCACGGGCCCGTTCCACGGGATGTCCGAAAGCATCAGCGCCATGGAGGCGCCAATCTGCGCCAGCGGCTCGGTCGGCTGGCTCTGGTCGTGCGAAAGCACCGTGGCCACCATCTGGGTCTCATAGAACCAGCCTTCTGGGAACAGCGGGCGCAGGGGGCGGTCGATGAGGCGGGAAGTCAGGATCTCGGCCTCGCTCAGGCGGCCTTCCCGGCGGAAGAAGTTCCCCGGAATGCGGCCGGCTGCATAGCTCTTCTCGATGTAATCCACCGTCAGTGGGAGGAAGTCGGTTTCCGGCTTGGCGGTCTTGGCAGCCACCACGGTGACCAGCACCATGGAATCCCCCAGGCGAACCGTCACGGCGCCATCCGCCTGTCGGGCGATTTTGCCGGTTTCGATGGTGAGTTCCTTGTCATTGAGCAAAATGCTTTCCTTCACGATCATGGTTGTTTCCTTCGTCTTTCCTTGTTCAGAATTTTATGCACAACATACTTCAAAAAAACATCCTTCAGCTGGTGCCTTTATACTGCTTTCCATCAAAAGAGAAAACGGCTATTTCGGGGATATGCATGAAATTTCATGCATGCAGGACGTCTTCGGGTCGCTGCCGTTTCCCGGACTGGCCGCGTGCGGATGCCGCTTCCTTCATTCTTCGGCGGTCAGTCCTTCCACGGGGGAGAGGTGGGCGGCCTTGTGCGCCGGATAGAGGGTCGCCAGCAGGGCCAGCAGGAGCGAGGACGCCGAAATGACCACGATGTCCACGCCGCTGACGGAAACGGGGATGCGTGCGGAAAGGAAGATGTTTTCGGACATGCGGATCCCCACCGTGGCCAGGTAGATGCAGACGCCCAGCCCGGCCGCGAGTCCCAGCGCGAGTCCCAGCGCGCCGATGAATACGCCCTGCAGCATGAAGACCCGCCGGATGGATTCGTCCGTCGCCCCCAGCGACTTGAGGATGGAAATCTCGGGCTGCTTGTCGATGACCACCATGATGAGGTTGGCCGTGATCGAGAAGACCGCCACCAGGACGATGACCGACAGGATGAGGAACATCACGATCCGCTCCAGTTTCATGGCGGAAAACAGGGCGCGGTTCTGGGTCTTCCATGTGCCCACCACGTAATCCCTGCCCAGGGTGCGGGCGAGGCCGGCGGCGGCCGCGTCGATGTCTCCCGTGTCAAAAAGGCGCAGTTCCCACCCGGTCAACTGTTCGGCCTTCGCCGAAAACTTGCGGGCATGTTCCAGTGTGGTGAATGCATAGCGAAGGTCGTATTTGAAGTATTTCGTGGCGTAGATGCCGGCCACGCGGAAACGGATCAGTTTGGGCGCCGGTCCCATGGGGGTCATGGTGCCGCGCGGGCTGATGACGTCCACCGTCTGGCCGAGGGAGAGCCCCAGCGTGCGCGACTGTTCGGAACTGATGATGATGCCGGGCAGATCTTCCGGCCATGGCGGAATGAAGGAATAGCCGTCCCCGGCCATGCTGTAGGAGCCATAGGCCACCTGGGCGTCGAGCCATTTCACGGGGGCTTCGTGGGCCAGGTTGCGCAGTGTTCCCGCGCGCATGTAGGTTTCCAGGTCGAACGTCGGATTGTCCGGATCCACTCCGCGCAGCAGCACGCCCTGGGAGGCTTCCAGCCCCACTGTCTTGAGCAGCACCTCTTCTTCCACGAAGGGCGCCACGACGGCCGCGAAGCCGGATGATGCGAGGAATTCCCGGATTTTTTCAGAAACGGCTGCGGCATTGTCGATGCGTTCCTCGCCCGGGCGCGTAATGACCACGTGCGGAGAAAAACTCACGATCTGGCGCATCTGCTCGCTTTCCAGCCCGCCGAGCACGGAAAGCACCACCACCATGGTGGCCGTGCCGAGAAACACGCCGAAAATGGAGATGGTGGAATACACGTTGAAGAACAGGAGAATCAGGGAGAACAGCAGAACGGCCGTGCCGGCGGAGGTCAGGATCAGCCCGCCGTAGTAGGAGAGGCCGTGCGGAAGGAAGGACAGGAAGGCCGGCGCCGTTCCGAAGGCTCCCGCCGCCGCCAGGAGCAGGATGCCCGCAGCCAGCATCGCCAGCGCCGTCGCGAGCACGAGCCCGTGGGGACGCTCTGAGCGCAGGTAACGGAAAGCGACGGTGCTTTCGAACGCGGAGATCGGGCTCATGCGTTTCTTTCTTCTTGGCGCTGTACCAGCAGAGCCGTGATGAAAGGCTGCAGATCCCCATCCAGCACGGCATCCACGTTGCCGATTTTCAGGTCGGTGCGGTGGTCGGTCACCAGTTGGTAGGGCGCTAGCACGTAGGAGCGGATTTGAGAGCCAAAATCAATCTTTTGTTTGGTTCCGATGATGTTTTCCATGCGCTCTTCCTGTTCGCGCAACTTGAGTTGATACAGTTGCGAGCGCAGCATGCGCATGGCCGTGGCCTTGTTCTGGAACTGGCTGCGTTCGTTCTGGCAGGCCGCCACGCAGCCGGTGGGGATGTGGGTGATGCGCACGGCGCTTTCGGTCTTGTTCACGTGCTGGCCGCCGGCGCCCGAGGAGCGGTAGACATCCACGCGCAGGTCCTCCTCGCGGATTTCGATTTCGATGGCGTCGTCCAGGTCCGGGGTCACCAGGACGCTGGCGAAACTGGTGTGCCGGCGTGCATTGGCGTCGAACGGGGAAATGCGCACCAGCCGGTGCACGCCCGATTCCGCCTTCAGATAGCCGTACGCATAGGGGCCTTCGATCAGGATCGAGCAGTTCATGATGCCGGCTTCCGCGCCGGGGTTGACATCGAGCAGCGTCGCCTTGAAGTTCATGCGCTGGGCGTAGCGCAGATACATCCGCTGCAGCATTTCCGCCCAGTCCATCGCGTCCACGCCGCCGGCTCCCGCATTGATGTTCAGGATGGCGTTGTTGTTGTCCATCTCGCCGGAGAGCATCTGCTGCAGTTCCACCTTCTGCAGTTCGCTTTCCACGCCCTGCATGGCCTGCCAGCCTTCCATCACGGTGGAATCGTCCTTCTCCTCGCGGCCGATTTCAATGAACGTCAGCGCATCTTCCAGTGCATGCGTGAGTTTCTCGAAGGTTTCCACCTTGTTCTTGCAGTCGGCCAACTCCCGCATGACGGCCTGCGCCTTCTCCTTCTGGTTCCAGAAATCGGTGTCCAGCGTGGCCTGTTCCAGTTCGGCCGCGCGCTTGCGGTTTTCTTCCACGCGCAGGAGTCGGCGCACCTTGTCCAGCCGGTCCTTGAGATTGTTGTGGAGTTGGTTGATTTCGAAACTGTCGGGAAGCATTTCCACCTCCGCTGGAAGCTGGTTTCTAGCAGATTTTACGGCGCAGGGCACGCAAAAAGAGGAAATCACGTCTGCAGCAGATACCCCGTGTAGGCGGCATATCCCGCCAGCAGCAGCAGCCCTTCCCACCGCGTCACGCGGCGCAGTGTGAACATGAACACTCCGAACGCCACGGTGAATCCTACCATCACGGCCAGATCGATGTTCAGGCGCAGTCCGGTGGGGACGCGGATGGCGGCGATGGCGGTGCTTAAGCCCAGAACGAACAGGACGTTGAAGATGTTGGAGCCCAGGATGTTGCCCAGAGCGATGTCGGACTGCTTTTTCCATGCGGCCACCAGGCTGGCCGCCAGTTCCGGGAGCGAGGTGCCCACGGCTACGATGGTCAGGCCGATGACGCGTTCGGACATGCCCAGTGCCGAGGCGATGTCCACGGCACCCGAGACGCAGAGTTTTCCGCCTCCCAGCAGCAGGGCGAGTCCCCCGATGATGAAGGCGATCTGCTTTTTCCGGCTGCGGATGTCGGGAACTTCTTCGGTGGCGACCTGGGAACCCTTGCGGGAAGAGATGATCAGGAACAGAGTGTAGAAAATCCCGCCAGCCAGCAGGCAGAGCCCTTCCCAGCGGACGATTTCCCCATCCAGCAGGAAGAGGATGAGCAGCAGCGTGACGACGCCCAGAATGGGGGAATCGCGCTTCAGGAAGGCAATGTCCACGGGCATGGGGCGTATCAGGGCGGCAAGGCCGATGATCAGGCCGATGTTGGCGATGTTGGAGCCTACGACGTTGCCCAGCGCAATCTCCGAATTTCCGGAGAGAGCCGACAGAGCGCTTACTGTGGCTTCAGGGAGCGACGTGCCGTAGGCGACTACGGTCAGCCCGACCACGGCAGCCGAAATGCCCAGTTGAACGGCCAGGGAAGCGGCGCCGGCGACGAGACCCTGGGCGCCGAGGACCAGCAGGACGAAGCCGCTGACGAGTTCAAGGATGGCCATGAGGATCATGGGGAATCACCTCCGGAAGGCAGGCGTCGGAACCGGCGAGGAAAGTCTGGGCATTTTCCCAGAGGGCCGCGGCCAGGGCTTCGGGGTCTTCCTGGCGCAGGGCGGCCAGTTCGAACAGGGTTTCCCGCACGAAGGCCGGCTCGCACGTGCGCCCCCGGTGGCGCTGCGGCGCCAGGTAGGGGGCATCGGTTTCCACCAGCAGGCGCGGCCGGGGCACCTGGCGCGCGGCCTGGCGCACTTCCGCAGCGCGCGGGAAGGTGACGATGCCCGAGAAACTGATGAAGAAGCCCCGGTCCAGCCATCGGCGGACCACGGCGGCATCGCCGGTGAAGCAGTGCACCACCGAGCCTTCCCGCACCGGGTGGGACTGCAGCAGTTCGAGGGCTTCCTCATGGGCCTCGCGGATGTGCAGCACCACGGGAAGATTCGATTGCCAGGCGGCATCCAGTTGCTGGGCGAAGACTTCCACCTGCACGCCGCGCGGGCTGAAATCGTAGTGGAAATCCAGGCCGATTTCCCCCCACGCCGCCAACTTTTCCCGGTTCGCCGCCACGAGGTCGAAAAATGCCGCATCCGCCTGCGCGGCCTGGTGCGGGTGGATGCCGGCGATGACGGTGATTCCGGGGATGCGCGCGGCCAGTTCCAGGGCACGGTGCAATTCCGTCGGTTCGGGACCCAGCGCAGGTACGGTGATGCGCCGCACCCCGGCGCGTCGGGCATTTTCGAGCACCTCGTCCAGCCGCGAGGCCAGTTGGGGGAAGAGCAGGTGGGCGTGCGTGTCGTGGATGTTCATGGTTTGGTGGTTTCCGGCGCATGGTCGGGCGCCATGTCAGCCAGTTCGTCGGCGGCGGTTTCGGCCTCCTGCGTTCCAGACCGCTGGGCCGCGATGGCCACCAGCAACTCGCGGGCCCATGCGGTTTGGGCCAGCCCCAGTGCATGGATGGCCCAGACACGGGTTTCCTGGAACAGCGCGCGGGTCTTCTTTTCCATGTAGGGCCGGGCGCGTTCGTCGCCCAGGCGGCACAGCAGGGCGCCTAGCAGCAACTTTCGTGCGGCCGGGAGGAAACGTCGCTCATAGAACCGCGCCACCTCGGCTCGCACGGATTCGTCCGCCAGGCGGCACAGTTGCTCCACGGCGTCGGTGAACAAATCGTCATGGGCCAGGAAGGGAAGCAGATGTTTTGCGGATGAGGGCGCGCGGTGTCGGGCCAGCGCCATGGCCGCCTCGAAGCGCACGTCCCGGCAGGAATCCGTTTCTGCGGCGCGGCGCAGGATTTCCTCCGGTGGGTCGGGGCATTCCGCGAGCGCGGCCGCGGCCGCGGCCCGCACCTCGTCGTCGGCATCATCCGCCAGTTTTTCCGCCATGCGGTCCTGCAAATCGAAGTATCCCTTCTCGGCGGCCGTGAGAATCGCGGCGTGCCGGACGGCCGGATCCGCGTCATCGAGAAGAGCCGCCAGCCGTGGCCGGACCGTCGCATCGTCCAGCGCCGCCAGGGCGATGACGGCGGCTTCGCGCACGCGGGAAGCGGGATCGTCCAGCGCCTGCAGCACGGCGTCCTGCAGGCGGGTTTCGAGATGCTGTTCCAGGAGGGAATACATGGCCGTGGTGCGCACGAAGGGGGACGTATCCGTCAGCGCCCGTTCCAGCCGGTTCGCGAGGTCCGGAAAATCCGGTGGCACGCGACCCAGCTCCCGCACGGCGGCTTCGCGCACGCGCTCGGCGGCATGGGTCAGGTCGCGTTCGATGGCGGCCGGTGAAAGGGGACTTCTGGGCCGGAAGAACATGGTCACGTCTCCGGAGCGGGATCCGGTTCATCGGATGCGTCCGGCTCCGGTTCCGCCTCGGAGGAGGCCTCCGCATCCTGCGCCTTCTCCTTCTGCATGGCCATGTATTGCTCCCGCGAGTAGGTGGCGATGCCGCCACTCTCCAGCAGCACGCGGATCTGGCCGGTGATCAGGTTCACGTCCTGCACCCGGGCCATGCCGTCGGCGACCTCGATGCGCTTGCCGATCTTGGGCATGCCCTCGCGCAGTTCCTGGTAGAAATCCTGCTCGTATGCCAGGCAGCATTTGAGGCGGCCGCACTGCCCGGAGATGTTCTGCGGGTTGAGCACCAGGTTCTGGTCTTTGGCCATGCGGATGGAAACCGGCACGAAGCGGTTCAGATGGGATGAACAGCACAGTTCCCGGCCGCAGATTCCGAGTCCGCCGGTGATCCGGGAGTCGTCGCGGGGGCCCATCTGGCGCATCTCGATGCGCATGGAGAACCGCGCCGCCAGGTCGCGCACGAGCCGCCGGAAGTCTACGCGGGCGTCCGCGGTGAAGTAGAACATCATCTTGTCGCAACTGGCCAGCACGAATACGGTGAACAGTTTCATTTCCAGTTTCAACTGGCGTATCCGGTCGTTGGCGAACTCGAATGCGTCCACGGACAACTTGCGGTGCTTTTCGGCGAGTTCCAGGTCCTGGGCGGTCGCGACCCGCAGAATCCTGCGCGGAAACTCGGCTTTTCCCCTGGGTACGATGCGCACTGGCGAGACCACCTCGCCGTAGAACTGGCCTTTCTCGGTTTCCACCAGTACCGTGTCGCCGGGCTGCAGGCCGGTTGTTTCTCCGTGGAACTCGCTGGCGCGAGGCGGGAGTCCCCAACGCACCATCACCGAGGTTTCCCACGCGGCAGCAGCATCTGGCCTGAAGCCCGGTTCCAGTTGGGCGAAGAGGTCGTCCCCGAACGGGTCGGGCGCATCCCACGGCAATGGGACATCATAAGCGGCCATCCGGGCGGCATCGAAGGTTTCCGGTTCCTCATCGTGCCCGTACTCGATCATCTCGGCGGCGGGATAGAGCCCGCTGGCCGATTCCCGGTCGTCGCTTCCCGCACGGCTGGAAAGGAGGTCCGGATCGCTTTCGGAATCCACGTCCGCGGGAGCGGCGTTCTGCCGGATGCGAGGCCCCCGGGATGGCTGTGCGTTCCCATGCGGCGGCCGCTTGCCGTCGTGGTGATTCCTGCGGTTCGATCTCCGGTTCATGTCCGCCTCAGTTTCCAGAACAGGTTTTCCATCAGGATGCGGCGGTTGACATTGGCGTCGACGTCCCGGCGGGCCGTTTCGATGGCATCCATCCATGCCGCCAGATCGGGAGCGCGCGGCGGCGTCCACGCAGTCCGCCCCACGAATGCATCCCGGATTTCCATCAAAAAGACAAGCAAAAAAATGCGCAGGTCCTCCCGCTCCCAGTTCGAGACCGTCTCGGCCATGTCGAACAGTTCGGGCAGGGAGCCGCCGGCGCACAGGTCGCGGCAGCGGCGGGCCAGTTCGGGAAAGCCGGCGTGCAGTTCCGATTCGAGCAGGGCCACGGCGTTGCCGATGCTGCCGTCGCAGTAGGAGCCGATGTGATCATCCAGCCGGCGGCCCGGATGGAGCCGGTGCAGGAGGGTCTGCAAATCCCCATCGGAAAGGGGGGAGAAACGCACCATCCGGCAGCGGGAGCGGATGGTGGCCGGCAACTGGTAGGGGGCCGCGGTGACGAGGATGAAGTAGACGTTTTCCGGGGGCTCCTCCAGGGTCTTGAGCAGCGCGTTGGCGGCGGCGTCCGTCATCGCGTCGGCCGGGTCGAGGATCACCACCAGGCGGGTTCCCTCGAATGCGCCCACGACCAGGCGCTCCTCGAGTTGGCGCACGGCCTCGATCCTGATGGAGGAGGAGGGGGCGTCGGTCCCCCATGCCGTATCGATGAACAGGCAGTCCGGATGGATGTTCTGCTCCACCCGGGACGTGGCATTGGGGGTGTCCTGCAGAAGATGGGCGGCCAGGGCCAGGGCCGTGGTGCGCTTGCCCACTCCCTGCGGGCCGGCGAACAGGCAGGCATGCGGAAAGCGCCCGGACTCCAGGGAGCGTTCCAGTCCTTCCAGTACGCTGTCATGGCCTACGATGTGCTGGACAAAAGATGAAAAACCACGCATGGGACGGACAGTGAAGCACAGGAAACGTTTTCCGGCAAGCTGGGGATGAAGTGCGATCCATTTCCGATGTGGAAGACCAAAAATGAAAAAATCGTTTTTCAGGCCAACTGTCTGGTGTTTTTTTGACTTTTCCCTGCAAATGTCATATTCGTGTGCCACCGGGAGCATCCCGTTTGCATCGGAGGCTTGGGTCATGTGGCTGCCGCTGGTTTTCATCGTTGGTTCCTTCCTGCTGGGCGTGGTGGTGACGGCCGTGGTTCTGTACCGGTTCTTCCGGGTGCCGGCAAATCCGTCCCAGGTGCAAAAGATGCAGACGGAAAATGGGGTGCCGGCGCCTGTGCGGGCGGGGCAAGTCCAGGGCGCTGCGGAGCGTCCGAATGCTTTCGAGGAAAAGACCCGGCAGGTCAATCTGCAGGAGTTCGCCGAACTGCTGCACCTCGACCACGAGGAGATCGTGGCCGAGCCCGTTCCGGTGGACAGCGAGGAACAACTGGCCATGGCGCGCGAGGACAGCCGCCAGTTGCAGCGGGTCATCGAGCAGAAGGGTGGTCCCCTGGGCTCGGGAAATCCCCAGGTCATGATTTCCGTGGTTCCTCCTTCCCGCTACATTTATTCTTCTCATCATCGCGCTTGCGGGCTTCCCAACTGAGGTGCGCATGGCCCTGCGCCTCGTGGAACAACTGGAGGCGCCGCCGCAGATGGCGACGCTGTTGCGGGGAAAGGCGCAGAAACGCATCGAGGAATCCGAGCAGGCGGGATTTGCCGGCGTGGAGGCCGCTTGCCGGGGAAGGCCGCTCGTCATCGGTCCGGAACTGGTGGAACTCGCGCGCGGGCACGTGACGCCGCCCCAGCAGGCTGCGCTGGAAAGCCTCTTCCACATCCAGCGCAAGGTGGCGCTGCGCCAGTACGAGACGCTGCGTCCGTGCATCGTGGACCCCACCACGGGCGTCAAGATTTCCCAGGAGATACGGCCGCTTCAGAGCGTTGCCATCGTGGCGCCCGGCAGTTGGGAGGAGCAGGTTCCCCATGAACTGGGCGCGTTCCTGACCGCGGCCGCCATCGCGGGCGTGCCGCGCCGGGTGGCGCTGCTGGAGCCGGATGCGGCGGGCGGCGTGTCGCCCGTGAACATCCTGGCGGCTTCGATGGGCGAGGCCACCGAAATCTTCCGCGCCGGCGGCGTGGCGGGGCTGGTGGGGCTGCTCTCCGGATGGTTCGGGCCGGTGCCCGAGAAGATCCTGGTGGCCGGGCAGAACCGGCTGGTGCGCGCGGCCTGGGAAATTCTGCACGGCATTCGTCCCGTTTCCGGATATGACTTGCTGGTACTCACGGATTCCACGTCCGGCGTGCAGCCGGTGCTGGAAATTTTCTCCAACTGGCTCACCGACGACCCGAATTCCGCCGTGGGGTTTCTGACGACGTCCCGCCGGCTGGTGGCCCGCATGGAATCCCATCTGGCTGCGCTGCCCGAACCGAGGGCGCCCTGGACGCGGGACATGGAGCACGTGCCTGTGGTGGTGCGCTCCACGGTGGAGGAGATGGTGGCCGAGTCGGCGCGGCATCGCGTGCGGTATCTGGTGCTTCTGGTGTCCAAGCCCGAATCCTGCCTGCCCCGGCTGGGTCGCGCGGATCACATCGTGGTGGGGGATCACGCGGCGGCGCTGGCGGCGCGGAGGGCGTTCGCCGCCGGCGGGGTGTGGGCGGGGGACTGCATCCATCCCGACGAGACATCGGGCGTCTTCGCCTTTTTGCGCACCCAGACCGTCCAGAAGATCGGGCACAAGGCCGCCGAACGGCTCCGGGTGCAACTGGCCCTCCTGTCCAAATCCTGAGGACGTTCGTTCGCAGTGACAGGAAAAATGCGTCGGCCACGGGGGGGTCGAAGGCGTTTTTGCGTGGAGACGGGCGCAAACGGGGGATCCGGAGGCGTTTGGGCGTGGAGACAGGCGCACACGGGGGATCCGGAGGCGTTTGGGCGTAAAAACGGGCGCAAACGGGGAGTCCGGGGATGTTTGGGGGAAAACGGACGCCCAATGTCTGCGAGGAGGTGTCGCGGGGGAGAACGGCCCGTATGGCTAGGGCGCCGGGGCGTCCGTTTCCCTTGCGTCGTCCCGGACCGGATGCGCGCGCAGCCGGGCGAAGGGCTCGAGCACGTACGCGCGGTCGGCGCCGGCTTCGCGGTCTTCCACCAGCGCCAGCATCAACTGCAGGCTGCGCCTGAAATCCGGAATCACTTCCCGCACGGGTGTCGGCTTCTCGGAAACGACGTGCGCCCGCTGCTGCATCGCCTGGGAAAAGACGGCCTGTGCATGGCGCAACTGTTCCACGAACACGCCGGCCGAGCAGGTTTCGATTTCCCGGGTCATGGAATCGAACCGGGTGAGGATTTCCTGGATCCGGACGCTCTGGAGGGTGTACGTGTCGTGAATCCACGCGAGGCCGTCTCCGGTCATCACGCGCAGCAGGCTTTTCGCCGCCTTCCAGGTATCGCTGTGGGCTCTGGAATACAGGAGGGCGCGCAGATGGTGGTGCAGGGCACGGATGGCCGCGTCACGGTATTCGTCGGCCTCCTGCACCTTCCGGGTGGAGGGGACCGCGTCCACGCCGGCATAGCCTTCGGCCATCCGCTGCACCTGCACATCGAGCCGTTTGGCCGCATGCGTCAGCACGGGATCCCCGGGCCAGCGTTCCCGGATGCGGTGCAGCATTTCGCGGGCGGCTTCCACCAGTTCCCGCATGGGATGTCCCGATGTCTTAGTGGAGGATTTGGGCATTGGAGTCCGACTTCCTTTCTTGGGGGAATACCCCTGGATGGTGGCAGGGCACGATCCTGCCGTTTTTCGGAAAAAGGGAAGAACCCGAAAGGTTTTCGCCGTTTTTCAGACGTGAAGAGCAAGCCGCAGGAAAATGCGTTTTGTCAAGGGCAAAGTCTTGACCGCCGGGACGAAACGGGTTTCCGGGAGCATGGGCGGCTGCGGCGGCATCTTGACCGGGCACCGCGCGTGCTTAGGTTGGCCTGCGGTCGGGGGGGCCAAGCATGCGGACCGACACAGCAAACCGACCAGGAGGAACGAGGATGAACGCCGTATGGAACCACACCAAGACTTTCCTGCTCATCTCGGCGCTCACGGCGCTGGCGGGCGGGGTCGGCTACGTGTTCGGCGGGATGGAGTGGGCCTTTGGCGCCATCGTGGTCATGGGTCTGGTGAACTTCTTCATGTTCCTGGTGTCCGACCAGGTGGTGCTGGCCATGCACCGGGGCCGCCTCGTGGGGCCGCGCGAACTGCCGTGGCTGCATGAAATCGTGGAGAGGCTCGCCCGGCGCGCCGGCATCCCCAAGCCGTCCCTGTACATCGTGGAAGACCCGGCGCCCAATGCCTTCGCCACGGGCCGTTCGCCGTCCTCGGGCGTGGTGGCCGTGACCACGGGGCTTTTAGACCTGTGCGACCAGCGGGAGATCGAGGGCGTGCTGGCCCATGAGATCGCGCACATCGTGCACCGTGACATGCTCATTTCCACCATCGCGGCCACGCTCGCCGGCGCCATTTCCATGCTCGCGAACCTGGCCGGGTACATGCTGCTGTTCGCGGGCCGCACCTCCGACGAGGACGGGCCCAACCCGCTGGCCATGCTGGTGTTCATGGTGTTCGCGCCGCTGGTGGCCGCCCTGATCCAGATGGCCATCTCGCGCACCCGGGAGTACGAGGCCGACCGGCTTGGCGCCGAACTGGCGGGCACGCCGCGGGGGCTGGCCAGCGCGCTGGCGAAACTGGGCGGCTATCACGCACGGCGGCCGGCGCGGCATGCGGACCCGGCGCTGGCGCATCTGTACATCGCCATGCCGCGGGTGCGTGGCGGGCTGGAATCGCTGTTTTCGACGCATCCGCCCATCGAGGAGCGCATCCGGCGCTTGATGGCGATGGCTGCATAATCAAAAAACCAGGGAAAGGGGGAGGAAAACCATGTGGAATTTCGACAAGTGGACCATGAAGAGCCGCGAGGCGCTGCAGGGTGCGCTGGCGCTGGCACGCGAGAAGGGGCATCCGGAACTGCGCCCGGAACACCTGCTCTGGGCGCTTCTGCAGCAGAAGGACGAGAGTACGGTGGTGCCCGTGCTGCAGAAGATCGGGGCCAGCGTCAACGCCGTGCAGACGGGGCTGGAGGCGCTTCTGAAGAAACTGCCGCGCCAGAGCGGCGATGTGGGCGATCCGGGCGTTTCCCGCGATTTGCGGGCGCTGGTGGACCGCGCCATGCAGGAGATGGCGCAACTGCAGGACACCTACCTGAGCACGGAGCATTTCCTGCTCGCGTTCTGCGAACTTTCCCGGATGGAGGCGGGGGCGCTCCTGGCGCAGGCCGGCGTGACCCGCGAACGCGTGCTGTCCGCGCTGGAGTCCATCCGCGGCACGCAGCGGGTGATGGATGATTCTCCGGAGTCGAAGTACCAGGCGCTGTCCCGGTTCTGCCGGGATCTGACGGATCTGGCGCGGCGTGGGAAGCTGGATCCGGTCATCGGGCGCGACGAGGAAATCCGGCGTGCGCTGCAGGTGCTCTCGCGGCGCACCAAGAACAACCCCGTGCTCATCGGCGAGGCCGGCGTGGGCAAGACCGCGATCGCCGAGGGCATCGCCCGGCGCATCGCCGAGGGGGACGTGCCCGAGAGCCTGAAGAACCGCAGCCTGTTCGCGCTGGATCTGGGCGCGCTGATCGCCGGCACCAAGTACCGCGGGGAGTTCGAGGACCGGCTCAAGGCCATCCTCAAGGAGATCCAGGCTTCCGACGGACGCGTGATCCTGTTCATCGACGAGATCCACACGCTGGTGGGAGCCGGCGGCGCGGAAGGGGCCATGGACGCCTCGAACATGCTCAAGCCGGCGCTGGCGCGCGGCGAGTTGCACTGCATCGGCGCCACCACGCTCGAGGAGTACCGCAAGCACATGGAGAAGGACAAGGCGCTCGAGCGGCGCTTCCAGCCGGTGTTCGTGGGCGAGCCGTCGGTGGAGGACACCATCCATATCCTGCGGGGCCTGCGCGAGAAGTACGAGGCGCACCACGGCATCCGCATCGCCGACGGTGCCCTGGTGGCCGCCGCCCGGCTCTCGGCGCGCTACATCACCGACCGGCAGTTGCCCGACAAGGCCATCGACTGCGTGGACGAGGCGGCTTCGCGCCTGAAGATGGAGATCGAGAGCGTGCCGGTGGAGATCGACCAGAAGAAGCGCCACCTGGTGCGCCTGGAGATGGAGCGCACGGCGCTGGCGCGGGAGAAGACGGATGCGGAGAAGAAGCGCCTGGAGGAGGTGGAGGCCGAAATCGCGAAGGTGCGGGAGGAGACGGACGCGCTCATGGTCCGCTGGCAGCGCGAGCGCGACATCATCACGCAACTGCGCGACCTGAAGGTCAGGCGCGACGAGCTCAACACGCAGGCCCAACTGGCGCAGCGGCGCGGGGACTACCAGCGCGCCTCGGAGATCCTCTATGGCGAACTGCCGGAACTGGACAGGAAGTCGGCAGCACTGGACGCGGAGTTGAAGGAAATCACGGCCAACGGCTCGTTCCTGCGCGAGGTGGTCACCGAGGACGACATCGCGGGGGTGGTGGCGCGCTGGACTGGCATTCCGGTGGAGCGCATGCTGGAAGGGGAACATGGCAAGTTGCTCAAGCTGGCCGAGCGCATGCACGAGCGCGTGGTGGGGCAGGATGAGGCGGTCCGGGCGGTGGCCGACACCATCCTGCGGGCACGCGCCGGCCTGCAGGATCCCGACCGGCCACTGGGGTCGTTCCTGTTCGCGGGCCCCACGGGCGTGGGCAAGACCGAAATCGCGCGCACGCTGGCGGAACTGCTCTTCGACGACGCATCACACATGGTGCGCATCGACATGAGCGAATACATGGAAAAACACGCCGTCTCGCGGCTCATCGGCGCCCCGCCGGGCTATGTCGGCTACGACGAGGGCGGCCAGTTGACCAAGGCCGTGGCGCGCCGTCCCTACTCGGTGGTGCTCCTGGACGAGATCGAGAAGGCGCATCCGGACGTGTTCCACGTGTTTTTGCAACTGCTCGACGATGGGCGGCTCACGGACGGGCACGGGAAGGTGGTGGACTTCCGCAACACGGTCGTCATCATGACGTCGAACATCGGCTGGGACCCCGAACTGGCGCACGTGGATCCGAAGGCGGCCAAGCAGCGCGTGCACGAGGCGCTGCGCATGCATTTCAAGCCGGAGTTCCTCAACCGCATCGACGAGATCGTGGTGTTCGATCCGCTTTCCGGCGAGCAGTTGCGCGAAATCGCCAAACTGCAACTGGCCCGCGTCAATGAATGGCTGGCTCCCGAAGGCTGCCGGCTCGAGTGGACCGACGACGCGCTGGCGTTTCTGGTCGCGCACGGCACCGACGAGCGCTATGGCGCCCGCCCGCTCAAGCGCGCGATTGCGCGCTACCTCGTGACGCCGCTGGCCGCGGCCCGCATCGCCGGCGGAAACGCCCGCAACGTGCTCTGGACGGCCGATGTGGACGAGACGCGTGAAGGACTGCGCCTGATCCCTTCTCCCATCCGGTGACGGGGACGCCCATCCGGGAAGGCCCCCTGAAAATCCGCCGCCACGCGGCACCTGCCGCAGGCTGCGGCCGTGCTTGCCAAGCCGGACCCTTTCGTCTACCTTGTAGTTCGCGGTTTCACGCAGGGCGCGGGCCCCGGCAGGATTTCGGAAAAGCATGACGTCTCTCGAACCCATCATCGGCAGTACCGTCGGCAATTACCGCATCGAGGAATTGCTGGGAGCGGGCGCCATGGGCCAGGTTTTTCTGGGCGTGCATCCCCAGATCGGGCGAAAGGTGGCCGTGAAGGTGCTGCATGCGCATTATTCCGCCAATGCGGACACGGCCGCCCGCTTTCTGGCGGAGGCCCGCGCGGTCAACAGCATCGAGCATCCCCGCGTGGTTCAGGTGTTCGATTTCGGCCAACTCTCCGATGGGCGCCTGTACTTGATCATGGAGTATCTGGCGGGAAGGACGCTTGCGGCCCGCATGCGGGAACGTCCCCGCATGAGCCTGCGCGAGACGCTCGACATCGTGGGGCCCGTGGCGGCCGGGCTGGATGCTGCCCATGCGGCCGGGGTGGTGCACCGGGACCTGAAGCCCGACAACATCTTTCTTGCCGAGACGAAAAATGGCCTGCAGGTGAAAATCGTGGATTTCGGCATCGCCAAGGTGCTCGAGCCCGAACTGCGTGCAGGAGAGCGCACGGCCACCGGGCTGATCATGGGCACCCCGGCCTACATGAGCCCGGAGCAGGCAGCCGGGGACGTGCACCGCATCGGGCCCGCATCGGACGTGTACGCCCTGGCCGTGATCGTGTACCGCATGCTGTCCGGCCGCCTGCCGTTCGAAGCCGATTTCATCCCCCAACTGCTCGTCAAGCACGTGGACGAACCGCCAACGCCCATCACACGCCACCTGTCGGGGTTCCCCGAGGAA
Organism: uncultured Kofleriaceae bacterium; assembly: GCA_964516435.1. Taxonomy (GTDB): domain Bacteria; phylum Myxococcota_A; class Polyangia; order HGW-17; family HGW-17; genus HGW-17. The sequence goes on along the minus strand of CAZEZP010000051.1, from coordinate 18,043 downwards.
ATCTGGCGCGTCCTGGAAAAGGCCATGGCCAAATCTCCGGACGATCGTTTCGCCTCGGCGGGTGAACTGGTCCGCGCGCTCGAGGAGGCCGCGCGCCGGCTGGAGACGAACCGCACGCTGTCCCCGTTCGAGACCCGGGAAGCCATCAGTTTCCATGTTCTCCGTCCTGCCGGGGAGGCGGCCGTCCGGCCCCGTTCGCGGCCCTATCTCTGGGCGGCCCTGGGGCTTGCGGCGCTCGCGGGGGCCACGGCGATCTATTTCATCGTTTTTCGCGGCTCTCGCCCTCCGGCGTGGGCGGTCTGGAATCCCTACCCGCATGCCAGCCCCGCTGCACCGGTTTCCGGCCGTGCCGACGGCATCCCGCCCATGGCGGGGTCGGAAACGGATGCGGGTGTTTCAGTGAAGCCTTCCGGCGCAGATTCTGCCATTCCCGTCCGGGAGCACCGCCTGCGGGTGGAGACCGATTCGCCGGGCGTCCCCCTCGTGGTGGATGTGGACGGCCGGCGCATGGAGGGCATCTCGCCGCTGGAACTGGCGGTTCCCGATGGTGCGGCGGTGCGCATCGCCCCGTCGGATGCCCGTCATGCCGGCATGGCGCGGGAACTCGTGGTGACGGCCGATGTCGTGGTGGTGCTGTCGGCGGTTCCCGTGGAGGCGATGGCGCCGGAAACGGCCGGCGGCGGACATTCGACCCGTCCTGCCGTGGGCATGGCGCCGGCGGGCGGCGGCATGTCTGCGACAGGCGCGCCGATGGATGTCCGGCCGCCGGGCGAGGATGACACCGTGCCACCCATGTTTTGAGAATGGAATGCCATGAACCGGATTTTCACGTTCCTCTTCGTCTGGATGTGCCTGGGCTGGCCGGCCGTTTCGTCTGCCGGACCGGAGAACCGGGAAAAGGCACGGATGCATTTCGAGCAGGGGGAAAAATACTATCGCCAGGGGGAGTTCCAGAAAGCGCTGGATGAGTACAAGGCCGTGCTGGAATATGTGGATGCGGTGGAAATGTATTACAATATTGCACAATGCCATCGCATGCTGAAGAACCATGAAAATGCCCTGTTCTTTTACCGGCGCTATCTCGCCCGGGTGCCCAGTGGGCCGCTCACCTCCATCGTGGAGAAACACATCGCCGCGCTCGAGCGGCTGCTGGAGGAACAGCGGGCGGCTCCGGCCGTGGAGCCGCCGTCGGGGCCGGGCAAGGTCATGGTCCTCGTGGAGCCCCAGGGCGCCTTCGTGTGGGTCGATCGCGTCGAGGGACGGCCGGCGGGCACGACGCCGCTGGTTCTGGACCTGGAGCCGGGTGCGCACACACTCGTCATCAAGAAGGAAGGCTACCTCAAGCGCCATTTTCCCGTGGAAGTGAAGCCTGCCCAGAATCTCACCGTGGAAGGCCGGCTGGAAATGGATCCCGACGCTCCGCTGCTGCCCGATCCCGATGCCATGGACTGGGGCCGGCCGCGGCGGCCCGGACTGGGCGCCTCCTTCTGGACGGGGCTGGCGGGAACGGGCGTGAGCCTGGCGGGGCTGGCCGTCTTCGGTTCGCTGGCGGTCCTGCGCAACCGCGAGTGGAAGCGCACCTTCGATGAAGACGTGCGGGACGAAGGCATGCTGTTCGGCGATTTCGCCACGGGATTCGCCGTCGCTTCAGCGGGTCTGGCTGCCTTCACCCTGTGGCGCTACTTCGCGGCGGCTTCGCAGCGCCGGCCGAAACCGTTCCGGGCTTTTGTGCTGCCGTTCGCTTCTCCGGAAGGAGCCGGAGTGCTCTTCGAGTTCCCATTCTGATTCGCAAAGGAGGAAGAATCGTGATGTGTTGTCGAAAAACCGCATGGATCGCAGTTCTGGCCCTATTCCTGGGGTGTCAGAAGAACGAGACCAAGACGCTTACAGCTGTGCCGCCACCCGCGGCCGTGACGAACACGGCGCCGCCAGCCCCCACGCCTCCGGCCGAGCCCCCGAAGGAGACCGTCATGAATCCGTTTTTCGAGGAATGGACGACACCGCATGGCATGCCCCCGTTCGACCGCATCAAGCCGGAACACTACCGGCCGGCCTTCGAACGCGCCATGAAGGAGCAGAAGGAGATCATCGCCCGCATCGTGGCGAACCCCGAGGCCCCCACGTTCGCCAACACGGTGGAGCCGTTCGAGTATTCCAGCCTCGCCCTGGATCGGGTGGGCAACGTGTTCTTCCTGGTGGCATCCGCGGACGCGAACGACGAACTGCAGAACATCCGCAAGGAAATCATGCCCGTGCTCACGCGGCACCAGGACGATATCTACTTGGATGAGAAACTGTTCGCGCGCATCCGGGCCGTGCACGACGATGCCAAGGCCGTGGCGGCGCTCTCGCCCGAGCAGAAACAGTTGCTCACGGTGCACTACCGTCGCTTCGTGCGGGGCGGTGCGCTTCTGTCCGCGGAGCAGAAGAAGCAACTGCGTGCCGTCAACGAAGAACTGGCCAACCTGGCCGTGCGCTACAACGACAACCTGCTGGCCGAGGGCAAGCGATTCGAGATGCTGCTGACGGATGCGGCCGAACTGGAAGGACTTCCGGATTCCGTGCGTTCGGCGGCGGCGGACGCGGCTCGGGCGCGGGGCAAGCAGGGATGGCTCTTCACCCTGGACAAGCCGTCGTGGATTCCGTTCTTGCAGTATTCCAGGCGCCGCGACCTGCGTGAAAAATTGTACAAGGGATACATCACGCGGGGGGATCACGGGGACGAACTGGACAACAAGAAGATCATCGCCCGCATTGCCGCCCTGCGCGTGCAGCAGGCGAAACTGCTGGGTTTCCCCACCTTCGCCGATTACACGCTCGACGAGCAGATGGCCAAGACACCCAAGGCCGTGTTCGAGTTGCTGGACCGCCTGTGGAAGGCCGCGCTGCCCAACGCGAAGAAGGAGGCCGCCGAACTGCAGAAACTGGCCGACCGCGAAAAGCCGCGCGTGAAACTGGCCTCCTGGGACTGGTGGTACTATGCCGAGCAGTTGCGCAAGCAGCGCTATGACCTGGACGAGGAGCAGTTGCGCCCGTACTTCCAGTTGGACAACGTGCTCGCCGGCGTCTTCGGCGTGGCGGGCAGGCTCTATGGGCTCAAGTTCGAGGAGCGCAAGGATCTGCCCAAGTACAACCCCGAGGTGCGCACATTCGAGGTCAAGGAAGCGGACGGGCGGCTGGTGGGCCTGCTGCTCACGGATTTCCATCCGCGCCCGGGCAAGCGCGTGGGCGCCTGGATGGGCGAGTACCGCCAGCAGATGAAGAAGGACGGCAAGCACGTGCATCCCATCGTGACGATCGTTGGCAATTTCACGCGCCCCACGGGCGACACCCCGGCATTGCTCAGTTTCGAGGAGGTGGAAACGCTGTTCCATGAATTCGGTCACGCCCTGCATGGCCTCTTCTCGGACTGCACGTACCCGTCCATCGCAGGCACCAACGTACCGCGCGATTTCGTGGAACTGCCCTCGCAGATCATGGAGCACTGGGCCTCGGAGCCCGAGGTGCTGCGGATGTACGCCAAACACTACAAGACCGGCGAGACCATCCCGCAGGCGCTCATCGACCGCATGGCCAAGGCGCGCACCTTCAACCAGGGTTTCGAAACCGTGGAATACCTGGCGGCCTCCTACCTCGACATGCGCTGGCACACGCTGACCGAGCCCGTGGAGCAGGACACGGCCGCCTTCGAGAAGAAGGCGCTCGACGGCATCGGGCTCATTCCCGAGATCGTATCGCGCTACCGCAGCACGTATTTCGCCCATATCGTGGGAGGATACGCCGCCGGCTACTATTCCTACATCTGGGCGGCGGTTCTGGACAATGACGCATTCGAAGCCTTCCGCGAAGCCAAGGACATTTTCCATGCACCCACGGCGGCCCGCTTCCGCAAACTGCTCTCCTCGGGCTACACCGAGGAACCCATGGTCCTCTACGAGCGCTTCCGCGGCGCCAAGCCCAGGATCGAGCCACTGCTGCGCCACCGTGGCCTGATGAAATGATCATCATCCCCCGCGTTCTTGCGTTTCTGCGGTTCTTCGGCCGCGCTCAGTAGCCCGAGCAGTCCACCATCTGGACATCATAGGAAATAGTCGGATTGATACCGGTGATTTCCACGTGATACGTGTGGCCGGCCTGGGATGTCCAGCCCTGGGGAATCATGGAGATGGCATACGAGGAGCCATAGCCGCCCAGCAACTGGGTGACGCTCACGGGCCGAGGCACCGAGCCGTCCATGGTGATGGTCACCTGCGCGCCGGAAAGGCTGATGGAATCGCTCTGCACCGTCCAGCCGGTCTGATCCACGGATGACCAGGACGCGGTGATGGCCTGCACCGGGAAGATGCCGGGGGTGGGAAAGGCCGTCCAGGGTTTGGACGCGCTGCCGCTGCCGAACGCCCACATGCACGAATAACTGTGCGTGGAGCCGATTCCGGTGGGCCCGAAACTGTTGGAGAGGATCCAGCGCCGATGGCCGATGGTCTGCGGGTTTCCGGGATCCACCATGTACAGGTCCACGGCCGCGACGGCCGCCGTGCTGGCCAGGTTGGAGGATCCGGCCGCCGTGGCGCCGTCCTGCGTGTAGCAGGTCCAGGACGTGGGCGGGTAGTGGTTGAGTTGGTTGTTGGCCGTCATCATCAGGGCGCACTGCTGGGCCTTGGCATCCAGCGCCGGATCCGTGGTGACGGCCGGAAGACCGGCCAGGTAGCGGTAGAGGTTCACGATTCTCAGCGCGTTGGCGCGGCCCGGGGCACCGATGTCGCCGGCCACGCACTGGTTGACATCGCCTGACCAGATGCCCTCGCTCATGTCGGCGCGGTCCTGGTTCCAGCGGCGGCAGACGATTTCCGTCTGGCTCTGCCCGCACAGACTGGTGTCGAACCGGCAGGCGGGGGAGCAGGCCAGCGTGCCGCCGGCGAATCCGCGGCTCTCGCAGGTGGCTCCGCCCAGGTCGTCTCCGTCGCATTCCTCGCCCTGGGCCGCCTGGATGGTGGCGTCGCCGCAGCGCCCGGCTGCCGCACAGGAACTCGTGTCCCGGGTGCAGTTGGCTGTGCAGGCGAGCGTGCCGCCGTAATAGCCCAGGCTCGAGCAGGAGGCACCGGCGAAATCGGTGCCGTCGCATTCCTCGCCGCCCTCGGCCACGTTGTCGCCGCAGGCGGGGGCGCTGGTGCAGCCGGTGGTATCGATGGTGCAGCTGGCGGTGCAGGCGAGCGTGCCTCCGGCGAAGCCCAGGCTCGAGCAGGAAGCCCCGGCGAAATCGGAGCCGTCGCATTCCTCGCCGCCCTGCCGCCGCCCATCGCCGCATACGGGCTGGATTTCGCATCCGGCCGTATCCAGCCGACAGTTCGTGGAGCAGGCGAGCGTGCCCGAACCAAGTCCGATGGAAGCACAGGAAGCCCCACCCAGATCCGTGCCGTCGCACTGCTCCCGGCTGGCCTGGATGGCGCCGTCGCCGCAGCGTCCGGCGGCTTCGCAGGAGGCGAGATCCCACCCGCAGGCATCCGAGCAGGCGAGCGTGCCGCCATAGTAGCCCAGGCTCGTGCAGGTCTGCCCCCGCAGGTCGAGGCCATCGCAACTCTCCGAACCGGCGGCCTTGCCGTCGCCGCAGACGGCTTTCTTTGCGGAATCGTCGCAGGCGGCGAAAGTCGAAAACAGCAGAAATGACAGTCCCAGTGGAAGGATTTTCATCGTTTTCATGAGCGACTCCTTTTCAAGGCGGGCAAAGCATAGCATAAAAGGGCGTCGAAAGGAGGCTTCATGTTTTGCGAATGGGTGACCGAATTCGATGGCGCCGTGACCGTGTGCGACCGGGACGGGAAGATTTTGTACATGAACCAGAAGGCGCAGGCCACGTTCGCCCGCCAGGGCGGCGCCGACCTGATCGGGCGCAATCTGTTCGACTGCCATCCCGAGCCGGCACGGAGCAAACTGGCGGATTTGATGCAAAACCGGCAGAAGAACGTGTACACCATCGAAAAGAATGGCATCAAGAAGATCATTTACCAGTGCCCCTGGTTCCAGAACGGGGAATATGCGGGCTTCGTGGAGATGTCCCTGGAAATCCCCTTCGAGATGCCGCATTTCGTCCGTTCGGCTCCCGGGTTGCAGACGCCGCCGGAGCCTCCGGCGCCATGAGGACGCGATTCGGGGGCAGCTTTACAAATACTAGGCGGGCAGGTAGGGTGCCTGCGTGCGCTCGTGCGCCGGAAATGGATGCATTGGCATGCCTCGAAAATTTCCTGTTCTGGTTTTGCATGGCTTCACTTCCAGCCTGGATTGCGTGAGAAAGCCTGCGCAGCTTCTGGAAGGGGCCGGTTTTCTCGTCGCCATGCCGGTATTGCGCGGACATGGGACGAAATATCAGGATTTGAAGGGAGTGAAGGCCCGGGATTGGTTCGAGGATGCCCGCACGGCGCTGTTCGACCTCAATGAACGTTCCGGCGGTCCGGCCGCTGTGGTGGGGCTCTCCATGGGCGGTGTGGTGGCGCTGGACCTGGGCATCACGTTTCCCGACCGCGTGAAGGTGGTCGTCGGCGCCGCGCCGGCGCTGCAGTTCTGCAATCCGCTTTCCCCCCTGGCCGGTGTCCTGAAATGGGTGATTCCCTCGTTTCCTTCGCCCAATGCCTTCGTGGACCAGGACCTGCGCCGGCAGCGCAACACCAATTATCCGCGTTTCCCGTCGGATGCCTTCGCCCAGTTGTACGCCTATTCCCAGGATGTGCAGAGGCGCCTGCCGCAATTGACCGTGCCGGTGCATCTGATCCATTCGCTCAAGGACACCGTGGTGCCGCCGGCCGCTTCCCGCCTCGTGCTGGAAAGAGCCGCCAGCCCGCGCAAGTCGGTTACGTGGTACAGCCATTGCGGTCATGAACTGTTCCTGGATCTCGAGGCGGATGCCGTATCGGCCGAAGTACGGGATTTTCTCCTGAAGTTCGAGGCGGAAAACTGACATGTCCCTGTTTTTGGCCATTTCTTTCATCGCGTTGAGCGCGCCGGCGCCGGTTCCAGGCTGGAGCCGGCTTGTGCCAGTGGCCCAGGTCGCAATGCCGCCCACCGTTTACCCGCACATCCGGCATCCGCGGCCCGCGGTTTCCCAAATCTCCCTGTCTCCAAAACCTTTCTCTCCGGTGACGACGGCCGAGGAAGCCCGGCGCTGGTTCGCCTACCCGTATTGGCGGGCCTTTCGTCCGGTGAGCGCCGGCTACCGGCTGCCGGAATCCTTCGTCATGCGAAGCCGCGTGCGCGCGGCGTTGCTCGGAAGTCCGGACGAGACGTCCCGGCAACTGGCGCTGCGCGCGCTGGAACTGGCGCCCGAGAGCGCCGATGCGCAATTTCTGCGGACCTATCTCGATGTGCTGATGCAGGCGGCGGCACCTGCGAAAACCCGCGCGCTGCAGGATGCCCGGCAGGCCTATCTGCGTTTTCTCGAAGCGTACCGGTATGGGGATTTGGCGCAGGCGCTCGAACTGTTCAATGCCCTTTCCCTGGGAATGCAGGAACGCTTCATCCTGCTGGTGCACATAGGCAGCCGGCTTTTGCAGGCGGGCCTCCTCGACAATGCCCATGGGCTGCTGCGCCGCGCGCTCGAAACCCTGGAACTCCAGCACATGCAGTTCTTCGGAATGCGCGGGACCGTCAAGCGTGACCTGTACCGGTTCATTGTGACGTGCCTGGCGGAAATCCGGTTCAAATCGGGGGATTACCGCGCGGCCTTCGGATTCCTCCAGTGGCTGGGGCAGGGGGATGTCCTGGCCGGCCAGGACCCCCTGGAGTGCCGCTGGGACGATTTGCTCGAACGGCGTTGCCAGTCCCCCGATCCGCTCGTGCCGCAGGTCGAGAAATTGCCCTGGTATGAAGGCTCGGCCGAACAGGTGGATTTTCACGCGGCCCTCTGGGCGTGGGGAAAGGACTGGACTTCCGGAGAGCCCGCGATGAGCCGCTTCCTGGAAAAGCACCCGCAATCTCCCTGGGCGGAAACGGTTCATGATTTTCGCAACTGGCTTCGCACGGTCCCGCGCCCTTGAGGACGCGAAGGGTACGGGTGCATTGATTCTTCTGGCAGCATGATGCAGTTCGCACGGGAATTCTTCCAGGTACCGGAAGGCGCGTATGCCGCCTACTGGACGGCGAGGGAATGGGTGCCCCGCGGTTTCGTCGCGGTCGTCACTGCGGACGAGGTGCATGCCCAGGAGATGGCCCGGGCGCTCGAGAGCGCGCTGGGCAGGCCGGAGCGCACGGCCGACCCGGCGCTGCCGCCATCCGTGTTCTGGCTTCCGGCGCCGGAGAGCGCCTATACGGAAGTATTGCCCGACCCGGCGCTCCTGCATGCGCGTATGTCGCTGCTGGCGCATCTGCATTTCGGCGCGCTTCCGCGGGCGCTGGTGCTTTCCGCGGCGGCGCTGGCGCGCAGGACGCTGCATCGGGCCGTGTTCGATTCCCTGTGCGTGCTGCTGGGGCCCGGCGTGCGCCACCCCCGCGAAAACCTGGCGCGCGACCTCGTGGCCGCTGGTTACTCCCGCGTGGAGGTGGTGGAGGACGAGGGCACTTTCGCCGTGCGGGGTCAGGTGGTGGACGTCTTTGTTCCCGCGGAGGGATTTCCGGCGCGCATCACGTATTTCGACGACGAGGTAGAGCAGATCCACCTGTTCGACCCGCAGACGCAGAAACGCTTCCGGACCGTGGACGAACTGCTCGTGTATCCCGTGCGCGAATGCGTGCTCGGCGACCCGCGGGGCGTTCGCGAACGCCTCTATGCGCGCGCGGATGCGGTGGCCTATCCGTCCTCCAAGACCCGGATGATCCTGGAGCGCGTGGAGGCCGGCGAGGACTTTTTCGGCATGGAGGCGCTCGTCCCCCTGTACCACGAAGTCCTGGTGCCGCTGTGGACGTATTTCCCGGCCGGAACCCGGGTGGTCGTGGAAAACCCGCCTGCCGTGGAAAACGCCTTCCATCAGTGGATCGATGCGGAGCGTGCCCGTTTCGACGCCCGCGTGGCCGAACGGCAGTTGGCGTTTCCGGTGGAGTCGTTCTACCTCGTGGATTCCCTGTGGGATGCCGATGCCGGGGAGCGCTTCGAACTGCACCCGGGAATTTCCCCCGACGGGCGGGGCGTGGAACTCGACGGGCGTCCCCACACGCCATGTCCGGTGCGCGAGGAGCGCCTGGACCATTTGCGGCAGGCGCTTTTTGCCCATGTGGAGGCGGGGCGGTGCCCGGTTCTTCTGACCGTGGATGATCCGGCCCATTCTGCGGTGGCCCGCATTCTGGAGGAATCCGGGTTTTCGCTGCATGTCCCTCCTCCGGATGCCGATGTGTTCTCGCAGTTGCGGCCGGGGGTGGTGCTGGTCCGTCGGGGGCATCTGCAGCGGGGGTTCGACAGCGAGTCGCTGCCACCGGTGTTCACGGAAGAGGAGTTCTTCGGCGTGAAGGCTTCCGCGGCGCCGGCGCGCAGGGGGCGGACCCGGCCGGCGCTGGAATCCGTGCAGGGCATCTCCGAGGGGGACCTGGTCGTGCATGCCGTGCACGGGGTGGGAATCTTTCGCGGGCTCTTCCGGGAAAGCCCCGGCGGCATTCCCGGGGATTTCCTCCTGCTGGAATACGAGGGCGGGGACAGGCTCTACCTTCCCGTGCACCGGATTTCGCAACTCTCGCCCTGGAGCGGCGGGGCGGCGGAAAAGGTGAAACTGGACAAACTGGGGGGGAAGACGTGGGCGGCCACCAAGAAGAAGGTGTCCGAACGCGTGCAGGATCTGGCCGAACGGCTGCTGCAGGCGGCCACGGCCCGGGACAGCCGCCCGCCCGTGCCCCTCTCGCCCGATGACCCCATGGTGCTCTCGTTTGCGGCCACGTTCCCCTACGAGGAGACGCCCGACCAGCAGAAGGCCATCGAAGACGTCTTCGCTGACCTGACGGGGGAAAAGCCCATGGATCGGCTGGTATGCGGGGACGTGGGGTATGGCAAGACCGAAGTGGCCCTGCGCGCGGCGTTCTTCGTGGTGGCCGGCGGCCGCCAGGTGGCCGTTCTGGCACCCACGACCCTGCTGGTGGAGCAGCATCTGCGCACGTTTTCCGAGCGCATGGCGGGTTTCCCGGTGCGGGTGGCGGCGCTCTCCCGCTTTACATCCCCCGCGGCGCAGCGGGAGATTCTGGCCGGCGTGGCCGACGGGCGCGTGGACATCGTCATCGGAACCCACCGGCTGCTGTCGCGGGACGTGCATTTCGCCCGGCTCGGGCTGCTGATCGTGGATGAAGAACAAAAATTCGGGGTGGCGCAGAAGGAGCAGTTCCGCTTCTGGAAGAGCAATCTCGACGTGCTCACCCTGTCGGCCACGCCCATTCCGCGCACCCTGCAGATGGGGTTGGTGGGATTGCGCGACATCTCGCTGATCAATACGCCGCCCCAGGAGCGGCTGGCCGTGCGCACGTTCGTGGCGCCGCTGGACCCGAACGTGGTGCGGGAAGCCATCCTGCGCGAGCATGCCCGCGGCGGGCAGGTGTTCGTGGTGGCCCCGCGCGTGGGGAGCGCCGGGAACGCGGCATCCCGTTCGGTGGAGGAATGGGCGGCGCTGGTGGCCGAGTGGGTGCCCGGAATGCGGGTGGGCGTGGCGCATGGCCAGATGGATGCCGCCCGCCTGGAGCGGGTGATGTTCGATTTCCTGCACGGCGCCATCGACGTGCTGGTGAGCACTTCCATCATCGAGAGCGGGCTGGACATTTCGCGCGCCAACACCCTGCTGGTGATGGACAGCCACCTGTTCGGGCTGGCGCAGTTGTATCAGTTGCGCGGGCGGGTGGGGCGAAAGAACGTTCGAGCGTTCGCCTACTTCTTCCTGCCGGAGAAGGCGGTCACGTTCGAAGCCCGCCGCCGGCTTCTGGCCCTGCAGCGGCACACCCAACTGGGTTCCGGCTTCGCCCTGGCCGCGGAGGACCTGGAAATCCGGGGGGCCGGCGAAGTGCTGGGCGCGAAGCAGTCGGGCATGATGGCGCAGGTGGGATTCGACACCTATCTGGAAATCGTGCGCGACGTGGCCGCCCGGCTGCGCCACGAGGAGCCTCCCGTGGAAAACGACCCGGAGCTGCGGGTGGACGTGGCGGCGTATTTCTCGGAGACCTACATCCCCGATCCGGCCGAGCGCATCGTCTGGTACCGGCGGCTCGGCATGGCGCGGGACATGGACACGCTGGAAAGTTTGCGCGAGGTTCTGACCGACCGCTACGGCGTGCCGGAGCCCGAGGGTGAACTGTATCTGGCGCTGATGGAACTGAAGGTGCTGGCCCGTGCCCTCAATGCCGTGGGAATAGGGTTGCAGGGAAAGCGGTTGACGGTGCATCTCGACCGGCACACGCGGGTGTCTCCTGCCGTCCTGGTCGAACGGATGCGCCAGAAAGGGTTTCCGTTCACCCTGTCGGGACAGCAGTTGACGGCCGTGGTGGATGTGCCCGCAAGCGAGTCCCGGGCCCGCCTGACGCAGGCGGGGCGCCACTTGCAAACGCTTCTGGACTGTGTTACTCGATCGGACCTGCAAACGGGGTCCTGAAACTGCGAAAAATCAGGATTTCCGTTTCCTGTCGCAAGAAGAGAGGTTGAGAAAATGACTGTGTTGAAGTTCAAGCCTTTGTGGATGTTGGCCATCGTGTTGTGGGTGGCGGCGTGCGCCCCCAAGAAGAAGCAGCCCCAGTTCTACGTGGAGCCCGGTTCGGCGGCCGAGAAGGCCAATCTGGAGCAGGGCAAGGTGTACAAAGGTGTGGACGGCAAGGAATACATCCCGGTGGCTTCCCTGGAAGCCGCTCCCAAGGCAGCGCCCGGCTTCGATGCCCAGCGCAGCGCGCAGAAGCCGTATCAAGGCATCGATGGAAAAAATTATTATTTTACGGCGAAGGCCTTTGCGGAACTGGGAATCGCCGCGCCCAAGGAAACGGCTCCTCCGAGCACGGAGTTGACCGAGGAGCAGAAGAAACTGCCCGTGGCCGAGGTCAATGGGGCGATCATCACGGTGGGGGAACTGTATGAAAAAATCAATGCCCGTCCCCCGGCATGGCGTCGCATGTATGCCTCCGACGAGAAGAAGGAGGAATTCCTGAACACCAACATCATCCAGGAGATGCTGCTGTATGATGCGGCCAAGGCTGCCAAGCTCGAGGACGACCCGGTGGTGAGGGATGCCGCGGAGAAGCGGATGGTGGACATCCTGCGCCGCGACAAGATCGCGGAAATCCGCAAGAACCTGAACGTCACCGAAGAAGACATGAAGAAGTACTACGAAGAGAACAAGGACCAGTTCGTGCAGCCCGAAGGACTGATCGCGGCGCAGATCGTGGTGAAGACCAAGGCCGAAGCCGACAAGCTCTACAAGGAGCTCACGGCGGAGACCAACGAGGCGGCCCGCAGCAAGATGTGGCGCGACATGGTGGAAAAATACACCATCGACACGGAAGGCAAGGACCGCGGCGGCCTGCTCGGCGACGAGAAGCATCGGGCCGTGACGAAAGACGACCCGGCCTTCGACAAGGCCATCGTGAATGCACTGTGGTCGCTCAAGGAAGACAATGCCATTTCCGCGCCTGTGCAGACGTCCAAGGGCTGGCACATCCTGCGCCGCTACAACCTGCGCAAGGCCATCAACATTGATTTCGAGCAGGCCAAGCCCCGCCTGCAGCGGCTGGTGGAGCGCGACATGATCACGCGGCAGTATCAGGACTGGGTCAACCAGTTGAAGACCCAGTACGGAGTCAAGGAATTCCCGGAAAACCTCAAGTTGGTGACCGTGGACCTGACCGAGACGACGCCGGAGGATGACATGCACAAGATGCCGGTTCCTCCGGTGACGCCCTGATGATGGAAGGAACATTATTTATGGAATCGAGGATTTGAACAGGTGAAAACCATGAAGAAGATGAAGAACTTGTTCAGGACAGGGTTGTTCGTTGGCGCCGCCGCCGGCTTCCTGACGGTGGGCGGATACATGGTGCGGGCGGCCGAGACGGCTACGCCTCCGGTCAAGCCCGATGCCGCGAAACCGGCTCCGGCGGGAGCTCCTGCCGCGGCCGATGCCGGCGACAAGGCCAAGCCGCTGGCGATCATCGGAGATCGCACCATCACGGTGGCCGACCTGGAGCAGCGCATCAACCAGCAGATTCCCTTCGTGCGCAAGCGCTATGCAAGCGAGGATGAAAAGAGGAAATTCCTTGATGCGACCATCGATTTCGAGGTGCTGGCCATGGAGGCGCGCAAGCAGGGACTCGACAAGAACCCGGAAGTGGTCGAGGCCGCCAAGCGCGTCATGATTCACCGGCAGCGCCAACTGGTCATCGAAAGCCGCGTGACGCTGGATCAGATCACGGATGACGAAGTGAAGGACTACTATGACAAGCACATCGTGGAGTTCCAGCGTCCGGAGCGCCGCCGGGTGGGCATCATCGTGGTGGCGGACGAGGAGAAGGCCAAGCAGGTCCGCGTCGAGGTGGACAAGGCCGCCGGCGATCTGCGTGCGTTCCAGGAACTCGTGAAGACCCACAGCATCGATGAGGAGACCAAGAACCGCTCCGGTCTGCTGCCGTTCTTTGAAAAGGAAGACAAGAATATCGAGAAGGCCATCGTGGATGCGACGTTCGCCATGGCCAAGGCGGGCGACGTGGCGGGCCCCATCAAGGTGGCCAAGGGCTGGGCCGTGCTGCGCATGTCGGGCATCAGCCCGGCTGTGGACAAGAAGCTCGACGACGTGAAGGATCAACTCAAGCGCCGCATCCTGACGGACCGCCAGCAGAAGGAATTCCAGAAGTACATCGAGGAATTGCGGGCGAAGGCGAACATCAAGATCCACAAGGACAAACTGGCGCTGGTGAAGGTGGATACCACCACGCAGACGGGGCCGGGCCCCGACTTCGGCCTTCCCGGACGTCCCATGACTCTGCCTCCGGGGCCGGGCATGATGCCGGGGCCGGGCGGAAATCCGCCTCCGGCTCCTGGTCCGGTTCCGCCTCCGGCGCCGGGTGCGGTGCCGCCTCCGGCTCCTGGTCCGGTTCCGCCTCCGGCTCCTCCCATGCAGTAGGAACGAGGTCGACCTTCGATGCCCGCTTTTTCGTGGTTTCTTTCCTTGCTGCTGATGGCGGCGCCTTCGGCCCGGCCGCGGCTGGTGGATGGTGTGGCGGTGGTGGTGGGGACGCAGATCATTCTCGTTTCCGACATGCGCCTGAAAATGGCGCCCTATCTGGCGCAGGTATGCCAGTTGCCCCCAGGCGCCGAGCGGGATCGAGCGCTGGAAGACATCTGGGCAGAGGCGATGAAGGATGAAATCGCCAACGTCCTGATGGAACTGGAGGCGCAAAAGCACAACATCTATGTCGATTCGACCGAACTGGATTCCACCATCGAGATGCTGGTGCGGCAGAACCGGTTCGAAAGCCTGCAGCAGTTGCGCGAGAAACTGGAATCGCAGAACTATCCCTACCTGCAGTGGCGCAAGGACGTGCGGCGCCAGTTGCTGCGCAGCCGCCTGCTCAACGAGGTGGTGAAGCTCTCGGTCAATGTGGAGGAGCAGGCCATTCGTTCCTACTACCAGCAGAAGGTGCGCGAGGCCAACGCGGAGGAGCGGGTCTCCGTGCGGGAATTGTATCTCCCGGAAAAGGAAGCATCGCCCGAAAGGCTGCGCGCCATTGCACGTGCGCTGAGCGAAAAGACTCCTTTCGAGCAACTGGTGCGGGCCCACTCCAAGGCTCGCAGCGCCTCTGCCGGCGGGCTTCGCACCGATGTGACGCGGGGCACGTATGCGCCCGCGCTGGACCAGGTCCTGTTCCCTCCGTCCGGGAATGCACCCGGGGAGGGAGCCATCCTGGGGCCCATTCGCACGGCTTCGGGAGTCTGGTTCGTGGAAATACTCGAGCGCATCGAGTCTGGATACCTTCCCTACGAGCAGGTGCGGGACAAGTTGAAGGAGGAACTGACTTCTTCCATGCTCCAGCAGAAAGGTATGGAATGGCTGCTGGGACTGCAGAACAAGTACCTGGTGGATCGGCAGATGGCCAAGCCACCCGCTGTGAATTTCTGTCCATAAGGGATTTGGGTATTGAAATTTTGGATCGGGGGATTATCATACGATGCAGCTTGTCCATGCGAGGGCCGATTTCATCGCCCTGAAAGGAGTATCATCATGGCCATGTTGAAATCATTTCGAGGTGAACAGGTTGAAAACGGCGTGGCCTATATGGATGCGGCCGCACGCGGCGTGTTCATCGCCAAGGTCTACAATCTGCTCTTCGGGGTCGTCGCGCTGATGGTGGCGGCCGGATTCGTGGCATTCAAGAAAGTGGAACTGCCCATTTCCAGCGGCTTGTTCTACACGCTCCTGTTCGCGCCGCTGGGCGTCCTGGTGCTGGGCGCCTTCACGCGCAACATCAAGGGCGTCAACCTGCTTCTCTTTGCCGTCTATGGCATCCTGGAGGGCCTGTTCCTGGGTATTCTGGCCAAGGTCTATGCCGAAGCCGGACTCGGAACCATCTTCGCCCAGGCCGCCATCCTGTCGCTGCTGGTGTTCGGGGGGCTGACGGCTTTCGTTCACGTGACGAAGAAGGACTTCTCTTTCCTGGGCGGCGTGCTCTCCGTCCTGATTTTCGTGCTCCTGGGCGCCGTGATCGTGGGCTTCTTCGTGAAATCCACCATGTTCCACCTGCTGGTGTCGGCGGGCGGAACGGCCATTTTCGCCATGTACATCCTGTTCGACACTTCGCAAATCCTGCATCGCGTCCATGAGGACGAGGCCGTGTCGGCCGCATGGATGCTGTTTATCGACCTGGTCGGCCTGTTCATCTACATCCTGAACCTGTTGACCATCCTCAGCGGCAACCGGGACTGATTCTCCACGATTTTTGGGCCGCAGTCCGGACGCATCGATGACGCCCGGGTAGAACGGGAGATTTTAATCATGCATGCAATCCGCTTGTTTCCCCTGTTGTTCGTGTTCGTCCTTCCAGGACTCGGGTGTGTATCCAAAAGCAAATATGAGTCCCAGGTGTCGGCCTATCGCAAGTTGAAGATGGAAAAGGACACGCTGGAGCAGGAACGGGAGCGCCTGAAGAAGGAGATGGATCTCAAGAACGCCGCCATCGGGCGCTTCGAAACGGAAGTGAAGGAATGGAAGGAGCGCCATGCCCAGGCCAAGGGCGAGGCCGGCACGCTCAAGGACCAACTGGAAGCGACCCGCGAGGAACTCGAGGAACTGCGCCGCGCGCGTGCCGAGGCCGAGGAGCGCATGCGCACCCTCAAGCAACTGGAGGAACGCTTTCGCAAACTCATCGATGCCGGCAATCTGGAGGTGGTCAATTTCAATGGACGCCTGGTCATCAAGCTCAAGGCCAACATCCTGTTCGATCCCGGCAAGGTCAAGGTGCGCGAGGAGGGCGTGGCGGCGCTGCGCGACGTGGCGGCGGTGCTCTCCCAGTTCTCCAACCGGCATTTCCAGGTGGCGGGCCATACGGATGACGACCCGGTGAAGCGTTCGGGGTTCAATGACAACTGGGAACTGTCCGCCATGCGGGCGGTGGCCGTGGTGCGGGTGCTGCAGGAAGCCGGCGTGCCGCCTCGGATGCTCTCGGCGGCCGGCTATTCGGAGTTCCAGCCGGTCAAGCCCAATGACTCGGAGGAGAACAAGAAGTTCAACCGGCGTATCGAAATCACCATCATGCCGGAAATTCCCGTGATGTAGGTGGCTGGCATGTCCAAGCGGGATTATTACGAAGTTCTGGGCGTGGCGCGGGATGCGTCCGCCGACGAAATCAAGAAGGCCTACCGCAAACTGGCCCAGAAGTATCATCCCGACAAGAATCCTGGGGACAAGGAAGCCGAGGAGAAATTCAAGGAAGCCGCCGAGGCCTATTCCGTTCTTTCGGATCCCGAGAAGCGTGGGCAATACGACCGCTTCGGGTTTTCGGGGCCGGGGTCTTCCAGCCCCAGCATGGAGGACATCTTCGCCAATTTCGACGACATTTTCGGCGACATTTTTGGCGGTGGGCGTTCTTCCCGCCGGCGCAAGGGCGACGACATCGTCATGAACCTGGAACTGACCTTCCAGGAGGCCCTGTTCGGGGCCCAGAAGAGCATTTCCGTGCGTCGTCAGGTGGAATGCGAGTCCTGCCACGGCACCGGGGCGCGCGAAGGCTCGGCCCGCACCGTCTGCGAAAACTGCAAGGGGCAGGGGCAGGTGGCCTTGCGGCAGGGATTTTTCATGTTCGCCCAAACCTGCCCCACCTGCCAGGGGCAGGGGACGGTCGTCAAGCACAAGTGCCCGGATTGCAAGGGAAAGGGCAAAGTGGGAAAAACGGAATCCCTGAAGGTGACCATTCCCGCCGGCATCGACCACAACCAGACCATCCGCCTCGGGGGCAAGGGGCAGCCGGCTCCCGACCATGGAGTTCCGGGTGACCTGTACATCACCGTCGAGGTGCGGCCGCACCCGGAGTTCGTGCGCGATGGCGTGGATCTGCACGTGGAAAAGGTCATTTCCTTTCCACAGGCCGCACTGGGAACGCGCCTGGAAATCCCGGTGCCGGCTCCCGGCGGCGAGGAATTGCGCCCGCTGGACGTGCCGCCCGGCACCCAGCCGGGGGATGTGCTCACGATGGAAGGCTGCGGCGTGCCGTACATGGATGGCTCCCAGGAGGGGGGCAAGCGCCGCGGCAAACTGCACGTCCATCTGAAACTGCAGGTGCCCACCCGCCTGTCCGCGCGGGAAGAGGAACTCATTCGCAAGTTGGCGGAGTTGGAAAGCCAGAGCGTATCCGAGAAAAAAAGTTTTCTGGGGAGCCTTTTCGGCGGCGACCGCTGAACGGCAGTGAAAACTGGAGAAGCGAGAAGATTTCGACGTCTCGGCCCGCCCGGATCCGGATTCGGGAATGCCTTAAAGTTCCATGTTTCAGGGGTGCTGGCCGCGTGGAAATGCATGCGCGGCGCTGTTGGCGTGCCATGAGGGAATCCCGGAAGCCGGCGTCCGGAACGTCCGGATCCGGGCGCGGGGGTCTTTGGGATTTCATCTGGATTCCATCTGGATTCCAT
>CAZEZP010000050.1:0-22227 GCA_964516435.1 uncultured Kofleriaceae bacterium | reverse complement strand
CCCCGGTGCGCCCTATGCAGGGGCACTGAAATGCGCCCCATCTTGGAATTTCATTTTTTTCTTGAAATCCCCGGACTTCGGTGCAAGACATGCCGGAGCAATCCGAAGAAAGTTTTCGGATGACAAGGGTTTTGTTGGCGTTTTCTTCCTTTTTCACGATTTTTTCACGAGGTGAGTGATGACCGAAAAGAAAGTCGATGTGAAGCCGGCCGAGGGAAAACTCGGTGTCCTGATTCCCGGCCTCGGGGCCGTGGCCACCACGTTCATTGCGGGCGTCGAGGCCGCCAAGCGGCAACTGGGCGCTCCCATCGGCAGCCTGACCCAGATGGGACGCATCCGTCTGGGCAAGCGCACCGAGCACCGCAATCCCCTCATCCATGAATTCGTCCCGCTGGCGAACCTGGGCGACATCGTCTGGGGCGCCTGGGATCTGCACGGACAGAACGCCTACGAAGTGGCCTGCCGTTCCCGCGTGCTCGAGCAGTCGCTTCTGGACAAGGTGCGCAAGCCACTGGAAGCCATCGAGCCCATGAAGGCCGTCTTCGACCCGCAGTACGTGAAGAACCTGCAGGGCGTGCACGTGAAGGCCGGCACCCGCAGGGACTGGGCGCGCGAAACGATGGCCGACATCGATGCCTTCATCGCCCGCACCGGCGTTTCCCGCGTGGTCATGCTCTGGTGCGGCTCCACCGAGACCTTCACGGAAGTCTCCGACGTGCACCGCTCGCTGGAAGCCTTCGAGAAGGGGCTGGAAGCCAATGATCCGCGCATCGCCCCCAGCATGATCTACGCGTATGCGGCGCTCAAGAAGGGCATCCCCTACCTCAACGGCGCGCCCAACCTCACGGTAGACATCCCGGCGCTGATGGAACTGGCCAAGATCAACCGCGTCCCCATCGGCGGCAAGGACTTCAAGACGGGCCAGACCCTCATGAAGACCATCATCGCCCCGGGGCTCAAGGCCCGCATGCTGGGCGTGGAAGGCTGGTTCTCCACCAACATCCTGGGCAACCTCGACGGCAAGGTGCTCGACGATCCCGGCTCCTTCAAGACCAAGGAAGAGAGCAAACTCTCCGTGCTCGACACGATTTTCAACGGGGAACTGTACCCGCAACTGTATGGCGAGATCCACCACAAGGTGCGCATCAACTACTATCCGCCGCGCGGCGACAACAAGGAGAGTTGGGACAACATCGACATCGTGGGCTGGATGGGATACCCCATGCAGATCAAGATCAACTTCCTGTGCCGCGATTCCATCCTGGCCGCTCCCGTGTGCCTGGATCTGGTCCTCTTCATGGATCTGGCGCAGCGCTGCGGCTGGTCCGGCGTGCAGGAATGGCTCTCGTTCTACTGGAAGAGCCCCCAGACGGCACCCGGACTCTCCCCCATCCACGACCTGTTCCAGCAGCAGGCCAAGCTCGAGAACACCCTGCGCTACATCATGGGCGAGACGCTCATCACCAACCTCGGCCTGGACTACTACATGGACGAGATCTGATCCCGCCGGGTTTCCTTCCATTTCCCTGAAAAAATCGTTTCCCGCACAAAAAAGCATGGTACAGTGACCAGCTGGTGGAGGTGACCATGCGCCCGTACGTTTCCCTTCTTTCTCCTGTTTTCGTCCTGTTCTTCCTTCTTTCCTGCACGTCGGGAAAAAACCCGTCCAACAACCAGGACACCTGCGGAAACGGCGTCATCGACCCGGACGAGCGCTGCGACGGCAGCAACCTGGCCGGGCAGGACTGCACCCAGTTGGGATTCTCCGGCGGCGTGCTGCAGTGCACTGCCGACTGCGCGGCTTTCGATACCTCGTGGTGCGAAAACGCGAACAACACGAACAACGCCAACAACACGAACAACACGAACAACTGGACCCCGCCCACCAACAGCCGGGTCTATGTGAACACCAAGACCCAACTCTTCTACATCGATCCCGGCGAAAGCGAGGCGATGGTGCTCGTGGGCACGTTTTCCGGCCTGTGCACGTCGGGCAGTTCCTTCTACGACATCGCGCTCGATGAAAACCGCAACATGGTGGGCATCGCGGAGGAAGGGCTCTACCAGATCGATCGCGAGACCGCCGCCTGCACCATGCTGCGCCAGTTCCCGGCGGGTTCCCCCCATTTCTTCGCGCTCTCCTACGTCAAGGGCGTGGATCCGCAGAATCCCAACCGCGACGTGCTCATGGGCGCCACCGTCGAAGACGGCGAATGGGTGGAAATCAATCCCTACGGAGAGAACCTGGAAGCCATCTTCGTGCACCACGGCTACTACGACCACCCGGATTACCGCTACGTGTCCTCGGGCGACATCGTGTCGGTCCAGACGGGGCCGGCGGAATACCACACCTACGCCACGGTGAAATGCGGCAGCAACTATCAGACGCCCGGCTGCGAAAGCGATCTGCTGGCCGAGATCGATCCCGTCACGGGCGATGCCCGCATCATCGGTCCCACGGGCTACCGCCAAATCTTTGCTCTCGGATTCTGGGGCGACAAGGTATACGGCTTCACCAAGTCCGGCGAATACATCCTCATCGACGTGGATACCGCCCAGGCCACCCTCATTTCCTCGGATCCCACGCGCGACTACTGGGGCGCGGGCAACACCACCCGGCCCTACGTGGTCGACTGAGGCGCACTGCCCAAAAAGCAAAGAAAACCGAACGACGCCTCTCGATTCCGAGGGAAAGATCGGCGTGCAGCGGACCGTTTCTTGCCAAGGCGCCCGGCATGCGGTAACGTGCGGGCCATGTCGGGAAACGGTTCGACAACGGAAAAAAAGCCGCAGATCGTGGTCGTGGACGACGAGGCCGGCGTGCGCAAGATGCTGCAGATCGCCTTCTCGCGGGCCGGATACGCGGTGGAGACGTTCGCAAACGCGCCCGCGGCGCTCGAATGGATGCAAAAACACGACGCGGACGTGGCGGTCACGGACCTGCGCATGCACGGGATGTCGGGGATGGATTTTCTGCTGGAAGCCAGAAAGCGCTGGCCCGAACTGGAAATCATCATGATCACCGCGCACGGCACCATCGAGAACGCCATCGAGGCCGTGCGCGCCGGGGCGTTCGACTTCGTGCAGAAGCCCTTTGAACTGGCCGAACTCGAGTTGACCGTGGCGCGCGCGGTGGAGCAGCGCCGGCTGCGCCGCGAAAACGAGGAACTGCGCCGCAGGCTCGTCGAGGGGCGCGACGCGTTGGTGCCGTTCGTGGCCGAATCGCCCAGCATGAAGCAGGTCGTGGAACTGGTGTTCAGGGCCGCTCCCGCCCGCGCCAGCGTGCTCATCACCGGCGAGTCGGGAACCGGCAAGGAGCGCGTGGCGCGCGCGCTGCACCAGTTGGGCCCGCGCCGCTCGGGCCCGTTTCTGGCGGTCAACTGCGGTGCCATCCCGGAAACGCTGCTGGAAGGCGAACTGTTCGGCTACGTCAAGGGCGCCTTCACGGGAGCGGACCGCGCGCACGACGGTCTCTTCCAGGCGGCTTCCGGCGGGACGCTGCTGCTCGACGAGATCGGCGAGATGCCGCTGGCCCTGCAGGTGAAACTCCTGCGCGTGCTGCAGGAGCGCTCCGTGCGGCCCGTGGGCGGAACCCGGGAGATCCCCGTGGACGTGCGCGTGGTGGCCGCCACCAACCGCAACCTGGAGGAAGAAGTGCGCGCCGGGCGCTTCCGCGAGGATCTCTACTACCGGCTCAACGTGGTGAGCATCCACGTGCCATCGCTCGCCCAGCGGCGCGAGGACATCCCCCGGCTGGCCGAGCAGATCCTCACGCGGCTGTCCCTGGACGCGGCCATCGTGCGCCCGCGCATCTCCGAGGACGCCATGGCGTTTCTGCTGGCTTATCCGTTCCCGGGCAACGTGCGGGAACTGGAAAACATGCTCGAGCGGGCCATCGTGCTGGACACCGACGGCGTAATCGACCGGGCCGACCTGCGCCCACCGGAGGGATCGCAGGCGGCCGTGCCGATTCCCAGCGCCGCAGGATCGCTCGACGAGCAGGTGGCGCAACTGGAGCGCACGCGCATCCTCGAGGCGCTGGCGGCCACGGGCGGCAACCGCACGGAAGCCGCGCGCCGGCTGGGCATCACGTTCCGCTCCCTGCGCTACCGCATGGAGAAACTGGGGCTGGGGTGACGATTTTTGGTCGTAAAAGTGCCGAAAAACGTCATTTGTATGTATATTGCTATCTTTGAAAGTCGCTTTTCCCTTGACAGCCGCGGGTTTTTTCCCGTTGCGCCGGTTTGGCCCGCAGCTTGCGTTCGAGGCCGGCGCGGAAGGACGATGCCATGAAGACGCGTGGTTTCACCCTGGTCGAACTGATGATGGTGGTCGTGGTGATCGGCATCCTGGCCACGATCGCCATCGTGAGTTTCACCCGCCGCAGCGCTTCCGCCAAGGCGTCCGAGGTGCCCGGGATGTTCGCCGAGATCAAGCGCGCCCAGATGGCCTACCAGGCCGAAAACGGCACGTACCTGAGCACGGCGGCCTCCGAACTGACCGTGTATCCCGCCCTTCTGGGAACGGGCGAGCCCAGGAAGAAGAAATGGGATCCGCCGGCCAACTCCCCGTGGGCGATGCTGGGGGTTCGGCCCCCGGACACGTGGAACTACTGCGGCTACTCCTCGATGGCGGGTGCGCCCAACGTGGCTCCGGCGGGCAACTACGGCAAGGCCGTCTACAACAACCAGACGCCGCAGACGCAGTGGTTCTACGTGCTGGCCATCTGCGATCTCGATGCGCGCGTGACCACCAACAGCATCTACGTCTCCTCGCACGACCGGGAGACGGTGGTGCAGTACAACGAGGGCGATTAGCGTATTCACGGTCCGGACCCGTGTTTTCGTTTGCGTGTATGTGTATGCAACCATTTTTTTCGAAAGGAGTTCCCATCATGAAAAAGTCTGGCTTCACCCTCATCGAACTCATGATCGTCGTCGTGATCATCGGCATCCTGGCGGCAGTCGCGATC
Source organism: uncultured Kofleriaceae bacterium (assembly GCA_964516435.1). Classification (GTDB taxonomy): domain Bacteria; phylum Myxococcota_A; class Polyangia; order HGW-17; family HGW-17; genus HGW-17. The sequence goes on along the minus strand of CAZEZP010000050.1, from coordinate 17,255 downwards.
CCGTCGTTTTTGCGGTACATCGCGTCCTCCAAGGAAGCGGAAGTCCCCAACAACCTCAAGGCCATCTATGACGGTTCCGTGTCCTACATTGAAGACCCCCGCAACCACGTGAATCCCTCTACTGGGGAACCTGCAGCCGTCTCTTTCCCGGCAACCCAAGATTACACCCCCTCCAGTTTTTCTGGTACCGGCTGCTGTGACGGCACCCGCCCCTTGAAATGCAATCCTCGCGGTACGACGGGCACCACAGGATATAGTGGCGACACCGAGTGGGGAGCAGAGACGTGGAAGAAACTCAAGTTCTTCATGCGGGATCCTCACCTGTACCTGTACAAGTATTTGGCGAATACCACCGCATTCAAGGCCATTGCAAAGGGAAACGTGGAATGCAAGACAGGCGGTTTCACCTACTTCTGGCGCGGCGGCACGTACGATAACGGTTCCGTGAAAGGTTCGGCCGAAATCATCAAGACCGAAACGGAACCCACTACTCCGTAACTGTTCTCGTGCAGATCTGATTCTTCTTTCCCCCTTTTTCCTCTGTTGCCTTTCCTTCCCTCACAAGGCATAGTCGGCACGGCATGAAACGCGTGCTCGCCTCCCTTCTGGCCATCTTCCTGCTGCTGGCGCTGGGCGCCTACGGATTTTCGCGCGCGCGCCAGGCGGCCCGGCTGGCCGAGGCCCCCGAGAACCTGCGGCTCCTCTACGAGGGCGCCACGCTCTACGCACAACGCTACCTGCGCGGCCCGGCCCGGGAACGGCTCAAGGCCTCCTTCCCGCCTTCTTCCGGCATCACGCCGGAAAGCCCCTGCTGCCACGAGGGCCGGCCCACCCCTTGCGTGCCCGGGGGACGCGGCCCCACGGGCTATGACCCGGAAGAATGGAAGAAGCCTCCCTTCGGAAATTTTTCCTTCGAACTCAAGGATCCGCACCGTTTCCGCTATGCGTTTTCCTCCGGCGAGCCCGCCGAGGAAATCCCCTTCGAGGCCTCCGCGTACGGCGATGCCGACTGCGACGGCGTCCTGTCGCGCTTTTTCCGCCGGGGCGTCGTGCGCGACGGATTCATCGGCGGCGACCTGGAAATCCACGCCGAACATCCGGACGAGTGATGCAAAAAGCCTCGCCGCGCAGAGCCACATTGCAGGCCGCATTGCCGCGTTGCGGGTTGCGCACCAGCATTGCCCGCTGACGCCGCCGGGATGCCGGCCGCCAGCGTGACGCCGCACGAGGTGAGACGCCGCAAGCACGCGCCGCGATCACCAACCCTGAAGCACGGAACCCTTACCGGGAAGCCGAATGCACGCCCTTGACGCGCTTGAGATTGCGCACGAGGATTTCCTGCTGCACCTTGGACGCCGTGAAATGGAAATGGATGGCCGTGCGGCCGTTGCGCAGGACTTCGGTGGTGATCTTGCGGATGTTGACCCCCTGCTGGGCGAACACCTCGCTCAACTGCGCCAGGATGCCCGGCCGATCCGCCGTGACCACCCGCAGGCGCACCGGCTCGCCCAGTTGGGCGTCGAGGATCCAGCGGGCCTGCACCAGCCGCCCGGGCTCCAGTTGCGCCACCCGCGGACAATCCTGCCGGTGCACGGAAACGCCCTGGGCGCGGGTGACGAATCCCACAATCTCCTCCCCCGGAACGGGATGGCAGCACAGGGCCAGTTTCACCAGCACGTTGCGCAGGCCGTCGATTTCGATGGGCGGACCGGAAATCCGGCGCGGCTGCGCCTTCGGGCGCTCTTCCCTTTTTTCTGTTTCATGCCCACCCTGTCCCGCCACAGGCTCCACGAAGGCCAGCACCTTCTCGAGCGTGATCTTTTCTTCTCCCAGCGCCAGCAGCAGATCCTCCAGGCTCTGGACCTTGAGTTCCTCCAGGACCGCGGGCAGGTGCTCCTCGCGCAGGAAACGGCTCAGGCTGATCTTGCGGCGCTTGAACTCCTTCTCCAGCAGTTCCCGGCCCCGCAGCCGCAGGCGCTCGCGCTCCACCTGGTTGAGATAGGAGCGGATCTTGCCGCGCGCCTTGGACGTGACCACGAACTTGAGCCAGTCGGCCTTGGGCCACTGGCCCGCGGACGTGAGGATCTCCACCGTGTCCATCGTGCGCAACTGGGTGCGCAGCGGCACCATCTGGCCATTGACGCGCGCGCCCACGCAGTGCATGCCCACGGCCGAGTGCACCATGAACGCGAAATCCACGGGGCAGGAGCCGATGGGCAGCACCACCAGCCGCCCCTGCGGCGTGAACACGAACACCTCGGTCTGGTACTGCTCCAGGGACCAGAACGCATCGTCGGAAGCATGCAGATCCACCTGGGCCAGCGCCGCGCCGTCGGCATAGCGCGTCTTCTGCCGGCGCTCCTTGTAGAACCAGTGGGCCGCCACACCCTTCTCGGCGATCTCGTGCATGTGGTGGGTGCGGATCTGGATTTCCACGCGGCGGCTGCGGGGGCCCAGCACGGTGGTGTGCAGGGACTGGTATCCGTTGGGCTTGGGCACCGCGATGTAGTCCTTGAAGCGGCCCTCCACAGGCTTGAACAGACTGTGCACCAGCCCCAGCGCGCCATAACACTGCGCAGGCGTGTCCACGAGGATGCGGAAACCGATGAGATCGTGGATGTCCTCGAGTTGCTTTCCGCCATCCTGCATCTTGAGGTGGATGCTGTAGAGGTGCTTGGGACGGCCATAGACCACGGCGGGAATATCCATTTCCGCCAGACGCTTCTTGAGCACGGCCACCACTTCTTCCACGTAGTGGGCCCGCGAGCGCTCGAACTCGCGCACCTCCGCATCAAGCCGCGCATAGGCCTCGGGCTCCAGCACGGAAAAAGCCAGGTTCTCCAGTTCGGACTTGACGGACTGCAGACCGAGGCGGTTGGCCAGCGGCGCGAAGACGTGCCGGGCTTCCAGCGCCAGCCGCTGCTGTTCCGCCGGGGACAGCACCGACAGCGTGCGCATGTTGTCGAGCCGGTCGGCCACGCGCACCAGCACCGCACGCAGGTCCGCCCCCACCGCCAGCACCATGCGCCGGTACCCTTCGTGCTCCTCGGGCGTCATGGACTGCGGCCGGATGGAGCGCAGGCGGTTCAGGTTCTCCACCAGCCGCTTCACGGTGGGCGTCCACAGGTCGCCCAGTTCCTGCCGCCAGGCGCCATCCGCGGGAGCGTCGTGGAACCAGGCGGCCATGAGGGTCTCCTGCCCCAGCCCCATGCGGGCCACCGTGAGCGCCACATTGAGCGCGTGGGTGAGGTAGGGTTCCCCCGAAAGCCGCTTCTGGCCGGCATAGGCCTTTTGCACCACGGGGCGCACGCGCTCTACGAAACTCGCGTCGGCTTCCGGGAAGTGGGAACGGTATTCCTCGCGGATGCGTTCGAAGAGTTCCTGCATGGCTCACCCGTTCCCGAACATGAGCCTGCGCCGGGACGGCCGGAAATGGCAGGCCCGGTACACCGCGCGCAGTTCCTCGTAGGCCGTGTCCAGGTCGTCGTTGACGACCACGAAATCGAATTCCGGGATGGCCTCGAGTTCCCTGCGGGCATTGTGCAGCCGCAGGGCCAGGCTCTCGGGCGTCTCGGTGCCGCGCGCTTCCAGCCGGCGCCGCAGTTCCTCGAGCGAAGGCGGCGCGATGAACACGGTTTCCGCCTGGCGTCCCAAACGCTCCCGGATGGCGCGGAATCCCTGCACATCGATGTCCAGGAGCAGTTCCTGCCCGCGCTGCAGTGCGTCATTGACGAAATTCCAGGTCGTCCCGTACTGGTTTCCGTGGATGTGCGCCCATTCGATGAATTCGCCGCGCTGCACCATCGCGTCGAAGGTTTCCCGGTCCACGAAGAAATAGTCGCGCCCGTGCACTTCCCCCGGGCGCGGGGGCCGCGTGGTGGTGGACACCGAAAATCCCAGTTGCGGAAACTCCTGGCGCAGCCGGCGGATGAGCGTGGTCTTGCCCGCTCCGGACGGCGCCGTGATCACGAACAGAAAACCTTCGGCCATCGTGCTTTCCTTCATGGTTCCTTCCTCACCGTTTTTCGCATTTCCATGGAGCCGGCACGCCCGCCGGGGTTCCGCTCTCACTCCAGGTTGGCCGCCAGTTCCCGCATCTGCTCGCTGGCCGTCTTCATGGCGATAACCGCCGCGGTGATGCGCGCATCGGAGCACTTCGAACCGATGGTGTTGGCCTCCCGCAACAGTTCCTGCCCCAGGAAATCCAGTTCCCTCCCCACGGGCCCGCCGCTCTCGAGCAGTTTCCCGCAGCCGTGCAGATGCCCCTGCAGGCGAGACAGTTCCTCGGTGACGTCTGCCCGGTCGGCCGCTTGCACGATCTCCCGGGCGAACACGGCGTCCGGATCCGCCCCCGCCTCCCGCAGCCGCTGGGCGAGCCGGTGCATAGCGGCTTCACGCCACTGGGGATGGGCCTGCGCGATTTGCTCCAGCAGCCCGGAAATCCGCTCCAGAATCCCCTGGATGGCCCGCGCCGTGGCCGCCCCCTCCTCCATCCGGGCGGCTTTCGCCGCGATGCAGGCACTGCGCACGGCGGCGAGCACGGCCTCCGGATCCGGCGCTATGGAACCGGTTTCGCCCGTGCGCTCCAGCGCCAGCACGAGACGCGCGAGCAGGACCTCGTTGAGCAGGATGTCGCGCCCGGAAAGCCGGGCCCGCAGGTCCTCCACGAGCGCCACGGCCGCATCGGGCGCGCTGGCGATGGGCGCCGCCAAAACCAGGGAAACCGAAAGTTCGATCCGGCCGCGGCCGAAATGCGACGCCAGTTCGGCGCGAAGCGCATTTTCATCCACGGCCAGGCGGCCCTGCACGCGCACGTGCAACTCCCGCCCGCGGGCATTGAGCGTACGCACTTCCGCAGTGAGGCGGCCCTGCGGCAAATCCGCCATGTGGCGGCCGAATCCGGTCATTCCCATCGGGATCATGGTTCCTCCCGCGCCGGGGCGCAACGAATGAAAATACAGGCAGAACCCGTTCCAGGCAACGGAAAAAACGGACGCACACACCCCCCGGCGCCGGCAAACGAACGGTCTGGCGCCGACGCGAAAAACGTCAGGCGGCGGCGGGATCCAGTTGCAGCAGGACCTTTCCCTGCGAACGGTTCCTGCGGGCGGCGGCCAGCGCGTCGGAAAGGCGATCCAAGGGAAACACCTCCCGCACGGGCGTGTTGAATATCGCGGATTTCCACTGCACCGTCATGGCCAGGCGCACGCGCTCGAGCGCGGTCTTCTGGGACCACCAGCGCTGCAGCCAGAACCCCGCGATGCCGACGTCGCGAAAGATGAGCGTCCCTGCGGACAGGGTCGACGGCGTGCGGGACAACTGGCCATACACCACGATGCGCCCGGGTTCCTCCAGGTTTTCCACGAGCATCCCCAGCAAGGGCCCCGACGTGGCGTCCAGCGCGAAACGCACCTGGTGGCGACGGCAGGCGATCCGCAACTGCTGGCCGAAATCCGGCGCCGATGCGTCCAGCACGTCGGGAAACCCGGCGCGCTTGAGATCGTCCCGCAGTTCCGGCCGATGCACGCAGCCGATCATGTGCAGCCCGCACACGCGGCCCCACGACAGAATCTGTCGCCCAAGGGCGCCGGAAGCCACGGTGACGAGCACGCTCTGCCGGTCGTGGATCACCGGCTCGAGCAGACCCAGCGCCGTCAGTGGATTGACGGCCAGCGTGGCCGCCGCCTTCAGGGAAATGCCAGGCAGCAGCGGAATGCAGCGGGAAACCGGCGCGACGACATACTGCGCCCACGTTCCGCGCGGCGAAAGGCCCATGAGCGCCACCCGGCGCCCCTGCAACGCATGCGGCGCCACTCCGCGCCCGCAGCGCACCACCATGCCGGAGCCTTCCACGCCGGGCGTGAACGGAGTCTCGATTCCGGGCGCGTAGCGGCCGCGCAGGGACACGAGATCCGCCGGATGAACGGGAGAAAACGCCATGCGCACCAGCACCTCGCCGGGGCCCGGCGACGGCACACTCGCAACCTGCACCCCGACGCCGGCGGCATCATGGAAATCCGTGACCACCACGGCGCGCATGGAATCCGGAACGTCCTCGACCTTGAAAAACATGGGATCCCCTTCCTCAGCGGGCGGATTCGATGCGGGTGAGTTCGCCGGGATCCAGCCAGATCAGATGGCACTCCCCGCAGGTGTCGATGACGACGCGCCCCGGCCCCAGATAGGGATGGGTTTCCATGGGGCCCCCGCAGCCCGGGCACGGCAGGTGGCGCGGCGTGACATCGAGGATCTCGGCCACTTCGTCCGTATCGTAGCCCTTGCGGTGCATGGCCCGCCGGATTTCCACCACCCGCGTGAAATTGCGCCGTTCGAGCAGGATGCCGTGGCAGTTCTCGCACCAGTGGGCTTCCACGCCCTCCACGAGGGATCGCACCAGCAGGTGGGCGCACACGGGACAGGACTTGCCCGTGAACTCGCTCCCCGGAACCACGCCGTCACGCTGTTCCGTCGGAAAATGGAAGGACAGGCAGTACGGGCACTGCAGGTAGTTGCGTCCCGGAACCGCCGACAGGGGCGCGCCGCAATTGTCGCATGAACTGATCATCGCTCACAATCCCCGGATCAGAAGTTCAGCAACTGCCAGGTTCCCTCGTAGGTGACCCGGCGGTTCTTGCCTCCGTCGTCCTGGATGCGGAACCGCACGGCCGCCTTTTCCTGGAAATCCATCAGGACGCGGAACTTGGGATTCTGGAAAAGCCCCTCGAAGAGTTTCTCCTGGAACACCACCGCCGGCTTTCCGGGGCAGGTCCACTGGATCTGCTCGGCCACCAGCGGGCGGGCCACGGACGTATCGAACTTCAGCTCCAGTTTGGCCACGCTGCCCTGGCCCCGGGCGGGCAGGATCCGGCCCGAAAGGCAGATCCACGGCTTTCCGGCGAACACGCCTTCCGCGGAGCCCTTGTCCGCCGGCACGCTGACGGTCACGTCACAGGTTCCGTCCAGCGTGTTGTGCAGCGGAAACGACCAGGCGCCGCAGGCCCGGACCTGATTCTCCCCCTCCGTTCGCACCACCACGAGCTCTGCCTGCGCGGGATAATCGAACCGGACCTTACCGGCGAAGGCATCCACCTTGACCGAGAGCCGGATGCGCATCAGGCCGCACTCGTCCTTCCAGGAAGCGGCCCTGGCCAGGAAAGCCTCGTCCACGGGCTTGAGTTCCTTCAGTTTCGCGTATGCCAGGGCATACAACTGGCTTCCCTCGCGGTAAGCCATGCGGGTGCGGCAGATTTCGCGGCTCCCCTGCACGAAGGCCATGAGACAACTGCGATACTGCTCCCGCACCGCAGCCTGGGGATTGGCAAAGGAAGCATACATGGTCTCCACTTCGGACAGGAGCGCGGCGGAAAACGTGGAGCGGCACTGCTCGGCCAGCATCTTCCAGCGGTTCTCCCGGCACGAGGCCGCGAGTTTCTCCATCTTTCTGCGGTCTGCATCCTTCAGATCGCACTGCGCCGCCAATGCCGTCACCAGATCCAGGGATGCCCGGTCCCGGGCACAGCTCTTCTCGTGCACGGCGGCGATGCGGCCGATGCAGCGGCTCATCCGGGCTTCCACCTTCCGGACCACGTCCGGCCCTCCCACCTGGCGGGCCTTCTGCACCACGAGTCCCAGTGCATCCCACGCCTCCCGCGAAGTCCTGGACTCGCAGGCCGCTCCCTCCCGTTCCATCCACTGGTCGAAGCATGCCACCATGTGCTGGCGCCACTGCCGGTTGATGGGGTGTTTCGGATTCTCGCGGCGCGCATCCATGGCGGCATCCACGAGCGTGTCGATGCCCTTGCCATACTCGCCGCCCTTGCACTGCGCCACCCCCAGGTTCACCTTTTCCTGCACGGCCCCGATGTCGGCATGAGCGTATACGGGAAAAATCGAAAACAAAAAAAGACCCCAGAAGGACATCCACTTCGAACGCATGTTGAAACCTCGCTGCGGAATCGGACACCCGGTTCCGGTTTCCGGACGTGCCGCAACCGTCCGCATTCAAAAGGGGCGTTTGCGCAAAGCCTCCATTTCAATCGCGGCCCGCGCAATCCCCGCCCGTTTCCAAGGCGGCGCCATCAGTTTGACGATTCTTTTCCATTTTGCAAGCGGCGAAAATACGCGGGAACCGCAAACCGCGACGTGACCGGAAACTAGGGACGCGCACGCACCGAGCGCGCCTGCTCTTCCTTGAACTGCCGGTAATAGCGCAGGACCGCCTTCACATAGGCGCGCGTGCTGGGATAGGGAGGAATGCCGCCGTATTTCCTGACGGCATTGGGGCCTGCGTGATAGGCCGCGATGGTGAGAATCATGTCGCCCCGGAAGAGATTGGCATTGTAGCGCAGAAGGCGGGTGCCGCCCAGGATGTTCTCGCGCGGGTCGAACACGTTGCGCACGCCCATGTCCACCTCGACTTCCGGAATCAACTGCATGAGTCCCTTGGCGCTCTTGTAGGATACCACCCGCGGGTCGAAATCGCTTTCGGCCTTGATGATGGCCTTGATGAACGGCACCGGAATCTGATAGAGCGCAGAAGCCTCCTCGATGAAGCGGTCGTAGCGGGTGAACCGGGCTGGACTGGTGTCCCGCGCCGGCACGACGTCGCACGTGGGGCACCGGCGGGCCAGCGTTCCCGGATTCCCCGCATCCTCGGCCGTCGCGCGATCTCCCTTGCTGTATTCCCGCACCACGCGCTTCCAGTTCCTGCCGGGCTGCGGGCGGTTCGTGAAATGGACGACCCCCTGCTCGTCGACATACTGGTAGATGTCCGCCCAGGAAACTCCCGCAGGAACGAGCCATGTCCAAATCGTGAGAAGAAACAGGAATCCGCCCTTCATGCTTACTCCCTACCACATTTCCCTCAAAAAGCCAAAAACCTGGGACGACATTTGCCAATCTTTCTGGATTTCCCTATAGTGGCGGCATGTTTCGGCCCCTCAACTTCTGGCTCTTCCTGCTCCTGACCGCTTGTGCGCCTTCCCGGACGGACCGCAGGGACATCCCGTTGCCATTCGAACAATTGGTGCTCCTGCTGCCCAAGTCCAGCGTAGCGCTGGAATTCGTCCTGCCCGATGCGCATCCGGACCGGGTGGACGTGGGCATCGATTTCGACGGCGACCCGGAACGGGCGTCCCTGCACGTCCGCGACCGCCGGGGCGACATCCTTTCGTCGGGCCGTGTTTCCGGATCGAGCATGCGCCGCGTGGCATGCGGCGTGGAAACGGACGGGCGCGTGCTCGTGCATCTGTCCAATCATCATTTTTCCTCCCTGCGCGTAGCCGTGCGGCTGGCGGCCGCCGGTTCTCCCATGTGCGCGCCACCCGCTCCCGTCAGCGACGAATACTGGGCCCTCGAAATCGGACGATGGACGCGAACCGCTCCCGGCTCATCCTCCGGAGTTGGCGCACCATGAACAACCGGCGCCCGGCGATTTTCATTCTGGCCATTCTGGGAATGCTGCTCGTGCCGGGCGCAGCCCTCTACGACGTCTTCACGCGCACCACCCGGCTCCCCCATGAGCGCATCCTGCCGCTCGTACGCATCCTGGCCGCCGTACCGCACCTTCCGGAGGGCACCGGACCGGCATCCCGCAGGCGTTTCTTCCGGGCGGTGCTGGATGCGGCCGAACCGTGGGACATTCCCTTCATCTGGGAAGACGCCTCCGGGACCCTGGCCGTGGGCCCCCTGCGGCCGCTGGATGCGGCGGAATGCTTTTCCCGCCTGGAGAATTCGCGCAGGGAAGCCCGCGTTCCCGGCTGGGTGTGCGGGCAGGGGCGCCAGGGGCGCTGGGCGCTGGGCGCGGCCGGCTTTCCATCGGGCGGCCTTCCCTGGGACTGGCGCTGGCTTTCCTGGGCCCCCCTTCTGGGCGCGGCGTGGATGGCCGGCGACATTCTGCGCCGCCGCCGCGAGGAGGCGCGCCTGGCCGCCACCGCCCGCTCGCTGGCGCGGGGAGAGCCGGTCCCATCGGTGGCCGAAGCCCCCGCCGCCGAAGCGCTCGCCGTCATGGCCGCGGCCATCCGGGAGCGGGAGGAACGCCTGGCGGCCCAACTGCAGACCATCGAGGCCCAGAACCGGGAGATCCTGCAGAGCCGCGAGAAATTCATCACGCAGGAAAAGCTCGTCACGCTGGGGCATCTGGCGGCCGGGCTGGCGCATGAACTGGGAAACCCGCTTTCTTCACTCATGGCTCATATCGAATGGCTGTCGGAAACGGAAAGCGATCCCGGCCGGCGCCAGCACCTGGACATGATGAAGGGCGAAACGCGCCGCATGGACGAGTTGCTCCGGCGCCTTCTGCTGCTGGCCCGCGGCAGCGCCTTCGGAGAGGACCCCGTCCGGGTGGGAGAAAGCATCACGCAGGCCGTGGAGATCTTGCGCCACCAGAAATGGTGCGCCAACGTGGACTTCCGGCTGGAACTCGCTTCCGGAGATGCCGATGCGCTCGTGACGGCCGACATCCGGACGATCCTGCTCAATCTCCTGCTCAACGCGGCCCAGGCCATGAAGGGGAGCGGAAGCATCCGCATCGTTTCGGCACGGCAGGATGGATGCGTGCTCGTGCGCGTCACCGACACCGGGCCGGGCGTGCCCGAAAGCCTGGCGCAGGCGATATTCGAGCCGTTCTTCACCACCAAGGATCCCGGAGAAGGCACCGGGCTGGGCCTGTCCGTCAGCCGCATGCTGGCACAGCGGGCAGGCGGGGAACTTTCCTGCATTCCCGGCGGCGATGGCGGGCATTTCCTGCTGGAGCTTCCCGTGATCCCGGAAAAAACCGACGCACCATCCGAAGAAAGAAGTTGACAAAGCGAAATCCTGTCCTATAAAGCTGCCTGTGGTTTCGACGTCCTTTTGCGAGATGCCCGAATCCCTCTTTTTTTCCATTGTCATAGCGCGCACGCCGAACAAGTGAGGAAAGCATGGACAAAGACACGAAGACCGGACTGCCGTTTTCCATCGATCCGACGTCCCCCCAAGACCTTCCCATCATTCGCCCGTGCCCGTTCAATCCGGACAAGAAGCTCTACCCGAGGGCGCTGGATGAATATATCTGCCGCCGCACCGACCGCAAGCTCAACGTGAGCCTTCTGGTCTCCCCCCGGCACCGCCACATGCGCATCGTGGATTACCGGCTGGGCCAGTACAAGCTCAAGTGCACGCTCTTCGACGAGATGGCGGCCCGCGAAAACATCAAGAAGGTGTTCACGCTGGTGGAAAAGCAGGATTCCAATTCGTGGCGCACGGTGGGCTTCTCCAAGGAAGCCATCATTCCCGGCTATTTCCGCAATGCGGACGCCTACATCATGAGCCGCGTCTACGACAACGACGGCAAGCCCATCACCGGCGGAATCGCCAAGCTCGTCCACGAGAAGCAGGTGGAATTCGGCGAGCCGGAGCCGGTCACCAAAAAACCATCGGGAATCAAGGAAACCTTCATCGACGACCCGGAAACCATCAACCAGATCATGCATCTTCCGGAGGTGTCCGCCCTGTATCATCCCTTCGGCAAGGGCATCAAGTTCCCGCATTTCATCCTGGAAGTGCGCCTGGGCCAGCGCCGCCTGTGGGTGGGTGCCGAAACCAACGACGCTTTCGGCCATGCCAAACTGGACATCCTGACGCCGCCCCGCAATGCCCGTGAGCGCCGCACGCTGGCCTGGATGGTCACCAAGATGGTGGAGGAACTGGGCGAGACGAGCGACGTGGCCTGCGCCTTCTCCATGACCATGGTGGACGATGTGGCCTGCGGGCAGGTGCTGCTGGATGCCGGCTTCAAGGAGAGCGGGCAACTCACCCGCCACCTGCAGACCGAGGACGGCCGCCTGTGCGATGCCCTGATGTGGTATTTCCGCATCGCCCCGAAGGGCAGCAGGGCCCGCAAGGCGGAGCCGGATTTCCCCATCAGCCTTCCCAAGGCGGACATTTCCGGCTTCGATTTCGAGGAAGACGAAGAACCGGAATCCAAGGACGACGACGTCGAGGACGACGAACTCTGAGCCGGCTTCCTCCGCATTTCTCTCCTGAAACAGCCGCCGAACAGCCATTGACGAATATCCTGGCCGGTCAATCCGGTCCGGGGAGAGCCGCATGCCGAACATAGCACCGGCTTTCCTGAGCATGGCAGGGCGCGGCCGGAAGACTTCCCAAACGGACTATTGTTTCCGTGGGGTTCCCGGGCTAGACTTGCGCGCACGGAGGATTCGCGATGACCTATCATCGTCCGAACGACATCGATGACGCATTGAGGCTGGCCGCACTGCCCGGCGCCCGCATCGTGGCGGGCGGCACGGACCTGATGGTGCGGGTGGAAAAAGGCATGGAGGAACCCGGAATCTGGGTGGACATCACCCAACTCCCCCTGCACGACATCGCGTGGGACGAATCTGCACAATGCCTGGAAATCGGAGCGCTGTGCACGATGTCCGATCTGGCCGCCCATCCCCTGGTCGTCACGCATGCGCCGCTGCTGGCGCAGGCGGCCGCGGTGGTGGGAGCCCCCGGCATCCGCAACCGCGCCACCATCGGAGGAAACCTCGCCAACGCCTCGCCAGCGGCTGATGGCGCCTGCGCACTGATGGCGCTGGCGGCGAAACTGCAAATCGCTTCCGCAGGCGGCCGGCGCACGGTTCCCATCACCGAGTTCTTCCTGGGCCCCGGACGCACAGTGATGCAGCCGGGAGAAATCCTGCTCTCGATTTCCATTCCGGCCGGCCGCGATCCACATGCCGTGCGGCGGCTCTCCCACTGGTTCAAGGCCGGAAACCGGCGCGCGCAGGTCATATCCATGGTGGCCTTCGCGGGACGCACGCTGCTGGATGCCGAGGACCGGGTAATCGAATGCAGCCTGGCGGTGGCTTCCGTGGGTCCACGCCCGCTGCGCCTTGCGCATGTGGAACAGCGCCTGCGCGGCGAAATCCTGACCCCGGAACTCGTGCAACTGGCGGCCTCCATGGCGGCCTCGGAAATCACGCCCATATCCGACGTGCGGGCATCGGCCGAATACCGCCGCCATCTCACAGCCATCTTCACGCAGTGGCACCTCGAGGACGTCCCGGAAGGTTCCGCCCCCCGTGCTTCGGCCGTGCTCCCGCCTGCGCGGCTCTCCCCGAACGGGCCGGCCGGCGGCGACGGCGAATGGTCGTTCGAACTCAACGGCCGCAGCGTGCGCGTGCAGGCGCCCGGACACCGCCGCCTGCTGGACGTTCTGCGTGAGGATCTCCTGCTCACGGGCACCAAGAACGGCTGCGCAGAGGGAGAATGCGGCGCCTGCATGGTGCTCCTGGACGGGCGCCCCGTGAATGCCTGCCTGGTGCCCGTGGGTTCGGTGGCCGGACGGCGGGTGGTCACGGTGGAGGGTTTGTCCGATGACGGTTCGCTGGGGCTGGTGCCGCAGGCATTCGTGGACGCGGGAGCCGTCCAATGCGGTTTCTGCATTCCCGGCTGCGAAATCACGGCCCACGCCCTGGTGGAAGGCGCCGAGGAGCCTCTGTCCCGGGAAGAGATCGCGCAGGCCCTCTCCGGGAACCTGTGCCGATGCACCGGATACGTGAAGATCGTCGATGCCGTGGCGCTGGCGCTGGCCCGCAAGGCCGCAAAGCAAGGAGGCGAGTCATGACCCATCCAGGAATCGACACCGGAATTCCCCGTCCCGACGCTGCCGCGAAAGCCGCCGGGCGGGCCCGATACTGCGCGGACGTGATGCTGCCGGGCATGCTGCACGGGGTCATCGTGGCTTCGCCGGTGGCCAGCGGCATCCTGCGGGAACTGGACGTTTCCGCAGCGCTCGCCGCTCCCGGGGTGGCGGCCGTGGTCACGGCCAGAAACCTGATGGGCAACAACCGCATCGGCCTCATCTTCGACGACCAGCCGCTCCTGGTCGAGGACCGCATCCGTATGGCCGGCGACCGCATCGCCCTCGTCGCCGCGCGCACGCTGGAAGAAGCCCGCAGGGCCGCCCGGCTGGTGCGCTTCTCCATCGACCCGCTGCCCGGCGTGCACGACGTCCGGGAAGCGCTTTCCCCTGACGCGCCCCAGGTGCAGGACAAGGGAAACGTCCTCAAGGAATTCCATGTGAAGCGGGGCGATCCCGCCGGCTGCCGGGATGCGGACATCGTGCTGGAAGACGAGTTCGTCATCGGCGGGCAGGAACACGCCTACCTGGAAACCCAGGGCACCGTGGCCGAACCCCAGGCGGATGGTTCCTGGGTGCTGCACACCACCACGCAGTGCCCGTTCTACGTGCGCGGCCGGGTGGCGCGCTTTTTGGGCGTCCCCATCGCCCGCGTGCGCGTTCGGCAGACGGTCACCGGCGGCGGATTCGGCGGCAAGGAGGACTATCCCGACGAACCGGCCATGTGCGCGGTAGCCCTGGCCAGGGCCACCGGCCGCCCCGTGTCGCTCATCCTGCCGCGGGGACAGGACATGCAGATGTCCACCAAGCGCCATGCCATGGTCATCCGCCACCGTCTGTATGCCAATGCGGACGGCCGAATCCGGGGCGTGGAAATTCACGTGATGGTGGATGCCGGCGCCTACGCGGGACTCTCCACGGTGGTGGCCGAGCGCGCCAACATCTCCTCGGTGGGGCCGTACGACATCGAAAACATTTCGGTTCTCACCCAGGTCATCTACACCAACAACCTGTTCGGCGGCCCCTACCGCGGTTTCGGCGCCCCCCAGGTGGCCGCCGCGCATGAAGCGCAGATGGACCGCCTGGCCCGCACGCTGGGAAAGGATCCCCTGGAAATCCGGCGCATCAACGGCGTCAGCGCACAGCGTCCCATTTTCGCATCGGGCGAACGGCTGCCCCAGGCGCACCTGTACGGCCGCCTGCTGGATGCGATGGAAAGCGAGAGCGGATGGCGGCATCACCGGGCCCGCATCGAGACTGCAAGGAATGATGATTCCCCCATTCGCGAAGGAATCGGCGCTGCCACCATCCTGTATGGCGTGAACCTGCACTGGGGCGGGCAGCGGCTGGATCGCGGCGGCGCCTATGTGCTGCTGCAGGCGGACGGTTCGGTGAATGCGGCCGTCGGCATCACCGAAATGGGCCAGGGAGCGCTGGCGGCCATCCGGACGATCTGTGCGCGCGCGCTGGGCATTCCCGAGGAACGCGTGCAGATTACGGAAGTAGACACCGCCCTGGTGCCGGATTCCGGCCCGACGGTCGCCTCGCGCGCCACGGTATCCGGCGGCAATGCCGTCCTGGATGCCGTGCGCCAACTCCAGGAACGCCTGCTGCCGCTGGCTGCGGAAAAACTGGGCGTACCAGGAGGAGCCGCCAGCGTGAAATGCGAAAACGGCATGTATTCCCATCCGGATTCCCAGATCCGGGTGCCGTTCGATGCCGTTGTTTCGGAACTGTATGCCCGGCGGCAGAATCCCGGCGCCCTGGGCTGGTTTCTTTCGCCGGCGCGCGAATACGATCCCGACACCGGACAGGGGCGGGCCTACGCGTTCTATGCATTCGGCGGCCACGTGGTGCGGGTGCGCGTCAATACGGCTACAGGCGTGGTGGACGTGCTGGAGGTGACGGCCGTGCACGACGTGGGCCAGATCATTCACGGCATGTCGGCCGAAGGACAGGTGCAGGGCGGCGTCGTGCAGGGATTGGGATGGGCGCTCACCGAAGAGCTCAAGCTCGATGCCGGCCGCCTGCGCAATGCGGGCTTCACGGACTATCTCATTCCGACTTCCCTGGACGTTCCCGGCCAAATCCGCATCGTGTTCCTGGAAGAACCGGAACCCCAGGGGCCCTTCGGCGCCAAGGGACTGGGCGAACCCACCTTCATCTCCGTGGGCGCGGCTACGCTCAATGCCGTGGCGCACGCGCTGGGCCGCGACATTTCCTGCATTCCCATGACGCCTGAACGGCTGGCCCTCCGGATGCGCGGCGCTTTTGGGCCGGCAGGAGAAGGAATTCCATGAGCGACAGGAACGATTCGAGGGAAAATTCGCCGGAAGGTTCCCAGAGCCGGCCGCCGATGTTCGAACTGGCCATCTCCCGCGAGGAAATCTATGCGGATGCGCGGGGCAAAGCCGCATCCGCACAAGTTTCTCCGGTTCTTCCTCCGGAGCTTCCTCCTCCCCCGGATGCGCCGGAAACCGCCCCTTCCGAGGCCGCGGTCGCTGCACCCGCGCCAGCGTTCGCCCCCCTGGTGGCACGCCGGCGCAAGACCACGATGGAACGCCTGCGTGAACACCCCGTCCTGTGGCCTTCCGCCGGAGCCCTGGTTGCGCTGGCCGCCGGCTTCTTCGTGGCGCTCTGGCTCTCTTCCTCCTCTCTGGAATCCGACGTCCGGCCGCTCGTGACTTCAAGAGCCATTCTCAAACAATCCACACCAGCATCGCAGGACAGGGAAAAAATCACGGAACTGGAAAAACGCATCGCCAAAGAACGCTCGACGATCGCCTGGAAAACGGGAGGCGTATGGATGCTGGTGTCTGCGGGTATCTTCTATGGCTGGCTGCGCGTCTTCCGGGAGCCGTGATGCCGGATTCCGCCGGTTTTCCGCTGAAAGGGACATGAACGCGGCAGATGTTTCTTTCCCCTATTGCCCACACGAAGGTGCAGGGCGATGGGAATGTCACCAGAGAGACATGACCGGATGTGGTTTATTACGCCGGAAATCGAAATCGATGAAACCTTGCTGGAGGAAACGTTCGTGCGTTCCCCGGGACCAGGCGGGCAGAACGTGAACAAGGTAGCCACGAGCGTGCTGCTGCGCTTCGATCTGGCCCGATGTACGACCTTGCCACCGGAAGTACGCAAGCGGCTCGAGCGACTGGCGAAAAACCGAATCAATGCCGAAGGTTTCCTGCTCATCGAGGCCCACGAGTTCCGGACCCGGGAGCGCAACCGCGAAGCCGCCCGGGAACGGCTCGCCAGCCTGATCCGGCGTGCGGCCGAACCACCGCCGCCGCCGAGGCGCCCCACGAAGCCCACGAAGGCCGCCCGGGAACGGCGCCTGGAAGAAAAGAAGCAGCATTCCGAACGCAAGCGTTTCCGCAACCGTCCCGAAGCCGAGTGAAGGAATGTTTCCGGGCGCCCGGAAGCGGCCTCTTCCCCCCGGAATCGGCAATCTCATGTCCTGCTGATGCGAATCTCTGCAGGTGCGCTCAGAGCTCCAGTTCGACGCTGGCCGGGTCCTTCGCGTCCGCAGCCAGGTCCTCCGCTTCCACCTTCTGGAACACCCCCGTCACCTCCCCCTCGATCGGCTCGTCGTAATCCAGGAACATCTCCTCGTCCTCGT
>CAZEZP010000049.1:0-3736 GCA_964516435.1 uncultured Kofleriaceae bacterium | reverse complement strand
GCGCGGAAGCCGCCGTCTTCGGACGACGCGTAGAAGATCTGATCCAGTACGTGCCCAACTCGCAGTTCGTCTCCCTGCCCGTCAACGTGGGAAAGGCGCACCTAGCCGGCGTGGAGTCGGGAATGCAGGGCCAGTGGCAGGGTTTTTTTCTGCGCGCCAACGCCACGTTTCTGCACACCCGCAACGAATCCGGACTCACCGAGTCCGACGGCCATCCCCTGCCGGGACGGGCACGCTGGACGTTTTCTTCGGTCTTCGGGTACACCGCCGCCCGGCCCGGGGGCCAGCACGCCGGATTCGAACTGGCCTGGATGCACCAGCGCGGGGGGTTTTTCGATCTGGCCGCCCGGCGCCCGATGCCTGAACGCCATTCGCTGGACGTGCGGCTCTTTTGGCGGCTGCCGGGCGATAGAGCCACATTGTCGCTGGACGTGCGTAACGTCACCGATGAACTGTGGACACGGGTACAGCGGCTGCCCTCCCCGCCTACGGGAGAGGTCACCCACCCGCAAGCCATCTGCGATCAACTGGGGTATCCCATTCCGGGACGCTCCGTGTTCCTGACACTGTCGCTGTCTCCCCTGTGAGGGAAAAGGAAAGGAAGGTCAAAAAACATGAAAAGGAAAATCGGATGGATGATCGTTTTGGGAATGTGGCTGATGGGGTTCGCCGGATGCGACGATTCCGGAAAGAAGAACGAAAATTCCGCGAACAACACGACCAACAATGCAAACAACAACAATCAAACCAACAACGCAAACAACGCAAATAATACGAATAATACGAATAATACGAACAACGTAAACAATACCAACAACACCTCCTGCCAGCCGGTACCCGAAGTAGGGCCAACGACGCGGCTGGCGGTGCTGCTGGCGGGCACGGACAACGGCTCGCTGGGCGAACTCGATGCATCGGCCACGCCGCCGGTATTTCGTCCGGATTTGATGGTCGCGCACTCGGATTCGACGGTGCGCACCGGCATGGGCAAGGTGTTCGTGGTGGGCCGCATGGGCGGGGACTATCTTCTCGCGGCCGATGACGAGACGTTCGCCGTAAAGTACCAGACGCCGCTGGGTGCGGGCTCCAACCCGCAAGACGTGGCGCTGGTGTCCACCTGCAAGGCCTACGTCTCGCTTTACCAGAGCGCTACCCTAGCCGTGGTGGATCCTTCCACCGGCAATCTGCTGCGCACGGCGGTCTCCCTCTCCGAATACGCGGATGCCGACGGCTCGCCCGAAGCGGCTTGGATGGCAGTGGTGGACGAAAACACCGTGGCCGTGGCCATCCAGAACCTAGAGGACTGGGCGCCTTCGCGCAGCGGGCGCATCCTGCTCGTGGACACGCAAACCGATACGGTCTCGGGCGCAATCGGGCTGACTTCGCGCAATCCCTTCTCGCCGCTCGTGCGCGTGGGGGCCAATACCTTCGCGGTGGGATGCGTGGATGATTTTTCGGGCAACCAGGGCGGCATCGAAGTCTTCGACACGCAAGCGCGTACGTCGCGGCTGGCCGTCCCCGCCGCCGTACTGGGAGGTGTGCCCACGGACCTCGCCATGGAAGACGAAAACTGCGGGTATGCGCTGGTGAACACGCCCGGTTGGGAGAGCGGCATCCGCGCCTTCTGCCTGGATGGTACTGTGGGCGGCTGGCTGCTGGCGCCCGGACGCTACACGGTCACGGGACTGGCTCTAACCGATGACTTGCGCCTTGTGGTGGCGGACGCCACGGCGAGCGCGGCCGGCGTGCGTCTCGTGGACGTGGCCACCGGCACGGTTTCCGAACGCATCGCCACCCCGCTTCCGCCCGGATTCACCAAACCTCTGGCGTTCCTGCCCTGAATTCGGATTTTCGTTTTCACCCCTGATTGTGAATGGAAACCCGGCGTGAAATGAACGGCAGGCGGCCGGTGGAGCGAAAGCCATGCTGGAAACGGCCCATCTGGTCTATTTGAGATAGGTGGCAAGCCAGTTCCACACGGTGTTCCACCACAGAATCCGGTTCTGCGGTTTGAACACGAAGTGATCCTCGTCGGGGAAGTACAGGAACTTGGAGGGCACGCCCAGGCGCTGCAGGGACGTGAACAGTTGCATGCCCTGATCCACGGTCACGCGGAAGTCGTTGGCGCCGTGCACCACCAGCGTGGGCGTCTTCCAGTTGCCCACGTACATGTGCGGAGACCACTTTTGGTAGAGTTTGCGGGTCTGCCACGGGGCGCCCAGGTTCTCGTGCTCGGGGAACCACAGTTCCTCCGTGGATCCGTACATGGACTCGAGGTTGAACACGCCGGAATGGCTGATCAGGCAGGAAAATTCCTTCGTCTGGGTGCCGATCCAGTTGATCAGGTAGCCGCCGTAGGAGGCGCCCGCCGCGCCGATGCGTTTGGGATCCACGTAGGGCAGTTTGCGGATTTCGCGCAAGGCGATCATCACGTCCTGGTAGGGCTTGCCGCCCCAGTCGCCTTGGATGCTGTCTTGGAACTTCTGGCCGTAGCCGTTGGAACCGTGGAAGTTCACCATCACCACGACGTAGCCGGGGGCGGCGAACATTTGGGCGTTCCAGCGCGGGTGGAAATCGTAGCCGAAAGAGCCTTGCGGGCCGCCGTGCAGGAGGAACACCACGGGATACTTGCGCGCGGGGTCGAATGCGGGCGGTTTAAGGATGAGCGCGTGCACCGAATCGCCGCCGGCGCCGGCATACCAGAAGTCCTCGGCCCCGCCCATCTCGATGCCTTCGAGAAGCACGTCGTTGACCTTGGAGACGGGAACAAGTCCGGCGGGATCGCGCAGGGCGTCGGGCGCGGCGCTGGCATACTTCCCGGAATGCACGAACACTTCGGCGGGCCGGGAAAGAGTCTGGTGGACTACCACCATGCGGGCTTTCTCGAGCGGAATCAGCGCGGTGACGAACACACGGTCGAGATCCTTATAGACTTGGCCGGAGAAATCCACGCGGTAGACGTTCTCGTATCCCTTCTCGGCGGCCACGAAGTAGATCCGCGGGGCATCGGGCGCGAACGCGAACCGGCCCGCACTCAGATCCACCTTGGACGTGAGCGTAGTGCGGGTTTTGGCCATGCGGTCGAACAGAACGATCTCGGCCTTGTCGCTCTCGTAGCCGGGGCGCGCCATGGAAAGCCACGCTAAGTAGCGCCCGTCCGGGCTGTAGGCGGGGGAAAAATCGTTGCCTTTGCCCAGAGAGATGCGCTCGGACTTGCCCGAGGCCAAATCCAGCACGAAGACGTCGTTGTTGGTGGAGGCCGCCGGCTGGGAATCCGTGTTCATCACGTAGGCGACCTCGCGCCCATCGGGCGAGAACACATAGTCCACGTCGCCGCCCAGTGCCACAGGCGGAGCATCGTGCAGACCCGGGGTGAGCAGATGCAGTTTGCCCCCGGGCACCTCCACCAGGAACACGTGGCTGACCAGGCCGTTGCGCCATTCGTTCCAGTGGCGGTAGAGCAGTTTGTCGAAGATCTGCCCGGAGTGTTTGGGAGGATCCGCCTTGGCGCGGGCGTCGGCACAGGCAGCGTCCATGCAGGCGGGGTCCACGGATGCGGAAAACAGGATGCGCCGAGAGTCGGGCGACCACACGAGCGGGCCCGACACGCCCGGGGCGAAATCGGTCAGACGGGAAGCCTCTCCGGCCTTGTCCAGCGGCAACAGCCAAACCTGCGGGGAACCCGAACGCGTGGAGATGAAGGCCAGCGTTTTTCCGTCGGGGCTCACGGCCGGCG
>CAZEZP010000048.1:0-51098 GCA_964516435.1 uncultured Kofleriaceae bacterium | reverse complement strand
ACGCCGGCCGGTCCCAGCAGCAGCGCGAGCACCTTGACCTTGACCACCCCCAGGACCATGGCCGCGGCCGAGGAGCCGCCCACCAGGAAACTGGATTTGAGGATCTGGCGGTGGTGGGAACTCATGGCGTGCCCATCTTCTCCGCATGCGCCCGGATGTCAAGGGGAACGGCCGACGCCGCCTGCGCCGGCCCCCCTGCTCCGCATTCGCGAGTCATGCGCTGCCGTTCGTGTCGAAGATTCTTCCGCCCCGCCCGCGCCACTGCGAGGCCACCGGCGGCCGCGCCCTGGCCGCCTCCGCGCGACTTTCGGGCTTCGTCCAGCGCGCCTCCATGGCCCGCAGTTTCGTCAAAGCCTGTTTTCCGGTCTTCGCAGGGGATGCCACGATGCGGCCCGCCGCGAACTTGCGGGTTGCCAGCGTTGCGAAAAATTATGCCTGATGAAGGCCAAACCCGGCCGCCGTGATGCGGGGCCAACGGGACACCGTGTGGGTGGAACAGTCGTTTTTCCGGTTTTTCCGGGCAACGAAATCCATGGCTTGCCGACAACTGGAAGCGCGGAAAAGACCGGGGGCGGCAATTGCGCGAAGTTTTCAGAGAGGTTTTCGGCGAGGTCGGGTTTTCGTGCAAAGACCGCTTTGTTTCGTCGAGGCGTACATGAGAGAGTTGCGGGGAACCCATAGAACCACCGCAGGCAACGCGGCCCGCATTTGCAGGGAGGGTTTTCGGGCATCCAGGGGGCGCGCAGGAACGGGGGTGTATTTCTGGGCGCAAAGTTCTTATGCCATGGCGCTGGCATGGGCATGGGCCCGGCAGCGCCGCGCTCATGAAAACGGGAAGGATCGGGTCGCCGTGCTCTGCTGCCGCATACCGTTGCACCTGGATGAGGAATTGCTCGATCTGGAAGACCCGGTGATGAAGGAATTGCTGGTGGAAACGGCTTCGAAACTGGGCATTCTGGACGATGCCCGAATGGAAGCCCTCTGCCGCTGCTGCTGCCGTACCTTCGGGCTGCCGTCACGTCCATCCTGGCGCATGCCGGCTTCGGCTCGGTCATCATGCCGTTGATCAACGTGCATGCCCTGGCGGAACAGGCGCTGCAGGGCGTTGCGATCCGCCGCATCGGCGAGCCGGACTTGGCTGCCCCTTCCCCTGCGCCCAATCCGGAAGCGGGTGAAACGCCATCCGGCTGATGCCCGTGCGGCCGGCGGGGCTAGATGGATCTGCGCGGCTCGCGGTTGGGAACTCGTATGAGGGGAGGGATGATGGGACGGCGTGGGAAATCCGAATGACGGCGGAGAGTGGAAATCTGCAGGCAAAGATGCAGAAATCCGGCAAAAGGTGAAAAACTGGCCAGGGGGAGGCGAAAGGCACTCAGAACGAAAGACAGTCAGAGAGAAAGACGCGCAGGAGCGGGAATCAGGCCTGCGGGAGGGCGGGAGCGGACGGCCCGGCCGTCGAAGTCTCGGGGCGGCGCGTGCGCAGCAACTCGTCCTTGTTGAAGCGGGCCCGGATTTCGGCCTGGCCGTCGAAGACGATGCGCGCGACGGCGTTGAGTTCCTCGATGCGTTCGAGGATGCGGCCCTTGAGTTCCTGGAGTTTCAGGGTGCTTTCCGGCAGGAGTTTGTAGCTGGTCGACTGGTCGCTGTCGGCCTGCGTGAGGCGTTTGGCGGCCGCATCCAGCCGGGAAGCCGCGCCGGGCCCCAGATAGCGCGCAAGGCCGGGTTCCAGCCGCTGCACCAGTTCGAGGATGGAGGTGATATGGGCCACGATTTTGCCGGAAGCGTGCATGTCGCCCAGGGGCGGGAACTGGTGCATGCCGATGCCGTCCACGGGGCCGTCGCGCAGGATCAGGCGCAGGGCCGCGTACGTCTTGCGCAGAAGCGCCTTGGCTTCCTGCCGGGCCAGGCGCTCGTCCATCGTGAGCGCCTGGGCATCCACGCGATCGCCCTTGAGGCTGGCGTTTTCCGTCTCCAGTTGGTCCAGCAGGCGCTCCGTCTTTTGCGTGTCGTCCTCCTGCCAGCCGCCGCCGGCCAGTTCGGCCGCGTGATGCCGGGCCAGTTGCAGGGATTTCCGTCCCCAGGGCAGGATCGCGAAGATGGGATACTGCCGGCCCTTTTTTACCAAACGTTCGTCAAACATGATGAAAATCCTCCTCGTGAATGAGAAAAAACCACGCGCCCACCATGGACGCGCGGACAAGCCGCCCGTAGTCGAGCCTGTGGACCGGTCCGCGCCTCGCGTCCCCTGTGGACGCGCGGACAGGCCCCAGTTGCCGAAACCGTTTCCCACGCACGAGAGGGACGATTGTGAAAAGCGATCCCGATGCGGCGCGCATATCGCGCCTTGTCTCACATGTCAAGCAGAAAGTTACAGAGTTTTACATTTTCCAACATATCTACCCATGTCGCCGATTGTTCTGCAAGTAGGGTCGGCTATTCCAGATCGCATACCTTGCGGGGACAGCTCGCGGTTTATAATTGGCCGATCGCGCCTTATGAAGGGCAGATCGGGGTTTATAGTTTGCCGATCGCACCTTATGAAGGGCAGCTCGCGGTGGCGGCGATTGCAGATCGCTCCCACGGCGGGGGCAGCTCGCGGTTTATAATTGGCAGATCGCACTTTATGAAGGGCAGATCGGGGTTTATAGTTTGCCGATCGCACCTTATGAAGGGCAGCTCGCGGTGTCGGCGATTGCGGATCGCTCCCACGGCGGGGACAGCTCGCGGTTTATAACTGGCTGATCGCACTTTATGAAGGGCAACCCGCAGTTTATGGTTCGCCGACCGCGATTTTCACGGTATGGAACCGCTTGCGGCATGGGCCGGGACGCGGTTTGGCCATACGGCAAAAATGTTGCAAACACGAGGGGGGAATCTATGATGCGTTGCACGGGGGAAAATGCGCGCATTTCCACCAAATGGAATGGAAGAGAAGAGAGGAGCCATCCATGCAGATCGAAGCCGTCACGATTCAGAATTACCGGGTGTTCCGGGATGCCCGTTTCGAGGGAATTCCCCGTCTGGTCACGCTGGTGGGGGCCAACGGCACGGGCAAGAGCACGCTCTTCGACGTGTTTTCCTTCCTGAAGGATGCGCTGGCCTTCAACGTGGGCAAGGCGGTGAGCCGCCGCGGCGGAATGCGCGAGTTGAAGAGCCGCGGGCAGGTGGGGCCGATTCGCATCGAAATCAAGTTCCGGGAAACCGGGGGGCGGCTGGCGACATATGAACTGGCTGTCGACGAGGCCGGCGGGCGGGTGATGGTGGAGCGCGAAGTGCTCAAGTTCCGCCGGGGACAGCGCGGCCAGCCCTGGCATTTCGTCGATTTTTCGCGGGGACGCGGCACCGCCATCACCAACGAGGGCCAGTACGGGGTGCACAATGCCCGCGAACAGCGCGCCGAATACCAACTCGACGAGCCGGACGTGCTGGCCATCAAGGGATTGGGGCAGTTCAAGGATTTTCGTGTCGTGGCCGAGTTCAGGAGCCTGATCGAGAACTGGCAGATTTCGGATTTTCATGTCGCCGAGGCGCGGCCGTCGACGGAAGATGGCCATGCCGAGCACCTCTCCGTGCGGGGTGACAACCTGGCGCAGGTAGCGCAGTATCTCTACAACTATCACCCTGAGCGTTTCGCGAAGGTCATCGACTCGATGAAGCGCCGCGTGCCGGGGGTGACGAATGTCGAGGCGCGGCCTACGGAAGACGGGCGGCTGGTACTGCGGTTCCAGGATGGCAGCTTCCGGGATCCCTTCATCGCCCGCTTCGTATCCGACGGTACGATCAAGATGTTCGCCTACCTCCTGCTGCTGCACGATCCGAAGCCGTTTCCACTGCTGGCCGTCGAGGAGCCGGAAAACCAACTCTATCCTCACCTTCTGACCGAACTGGCGGAGGAATTCCGGGAATACGCCTGCCGCGGCGGGCAGGTGTTCGTTTCCACGCATTCCCCCGATTTCCTCAATGCGCTGGAACTCGAGGAAATCTATTTTCTGGAAAAGAAGGATGGGTTCACTACCGTCACGCATGCGAGTTCGAGCGACACCCTGCGCGCCCTGGTCGATGCCGGAGACAAGCCCGGATGGCTGTGGAAACAGGGCCTGCTCGAAGAGGTACTCCGATGAAGCGGCGCGTGATCTTTCTGCTCGAAGAGCCATCCATGAAGGCCTTCCTGGAGGAATTCCTGCCCCGTCTGGTCGCGAACTGGCAACATGGCAAGGATTACCTGCTCGTTTCCCATGAAGGCAAGTCCGATCTCGAGCAGAGCGTCCGGAACAAGATGCGTGGATGGAAGGAACCGGGTGTCCGTTTCGTCATCGTCCGCGACAATGATGGCGGCGATTGCCGGGAAGTGAAGCATCGGCTGATGGAGGCATGCCGGGGGCGTGAGCCGGAGGTCGTGATTCGTCTGGTGTGCCAGGAACTGGAAGCCTGGTATCTGGCAGATGCCGAGGCGCTGGCGCAGGCCTATCCGGAGAGCCGGCGGAAGATCGGGCGTCTGGTGAAGCGCCATCCCGACCCCGATGCCTGCCAGAAACCTTCGCGGGAGTTGGAGAGGACCCTTTCGGGGTTTCGCAAGATGGAGGCCGCCCGGCGGATGGGCCGGCTTCTGGTGCCGGACAGGAGCCGCTCCGCCAGTTTCCGTATCTTCGCGTCCGCGGTTCTGCGTCTGGCGGGACGGTGAGAAGAACCGCATGCGGGAAATGCATTGCCGGGATGCAAAGGCGCCCCCTGCGGCGAGTTTCACCGGGCGGCGCGCGAAACGCCGCGGCTTGCGGAGTCAGAACTGCAGGCCGCCGCGGCGCAGCCGGCGAGGCGACCCCGAACGCAACAGGCGCGCGGTGTCAGAGCATGTGCTGGGGATCCACGTCCGGGCGGGCGCTCACGCCGCCGCTCCAGACGAAGGCGAGGGCGCGGCGCACGCAGTCGTGCAGGGCGCGCCGGTCGGTGGACTTGAGCAGCACCTGGTGGCGGAAGACCTCGCGGATGCGGGCGAGCGGGGCGGGGGCCGGGCCGAGCACGTCCACGGCGCCCGGAGAACTTGTGCGCAGGAAATCCGCGAAGGCTTCCGCCTGCGCCGCGACGGCCGTCTCGTCCGTGCCCTGGATGCGCCAGAGCACCACGTGGCCGAAGGGCGGGTAGGACAGTTCCCTGCGGATGGGCAGTTCGCGGCGGGCGAAGCCTTCCACGTCCTGCAGGGCGGCGAAGTGGATGGCGTGGTGCTCGGGGCGGCGCGTCTGGATGAGCACGCGGCCCGGGTCGCTGCCGCGCCCGGCCCGGCCGGCCACCTGCACGAGCAACTGGAAGGTGCGCTCGGCCGCGCGGAAGTCCTGGAAGAACAGCCCCTGGTCGGCATCCAGCACGCCCACCAGCGTGACGCCGGGGAAGTCGTGCCCCTTGACCACCATCTGCGTGCCCACGAGGATGTCGATGGCGCCCGAACGCATGTCCGAAAGCAGCCGCGGAAGCCCGGCAAAGCGCGTGGAGTCGCGATCCAGCCGGGCGATGCGGGCCGAGGGGAAATGCTCCTGCAGGGCCGAGAGCACCTGCTCCACGCCCTCGCGCTCCTGCAAAAAGTCTCCGCCGCACTCGCAGCGCGCCGGCAGAACCTGGCGCAGGCCGCAGTAGTGGCACACCAGGGTGTTCGAGCGCAGGTGCACGGTCAGGGAGACGGAGCAGCGCGGGCATTGGCGCACCTGCCCGCAGGCGGCGCACTGCAGCATGCCGAAGGAGCCGCGCCGGTTGAGGAACAGCAGGCTCTGCCGGCCGGCGTCCAGAGTCTCCTGCAGGGCGGAGAGGAGGGGACCCGAGAGCAGCGCGCGCGTGGCGTGCACGCGCAGATCGATGCAGGCGACGGCGGGCATGGGGCGCTCGACCGGGCGCCGGGTGAGGCGCAGGTGGAAAAAACGCCCGGAAAGCACGGCCTGGCGGCTCTCGAGCGAGGGTGTGGCGCTGCCCAGCACCACGGGGCAGGCCTCCTCGCGGCCGCGCACCAGTGCGAAGTCGCGGGCATTGTATAAAAAGCCCTCCTCCTGCTTGAAGGAGGCGTCGTGCTCCTCGTCCACCACGATGACGCCCGCGTCGCGCACGGGCGCGAACACGGCCGAGCGGGCGCCCAGCGCGATGCGGCGCTCGCCCGTGGCCAACTGGCGCCAGGCCCGCGCGCGGCGGGCGGGGGGGAGCGCGGAATGCAAAACGGCCACCTGCCCGGGGAAGCGCGCGGAGAAGCGGGCGGCCAGTTGCGGGGTGAGCGCGATTTCCGGCACGATGACCAGGGCGCCGCGCCCGGCCTCGAGCGCCCGCCCGATGATGCGCAGGTAGACCTCGGTCTTGCCCGAGCCCGTGACGCCCTCCAGCAGGAACGGAGCGAAGCGGCCCTGCGCCTGCAGGATGGCCAAAACGGCGGCTTCCTGCTCGGCCGTGAGGATGGGCGGGGGCGCAGTCTCGGCCAGTGGGGCGTCGAACGGGTCGGCCGGGCCGGCGTTGCCGGGCACGATCCGGTCCAGGCGGATCCAGCCTTCCTTCTGCAGGGCCGCAAGATGCGCGCGCGCGCCCGGGTGCTCCCGCAGGATGTCCTCCACGGGCACTGGCAGGTGCGCCTCGAGCAGGTCGCACAGGATCCTGTGGCGCACGGGCCGGCGGCGCAGGCGGTCCATCGCGTCGCCGGCGGGCGTCTGGACCTCCACCACGGCGTTCACGGCGCCCAGCCGGCGCCGGTTCTCCACTTCTTCCGGAATGAGCCAGCCCATCTGGCAGGCCTTCTCGATCCAGGCCTCGCTCTTGCCCGCCCGCCGGAAGGTCCTGCGGTCGTAGGCATTTCCCGGGCGGATGTGGGAAAGTTCGTCCACCCAGGGATTCACCGCGCCCAGGTAGGGGTTGTCTGCGGGCGCCACGGCGCGGAAGCGTCGCTGCAGGCGGAAGTCGTCGAGCATGGGGTGGGCGCTTTTCATTACCTCGCCAATGGGATGGTGGTAGTAGCCCGCCGCCCAGACGAGCGCGCGCAGGGTGGGCGCCGTGAAGACGGGCAGCGGATCGATGACTTCCAGCACTGGCAGCGTCTTCTTCTCGTACTCCGGCTCCCCGGGCAGCACCACGCCCACGAGCGTGCGCCCGGAGAAGCGCACCCGCACGCGGCATCCCGGCGCAATGGGCGCATCGGCATGATAGGTGAAGGATTTGGGAACGGGAACGGGCAGGGCGACGGCGACCCGGATCATGGGAGACGAGGCGGTCATCCGTCGTTTCGGGCGAGCCAGACGGGCAGGCTCTGGCGCAGTCTTTCGGCGAGATCCGGACGCTTGAGCGCGTAGTGGATGTTGGCTTCCAGGTAGCCGAGCACGTCGCCCGTGTCGTGGCGGCGTCCCTCGAAGAGGCAGCCGGAAAGCGTGTGGCCCTCGCGCAGGAGGGCGGCCAGGGCATCGGTCAACTGGATTTCGCCGCCGGCGCCGCGCGGGACGCGCTCGAGCATGGCGAAGGTGTCCGGATGCAGCACGTAGCGGCCGATGACGGCCAGCCGCGAGGGGGCCTTCTCCAGCGGCGGCTTCTCCACGATGTCGGTGATGCGGAAGGTGCCGTCGGGCAGTTCGTGCCCCGCCACGATGCCGTACTTGGAGACGTCGGCATCGGATACCGGCATGAGGGCCACGACGCCGTGCGGCCGGTGGCGATCGTAGACGTCGAGCAGTTGCCGCAGGGCCGGGCGCCGGGCGTCGATGAGATCGTCGGGCAGAAGCACGGCGAAGGGATTTTCTCCCACCACCTTGCGGGCCATGAGGACGGCGTGCCCGAGTCCCAGCGGGCGGTTCTGGCGCACGGCCATGTACTGCGCCATGCCCGTGGGCGCCGTCACGCGCTCGAGCAGATCCAGTTTGTTCCGGTCGGAAAGCAGGGCTTCCAGGTCGGGCGCGGAATCGAAGTGATCGATGATGGCTTCCTTGCCCTTGGCGGTGATGAACACGATGCGCGTGATGCCGGAGGAGACGATCTCCTCCACCAGGTACTGGATGGCGGGCGTGTCCACGATGGGCAGGAGTTCCTTGGGAATGGCTTTGGTGGCGGGCAGAAGGCGGCTTCCGATGCCCGCCGCGGGAATGACGGCAGTGAAGGACGAAAAATCGGACATGCCCGCTCCTGTACCGCAAAATGCGCCGGCAGGCAAGTTGAAATCACGGACGCTTTGCCCTAACGTGGCGCGCCATGAGGCTGCCCGACGACGTTCGCCTTCTGCCCATCCACGAGCGCCTGGAAGCGATACTCGACGCCCTGTGCCGCGAAGGGCGCCTCGGGCTCACGGCGGAGGCCGGCGCGGGCAAGAGCACGCTCGTGCCGTTGGCCATGCTGCAGGACGCGCGCTTTTCCGGCGGGCGCATCCTGCACGTGCTGCCGCGCCGTCTGGCCGTGCTGGCCGTGGCCGAACGGGTGGCCCGCCTGCGGGGGGAGGCGCCCGGGGATGTCGTGGGATACCGCACGCGCGAGGCCACGCGCGTTTCGGCGCGCACGCGGCTGGAGGTGGTCACGCTGGGCGTGGCGCTGCGGATGATCCAGGCCGATCCCACGCTCGACGGTATCGGCTGCGTCATTCTGGACGAGTTTCACGAACGACACTGGCAGGGGGATTTGATCTGGGCCTTCGTGCAGCAGGTGCGCGCCGAAATCCGGCCGGATCTGCGGCTTTTGCTGTGCACCACCGATCTGCCGCCGGAACTGGACATCCCCCGGCTGGCGGTGCCGGGCCGGCAGTTCCCCGTGGAAATCGCGCACCGGGCGCCGCCGCCGGGCGAACGGCTGGAGGAATCCGTGGCGCGCACGGCGCTGGATCTCCTGCCGTCCATGGGCGGCGGCGAGTGCCTGCTGGCCTTCGTGCCCGGCTGGGGCGAGATCGCGCGCTGCGTGCACGAACTGCGGATGCGCCTGCCCGCGGACGTGGAATGCATCGGGCTTTCGCGCGCCTCCCAGACCGCCGTGCGCGAGCAGGTGTTTTCGCCGGTTCCGCCTGCGGGCCGGCGGGTCGTGGTGGCCACCAACATCGCCGAGACCAGCCTCACGCTGCCGGGCGTCACGGCGGTGGTGGACAGCGGGCTCGAGCGCCGCTTCGTCTTTTCCCCGCGCACGGGGCTGGTGCACGCGTCCACGGTGCCGATCTCGCAGGTGTCCGCCGTGCAGCGCGCCGGTCGCGCCGGTCGTCTGCGGCCGGGGCGGGCCGTGCGGCTCTGGCCGGCGTCGCGGGAACTGGCGCCTTTCGCCCGCCCGGAAATCCTGGAGGCCGATCCGCTGCCGCTGGAACTGGAACTGGCGCTGTGGGGCCCCGGCGCCGAGCCGTATTTGCTCACGCCGCCGCCTTCGGCCGCGCGTGCGCTGGCCGCGGGACGGTTGCGGGACCTGGGGCTTCTGGACGAAGGCGGCCGGGTCACGCCGCGGGGACGGGATGCGGCATCTTTGGGCGTGCATCCGCGGCTGGGCGCCCTGCTGCTGCATGCCCGCGAGGATGCGCGACCAGGCGCGGCGCTGCCGGCCACGGCCTGCCTGCTCGCGGCGCTGCTGGAGGAGGACGCCTGGCGCCCGGCGCAGGATCCCGACCTGGTGTCCGCGTGGATCGCGGGCCTGCTCGCGGGCGGATTCTCCCGGCTGCCCGAACGCATCCGCACGGCCGTTTCGCGCCTGGCCGGCGCCGCGGGCATCCGGTTTTCCCCGGAACGGGTGGACCCGGACCTGTGCGCGGGACTGCTGTGCCGGGCCTATCCCGACCGCGTGGGGCGCGTGGACGCCTCCGGAATGCGCGCGGTGCTGGTCTCGGGGCGCGCGGCCCGCATCGTGCCGCAGCCGCCCGGAACGCTGGTGGTGGCGCCCTTCGTGGAGGGCGGGGAAGCCACGGGGCGCATCCTGCTCTTCGAACCCTGTACGCTCGAGGATGTGCTCGCCGCGGGCGCGCGCGCCTGCGAAACCCGGGTGACGGTGGAGTTCGACGGCTGGCGTGTGCGCGGCCGCATCCGGCGGATGCTGGGCCAGATGACGCTCGAGGAGCGGACCGCCGCTCCGGACGACGAATCCCTGCGCGCGGCTGTGCGGGAGCGGCTTGCGGGCCTGGCGCCAGAAGAATGGCTGGGCGGGCCGCAAACGCGGGCCCTGCGCCTGCGCATCCGGCTGGCCTCCCGTGCGGACGGGCGAAACTGGCCGGACGTGGAGGAAGTTGCGCTGGCGGCGGCCGTGGACGAATGGCTCCTGCCCCATGTGCGCTACCGCGAGGGGGACGTGCTCGACGATGCGCTCGTGGCGCGGGCCCTGTGGGAGTCGCTGGATGGCCGGCAGAAGGCCGCCGTGCAAAAGCACGCTCCCGAGATCTGGGTCCTGCCCTCGGGCCGGCGCGTGCGGGTGGATTACGACGACGGGATTCGCCCCCGCCTGGCCTCGAAACTGCAGGATTTCTTCGGATGCAGGGCGACACCGCGCATCGGCGGGGAGCCGGTGGTGGTGGAACTGCTCTCCCCGGCGGGCCGGCCCGTGCAGGTGACATCGGATCTGGAAGGCTTCTGGAAGAATTCCTATCCGCTCGTGCGCAAGGAGATGGCGGGGCGCTATCCCAGGCACCCGTGGCCCGTCGATCCGTGAGAATGCCGGCGGTCTGGTGCGGCCTGGAAACCGGTCTTCATGAACAGGCGGGTCGGGATGGGGTGAGAGGGGGCGTGGGCGAAGAAGAGACTAGAAGGTGATGGCGGAGTAGCCCTGCACCAGGAGCGCGGTCTGCGGATCGTCGACCTGGATGAAGTAGGTTTGCAGGTAGCCGCTGCCGATGCCGAAGGTCATGGGGCCCTTGTTGATGGCCACGCCGCCCCAGACGTAGGTGTTCTTCACGGGGGAATTGGCCGTCACGATGTCGTCCTCGTCCACCACGTTGCGGCCCACGCCGAAAAAGCCCCAGATGCCGTTGGGGAAGGTGACCTTGAGGTCGGCGAAGTAGCCGATGCTCTTGACGGGCGTGACATCGGCGATGTGGGTGTCCACCAGCGTGAACTGGTAGCTCTGGATCAGGCCGCCCCAGAACATGCCCACGGCCTGCCCGTAGTGGTATTCGCCGGTCAACTGGAACCTGGTCTTGCCGATGTCGAACTTGACCTGGCCGTCGAAGGCGGCGAACCAGGAATCCATGGTGTCGTGCCCCAGGGCGACGAGCGCGTCGTATTCGGACTGCGTGATGGTGGGGGAGCCGCGGAAATCCAGTTTCTGGTAGGAACCGGACACGCCCAGCGTGGAGAATTCGGCCTCGCCGATCTTGAAGCCGGCGCCGAGCCGGGCCTGCACCAGCGGGATGCAGGTGTGCTCGCCGATGCCGGAGGTGCGCAGTTGCGTGTTCTTGGCGTTGTCGCCACCCAGGGCGTTGCCGGCCATGAACGCCGTCTCGATGCGGAAGTTCTCGCCCAGCGGCTTGTTGTAGATGACCTTGGCCTGGGGGACGCGCATCCACAGGTTGCCCTGCGCCCAGCCGTTGAAGGGATCGAACGTGGTCATGAACTGCGGGGCCGCGACCATCCAGTCGTTGCCGAAGCGCAGCACGAGATCGCCCCGCTTCATCTCGGCATAGGCCAGCCGCATGCGGGGCTGCGCCTGCCGGATGGAGGTGCCGGAGTTGGGCAGGTTGCCGTAGAAGTCGATCTCGATGACGGCCGACGGGTCGAATTCCCACGCCTTGGGACCGGACAAGGCCATGCGCAGGCGCGTGTCGCGCGCGCTCAGGGTCAACTGGTCCCCGTGGTTGTTCTTCGTGAAATCACTGGCATTGAGCGGAAGCACGTAGGCTGGCGTGTCGGTGCCCAGCACTTCGTTGCTCATGTAGTAGAGGTTAAAGTGCACGTAGCCATTCAACTTGAGGCGCCATCCCTTGGCCAGTTCCAGCGGACCAACGGCCGGGGCCGGCTCCTCGGACCCGGGGGAGGGGAGCGCCGGGGCCACCGGCGTGACGGGCACGGGCGTGGGCGCGGCCACCGGCACTTCCGGGGCCGGTGCGGCGGGTTTCACTTCGTTGTTTGCCGGAGTCGGCACCGTGGCGGTGGGCGTGGCATCGGCCGTGGGCGCGGCTTCGGGAGCCGGAGCCGGCGCGGGAGCCGGCGCGGGAGCCGGGGGCGGCGCGGCGGGTTTCGCTTCGTCCTGTTTGGCCGGTGCGGGCGTTTTGGGTGCCGGCTGCGCCAAGGCGGGCAGGGCCAGACCCAGCATCAGGGAGAACACGAGCGTCGAAACGGATTTCATGCAGAAAACCTCCTTAGAAAGAACGGGTCCATGGATGTCTTGCATGGGCCGCATGGGAATGGATGCGCGTCGGGTCACCAATTTCACGACCTTTGCCGCAGACTGCGGCGCTGCATGCAGGTTGCGCAGAGCATCAGGAACGAAGACTTGAATTTATACGCGACCGCATGTCAGCTGGGGGCTTGGTAACGCGTTTTCATCAAATGCGCAAGTCAAAATTCCCAGGTTTTTTTCATTTTTTCACGATTGGCAGGAGCGCGAAGAAGTTCTGCAGGAGTGCAAAGACATTTTGCAGGAGCGCGAAGAAGTTGAGGGGGCGGTGGAAGAATGCGCGTCAGAAGTGGAGGCTGACGAAGATGTGCAGGGCCATCAATGTATAATATTCCTTCAATTCCTCGTCGATGGTTCCGAGGGGGATGATCCGGTAGGCGGAAAACTGGGCGCCCCAGGCGACGTGCCGGGCGAGGAAGAGGGCGATGCCGATTCCACCTCCCGCCATGAGGCCCCCATCGGCGTTGATGGCATCGGATGTGGATTCGGTTTCCGTGAAGAAGGCGGCGCCCATGAGCGCGGAAAGCCACACGTCCATGTTCCCGTTGACCAGGTACACGCGCCCTTCCGCCGCCGCCGCGATATGCAGCACGCGGGTTTCGAGATCGGTCTCCCGGCTGCTGAAATTCGTGCTGGCGAAGGCCGCGTGGCCGCCGAATGAATAGAGGAGGCTCGGCCGGTAGAGGACTGAATAATGGGCGCCACCGCCGTCTTTCTGGATCCAGGAAATCCCCGCTCCCAGTTCATGGATCCAGCCCGTGCGCGCGTAGGCGAGGATGGGATTGCCCCGGGGCTTGAGGATCGAGGGCGGCTCCACGGCGACTTGCGGTTCCGGCGGGGGAACGGGTTGTTCTTCGGGTGGCGGCGGTTCCTCCAACTGCGGGGAATCGGGTGCCGCATTTCCCGGCAGGTTCTTGGTACCCGGCTCCAGCGGCGGCGTTTCGGGGGGCTGAGCAAAAGCAGGGTCGGCTAAGAACAGGAGAAGAAGAAAAGGAAAGAAAAGCACGCGTCGCATGGAGACCTCCCGGGAAGATGGCCATCAAGACCGTTGTATGCGAAAGGACCCAAACGGTCAATCAAATCGTGCATCAAGGCACGAATGCCCCCTCGTGGGCCAGGAGTTTTTGCTTGAGGGCGATGCCGGGGCCGTATCCGCCGATGCCGCTGGCCGCCACCACGCGGTGGCAGGGGATGACGATCGGCAGCGTATTGCGGGCCATGACGCCGGCTGCGGCGCGCGCATGGGCGGAGGAAAAGCCGGCCGCTTCGGCCAGCCCGGCATAGGTGCGCGTTTCTCCGACGGGGATGGCGGCACAGGCGGAAAGCACGCGCCGGGCGAATTCCGATGGATTTCCGGAATGATGCAGGGGGAAGTCCGGCGGGCGGAACCGGCGCGCTTCGTAGTCGCGCAGCCAGTGCGTGAACGCCTGCAGGACGGCGACGGCCGCATCGGTCGCCGGCCCTTCGCATGCGGAAGGTTCCGGGAAGGCATCCGATGGGATATCCCATGGCGGCACGAATGCGACGGCGCACAGTCCCTCCATGCGGGCGGATGCGCGCACGGGGCCGAACTTCGTCTGCAGGTACAGGTGGAAGACGGGAGGAAGCGGGGCACTGGAGCGAGGATGCATGCGGGACGCCGCGCCTTTTTGGGGTCTGTGCGCCGCCGGCGTCATCCGGCGGGCCTGACCAGGGAGGGCAGGTAGTTCTCCGGCGCTTCGAAGCCGAGCAGGTTGAGGATGGTGGCGGCGTTGTTGCCGATGCCGGGCGCGCGCACCTCGGGATTCACCGTCCATCTTCCGGCGGGGTCGAAGACCAGGTAGAGCACCGGATTGAGCGTGTGGGAAGTCTTGGGGACCGGGTTGCCGGCCGCGTCCGTCTCGATCTTGCCCTTCTTCGTCATGAACATCTCGTCGGCGTTGCCATGGTCGGCCGTCACCACCAGGATGCCGTTGGCGGCGCGCACGGCCGGCACGATGCGGGAGAGCGCCAGGTCCACGGCTTCCACCGCCAGCATGGCCGAACGGAAGACGCCGGTATGCCCCACCATGTCGCCGTTGGCGAAGTTGGCCCGGATGAACGCGTAGCGGCCGGAGGAGATGGCGGCGAGGATCTCGTCGCAGACCTCGGCCGATTTCATCCACGGGCGCTGTTCGAAGGGCACGCGGTCCGAGGGCACCTCCACGTAGGTCTCCAGTTCCTCCGAGAACTTGCCGGAGCGGTTGCCGTTCCAGAAGTAGGTCACGTGCCCGTATTTCTGGGTCTCGGCGCACGCGAACTGGCGCACGCCCGCGGCGGCCAGGTATTCGCCCAGGGTTTCGGAGATGGCGGGCGGGGCCACGAGGTAGCGCGGCGGAATGTGCAGATCGCCATCGTATTCCATCATGCCGGCGTAGAACACGTCGGGCATATGGCCGCGGTCGAATTTGGAGAATCCCGGTTCCGTGAAGGCGCGCGAGATTTCGATGGCACGGTCGCCACGGAAGTTGAAGAAGACGACGCCGTCGCCGTCGGCCATCGGACCCACGGGGCGGCCCGTCTCGTCCACGATGACGAAGGCCGGCAGGAACTGGTCGGTGGCCTTCGGATCCTCGGCATAGAAGGTTTCCACGGCGATGCGGGCGCTGGGGAATACGCGCTCGGCGCGGCCGTGCACGTGTGCGGCGAATCCGCGCTCCACGATGCGCCAGTCGGCCTCGTAGCGGTCCATGGTGGTGACCATGCGGCCGCCGCCCGAGGCCACGCGGGCGTCGCAGCCGGCCGCGCGCAGGCGGGCCAGCAGTTCCTCCAGTTGGTCGATGTAGGTGAGCGCCGAGCGTTCGCCCACGTCGCGCCCGTCGAGCAGGGGATGCACGCGCAGGCGCCGCGCGCCGTCGGCTGCGGCGCGCTCGAGGAGGGCGAAGAGTTGGTCGATGTGGCTGTGCACGTTGCCGTCGGAGAGCAGGCCGATGAAGTGCAGGGTGCCGCCGGCGTGGGCGCGGCGCAGAAGGTCGTGCCAGGTTTCGCCGGTAAACAGCGTACCTTCGGCGATCGCGCGGTTGACGAGCTTGGCGCCCTGGTCGAAGACCCGGCCTGCGCCAAGCGCATTGTGGCCCACCTCGGAGTTGCCCATGTCCTCGTCGCTGGGCAGCCCCACGGCCGTGCCGTGGGCGGCGATCGTCAGATGCGGGCACGTGCGGACCAGTTCGTCCAGGGTGGGGGTGTGTGCGGCGGCTACGGCGTTGCCCGGTTCCGGTGGCGCCACGCCCACGCCGTCGAGGATGATCTGCACCACGGGGCCGCTGGGCCGCGGAAAACGGTTGGAGCGTTCGAGCATCTTCATGGTGACTCCTTCAATCAATGATGCGGTCGGTTTTTTCGGGAAGCGTCCGATGCGGTGGCTTCGGATGGGAAAAGACTACTTATTTATTTGTTGCCCCGCGTGACCATGAGTTCCAGATCCTCACGCAGGCTCTGGAGATCTTCTTCGTGCTCCACCTCGTCCGTGAGGATGGTCAGCGCGATGTTGTAGGTCACCATGTCCTTGCCGAAGGTGGCGTCCATGATGGCCTTGTACGTGGAAATGGCGCACTGCTCGCCGGCGATGTTCTGGTCGAGCAGGGTGGTGACGTAGGGATCCGCCGGAGCGTCGTAGGCACATGGACTCAGTTTGGTCCATTCGTCCGGGGAGAGCACCGGAGTGCCACCCAACTGGATGATGCGCGTGGCCAAAAGTTGCGCATGGTTCAACTCCTCGGTGGCATGGAGGGTCAGTTCGCTCGCGATGGCGTCCTTCATGGGGCCCTTGATGACCTTGGCTCCCAGCCAGTACTGGTAGTAGGCGAGCCATTCGCTGGCGTAGGCGGCATTGAGTTTGGCGAGCAGTTGTTCGACATCGAGACCCAGAATTTCACGTCCGCGGGTTCCCATGGTTTCCTCCTGACGGCCGCAGGGATGCGGCGCTTGCGGCCGGCAAATGAGCCTAGATGGGCGCGCCGGTGCCGTCAAGCTGATTCGTCGGGCGCGGCGGGTTTCAGATGCCGTCGGACTTGAGGGAGCGCGACAGGATGCTCCAGAGGGCTTCCTGGGGCTTTCTGGAGAGGAAGAGTCCATCGTGCACGGCGTGTGTGATGGGCATGTCCACGTGGTGCTTCTGGGAGAGGGCATAGGCCGAGCGTGCGGTGGGGATGCCCTCCGCAACGGCCGTCATGCTGGCGAGGATGTCTTCCAGGGATTCGCCGGCGCCCAGGCGCAGTCCCACCGTGCGGTTGCGGGAGAGCGCACCAGTGGTGGTGAGCACGAGATCGCCCATGCCGGAGAGGCCGAAGAACGTCTGGGTGTTGGCGCCCATGTACGCCCCCAGCCGCGCGATTTCCGCCAGGCCGCGCGTGACCACGGCGGCGCGGGTATTGTGGCCGAGGTTCATGCCGTCCACGGCGCCGGCCGCGATCGCGATCACGTTCTTGAGCGCGCCGCCCAGTTGCACGCCCACGAGATCGAGCGTGGTGTAGAGGCGGAAATGCGGCAGGTGGAAGGCTTGCGCCACGTCACGGCCCAGTTGCTCCCGCGGGGCGGCCAGGGCCACGGACGTGGGCATCCCGCGGGCAGCCTCCTCGGCGAACGAGGGCCCCGAGAGCACGCAGAATCGGGCGCTGATCCAGGATGGGAAGATTTCGTCGAAAATCTGGCTCACCAGGCACAGCGTTTCCTGCTCGATGCCCTTGCTGGCGTTGACCACGACAGCATCGGAAGGCAGGTGTTCCGGGCCGATGTCCATCCAGGTGGCGCGGATGAACTGGGTGGGGATGGCGTTGACCACCACATCGGCGCCTTCGAGCACCCGGTGTGGATCGCAGGAGGCGAGCAAGGCCGGATTCAGCGGAACGCCCGGCAGGAAGCGGTCGTTCTCGTGCCGTTCGTTGATGGCGGTTTCCACTTCCGGCTCACGCACCCACTGCATGACGCGGGAGTGGCGCCCAGCCAGCATGTGGGCCAGCGCGGTTCCCCACGCTCCGGACCCCAGTACTGCGACTTTGCGAACATAGAGCATGCAGTCTACGGAATTCCTTGAAGAGCGGCGTCGTGCCTATTCGCCATCGTCCTCGTCGCCGAAGTCGATGGAGGGAATCTTCTTGATTTCGTTGCGGGCGATTTTCCATGCGCGCTGCACGATCCAGGAAAGGGAACGGTCCTGGCGGGCGGCCTCATTCTTGATTTCCTCGAGCATATCGACGGGGAAATACAGGCTCTGCTTGCGCTTGTCGGATCCTCTGCGTTCACTGTCGTCCATG
Organism: uncultured Kofleriaceae bacterium; assembly: GCA_964516435.1. Taxonomy (GTDB): domain Bacteria; phylum Myxococcota_A; class Polyangia; order HGW-17; family HGW-17; genus HGW-17. Next base: position 33,543 of record CAZEZP010000048.1, on the reverse strand, counting down.
AGAACCTCCTTATGCCGGAAGCGTGCAGCTTTCCGGATGTGAGGGGGAGTATGCGAAAAGCCGTGCGGAAAAGCAAGCTGTGAAATAATCCTGGCGGCATCCCGCGGCCGCTCGACCGTTTCTGGCGATGGGAAAGGAGGAACAGGGGCGTGCGGTTCAATGGACAGGGTTCATGGCCGCCAGGGACTCCCGGAAGGAGGGCCGCGCCACGCCGCGTTCGGTGATGATGGCCGTGACGAGGCTTCCCGGCGTGACGTCGAAGGCCGGGTTGTAGGCGTCCACATCGGGCGCGGTCACCCACACGGAATCGATGCGGCGCACCTCGTCCGGGTCGCGTTCCTCGATGAGGATGTCCGCGCCCGTGGGACAGGCCGGATCCAGCGTGGACGTGGGTGCGGCGACGAAGAAGGGGATTCCGTGATGCGCCGCCAGCACGGCCAGGGAGTAGGTGCCGATCTTGTTGGCGAAGTCCCCATTGGCGGCAATGCGGTCGGCGCCCACCACCACGGCGTCTACGCGTCCCTGTGCCATGAGCATGCCGGCCACGGTGTCGGCCACGAGCGTTACCGGGAGTCCTTCGCGATGCAGTTCCCATGCGGTCAGGCGCGCTCCCTGCTGGCGCGGGCGGGTGTCGTCGGCGTAGACGCGCTTGAGCCGGCCCGCATGCCACAGGGACCGCACGATGCCCAGCGCCGTTCCATAGCCGGCCGTGGCCAGGGCGCCCGCGTTGCAGTGGGTCAGCACGCACAGCGCCCCGGACGGCAGCGTCTCGAGGCCGTGCCGGCCCATGGCCTCGCAGGCGGCCCGGTCCTCGGCCGCGATGCGTGCGGCTTCGCGTTCCAGCGCTTCCGGCCATTGCTCCTGGGGGAGATTCGCGGCCACGCGCAACTGGCGGTTGACCGCCCAGGCCAGGTTGACCGCCGTGGGACGGGTCGCAATCAGGAGATCGGCGCCGTTGTGCAATTCCTTGCGTGCGGCATCGGGAGGCAGGTTCCGTCCGAGGATGGTGCGGGCCGCGAACAGCATGCCCCAGGCGGCCACGCAGCCGATGGCGGGGGCGCCGCGCACGGCCATGGAGGCGATGGCATCGGCCGCGGCCTCGAGGGAATCCAGGGTGAGCCAGATTTCCCGGGTGGGCAGGGCACGCTGGTCCAGAAGCCGCAGGCGGCCGTTTTCATACACGAACGGGACGATTTCGCGGGAATCGGGCATGGGGGATATCCGGGTCAGGAAAGGAGTTTCTGGAAGAGTTCCGTCACAGCGGCCGCATTGGCCTTGCCGCGGGTGGCCTTCATGACCTCGCCCACGAAGAAGCCCATGACGTTGCGCTTGCCGCTCCGGTATTTTTCGGCCTGTGCGGGATTCTCCTCCACCAGTTTCCGGCACAGCGCTTCCAGTTCGTCCGTGACGGCCACCGAGCCCAGAAGGCCCAGTTCGGCAGCCACGGCGCGCGGGTCGCGGCGCCCTTCCAGCAGCCGGGCGAACACGTCCTTGGCGTTGCGTCCCGTCAGTTCGCCATCCTCGGTGAGGGCCACCAGCCGGGCCAGGTCGTCGGCCGCCACCGGAATGCGCCCGGTGTCGCGGTAGGTTCCCAGCATCTCGGTGAGAATCCAGTTGGCGATTTTCTTGGCCAGGGCCGGCCGGCTGGCCGCGCGCACGCATTCTTCGAAATAGGCGGCCACCTCGGGGTTGTTCATGAGGATGTCCGCGTCATACGCCGTCAGGCCGTACTGCGCCACGAGGCGGTCCTTGAGCGCCAGCGGCAGCTCGGGCACCTGCGTGCGCAGTTCCTCCACCCAGGACGGGTCGATGCGCAGGGGCGGCAGGTCCGGTTCCGGGAAGTATCGGTAATCTTCGGCTTCTTCCTTGGTGCGCAGGACCTTGGTACGGTTTTCGGCGGGGTCCCACAGCAGCGTGGCCTGGACCACGGTGCCGCCGGCTTCCAGCACGGCCGCCTGCCGCTCGATCTCGTGCTCGATGGCGTCGGATACGGCCTTGAATGAATTGAGATTCTTCATTTCCGTGCGCGTGCCCAGTTTTTCCGCGCCGCGCGGCCGGATGGAGACATTGGCGTCGCAGCGCATGGAGCCTTCCTCCAGGTTGCCGTCGCAGATGCCCAGCGTGCGCAGCACCATCCGCAGCGCCTTGAGGTAGGCCACGGCCTCGGCGGCCGAGTGGATCACGGGGTCCGACACGATTTCCACCAGGGGCACGCCCGCGCGGTTGAAATCCACCAGGCTGAAGTTGGCCTTGGCGTCCGCGTGCATGCTCTTGCCGGAATCCTCCTCCATGTGGATGCGGGTGAGCGTTACCTTGCGGCGGGTGCCGTCAGGCATTTCGAATTCGATGGCGCCGCCTTCGCAGTAGGGTTCTTCGTACTGGCTGATCTGGTAGCCCTTGGGGAGGTCCGGATAGAAATAGTGCTTGCGGGCGAAGCGGCTCACGGTGCGGATGCGTCCGCCCACCGCCAGCGCCAGTTTCACCGCGTACGCCACGGCCTGGCGGTTCACCACCGGCAGCGTGCCCGGAAGCCCCAGCACCACCGGATCCACCAGCGTGTTGGGCTCGGCGCCGAAGCGGTACGGCACGGCCGTGAACATCTTGGTCGCCGTGGACAACTGCGCATGCACTTCCAGCCCGATAACGGGCTCGTAGCGTTCCAGGACGGCGGGATTCATCGGGTCACCTCCTTTTTTTCGAAGGCGTCTGCCGTGCGCGCGAACAGTTCCGGATGGCGCTCTTCCCAGGCGCGCGCGAAGGCGAACAGCGTGGTTTCATGTCCTGGCCGGGCCATGACCTGCATGCCCACGGGCAACCCATCCGGGGTGAATCCGGCCGGAATGCTCAGTGCCGGCACGCCGGCGAGATTGGCCACCACCGAGTAAATGTCGGCCAGGTACATGGTCAACGGGTCGTTCACCACTTCGCCGAGACCGAAAGGCGTCGTGGGCACGGTGGGGCCGAACAGCAGATCGCAATGTTCCAGCGCGGCGTTCACTTCCCGCCGGATCAGTGTGCGCACCTGCTGCGCCTTGCGGTAGTAGGCGTCGTAGTATCCGGCCGAAAGTGCGTAGGTGCCCAGCAGGATGCGCCGCTTGACCTCGGCCCCGAACCCCATTCCGCGGGTCTTCTTGTACATCGACTCCAACCCGGAGGCTTCCGGCGCCCGGAAGCCGTAGCGCACGCCGTCGTAGCGCGACAGGTTCGACGAGGCTTCGCTTGTGGCCAGCAGTTGGTACACGGCCACGCCGTACCGGGAACTGGGCAGGCGGGTTTCCTGGATGGGCATGCCTGCGGCCTGCAGGTCCGCGAGGGCCGCTTCCACCACCGCGCGCACGCGGGAATCCAGCCCGTCGGAGAAGAATTCGCCCACGATGCCCAGTCTGAGAGGCGCATGGGAATCCGTGGGCGGTGCGAGGTCTTCCGGCCGCAGCGACGTGGAATCCAGCGGGTCGTGCCCGGCGATGACGTCGAAGAGAAGCCGGAGGTCCGAAACCGTGCGGGTCATGGGTCCGATCTGGTCCAGGCTGGAGGCGAACGCGACCAGGCCGCGGCGCGAGATGCGTCCGTAGGTCGGCTTGAGCCCCAGCAGGTGGCAGAAGGAAGCCGGCTGGCGCACCGACCCGCCCGTGTCGGACCCCAGCGCCACTGGCACCAGGCGTGCGGCCACGGCCGCCGCCGAACCGCCGGAGGAGCCGCCCGGAACCCGGCCGGGATCCCAGGGATTGCGCACGGCGCCGAACGCGCTGGTCTCGTTGGTGCCGCCCATCGCGAACTCGTCGAGATTGGTCTTGCCCGCGATGACGGCGCCGGCATTCCGGAGTTTCTGCACGACGTGGGCATCGTAGGGGGGAATCCAGCCTTCCAGGATCCGGGAAGCGCACGTGGTGGCCAGACCTTCGGTCACGATGTTGTCCTTGACGCCCACGGGCACACCGGCCAGCGGTCCCGGATCCTCGCCGGCCGCCACTTTCCGGTCCACGGCGAGCGCTTCTTCCTCGGCCTGCGGATTCACGGAGAGGAAGGCGTTGAGGACGGGATTGTACTTCTCGATGCGCTGCACGAAGGCATGCCACACATCCACGGCCCTCATGCGGCCGCCGCGTACGGCCGAAGCAATTTCCATCGCCGAGAGTTCACACGGATCCATGTTCGCCTCCTTCCACGATGCGTGGCACCTTGAAGAATCCGTATCCGCTGTCGGGGGCGCCTTCCAGGTAGCGTTCCGGCGCGGGTTCATGGACGGGCGCGTCTTCCCGGAGGGACAGGAACACGTCCATCACGTGGGCCGTCGGCTCGATGTCCCGGGTGGGGGCTTCCTGGATCCGGTCCACGTATTCCAGGACGCGCCCCACCTGAAGCTGCAGGTTCGCGATTTCTTCCGGCTCCAGTTCCAGGCGGGCCAGATGGGCGATTTTCAGTATGCTTTCTCGTTCAATCATGGAATTTCAGCCTCAGTCAGAATGCAAAACAGGAAAATTCAGGGGTGGGGTGATGGAATCAGTTGGCGATGCCGTCGATGATGGCATTGAGCGTGGAAGACGGACGCATCGCGGCGTTGGTCTTCGCCGGGTCGGGCCGGTAGTAGCCGCCGATGTCCACCGGATGTCCCTGGGCCGCGTCGAGTTCCTTGAGAATCTCGGATTCCTTCTCTTCCATGGCCTTGGCCGCCGGGGCGAAGAGTGCAGCCAGTTCGGCATCTTCCTTCTGATTGGCCAGTTCGCGCGCCCAGTACATCGCCAGGTAGTAGTGGCTGCCGCGGTTGTCCAGTTCATGCACGTCGCGGCCCGGGGACTTGTCGTTGTCCAGGAAGGTGCCCGTGGCCAGATCCAGCGTCTTGGCCAGCAGTTTCGCCCGGGCATTGCCGCTGCGAAGCGCCATGTGCTCCAGTGAGGCCGCAAGGGCCAGGAATTCGCCCAGCGAATCCCAGCGCAGGTGTCCTTCCTCCAGGAACTGCTGGACGTGCTTGGGCGCGGAGCCGCCGGCTCCCGTCTCGAACAGGCCGCCGCCGTTGATCAGGGGCACGATGGAGAGCATCTTGGCGCTGGTGCCCACTTCCAGGATGGGGAAGAGGTCCGTCAGATAATCGCGCAGCACGTTGCCCGTCACGGCGATGGTGTCCTTGCCTTCCTTGATGATTTGGCAGGACAGGGTGCAGGCATCCTTGGGGGCCAGGATGCGGATGTCCAGCCCGGCGGTATCGTATTCCTTCAGGTAGGCGTGCACCTTGCGGATCAACTGGGCATCGTGCAGGCGGGTCTCATCCAGCCAGAAAATTACGGGGAAGCCGGTTTCGCGGGCCCGGTTGACGGCCAGTTTCACCCAGTCGCGGATGGCCAGATCCTTGACCTGGCACATGCGGAAGACGTCGTCCTTGCGCACGGCGTCGGAGAGCAGGATCTCCCCGTTGGCGGCCACCACGCGGAAGGTTCCGTCGGCGGGCGCGAGGAAGGTCTTGTCGTGGGAGCCGTATTCCTCGGCCTGCTGGGCCATGAGCCCCACGTTCTGCACAGAGCCCATGGTGCGCGGGTCGAACGCTCCGTGCTGCTTGCAGAAATCGATGACTGCCTGGTACACGGGCGCATAGGAACTGTCGGGGATGACGAACTTGGCCTCCTTCATCTTGCCGTCGCGCCCGTACATCTTGCCTCCGGCGCGGATGGCGGCCGGCATGGAGGCGTCGATGATGACGTCGCTGGGCACGTGCAGATTGGTGATGCCCTTGTCGGAGTTGACCATCGCCAGTTCCGGGCGCTTTTCATAGACGGCCTGGATGTCGGCTTCGATTTCCTTGCGCTTCTCTTCGGGCAGGTTCGCGATGCGGGCGTAGAGATCGCCCAGGCCGTTGTTGGGGTCCACGCCCAGTTGCGCGAACGTCGCGGCATGCTTGTCGAACACTTCCTTGAAGAAGACCGACACGAAGTGGCCGAAGAAGATGGGGTCCGACACCTTCATCATGGTGGCCTTCAAGTGCACCGAGAACAGCACGCCCTGCTTCCTGGCGTCTTCGATCTGCTCCTCGATGAAGCGGCGCAGTTCGCGCACGTCCATGTGGGTGACATCGATGACCTCGCCGTCGAGGAGCTTGATGCCGTCCTTCATCACCTTCACGCCGCCGGCCGCATCCACGAATTCGATGCGGGCGTTGCCGGCCGTGGATGTGGTGATGGTGGTGGCTTTCTCGTTGTGGCGCAGGTCGTGGTCCGCCATGCAGGACACGTGGCCCTTCGACTGCGGGCTCCATGCGCCCATGGAGTGCGGGTTCTTGCGGGCATAGTTCTTCACGCACGCCGGGGCGCGCCGGTCGGAGTTGCCTTCGCGGATGACCGGATTGACGGCGCTGCCCTTGATTTTGTCATACGTGGCCTTGATTTTCTTTTCTTCCTCGGTTTTGGGCTCGTCCGGATAGTCCGGAAGGGCGTACCCCTTGCCCTGCAGTTCCTTGATCGCGGCTTTCAACTGCGGCAGCGATGCGGAAATGTTGGGGAGCTTGATGACGTTGGCTTCGGGCCGGGTGACCAGTTCGCCCAACTCGGCCAGGTCATCGGAGACGCGCTGCTCGGGTTTCAGGAATTCCGGAAATCTTGCCAGGATGCGCCCGGCCAGCGAGATGTCGCGGGTTTCCACCTGGATGCCAGCGGCGCGGGTGAAGGCCCGGATGATGGGCAGCAGGGAGTGCGTCGCCAGAAACGGAGCCTCATCGGTCAGCGTATACAGGATGCGGTGTTGGTCATTGCGCGTATCGGACATGACTTCCTCCTCAGCTCTTGAAGGGGGTGAAAGATGGCGAAAACATGCGTGCATGCTCATAGCACAGCTGTTTTTGTCAAGTCAACGGATGAAATCGCAGGGGAAGAGGGGAAATGGCGCCTGCATGTCAGGCGCCGCGCAGGAAGAACCACCAGCCGGCCCCCAGGAGCGCCAGTAGCAGGACCAGAAGGGCCAGAAGTTGTCCGACGGGAAACTGGCGGCTCTTCTTTTTCATGAAGGAAATCGGCTGGGACACTGGATGCTGTACGGCCGCGGGGGTGTCGGCGATTTCCGGTTCGGCCAGGGGAATGGGAATGGAGACCAATGGATCATCGATGTCCGGCAGGGAATGTTCGGCCGCGCTGGATGGCCGGGTGGAAAACCCCAGGTCGATGGGTGTGGCGCCTGTTTCATCGAACGGATTCTGGGCCGCGCTGAACGAAATCAGTTGATTGAGTTCCTCTTCGATGATTTTGCGCAGGAAACTCTCGGACCGGGAACTCGCCGGCGATGGAGCCGTCGCCCGGCTCTCGGCCGTGATGACCAGTCCCGCGATGTCGCGCCGCGTCACGGCGGTTCCCTGACTGTACAGGAAGCGCGTCAGGTCGGAGGCCATGTCCGAGGCGGCGGCGTAGCGCTTCTCCGGGTCGCGCTCCAGCGCGTGCAGGACGATGCGCTCCAGTTCCAGCGGCACCCGGTTGTAGCGGGTGGAGATGGGCGGGATGACGGCTTCGCGCACCTTCTGCACGGTTTCGAGGTCGGTCTCTCCCAGGAACAGGCGCTCTCCGGTGAGCATCTCGTACAGGACGATGCCCACGGCGAAGATGTCCGCGCGGTGATCCACCTCGGCGCCCACGGTGGCCTCCGGGGACAGGTAACTGAACTTCCCCTTCACTACGCCGGGCTCCGATTTCTCATTGTCGGCGGCTTTCGCCAGGCCGAAATCCACGAGCTTCACATCGCCCTGCTTCGACAGCAGGATGTTGGGCGGGCTGATGTCGCGGTGCACGATGCCCAGCGGCATTCCCGTTTCCGGGTGGCGCAGGTTGTGCGCGTAGTCGAGCGCCTCGCACACTTCCTTGGCGATGTGGACGGCCAGAGGCACCGGCAGGCGGTGGCCGTCGGCGTGCTCCAGGATGACCCGCAGGTTCTGGCCCTCCACGTACTCCATCACGATGAAGAAGTGGTCCTCGGTGCGGCCCACATCGAACACGGAGGCGATGGATGCGTGCTGCAGGTAGAGGCTCAGGCGCGCCTCGTCCATGAACATGCGGACGAATTTCTCGTCCTGGATGAGATTGGGCCGGATGCGCTTGATGGCGACGATCTTCTTGAATCCCTCGAGCGTTTCCACCTCGGCCTTGAAGACCTCGGCCATGCCGCCGGCATCGAGTTTCTTCAGAATCCGGTACTTGGGACTGCTCATGGGGATTCACCTGCGGTCGGAGTCGTACTACGGCCAGTTCTTTTCGCATGGTTTCCGAATTCCTGTCAATCCTTTATTTTCAAAACTCGAACCTTGATTTTCCGGGTCGTTTTTCTTACCGTCCGGCTGGCGGAAACGATGGCCGCGGCTGTTTTCGGGAGGCATGCATGGATATTTTTCTGGAATCCCTCAAGGCATTCCTGAGTCCCGTATGGAAGTACGTGGAGGATGACCGCATTTCGGAAATCCTTATCAATGGTCCCAACGACATCTGGGTGGAGATGAAGGGCCGCCTGTACAAGACCAAGAGCACGTTCACGCCGGAAGGGCTCCTGGCGGCCGCGCGCAACATGGCGCAGTACGTGGGGCGTCCCCTGAGCGACGAGCGGCCGCGTCTCGATGCGCGCCTGCCCGACGGCAGCCGCATCCACGTGGTGCTGCCCCCGATCGCGCGCTGCGGCACGGTGGTGTCCATCCGCAAGTTCTTTCCTGGCGGGCTCACCATCGATCAGATGATCCAGTTCGGATCCATCACGCCCGAATGCGCGCGGTTCATCGAAGCCTGCGTGCTATCCAAGGAGAACATCGTGGTCTCTGGCGGCACCGGCTCCGGAAAAACCACCCTGCTCAACGTCATTTCGCAGTTCATTCCCAACGACGAGCGCATCATCACCATCGAGGACAGCGCGGAACTGCAACTGAACCAGGACCATCTCGTTCCCCTGGAGAGCCGGCCGCCCAACGACAAGGGGCAGGGCGAGGTGAGCATGCGCGACTTGCTGCACTCCAGTTTGCGCCTGCGTCCAGACCGCATCGTCATCGGCGAGGTGCGCGGCGGGGAGGCCTTCGATCTGCTGCAGGCCATGAACACGGGGCATGGCGGCTCCATGTGCACCACGCACGCCAACACGCCCAAGGAGACGCTTGCCCGGCTGGAGAGTCTGGCTCTGCTCTCGGGGGTGGAGTTGCCGCTGCGCGCCGTGCGGGCCCAGGTGGCGGCCGCCATCCATATCGTGGTGTCCTGCGCCCGCTTCGCCGACGGTACGCGCAAGGTCACGCACGTGAGCGAGGTGCTGCCGCTCAACGAGAAGGGCGATTACCGCGTGCAGGACATCTTCGTGTTCAACCAGACCATGCGCGACGCGGAGGGAAAGATTCACGGCTATCACACACCCACCGGCATCAAGCCCCACATCCAGCGCAAGCTCCTGGCCAACGGCTTCACCGACATGACCGATGATTTCTTCAATCCGGCCACATATGGGGTGGACCCGCCCGCATACTTCGAAAATGGAACCTGATTATTTGTTTTGTGATGTGTGAAACCGCACGATTGTGTGTCGATTTTTCACACTTTTCCGGGACGGGAGCGGCGATGGTTTCGTTCGTTTTCTGCCAGATTCACTTGATTTTTCACAAAGTCATGAAAACTTGCCAACCGGTATGATTTTTGCTAAAGCGGCGGCGCCCTCAGGAGGAGGGCGGAACTCTTACGGGTTCCGGAAAGGACTTGCCATGTCGAATTCCCAGAAACGTTTTCTCGAGCGCGCTTCCAAGGTTCTGGCTCGCATCGACAATTCCTATGCCTATTTCCCCGAAGACGAAACCCCGGTTTTCACACGCGCTTCCGGGATTTACCTGTATGACCCCGATGGCGTGGAATACATCGACATGGTGTCCGGGTACGGCACGGCCAACATGGGCCACACGCATCCGCACATCCTGCAGGCGCTCATGAGCCAGGCCCATCGCGTGGCCCATACCAGTGCGACGCTCACCGACGTCAAGATCGAACTGGCCGAGAAACTGGCCGCGCTCTCCCCGATTCCCGATACGCTGGTGCATTTCGATCTGGGCGGCGCCCGGGCGACGGAAGCCGCCAAGGTGCTGGTGCGCGCCTATACCGGAAAACCCAAGATCATTTCCTTCGCCAATGCGTTCCATGGACGTTCCGCGGGTTCGCTCTCCATGTACAACGCGGACCAGTTCCAGTTCCTCTACAACACCCAGCGCGACTATTACACGGCGCCGTACCCCTATTGCCGCCGCTGCCCGATGGGCAAGACGGCCGGCGCCTGCCAGTACGAGTGCCTGGGCAAGGTGCAGGAGATTCTCCGGGAACACAAGGATGTGGGCGGTGTCATCATCGAGCCGGCGCTTGGCGCGCGCGGCTACATCTTCCCGCCCATGGATTTCTACAAGCGCCTGCGCCGCATCTGCGACGAGCATGGCGTGCTCATGGTCGATGACGAGGTCCAGATGGGCATGGGTCGCCTGGGCACCATGTTCGCCTGCGAAATGTACGACACAGTGCCGGACATCATCCTGCTGGCCAAGGCGCTGGGCGGGACCATGTGGCCGATGTCGGCCGTGCTGGGGCGCCGGGCCATCATGCAGAGTGTGCGTCCCGGAACGCTGGGCTCCACGTTCGCGGGGGCGCCGCTGGCCTGCGGGGTGGCGCTGGCTTCCCTGGAAGTGTTCGAGATGGAGAACCTCTGCGAGAGGTCCCGCGAGAACGGCAAGTACTTCCTGGATCAGTTGCGTTCCCGCTGCCAGGGGTATCCGCTCATCGTGCACATCGAGGGGCGCGGACTGGCTATCGGCATCGAGTTCGAACTGCCCAATGGCGACCCGGCAACGGCCGAGGTGGAGCGCCTGCACCACATGGCGCTTCGCAAGAAGTTGCTGCTGCAGCGCGGCGGGCCGGCCAAGAACCTCATCAACATGATTCCCGCGCTCAACATCACGCGCGAGCAGATCGATGAGGTGGTGGAGCGGTTCGTGGAACTGCTCAACGATCTGCTGCTGGAGCCCCAGGTGGTGGAAAACGTCGCCGCCGCTTCTTCCGCGGTCACGCCCCGCCCCGAGGAGAATGTGGTTTCCAAATAGCCAATATTTTCATCCTTTCACTCGCCCTGTTGCCGAATTCATGACCGCAAAAAAGAAAAAAGGGGACAAAGGAAAAAAGTTTCCGCCTCTCCTTCATGAATGGGCGAAATACACGTTTTCATGGCCGCGCCTTGAATTCGCGTGGCCGCGTGTGTCATGGAATCGGAGGGAATCCGGATGGGACGGGGCGCTTACTTCTGCAGGGGATTTTCAAAGATGGCGCTTTTGCCCAGTTCGTGCTCGATGATGAGCAGGCGGTTGTACTTGGCGATGCGCTCGGAGCGGCAGGCGGATCCGGTCTTGATTTGCGAACCGCCCATAGCCACGGCGAAGTCGGCCATGAACGTGTCCTCGGTTTCGCCGGAACGGTGCGAAATCACGTAATTCCATCCAGCGCGCTTGCATTTCTGAATGGTTTCGATGGTCTCGCTCACCGTGCCGATCTGGTTGAGTTTGATGAGCACGGCGTTGGCGGCCTTTTCGCGGATGCCGCGAGCCACGAACTCCGGATTGGTGACGAACAGGTCGTCACCTACGATCTGGATGCGGGAACCCATTTCTGCCGTCATTTTCTTAAATCCGGCCCAGTCGTTCTCATCCAGGCCGTCTTCAATGGATATGATGGGATACTTTTCCACCCAGGATTTCCACAGGGCGATCATGGCATCGGTGTCCTTCGTGCCTTGGCCGGATTTGGCCAATTCGTACTTCCCGCTGGCGAAGAAGGAGGAGGCGGCGGGATCCAGCGCGATTGCGACGTCGCGTCCGGGCTCATAGCCGGCGGCCTTGATGGCGTCAATGATGACCTCGCAGGCTTCCTCGTTGCTCTTGAGGTTGGGGGCGAAGCCGCCTTCGTCGCCCACGGAGGTGGCATAGCCCTTCTTGGCCAGGATTTTCTTGAGATTGTGGAACACTTCGGCGCCGGCGCGCAGGGCTTCGGCGAACGTGGGCCGGCCCACGGGCATGACCATGAATTCCTGGAAGTCCACGGAGTTGTCGGCGTGCTTGCCGCCGTTGAGGATGTTCATCATGGGCACGGGCAGGCGCAGCGCGCCGGGGCCGCCCAGATAGCGGTACAGCGGAAGTCCGGAGGCCTTGGCCGCAGCGGCGCACACGGCCATGGAAACGCCCAGGATGGCGTTGGCGCCGAGCTTGGCCTTGTTGGGGGTGCCGTCCAGATCCCGCATCAGTTGGTCGATGGCGGCCTGCTCGCGGGGGTCCGCGCCAATCACGGCCGGAGCGATGATGCGGTTGACGTTTTCCACCGCCTTGAGGGTGCCTTTGCCGAGATAGCGCTTGGCATCGCCGTCGCGCAGTTCCACGGCTTCGTGCTCGCCCGTGGAAGCGCCGGAGGGCACGCAGGCGGCCGCGCAGACGCCGTTGTCGAGGACTACGTGCACACGGACGGTGGGGTTGCCGCGGGAATCGAGGATTTCCATCGCAGAACACTGGGTGATTTTCGGAAACATCGTTATTCTCCTTTGTTCGTTCAAACGTTCACGAAATATGGAGCGTATCCAGCCGCACCCCTGACGGAAAACGGCCTCGACGCACACGGGCGGCAGAATACCCGATGCCGCAGACTTGTCAACCGCGGGGGGCTCCCATTTTTTTGTTATTCTTTCATGCTTTTCGATCACAGAAAAAATTTCGACCGAAAATTTGCGCGATCAAAATTTCCATGTAGTCTCCAGTTTTGATCGCCGAGAGATCATTTTGATCGTTGGCGAATCATTCTTCCAACCTGAAATCGAAATCGTCGATGCTGGAGTATCCATGCTGCCTTTCGTTGGTTTCCCCTGGTTCATGAGCGAAAAGCGCGATTTTCTGCTGTACCGGCAGGATGCGCTGGAAATGCTTCCCCGGATTCCGGACCATTCCGTGGATCTGATTTTTGCCGACCCCCCATATTTCCTGTCCAACGGCGGCACCACCTGCCAGAGCGGGCGCCGGGTGTCCGTGGACAAGGGCGAATGGGACCAGAGCATGGGGATCGAGCAGAACCATGCCTTCAACCGGGCGTGGCTCTCGGAATGCCGGCGGATTCTCAAACCGGAAGGCTCGCTCTTCGTCAGCGGGACGCACCACGTCATCTTCAGCATCGGATTCGCCATGCAGCAACTGGACATGAAGATCCTCAACGAAATCACCTGGTACAAGGTGAATCCGCCGCCCAACCTGGCGTGCCGCACCTTCACGCACGCCACCGAGAAAATCATCTGGGCGACGCCGGATGCATCTTCGCGCCATTACTTCGACTACCAGTCCATGAAGGAAGAGAACGGCGGCAAGCAGATGCAGGATGTCTGGTCCATCACGCCGCCGCGCAAGCAGGAGAAGCGTTTCGGGCGGCATCCCACCCAGAAGCCCCTGGAACTGCTGATGCGCATCGTGCGGGCCGCATCCCCCGAAGGCGCGCTCGTGCTGGATCCGTTTTCGGGATCCGGAACCACCGGCATCGCGTGCGCCCTGCTGGGCCGGCGCTTCATTGGCATCGAGCTGAATCCGGAATATCTGGAAATCGCGCGCGCGCGCTACCTCCATATCGACGAGGAGACCACGGAGGTGGAGCGCCGGGTCAAACTGCGCCGGGGAACCGGCGTGGCGGCGCGTTCCGTTAGCCAGCGTTCGCCCCGTCATGAACCCGATCCGCGCCAGGGGAGCCTCTTCGATGCCCTGCGTCCCGAAAACGTCCAGGCGGCCAATCCCCCCACTTCGCCCGAAAAACCCGGCCCCCGGGACGAATGATTGGAAACGGATTCTTCAAGCGGCAGAGGGAATCCACGGACCGACGGAATCCGCCGCGGCATTTTTTCAGCGCCGCCGGCTCAGCGCCTGCAGGAACTGGCGCACGTCGTGGCGCGACCAGTCGACGGCCAGTTCGAACCGGGACGCTTCCCGCCGCATGCGGATTTTGTCCGCCAGTTCCCGGCCGCGCTTGCTGGCCTGCAGTCGCTTGAGGAACATCCGGGCCTGCTTTTCCACGCCCTGCGCCATCGCATCCGAGCGGAACACGAGGCAAAGCCGCGCCTGCAGCCCGTCTTCCAGTCCCACGGAGAGCCGCATGTCCATGCCGGCATCCGAACCCCAGAGAATGAATCCGCCCCTGCGGCGGGGAAAGGGCCATTGGCTGCGCGCCAGGGCGAACTTACCGAACGTGCCGGTGTAGGAGCCGTCCGGGTTTTTTCGCCAGTTCGCGCCGAGGAAGCCGCAGGCGGGCAGGGCGGCCATATCCGTTCCCTCCACGTGGATGACGCCTGAAAATCCATTCGCCATCGCCTTTTGCCGGGAAAACGCGATCACGTTCGAGGATTCCAGGACCACCTGCACGCTTTCGGCATTTTCCAGGACGCTGCGCATGCAGTCGGAGACCTCGAGCGTGCCACCGTAGTTTTCCAAAAGCGCCATCAGGCTGGAATCCCGGATTCCCCGCAGGTCGAAGAAGGCGTACCCCGTCGGGACCGCTCCCGTTTCCCGCTCCACGAGCGAAAGCCCCGCGCGCACGGCCAGGTCCAGGACCGGATCGCCCGCCAGCGAGGGGGAATCCCTTTCTCCGAAAAACATGCAGGAAAGCATCGAGAATCCAGCCAGCAGCCACCACACGCGTTTCATGTGCGACCTCCGTTTGTCCAGAAACCGGTTGCGGGGATCGTTTCCCTTTTCATATTTTTTTCATCGCATTGCAAGAGGCGGGATGCGCTGGATCGTGTTTTCCATCTAGTTGGCGGTAGGGAAATGCGCTGGAAGGAATCCAGACGCGCGGCGTATACCGGGTCGAGCATTGCATGATTCGCGCGCGCGGCCGATAAAAATACGATTCTCATGGAATTTTATGGGAGGTGCATCATGAAAACCGTGAGCAATATTGTAATGCTTTTTGTCGTTCTGGTGTTGGCCGCCTGCTCGGGAGAAACCCGGAGCGGGTCGAAAAAGAGCCGATTCGACAAGCGTCCCGTGCCTGCGGATTCCCGGGATTCGATGCAGCTGCCCAATCCCGACCCCGACGAGTCGGCCGAGGACATGCGGCCCGTGCGGCGCGGCGCGGAAGAGCGCTTTCCGGAACCCGGCCTGCCTGCGGTTTCCGACATGCAGCCGGCGCTGCCGGCCGGCGGCATCCAGATCGAGACGAAAGAGGTGGAAAAACGCAAGGAACACGTATCCGGCGTCCTGGATTCGTCCCGCTCGGCCATCGGATGGGGCGGCATCGGCCTGAGCGGCGGTGCCGGGCTCGGCGGCAAGGGCGGCGGCGGCGCCATCCATCTGGCGCCCGTGGGCCGCACGATGTTCAGCCGGCCGCCTTCCCGCGGATTCATGCCGGATTTCGACGCCCGGCGCGACAACCCGGATTTCAATACCGAAAGCTACCAGCACCTGGCGGAGAATCCGTTCATCCGGGTGGCGCAGGACCCGCGTTCCACCTTTTCGGTGGACGTGGATACGGCCGCCTACGCCAACATGCGGCGCATGATCCTGGAAGGGCGCCGCCCGCCCGCGGACGCCGTGCGCATCGAGGAAATGATCAATTACTTCAATTATGGTTACGCCGGCCCGTCGGACCCGTCGGAGCCCTTCGCGGTGCACACCGAAGTGACCGAGTCTCCCTGGTCCGCCGGGCGCAAACTGGTGCGCATCGGCATCCAGGGGCGCCGGCCGGCGGCTTCGGCGCGCAAGCCATCCAACCTGGTGTTCCTCATCGACGTCTCCGGTTCCATGATGCCGGCCAACAAACTGCCGCTGCTCGTACGTTCGCTCAAACTGCTGGTCAATCAACTGACGGCATCCGACCGCGTGGCCATCGTGGTGTACGCCGGCGCCGAGGGGCTGGCTCTGCCGTCCACGTCCTGCGGGAAGCCCGCCGCCATCCTGGAGGTCCTGGACAAGTTGAACGCCGGCGGCAGCACCAACGGCGGCGCCGGCATCCAGTTGGCGTACAGGGTCGCCCGCGAGAATTTCATCCCCGGCGGCATCAACCGGGTGATTCTGGCCACCGACGGCGATTTCAACGTGGGCGTGACGGGCGAGGGGGAACTGCTGCGCATCGTGGAGGAACAGGCCAGGGCCAACGTCTTCCTCACCGTGCTGGGGTTTGGCATGGGCAACTACAAGGATGGCCTGCTGGAAACGCTCTCCAACAAGGGAAACGGCAATTACGCCTACATCGACAGCCTGCTGGAGGCGCAGAAGGTGCTCGTCGAGCAGATGGGCGGCACGCTGGACACCATCGCCAAGGACGTGAAGCTCCAGGTGGAGTTCAATCCCAGGGCGGTGGCGGCTTTCCGGCTCATCGGCTACGAGAACCGCGTCATGGCGCACCAGGATTTCAACGACGACGCCAAGGATGCCGGCGATATCGGCGCGGGGCACACCGTGACGGCGCTGTATGAAATCATTCCGCCGGGGCAGGCCGTACCGGAGGCCGACGTGGATCCGCTCAAGTACCAGACGCCGCCCGCGGCCACGCAGGCCGCCGAGGCGAGCGGCGAACTGCTCACGCTCAAGATTCGCTTCAAGGCGCCCGAAGGGAAGCGATCGGAGTTGCGCTCCTTCGCGGTGAAGGACGAGCCGGTCGCCTTTTCGTCGGCTTCCTCGGAAACCCGCTGGGCCGCTGCCGTGGCCGCTTTCGGCATGCTCCTGAAGGATTCGAAATACAAGGGCGAGGCCAGCCTCGAACAGGTGCTTTCCTGGGCGCAGGCCGCCCGTGGCGCGGATTTACAGGGATACCGGGCCGAATTCATCGAGTTGGTGCAGAAGAGCCGCTCGTTTCTCGCTTCCCGCTGATTCCCGCTGGATGCTTTCTGTTCCCCTCTTCGCCCGTCCGAGATGTCAATCGAAGTGGCAAGGCAGAGTGAATGAATGCAATCAGATGGTCCAGGAACCATGGGCGATGGCGACGAGCGTCCAGGTGTTGTCCGCCTGGGCCCGTAGCACCAGGATGAGGCTGGTCCAGTCCATGCCATCCAGTTCCGGATCCTGTCCGGGCTGGTGATATTCCACCACGGAAAATTCGGGCGCCGCATACGTTTCCAGCAGGTTGTTGACCATGTTGCCCTTCCCCTGGAAATCATCCGCCGAGTTCACCTCGTGGGGCGTGGCCAGTGTGTGATAGGGCTGATCCCACACATAGCGCTGCCAGTATTCGTGCAGGTTCATTTCGATGGGTTCCCCCGAGCCGTCATGCGTGCCCCACTGGAAGGCGGGCGGACTGGCCATCGCGAATTCTTCGGCGAACTGCTGCGCTGTCATGATGCGGTCGGTGGATTCCGTGCGGTAATAGGGGCAGAAGCGCACGCCGTTGGCGTCGAACATCCGGGTGAAGGCGTCCAGGGCAGCGCCGCTCTTCTGCGAAAGCGCGGCCATCGCGTCCACCACGGCTCTGGCGGCGAGTTCCGGTGTGGCGGCCCGGATGCCGGCCGCATTCTGTTTTTCTCCGGAGGAATCCGAACCGCAGGCGGAAAGGAGCGAAACCAGAACGATCAGGGGAAGAAAGACGTACTTCATTGCCATCACCTCGCAATCACCTCTGGAAATTCATTGTGTTTCCATTTTCATGCCTGCAACGGTGCAGGCGACGGCCACATGGCGTCGAAGTCATACCTTTCGCGATCGAGTTGTCAAGGGAAAAGAGAAAAAATTACAGGCCGAGTTTTTCCACGATTTCCCGGAAACGCCGGGCCGCCGGGGATTCGGCGAACCGGTGCACGAAGGCTTCTCCGGCATCGGCGCACTGCGCCATCTGCGGATCGATGGGCAGCGCCCCCAGGAAGGGTACGTCCAGTTCCAGCGCCATTTCGCGGGCCGCGCCCGCGGGAAGAATCTGGGTCTCCTGCCCGCAGTGGGGGCACACGAACCCGCTCATGTTCTCGACCACGCCCAGGATGGGCACGTTCAGATCCCGGCAGAAGCCGATGGACTTGCGCACGTCCATGGCGGCCACCCGCTGGGGCGTGGTGACGATGATGGCGCCGTCCACGCGGTCGAGCAGTTGCACCACGCTCAAGGGTTCATCGCCCGTTCCCGGCGGGGAATCCACGATGAGGACGTCAAGATCCCCCCAGGCCACGTCCGAGAGGAACTGCGTGATGACGGACATCTTGCGTGGGCCGCGCCAGATGACGGCGTCATTGGGGCTGCGCAGCAGGAATCCAATCGACATCACGCGCAGGTCGCCTACCTCCACGGGCAGGATTTCGTTTTCGGTCCCGTGCAGGACCTCGTTTTCCAGGCCCAGCATGGTGGGCACCGAAGGTCCGTGGATGTCCACGTCGAGCAGCCCGGTCCTCTTACCGGCCAGCATCAGGGAAACGGCCAGGTTGACCGCTACGGTGCTCTTTCCGACGCCGCCCTTTCCCGACAGCACCAGGATCTTCTTCCCGATGCGGCACAAGCGGGCGGCCATCCGCTGGCGCTGGCTGAACTGCTCGTCATTTTCGCCCGGTCTGCGCGTGCGGGAGGAGCAGGACGTGTCTGTGCAGGTTTCGCAGGCGGATTGGGAGCGTGGATGTTCATGTTTGTCCATGAAAAATCTCCGGATGTGAAGGAACGTGATGTGGCCCTACAGGATGTAGCGGCCCAGGTCCTCGTTCTTCAGGATTGGGTTGAGCTTCTCGTCCACGGTCTGGGCAGTGATGACCACGGTCTGGCCGGCCATCGCTGGCGCATCGAAGGAAATCTCCTCGAGCAGGGCTTCGAGCACCGTGTGCAGGCGCCGTGCGCCGATGTTCTCGTGGGAGAGGTTGAGTTGCGCGGCCAGTTGCGCCAGCCGCCGCACGGCCGAATCCTCGAAGCGCAGAATGACGCCTTCCGTGGCCATCAGCGCACAGTACTGCTTGAGCAGCGCGTTCTCCGGCTCGGTCAGGATGCGGTAGAACTGGTTCTCGTCGAGCGAATCCAGTTCCACGCGGATGGGGAAGCGCCCCTGCAGTTCCGGAATCAGGTCCGCCACCCGCGCCACGTGGAACGCCCCGCTGGCGATGAACAGGATGTGATCCGTGCGCACGGCCCCGTGCTTGGTGTTGACGGTGGTGCCCTCCACCAGCGGAAGCAGGTCGCGCTGCACGCCCTCGCGCGAGACGTCGGGCCCCCGCGTGCCTTCGCGCCCCGCGATCTTGTCGATTTCATCCAGGAACACGATGCCGTGGTTTTCCACCCGCGCGATCGCCTCCTTGACCACCTTGTCCATGTCGATGAGCTTCTGGGCCTCCTCGGCGGCGAGGATTTCCAGCGCCTCGGGCACGCTCACCCTCCGCCGCCGCGTCCGGCCGCCCAGATTCCCGAACATTTCCTTGAGGTTGATGCCCATTTCCTCCATGCCGGCCGGCGAGAACACCTCCACGAACGGAATGGCGTTGTCCGCCACGTCGATTTCCACCTGCTTCTCGTCGAGCGCGCCCGAGCGCAGCAACTTGCGGAATTTTTCCCGGGTGGCCGACTCCCGCCGCTCGGCCTCCTCGTCGGAGATGCCCTCACGCACCGTCGGCGGCACCAGGAGGTCGAGCACGCGCTCCTCCGCGATTTTCGCGGCCTTTTCCTGCACGCGGGCCTGCTCCTCGGCCTTGACCATGTTGATGCCGGTCTCCACGAGATCGCGGATGATGGAATCCACGTCCCGCCCTACGTAGCCCACTTCCGTGAACTTGGACGCCTCCACCTTCACGAACGGGGCCTGGGCCAGTTTGGACAGGCGCCGTGCGATTTCAGTCTTTCCCACGCCAGTCGGGCCGATCATGATGATGTTCTTGGGCAGGATTTCCTCGCGCAGGCGGGGCTCCACCTGCTGGCGGCGCCAGCGGTTGCGCAGGGCGATGGCCACCGCGCGCTTGGCCCTGTCCTGGCCGATGATGTAGCGGTCCAGTTCCTCGACGATGGCTTTGGGTGTGAGCACCAGGCGGTTTTCGATTTCCATGGCGTGTCCTTACGAGGCCAGTTCCAGGGCCGTGATTTCGTGGTTGGTGTAGATGCAGGCTTCGGAAGCCACCCCGAGCGCCTCGCGGGCGATTTCCATGGCCGAGAGGTTCGTGTGCCTGAGCAGCATCAGTGCGGCCGCCTGGGCATAGGGAGCGCCCGACCCGATGGCGATGCAGTCGCCGTCGGGCTCGATGATGTCGCCGTTTCCGGAGAGCAGGTAGATGTTCTTCCCGTCGGATACGGGGATCACCGCCTCCAGGTGGCGCAGGGCGCGGTCCATGCGCCATTCCTTGGCCAGTTCCACGGCGGCCCGCGTCAGGTTCCCGCCATGCCCCTCGAGCTTCTGCTCGAGCCGCTCCAGAAGCGCGATGCCGTCGGCAGCGGAACCGGCGAACCCGCAGATGACCTTGCCGGAGGCCAGCAGGCGCACCTTCTTGGCCCGTCCCTTGATCACGGCGCTGCCCAGGGTGACCTGCCCGTCGCCGGCGATGGCCACGCGGCCCTCCCGGCGCACGGCGAGGATGGTGGTGGAATGCGTTTTCTCCATGAAGGCACCTTCTTTCGGCGCGCGCCGCGGGATGCGGGTGCGGCCGGCGCCGACTATAATGCCTCATCCGGGGTTGGCAATGGCCGCCGTAAAAATTCCTTCCAGCCGGGCGGCGGCCCGCGAGATTTCGAATTCCAGTTCCATTTTCGCCCGTCCCGCGCGTCCCATTTCGCGGCGAAGCCCCTCGTCGGCGATCAACTGGGCCAGCGCGTCGGCCATGGCGGCGACGTCGCGCTCTGGGACGAGCAGTCCCGTCACGCCGTCGGCCACCCGGTCCGCCGCTCCTGCATGCATCGTGGCCACGACCGGCAGCCCGCGGGCGGAGGCTTCCAGGATTGCCTCGCCGCGCGCGTCGAAGAAGAATCCCGGGGACACCACGGGGCAGGAGACGGCGATGTCGGCATGCGACCAGGCATCCTGCGCCTGTTCGGGCGTCCACACGAACACGTCCTGCGCATGCGGCGTGGTGCGAAGCCAGGAAGCGAGCCGGGCGCGCAGGGAGGCTTCGCCCAGGATGTGCAGCCGGGCGGGAGTGGTCGCGCGCACGGCATCGAAGGCCGCGAGCGCGATTTCCAGCCCACCCACCGGGTTCGGCGGCTCCACCACGAGGATGCCGGGGGCTGGCCGCGTTTCGGGCACCGCCAGCGGGGGAAGCTCCACGCCGCCCGGATGCACGGCGATCCGGCGCCGGTCGCAACCGCATTCCATGAGGAGTTCGGCAAACGCGGGACAGGGGACGATGAACAGGTCTACCTGATCGAACAGTTCGCGCTTGCGGGCGGCATACCGGCGCGCTTGCGGGTCGGCCGAATCCGCGCGGAAGAGGAGGGTGACGTCGGCCCCGCTCATGAAGGCCGCCAGTTTCAGGTGGAAGAACTGGGTCAGGGGCAGTGCCGAGAGCGCCTCGAATCCGGACGGCGCCGCCACCAGCCGGAACTGCCGCCGGGCGAACAGGCGCCAGAACCCCCGCCGCATGCGTCCCGCCGGCAGCGCTGCCGGGTGCCGGGCGGTGTCGTGCGTTTCCTGGTAGGCGAACGTCACCGGGCGGGATCCATTCCATCCGTCCAGGTGCGCGCGCAGGGCCAGGAAATGGCATTCGTGGGTGGTCATGGCGTCCAGCAGCCGGGCCGTGGGACGCTGGTGCGGCTCGCAGAACGTGTGAAAGAGGGCGGCGATTTCACTCATGCTCCGACCCTTCTCCGGTGGATGCGCTGTTTTCGGCCGGCAGGCGGATTTCGAAGGTCGTTCCGCCGCCGGGAGCGGAAACGACGTCCAGGCTTCCCCCGTGCTCGTGGACGATCTGCAGGCACAGGGTCAGTCCCAGTCCCGTCCCGTGCGCCTTCGTCGTGTAGAACGCCTCGAACATCCGGGCCCGCACCTCCGGCGGGATGCCCGGACCCGTGTCGCGCACGGAAAGCACCACGCGGTCCGCTTCCCGGCGGCATTCCAGGCGGACGTCTCCCCCCTCGGGCATGGCTTCGCGCGCGTTGCGTACCAGGTTCATCAGCACCTGGCGCATGAGGTTCTCGTCGCCCCGGAACACGGGATCATCCGGCGACGGCACGAGATGCACGTGCACGTTGCCCAGTTCCATCTCGCCCGCCAGGAACCCGTGGAAATCCCGCAGGAAGGCGTTGGCGTCGATGGGCCGCAACTGCGGCTTGGGCAGCCGCGCAAACACCAAATACTCCTCGGAGATGCTGGTGAGATGGTCGATTTCCTTCTGGATCTTCTGCAGGATGGACTGCAGTTCGGCCTTTTCTTCCGAGGCCGGGAATTCCCGGCACAGATCCGCGGCCAGTTCCACCTGGAACGAGAGCGCCGCCAGGGGATTGCGCAACTCGTGGGCGATCTGGGCCGACAGTTTGCCCGCAGCGGCCAGTTGCTCCGAGCGGATGAGCCGCTCCTCCCGCTCCACGATGGCATCCGTCATGGCGTTGAACTCGGCGGCCAGTTCCCCCAGTTCGTCGCGGCTGGTGACCTCGATGCGGTGCGAGAAGTCCCCCCGGCTGATCTGCCGCGCGCCCTGCGTGAGCCGTGCGAGCACCCGCAGGGGGCGGTACGACAGCGCGATGATGCCCAGCGCCAGCAGGAAGGCCGCGACCAGCAGCGTGATCTGCATGCGCAGCAGTTCCCGCTCGCCGTCCTCGATGCGCATGGCCATGGCCCGCACGCGGTTGCGCGTGGTGCCCGCCAGTTGGCGGATGCGCGAGAGCAGCAGGTTTTCCCGGCGGAACACCGCCTTGAAATCCGTGCGCTCCAGGCCGGAAGCGAAGGCGCTGTTCCAGAGGTCCTGCACCTGCTGGTAGTCCGCGGCCGCCTGTTCCAGTTGGGGCGCAAGTTCGCGCAGGTAGCCGGGCTCTTCCGTCCGCAGCCGTCCGGCGTGCTCGTCCATGGAGGCGCGCATGCGGGCCCACGCCTCGTTGCGCTTCTCCATGGTGACCCGCAGCCAGCGCGAAAGCAGCGCCGGATTCCTGCGCACCTCGGCATCGGGCTCCTGCGTTGTGAGATTCTTGAGCAGCAGCAGCAACTGGGTCTGGGCGGTCTCGAGCGCGAGCACCTGGTGGGAGAGGTTCAGGTGGATCCGGTGCACGTTCTCGAAGTCGGCGCCCAGGCGCTGCAGCCCCAGCAGGCTCCACACCTGCAGGCCCGAGAACAGTGCCAGCAGCACGACGAATCCGAGGAAGAGCCGGGTGGACAGGGAAATCTTCACGGCGCGAAAGCCCCGTCAAGGCGTCATGTTCTTGTACGCGCGGTCCCCCTTTTCCGGGACGATGCAGATGAACACGAACGGGCCATCGCCCGCGTTGCGGAACTGGTGCTCGGCGCCGGGCGGCACGAACGCATAGGAGCCGGCCGTGACCTCGTAGTCCTTGCCCTCGAGGAACAGGACGCCCCTGCCCGCGAGGATGTAATTGACATGGAACCAGTCGTGGGCGTGGCGGGGCGTGTGGCCGCCGGGCGCCAGTTCGAACACGCGCATCACGTGGTCGCTCCATCCCTGGGGCGGCCCCAGCAGGATCTTCTTCACCGCGCCCCGGATGCCTTCGCCCGTGAGGATTTCGCCGGGAATGTCCTGAATGTGACCTACTTTCATGAAAGCCTCCTTCGCGGGATGTCCCGCGTCATTCGAAATGGTGATCCTCCAGCGGCCGGGCACTGACGGGCCATTCTTCGGCGGGGCCGTCGAAGCCGCGCAGCCAGGGATGGCGCTTCAGGAGCCGTTCGAGTTCGCGCCGCACGTGGCCGGGTGCGTTTTCGAGCAGGCGGCCCAGGGCGCCGGCTTCCCGCGCGCCGGAGATGAAATAGGAAATCAGTTCGGCCACCAGGGGAAACGCGGGGTCCTCGGTCCGGATGCGGACATTCCCGGCGGGCTCGGCGACCCAGACGATGCCGGGCGCATTCTGCCAGAACTCCCCGTGCAGCGGCACATCGTCCAGCACGTGCCAGAGGTAGCCGTCCGGCGTTTTTTCCATGTAGCCGCGCCGGGACATCCACAGCGCCTCGGCGCACCGGAAATCCGCTACCGTCCCGTCCGGTCCGATTTCGGTGATGCGCCCGGCGGATACGAGGACCAGGTGGGCGTCCCGGGACGGGATGATGCGGCGGGCCGGCACGAGCAGGGAGAAATCCCGCATGGACGTCTCGTTCCAGAAGGTCAGGCGCCAGCCGTCCTGCCACAGGACGGCCATCTGGCCATCGTCGAGGATGGCGATCTGCAGGCACTGCGGGAAGTGACGCCGCGCGGTGGTCCCGCCAGCATCCAGGCGAAAGACCTGATCGCTGTCCGAGAGCACGCCCACCACGCCGCGCTCGCAGGCCAGCAGCCGGGCGGGTTCCGGCAGTTCCCAGGCGCCCGTCTGCAGCCAGAAGGGCTCGGCCACGCCGCCCACGTAGGCCGCCAGGACGACCCGCCGGGTCTTGCCGGCGGACCCCGACGTGAACGCCGCATGCCGCATGCGGGAATCCAGCGCGAAGGGCAGGGGGAAGGGCCCGCAGGCCAGAACGCCGGCCTGCTCGTCGAACACCAGGAAATGGGCGTCGGCGGACTGGGGCGCGGGAACGGCCGCATGCCGCCCGTCGCGCGTGGGGGCGACCATCGCGGCCGAAAGCCAGGGCGCCAGTTTCCGGCCGGACGGGTAGAGGCGCAACTGATCGTCCACCACGGCCAGTTGCAGGTGGCCGCTCGCGGCCGCCCAGGTCGCCTCGGCGGGAATGTCCGGGCAGGGCCGGGTGGGCCAGGGGTCGGCGCCGGGTACGCGGGGGGTGAAATCCCCCTCTTGCGTCATGACGATGCGCCCGCTTTCCAGTGCCAATCGCGCCCGGGCGGCCGCGAAGGGGGCCAGTTGCGCCGGGCAGTACCGGGAAAACGCCGCATCGATGAGGCTGCGCGCGTACGGGCAGGCGTGGGCGTCGGGGTGAAGGGCCAGAAAGGCGGCCAGTTGCGCCGCACCAGCCGCCCCGCTTTCCGGAAATTGCATGTCGCCCAGAAACGGGCAGGAGGGCGCCTCCTGCAGGCAGGGCGCCGCCCGGTCGAGGACGCGGCGCAGAAAGCAGGCGCCCACCGGGCCATGGAGAGAGAAGGCGATGCCGCCGGGGGTTTCCAGGCGGGTTTCCTTCCACAGCATGGCGCGGGGGAAGCGCCGGATGAAGGATTCCATGGCCGCGATGTCGGACAACGGAACCTGATGCAGGATCTCTTCGGCCGTTTCCACGCAGCGGTATCCGTCCTCGGCCTTGAAACTGCGCAGGATCGCCTCGTAGTCCCGGGAGCGCGACCAGCCCAGCGTGCACCAGAACAGCGGCCCCTGCGGCACGTCCGCGCGCGCGCCGCAGCGGGCGCACCAGGCGGCGCTTTCCAGGCTCAGGCAGGACGGGCAGACGGGCATGGCGCTTCGCGACTTTCACCGGCAGCGGCCGGGGTGCAGGAGAAACTACTCCAGATGGGGGGGAAAGGAAAGCTGCCGCGCCGGGACTTTCGCCCTGTTTCCACTTGCGCCACGAATGGTTCCATTCGCCATTCGTGCGCCCGCCATTTCCATTGCATTCCCGATTGTTCATTTGGCCCTTTTTGCGCCTTGCGGGGCGTGACAGGACGTTCGGCGGGCGAATGGGAGCGTTCGGCGGGCGAATGGGAACGTTCGGCGTGCGAATGGGAACGTTTGGCGGGCAAATGGGAACGTTTGGCGGGCGTGACAGGGCGTTTGGCGGGCGCGACAGGGCGTTTGGCGTGCGCGACAGGACGTTTGGCGTGCGCGACAAAGCCTTCGCAGTTCGCGACAAAGCCTTCCGAATCCTGCACGGTTGCGGGATTTTGGCATTTCTTTCCTTCCGGATTCCCTGGGATACCGCGTTCTTTCATTTCATGCGGCCGGCGCATGCGGAAAAAAATGTGCGTGAGGACCGTCAGAATCACCGGGCGCACCCGTCTTTACTCATGCCGGCCCCGGTCGCGGGGTTTTTGGCATCCCGGCGCGGGGACGCCGGGGAAAGGAGTTGGCACATGCCGTTTCCTCTGCTTTTTCTGTTTCCGATTGCATTTGGAGGCGTAGGTGTAGGCGTGGTCGTCAAGGGTTCCCTGGACATGAAGGAGGCCGAAGAGCGGGCGCGCCGCGCCCGGGAGCGTTTCGAGCGGGCCAGAAGCCGCCTGAAGAAGAAGTTGGACGCACTCAACGCCGAACTGGCCGGTTACGCGCGCTGGCGCCAGGACGTCTACGATGCCTTTTTCCCGCAGTTGCTGGAATATCTGGCCCAGTTGAAAATCGAGGGCCGCCTCCAGGGCATCGGGGAACTGCCGGGGCTGCGGGCGTCCGAACCCGAACTGCGGGCGTTCTGCCTGGAACTGGACCGGGCCCTGCTTTCGGCCGCAGGCAGCGGCGTGGCCGGCTATCTGGCCGGAAAGACCGCCGCGGCGTCCCTGCTGGCGTACGTGGCCGCGACGGGGACGGCGTCCACGGGCACGGCCATCGCCACCTTGTCGGGGGCGGCGGCAGCCAAGGCCTCGCTGGCGGTTCTGGGCGGCGGCACCCTGGCCGCGGGCGGCGCCGGCGTGGCGGGCGGCATGATGGTGCTGGGCGGCGTGGTGGCGGCGCCGGCGATCCTGTTCGCCGGGCTTTCCGTACTGAAGAAGGGAGAGGAAGCGCTCACCCGCGCGGCCGAGATCGAGGCCGAAGCCGATGCGGCGATTGCCAGGATGAAAAACCAGGAGGCCGTCTATGGTGGTACTTCAAAATATATGGAAGAGTTGCGCGCGTCCATCCATACGCTGCATCTGCAGGCCGGCCAGCAGTTGTTCCTGCTGCAGCACGACCACTTTGCGGCGGGCCAGAAAAATTCGGAAATCAAAAAACTCTTGAACCTGGCCCATGGACTCGTGGAACTGCTGCGCCGCGATCCGACGGCCGGGGAAGAACCTTCTGCCCGTGCGCGGGCGTGAGCGGAGGCATCCATGACGACGACGGTAGTGAAACCCGACTGGAAAACGCAGATTGAACTGAAGAAGGCCGATGCCCGCATCCTCCAGGCCAGGGGCGGGATCGTCAAGGGGGTGGGGGACATTCTTTCGGAAGTCTGGGAAACGGCGCGCGTCATTTCTGAAAACCGTCTCCAGCGGGCCCGGCTCGAGGCCCAGACGGCGCTTCTCGTGCGCATGCTCGAAGAGCAGGGCGCCATCCTCCGGGACGCGCTCGAAAAGGAGCACGAGATGCGCATGGTCACCATCCAGTTGTTGTACAGGGTGTTCGAGACCCTGCAGCAGACGGGAGCGCCGGAATCCATCCACAGGATGTACCTGGATGCGCTGCTCGAGGTCACCGGGGAACCCCTGCTGGACCGGGTGAAGAGGCAGGGCGCTGCGATGGAACTGCCGAGGCGGGTGGAATTCTGAATGCATTTGGCCATGGCCGGCGCAGTTGCATTGGCAGGACAAGGATGCATGGATGGTCTGGATTCCGGAGATGAAAACGCGGGAGGATGCCATCGTGAGCCGTCGAGAGCCGACGATTTATTGCATTTTCATTACGATTCACGATCAGATGGTCGTCGTCAATGAAAAGACCCACCGCGACCATGTCGGCGCGATGCCGTATTTGCCTGCGGCCCTCGACATGGCCGGCCCCCTGCCGTACGACACGCGCAACCGGCCGGTGGCGCGCACGGTGGATTTCGGTTTCGTCATCGGCAAGACGTTCTGCGTGCGCACCGGCCCCGGGGACGACGTCCACATCGCACGCCGCCCGAACCGCCGGCGCCCGGCGCGCCTGGTGCGCGGCCGGGAACCCGAGGACACCACGCTCTTTTCCTTCGCCGTGGTCAAGGACGCCCGGCATGACAGTACCTATCTGCTGGTCACCGCCTTTCCGGGCGCCATGGAACTGGTTCCGGAGCACGAACGCCATCTGCCCCGGCGGGAACGCACCTTCTGGAAAATGCACGCGCTCATCGACGAGACGCCCTGGCTGGAGGAGCGCCTCGGCCAGTTGCCCGAACCGGCCCTGCCGCCGGCGCTCTCCCTCTTCTACACGCCGAAGAAACCTGTTGACAGTATGCCAATGGGCCGAATACACTTCCACCGTACCTTTCGCAAACGGGCATCCGCCGGATGTCCCATCCCCGTGGAGTTGAACGCATGACGCCATCGCCTGGAACGAGGTGATATTTGTAGGAAGAGGTTGCGTGCAGTCATGAAACGCATGTTTTTATTGTTTTCCCATACGTTGACCGAGGCTCAGGAAGAAGATGCGCGTGCGCATCTGGGCGTCGAGGAATTTTGCTACCTGCCTTCGAATCTGCAGGGAATCTGGTCCGCCGTGGATCCGTGGGGCGAGTTGCCCGAGGAATCCCTGCAGGAAATCGTGGATTTTCTCCGGGAGGAATCCCAGCCGGGGGACGTGGTGCTGGTGCAGGGGGATTTCGGGGCCGTCGTCTGGATGGTGGACGCCTGCCAGCACCTGGATCTCGTCGCCGTCTATGCCACCACCTATCGCCAGTGCGTGGAGACCCGCCATCCCGACGGCAGCGTTTCCATGACGCACACGTTTTCCCATGTCCAGTTTCGCCGTTACCAGAGGTTTGCATCATGACGAAAAACAGGAAATCCAGCGAAAATCCAGGGAAGAATCCGGAAACCCCCACCAATCGGGAATCCGAAAATCCATCCAGGCATCCGTCCGGGAATCCGCCCAGGAATCCGGGGCATCCGGAAGAGAATCCGTCCGGGAATCCGGCGGATCCGGAAGAGAATCCGCCCAGGAATCCGGAAGCGAATCCGTCCGGGAATCCGGCGGGGCAGGGGCCGCGCGTGTTCATATCGTTCCTGGGCGCCGGCAAGTACGAACCCTGCCGTTATGGCCGCCCGGATACGGGACGCGTCCTGGACCGTGAAACACCCTACGTCCAGGTGGCGGAGCAGGACCTCTACGGCCCCTTCGAACAGGTGCACATCCTGCTGACCGATAAATCCCGGGCCACGCATGGCGCGGCCCTGCGGCAGGAATTCCAGAATCATGGCCATCCCGATCCGGCATTCACCGAGATTCCCGAGAATCTGGATCCGCGGGAGCAAATCCAGACGCTGGAATCCATTTTCAACTGCATTCCCGAGGGCGCCCGCGTGACCTTCGACATGACGCACGGCTTTCGGGCCGTGCCCATCATGATGTCGGTGGCGATCGCCTTCTTCCAGGCTTCCGGGCGTGCGCACGTGGAGCACGTGCTCTACGGCGCATACGAGCAGAACCTGGATGCCCCGGGTGGGGCGGGCCAGTATGCGCCCGTCCATGACATGGTGGCGTTCTACCAGTTGGCGGACCTGGTCGATGGGGTCGCGCGTCTCGTGGAACTGGGCGATGCCCGCAAACTGGCGGAATACGTTCGCCGGCCCCATGCCCTGATTAAGTTTCCCAACGTGGCCGAAGCCTTCGAGGCGGTGACCGATGTCCTGCGCAACGCGGACATGATCCGCATGCAGGAATACGTGCGCATGGCGCTGGAGAAACTGGACCATGCGCCTTCGTCTTCGCCTTCTTCGCGCCCGAGTCCCATTGCGGCCTACCTCGTGGAGAAGGTGCGCAGGCATTTCGAGCCCCTGCTCGAGCATCCCCTGTCTGGCGTCTACGATTTGAACTTTTTCCGCACCATGCATGCCTACGTCCGGATGCTCCTGCAGCACCGGCTCTACATGCAGGCCTTCACGGTGCTCAACGAGACGCTGGCATCCTTTGGCGTGTTCGCATCCGGCCCCGCCCCCACACTGAAACCAAAGGATTGGCGAGACTTTCGGGCGCATCATGCGGATGCTTTCCTGAGTTTCCTGAATTACCTGTCCAGCCAGAAGAAGGAATCAGAAAACAATGATAAGTCAACAAAATATGGGGATAACAAAGTAACTAATGAAAACGATTTGTTTCCCATCATCATATGTCGGTATTTTTTCCCGTTCTTTCCACTGCCACGCCTCATAATTAATACCATGATCCATGCGTTGTGGTTGATGTCATACAAAATGCGCAAGGAAGCGCTTTTGCTTGAGTCAAAAATAAAAATGGAGCAGTTCCAGCGTTTGTGGCAGATTTTCCAGTTTCTGGAAATCGATGGATTTTTGAAGACCGCACACAAACGCCTTTCCAATATCCGCAATGGCTTCGACCACGCATGGACAGGGTGCGCCAAAGGCATTCGCAGCACCCAGCAGCGGGCCTCTTCGGGATTGAACGTGCCGCCCGACTTTTCTGCCATTGGCGAAGAACTCAATGACCTCCTCTTGCAGGCGGCCGAAAAATATTTTAGACATACGGGTACTCCGACAGTTCGTGGTCGCATAAGTGCAGGCCCTTCTATTGCAGGCGGCCGAAAAATATTTTAGACATACCCCGTCATGACGCAGGCGGTTCTTCCCCATCTCACGCTGGAATGCCGCATGGCCTTTGCAGGGCAGGGGCGGCTCTCCGGCTTTTTCGAGAACACCCTGCGCGGCACCTTCGGCCTGTGCCTGCGCGAGATTTCCTGCGTGACGCGCGCGCCTTCGTGCGAGGGTTGCCCGCTTTCCCACGCCTGCGTGTACGCCCTCACGCTCGAGCCGCGCGCGCCCGATGGCACGCTGCTTTCCCGCGTGGGCACGGCGCCGCCGCCCTACCTGTTCTTCTGCGGCAAGGACGCCTGGGACACCGCCCCCTGGGAAGCCCGTCCCGGCGTGGAGGTGCCCGTCTACCTGCGCCTCTTCGGGCGCGCCATTCCGCATCTGCCCTTTTACATCCACGCCCTCGTGCGCATGCAGGAGAAGGGGCTGGGCAGGGACCGCGTCACCTTCGTGCTGCGGCACGTGCGCACCCTTCCGGCCGGCGAGGACGTCTACGTGATTTCGGATCCGGAGCGCATGCGGGTGCCGGCCGCGTTCTCCGAACTGGCTCTCGATCCGGATTCCCTGCTCGAGGCCGGTCCGCACCAGGACGTGGACCTGGTGTGCCTTTCCCCGCTGCGCATCCAGAAAGATGGGCGAATTCTGCGCCGCCCCACAGCCGAGTTGCTCTTCCATTCGCTCATGCGCCGCCTGGCGTTTTTATTTGATGCCTACGGGCACGGACTCGCCTGGGACTACCGGACCATCCAGGAAAGGCTTCGCGGCGTTTCCATGGAGCCCGTCGACGTGCGCTCCACGGCTTCCCGGCGCTATTCCGGCCGCCAGAGGCGCGTGGTCGAACTGCAGGCGCCGTACGGGCGTTTCGCCCTGCGCGATGTTCCCCCGGGCGGCATGCGCCTGCTCGAGGCCGGCATGGTGGTGTCCGTGGGCAAGAGCACCTCGTTCGGCTTCGGCCGCTACCAACTCGAGCCGCCTGCCTGAGTTGCGGCGGCTCTTTACTCCCGGTCCTTGACATCAGGGCGCGTTCTTTGAAAATCGCAGAGTCGGTTTCGATTTCCCGGGAGGATGCCCAATGTCCGTTGTCTACGTCATGGACCCCGAAGTCCGGCTGCGCCGGCTGAGCGAGCGTCTGATCGTCGAGAAGAAGGACCAGACGCTCGCCCAGATTCCCCTGTTCCGGCTTGAAGCCGTCTTTGTCTACGGCAATGCCCTGCTGTCCACGCAAATCATGGCGCAACTGCTCAAGGACGGCATTGCAGTGGCCTTCTTCTCCAAACATGGGCGTTTTCGCGGTCGCCTGGCCGGACCGCTGGATCACGGCCAGGCGCTGCGCGCGGCCCAGCATCGCACTGTCAACGACATGGCGCCCTGCCTGTTGGCGGGGCAGCAGGTGATTGCCGCCAAGATCGAAAACCAGCGTGCCGTCCTGCAGTATGCTGCATGGCACCACAAGGAACTGGATTTTTCGGAGGCACTGGGCACGTTGGAGAGTTTGGCCCGCAAGGCGTCGAATGCTTGCGACTTGGAAGAACTCATGGGATGCGAGGGGTATGCCGCCCGCACGTATTTCGCCGGGCTTTCCCGCCTGCTGTCGGATCCGGCGCTGCGCTTTTCCGGGCGCACCC
This sequence comes from uncultured Kofleriaceae bacterium, assembly GCA_964516435.1. Lineage (GTDB taxonomy): Bacteria > Myxococcota_A > Polyangia > HGW-17 > HGW-17 > HGW-17. Next base: position 1,546 of record CAZEZP010000048.1, on the reverse strand, counting down.
GCCGCCCGCCGCTGGATCCCGTCAATGCGGCGCTGTCGTTCGGCTACGCCAATCTGCGTTCCCGTATCGAGGGCCACCTGCACGGGCGCGGTTTCGACCCGTATTTCGGCTTCCTCCACACGGAGCACCACAACCAGCCGTCGCTGGCGCTGGATTTGATGGAACCCTGGCGTCCGTATTTCGTGGACCGCCTGGTGCTGCGCCTGTTCAACCTGGGCACGCTCAAGCCGGCCGATTTCGAGTGGGCCGAGGAAGAGGGGCTTCACATGAAGGAAGAGGCCATGCGCCGTTACTTCGAGCAGTGGGAATCCTACTGGACCCGACTGGATTGCCACCGGCAACTGCGCGAGCAGGTCGAGTCCTTTGTCGCATTCGTGAAGGATTCCTCGCAACCGCTGGTGAATCCGCGTTTCGTACCCCGGTAGGAGGTGCCGTCATGCCCAACGTTCTGGTATCCTACGACATCACCGAAAACCGCCTGCGCAACCGGGCGGCTCGCATCCTGCTCGATTACGGCATCCGCATCCAGTACTCGGTCTTCGAACTCGTCGACGTGCCGGAAAGCGCCTGGCGGCAGTGCGAGCGGCGCCTCAAGGCGCTCAGGCTCGGCCCCAGCGACTCCATCCGGATGTATTTCCTCTGCCGCTCGTGCGTCCAGGGCGCCCGCGTCCTGGGGAAGGGGCCCATTCTCCATGTGCCGGCGGTCTACATTTTCTGAAGGTTTCCGAAAACCTCCATTTTCCCCGAACCCCCCGGAAGGTTTTCGGAAGAACAAAAATGCTTGACACGCAAGAGACTTTTGGATAAGAAACATTTCGGCCGGCGGTTTCGGCCAGCTCTTTGACAGACGGTTTTCGGAACCTGCCTGAAAAAGGGAAGAATTTCAGGCAGTTGGAAGGACGGGATTTCTTCCCCATTCCCTGCTTAAAAGGGATTGAAACATTCGGCCTCGCCGCTGAAGCGGTAGACGCGGTGTGCGTATTTCTTCCCCATTCCCTGCTTAAAAGGGATTGAAACGGTCTTACCGCAGCCGGGCTCTCCTTCAATAATCAGATTTCTTCCCCATTCCCTGCTTAAAAGGGATTGAAACGCGTGGTGATCCGGTGGGATAAATCCCATCACGGTTGATTTCTTCCCCATTCCCTGCTTAAAAGGGATTGAAACTCCCCACCACCCAGTTGCTGAAAAACCAGTTGCTGAAAAATTTCTTCCCCATTCCCTGCTTAAAAGGGATTGAAACGGGGGGAGGCGGTCAAGAACGCCCACTCGGAGAGTGGGGATTTCTTCCCCATTCCCTGCTTAAAAGGGATTGAAACCTCGGGCCTCTTATATTCTTTTTCCCCAATCCGGATTCCCCATTTCTTCCCCATTCCCTGCTTAAAAGGGATTGAAACGGGAGCGAGAAGTGTGTGGTTCAATGTAGGTATTATAATATTTCTTCCCCATTCCCTGCTTAAAAGGGATTGAAACAAAAGAACCGTAGGTTCTTTCTCCTCGAGAACCTCCATTTCTTCCCCATTCCCTGCTTAAAAGGGATTGAAACGGT
>CAZEZP010000047.1:0-54447 GCA_964516435.1 uncultured Kofleriaceae bacterium | reverse complement strand
GCATTCATCCACTCCTGAACGCACACGAAACAACGTTTCCTGGACGCACCCAACTCGTGAAAATCCTTCCGAAAATCGGAAAAAGCCCTGCCTGCCGCCGCGTTTTCTTCGTGTATTTTTTTCTGTAGGTTCGTTATCCGGGAAAATGCTGGAAAGTCAATGCGGACGGGCAAGATTCTCACGATGCCATGCCACGGTCCGCGCCAGGGTCTCGGCGACGCCGTCACCGGGATATTCGCCGAAGGTTTCGCGATAGCGGGCGGTGTCGGCCAGGGAGTCGCGCACTTCGCCCGAGCGCGCGGGAGCCAGGCGAGGCTCCAGGGCGACGCCGGTGGCCCGGTGCAGATGGCCGAGCAGTTCCCACAGATCCATGGAGCGCCCGCGGCCCACGTTCACCACGAGGCCCGGCGGGCAGAAGGCCGCCTGCAGATTGGTCCAGGCCACCTGGTCCACGGGGACGAAATCGCGCGTCTGGTGACCATCGCCGAAAATCACGGGCGGTTCTCCCGAAAGCAGCGCATGGATGAACTTGGGAATGACGGCGCCGTACGGAGAGGCCGGGTCCTGGCGCGGCCCGAACACGTTGAAGTACCGCAGGCAGACGGTCTCGATGCCATGCAGATCCTGGAAATTGCGCAGGATGTGCTCGCCGGCGAGCTTGGCCGTGGCATACGGAGACGCCGGGTCGGGAAGGCGGTCCTCGGAAAGCGCCCCGGATGCATGCAGCCCGTAGACGGCGCAGGAACTGGAAAACACCAGCCGGCGCACGCCGGCGCGGGCGGCGGCATGGGCCAGAAGCGCCGTGCCGTGGAAGTTGACCGAAAGGCTTTCCACGGGATGCTCGATGGAAAAGATCACGGACGGGATGGCAGCCAGATGGAAGACCACCTCCACACCGGAAAGCAGTCTTTTCAGCAGGGATTCGTCACGGACATCCCCGCGCGCGAATTCCACGTCGGAGCGGATGGCGGCGAGGTTCTCCTCCCGGCCCGAGGACAGGTCGTCGAGAATGCGCACGCGCGCCCCCAAACGCACCAGGGACTCGGCCACGTGGGAGCCGATGAAACCCGCCCCGCCGGTCACCAGGCAGGAAATCCCCGAAAGCGCCGGGAGGTCATGGGGCATTTTCGTCCTCCGCGCGGCGCAGCCAGCCCTGCGCCAGCAGATGGCGCACGAACAGAAAACTGCGGCGCTCCAGATCGCCCTGTTCCGGGAACAGGACCGCCAGCCGGGCGGGAAGTTCTGCAAGGGACGCCCCCTCCAGGCAGGCTTTCACCACGGCCGACCCCATTTTTTCGAGTTGGATACGCCTGGGACGGCTTCCCCGCATCAGGCGGGCCCAGAAGCCGGATGGCGGCGGCACGATCAGCACCACATCGCCATCGGGATCGATCTCGTAGGAGCAGGCCAGCCGGAAGCGGGCATCCGGCGGAATGGATTCGATCGGAGGAGGAGTCATAAAAACTATGCTTCGTCCTTTTCGGGTGCGGGCTCGGCGGGTTTCGCCACGGCCTGCAGGGAGAAGTACACGATGAAGACCGTGATGCCCAGAATCACCAGAAGAGCCGTAGACCAGTGGCCGAACCAGGACGGAATCTTGTAGAAGACCTTGTAGCCCTGCTTGAGCAGTTCGGGCGCCTCGGGCCCTGCGTAGAGTTTGATCTTGGCGGCCACGAGGGCGGCCAGCAGGATGCCGATGAGCGCCTCGCCGGCCACCAGCCCGGAGGCGATAAGCAGGCCGCGGTTCTCCACGCGCTCCCGGGCTTCCTTGTCATCCCTGGCGGCGCGCTTCACGAACAGGGAGACGATCCAGGCGATCACGCCGCCGATGAAGATGGCGAACGTGGTCTCGAACGGCAGGTACATGCCCACGGCGATGAGCATGGGAGACGGCGCGCCGATGAGGATCAGCGCCACGGCGAACAGCATGCCGATGACGATGAGCCCCCATTCCATGGTGCCGCCGATGATGCCCTTGGCCATCTGGGCCATCAGCCCGGCCTGCGGAGCGGGAAGCGCATCCGAGCCGATGCCGCCGCCGTAGGTGTGCAGGAGCCACAGCACGGGGACCAGCACCAGAGCCGCGGCCACGACGCCGATGAGGCCGCCCACCTGCATCTTCCACGGGGTGGCGCCCAGGTTGTAGCCCACGCGCCAGTCCTGGATCATGTCGCCGGCCACGCCCGCCACGCAGCAGACCACCGAGGCCACGCCCAGCACCGCAGCGATGCCCGCGTTGCCCTTCATGCCCAAAAGCACGAGCAGACCCGCGGCCAGAAGCAGGGTGGACAGGGTGAGCCCCGAGATGGGATTGGAGGAGGAACCGATGATGGAAACCAGATAGCCCGCGACGGCCGCGAACACGAAGCCCGCTACCACCATGACCAGGGTGGTCACCAGGGCGATCGCCGGGCTCTTCGTGAGCCAGAAGTACACGCCGAACATGGCCACTACCGTGGCGCCGATGGCCAGCAGCACGGTCTTGAAATTCAGGTCCTGGTGCGGACGCTCCACGGACTCTCCCGAGCCGGATCCGGAAAGGGAGGCGAACGAGCGCTTCATGCCGATGATGAGGTTGTTGCGCATCCGGAACAGCGTGAAGAAGGCGCCCACGATCATGGCGCCGATGGCGATGATCTTCACGTTGGCGTTGTACATGCCCTTGAGCACCGGGAACAGGGCCGGGGCCGCATTGCCGGGAGCCGCGGTGACGGAACAGATTTGCTGCCCCATCTCGGTGTTGCCCATCACATGGATGAAGGCGAGGATGGGCATCAGGAAGAGCCAGCCGAACACGCCGCCCGCCAGCGTGATGGCGCCCAGTTTGGGGCCGATGATGAAGCCGACGCCCAAAAAGGCGGGCGAAGATGCCGGCGTCTGGATTGGCAGGATGGCCTTGCCCACGCCCGTGACGATCTGCTTGGAACTGCCCAGGAAAGGAACGCCGTTGGAGTTGCGGAAGAACTCGATGAGCGCGGAGAGCCCCATGGCGCCGAAGACCATGCCGGCCCCGGAGGAGCCGCCCTGCCCGGCCTTGACGATTTCGGTGCAGGCCGCGGATTCGGGGAACGGCAGGGTCGCATCCTCCATGAAGGTGCGACGCAGCAGGATGACGAACAGCACGCCCAGGACGCCGCCCACCAGTAGCAGCGCCGTGGCCTGGAGATAATTGAATTTTGTCCACACCCCTGAAACGATGAAGGCCGGAATGGTGAAGATGGCGCCGGCGGCCAGGGCCTCGCCCACCGCGCCAGTGGTACGGGCCAGGTTCTCCTCGAGGATGGTGCCGCGGAACAGTTTGAGGACGGCCATGGCGATGACGGCCGCCGGGAACGTGGCCGCCACGGTCATGCCGGCCTTGAGCCCCAGGTAGGCGTTGGCGGCGCCCAGGACCATGGACATGACGACGCCCAGCAGGATGGCCGGAAGCGTCAGTTCCTTCATGGGACGGTCGACGGGGACGTAGGGCTTGTACTCGCTCATGTCTTGCACTCCGGATGTCGAAAGAGACGGATTTTGCGGGATTCGTGCGAGGCCCGCCCCTCGTGCATACATGAAAAGGCGAACGATCGTCAAGCTGAAGCGCCGCGGCGGGAAATCCCGATTGCGATGTTTTTGCGCACAATCTCTTCGGGGCGATTCGCAAACGTCACAGACGCGCGCCCCGCCCCCGGCTGGAAGGCGGACCCGCGGCGCCCGGCCGCGCCGGCGGCAGGGATGCGATTCGCACGCGAAACCGCCGGGACAGCGGCTCCCGAACTGCCTGGAGGCGCCCCGGGTCGGTCCCCGACATTTCCACGCAGAGCCCGGACGGCGTCCGGATGAAACGCAGATGCAATTCGCCCCACGCGCCGCGCAGTTCCAGGCAAAAGATGCCCGGGGATTCCCGGACGAGGGAAACTGCCGTGCGCCCCGGAACACCTGCAGGGCGGGCTGCACCCGCCCGGATCCGCAGTGCGCCCTCTCGCCCGGAGTTCAAAGGCCGTGCGGGCAACGCTCCCGGAAACGTTCGTGCGGGGTGGCAGGAGGGAAGACCGGGGGAAAGAGGTGTGGCATGGAAGAGAAGATGCATGCTGGGCGACAGGCTCATACGCGCATTGTCGGAATTTTTCGCGAAAGGGTTGCAAAAAAACGAAAAAAAATGTGTGCTTTCCCGCGAATCTGGGGTAGGGTAAAGCATGGTCCGGGGTTTTTTCCGGGCGAAACCTCAGTCTGAAAAGTCAAGAAGAAAAAGGGAGGGCAATATGAAAAAATTTACTGTTTCATTCGTGATGATGGCTGCGGCTACGATGGCTGCCTGCACCGACGAACCAGCCGGCCGCAAGGACGTGGACGCCTACTGCTATATGATGGAGCAATGCCAGTACGGCCAGTATGCGACCTGCTACGACTCCACGAACGCAGCGCTGGCGGCGGAGCCCTACGAAGAATGCCGGGCCGCCCGCAAACTGCTGCTGGACTGCCTCGGACACCTCGACTGCATCGAATACGTGCGCTGGTCCCAGGAGGAGACCGGAAGCCAGGACGACTATCCCTGCCGCGACCAGGACAACCTGGTCGCCTACACCTGCGGGGAGCCATGACGGCTCGCGGCCCGATCGACCATCGAAAAAAAGGCTTGACTTGCGGGGGGCGGTTCACTATAAGTCCGCAGTTCCCGGCCGCCGCTGCGGATGTCCGGGGGTTTCTCGTACGGAGGTTTTCTCATGGGCGTTTCAAAAAACAACCCGAATGCGCGTGACAATCAGCGTCTGGCCGTGTCCTGCCCCGAGTGCGGAACCGAAATGGCCCTCGTGAAGAAGGTGCCCGGCGGCATGGTGTACATCTGTCCGAAAGACAACAACACCTATCCGATCTTCCGCAAGTCCTACCAGGATCTTCCGCACCAGTGGGTGCGCAAGTAGCCTTCCTGCGAAAACGCCTTTTCCACGACGGGAATCCCAGTTCTCCGGGTTCCTGATCCGGATCGTACTTTTTCTTCGAAAAACGCGGAAATCTCAAGCGCAGGCTCATTTCTCCGGGCCCTGAGAGAGACGTTATTCCAAAAATTCGCAAACGCCTCTTTTTCATTGATTCCAAAAGCCATAGGCGGTAAGCTGTCGCCATGTTTTTGGAGTCAACCTACAACCCAGTGGCCTGACCATCCGAGAGAGAGCCGAAAAGATGAAGGAAATCAAGACTGTCATCGCGAACCTCTTCAACACGCCGAGCAACACGCATCTTCTGGAAGAACTGGAAGGGCTGGTCGTTTCCAGCGCGGAACCCGTAGAGGAACTGGTACCCGTCCTCGTCAAGGCGGCCCAGCGCGCGCTGGAAGCCAAGCAACTGGAACTGGCCCACTGGTTCTACCGGCTGGCGGCGGCGAAGCAGCCCGACAACGTCGAGTTGCTCTGCGCCATGGCCCGGATGCTGGACGAGGAGTTGTGGAGGGGGCAGGAGGCGCTCGAGACGTACCGCCGCGTGACCGCCCTCGACCCATCCAACGAAGAGGCCGCCTCCCGGCTGGAAGCGCTCCAGCAGGAGGCCGACAACTGGGAAAGAATCCTGGAAAAGTACATTGCCGAGGCGGAAGGTGCATCCGAGGCGGAATGGGCCACCCACATGTACTTCCGGGCCGCCGAGGTGGCCGCCAAGTACGATTCCGACTCCGATCTGGTGGAGTCCCTGCTGCGCAAGGCTTATGAGCGGGACCCGAGCCATGCCGACACCGCCAAGCACATCGAGTATCTGCTGCGCGCCCGCAAGCGCTACGCGGAACTGGCGTCCTTCCTGCGCGAGAAACTGCCCCGCATCCAGGAGCCGCAGGAGCGGGCCGCGTGCCTGCTGGAAGTGGCGTACCTGGAACTGGAGCACACCCATGAGCCGCACCTGGCCGAGGCCCACCTCAAGGAAGCCCAGAAACTCTCCCCGGGATTCGAAAAAATCACCATTCTGCTGGTGGATGCCTACACGCAGCAGGAAAAATGGGAAGATCTCATCCAGTTGTACGAAAACGAGTACAAGAACGGCGCCAATGCGGAAGAGATGGCACTGCAACTGGGCATGCTGTGGTGGAAGAAGGTGGGGGACCTCGACACGGCCGAAACCTATTTCCAGAAACTGCGCAAGGGCGACAATCTCCCGCCGCTGGTATTGAACTTCTACAGCGAGTACTACACCGCCAAGGACGACTACGTGCGCCATCTGGCCATGCTGCAGCAGGCCATGCGCGCGGCAGGGAACGATCTCGAGAAGAACATCGAACTGGCCCGGCGGATTTCCGAGATTTCGGTGGAGAAGAGCCCGGACAAGGCCATCGACGTGTGGAAGCGCATCCTCAAGATGGACAAGCTCAACGCCACGGCCATCGAAGCGCTCAAGGACCTGTACACGCGCACCGAGAAGTGGAATGCGCTCATGGAGTTGTACAAGGACATCGAGCACGCCCTGCCTCCCGAGAACGTCCGGGAGCGCATCGCGGTACTGATGGACATGGCCCGGCTCATCGAAGAGAAGATGCATGTCGATGCCATGGTGGTCAATGTGTACAACGCCATCCTGAAACTCGATCCGGAGCATGGAGAGGTGCTCGACGCGCTGGCCGCCAAGTACGAGGCCATGGGCCGCTGGCGCGACGTGATCGTGATCTACGAGGGGAAGGCGGCCCGGGAGACCGACCCGGAGAAGCGCAAGCACTACCTGCGCCAGGTGGCCAACCTGTGGGGCAACAGGCTTTCCAATCCCAACAAGGCGGCCGAGCCGCTGGAGCAGATTCTGGAACTGGATCCGGCGGATCGCGAGACCATCGCCCTGCTCAAGGACATCTACGAGAAGCGCCGCAACTGGAAGGGCATCTTCGACCTGCGGCTCAAGGAGATCGAGTTGCTGCCGCACGCCGAAAGGCGCGAGCAGTACGTGGAACTGGCGAAATTCGCGCAGCAGCCGCTGGCCAATCCGGTGATGGCCATCGAAATGTGGAACCACGTGCTGGAATACGACCCGCACGACATCGACGCGCTGGAGAACCTCATCCAGTTGTACGAGCGCGAGAAGCGCTATCCGGCCCTCGTGGAGATGCTGCGCCGCAAGGCTTCCATGTGCATCGGGGACGAGGCGCTCTCCCTCCTGGAAAAGACCGGTCTCATCCTTTCGGACAAGATGAACGCCACCGGCGATCTGGTCATCCGCACGTGGAAGAGCGTCCTGGAAATGCGGCCCGGCCATCCCAAGGCCATGAAGGTCCTCAAGGAACTGTACAGCCTCAACCGCGACTGGGAAGCGCTGGAAGGGCTTTTCGCCGAGCGCGAGAACTGGATCGGCTTCATCGAGACGCTGGAGGAATGCGCCCGTCAGGCTTCCGAGCCGGCGGAAAAAGTGCACCTGTATTTCCGGATCGCCGATGTGTTCACGAACCGGCTGAACAAGCCGGAACGGGCGGTCAAGTCCTACGAGAACGTGCTGGATGTGGATTCCGGCAATACCCGCGCCGCCGAGTTGCTGCTGCCCATCTACGAGGAAAACGGCCGCTGGAAGGACGTCGCCCGCATGCTGGAGTTGCTGGCGGCTGCAGCCGGGGATGGTGAAAAGCGCTCTCTGCTGCTGCGGCTCGTGGACGTCGCGGAAGAAAAACTTGGACAGAGCGCCCAGGCGTTCGACTGGTGCGCACGGGCCTACGAACTCGATCCCCGGGACGGGCGGACGCTGGAAAGGCTGGAAAAACTGGCGGAGAAATCCGGAAAATGGAAGGAACTGGCGGCACTGTACGCGGCCGTTGCCGATCGTTTCGATGGAGAGGAAAAAATCCGCCATCTGTCGCGGCTGGCCCACCTCACCGTCAACCGGCTGGCCGACCTGGATCGCGGAGAGGAAATCTGGCGTTCGGTGCTGACCATGGACGCGCAGTACGGAGAAGCCCTGCTGGGTCTGGCCTCCATCTATGAACTGCGCGGAGAATGGTCGCAACTGCTCGACATCCTGAACCGGCAGATTTCCAGCGCCCCGCGTATGGAAGACCGCATGGCCGCCATGATGAAGATGGGGCAGGTGATGGAAAACCGCATGGAGCGGCCCACCGATGCCATCGACATGTACAAGCGCGTCGTGGCCCTGGATCCCGCCTACCTTCCCGCTCTGGAAGCCCTGGACCGCCTCTACGAGGCCGGTCGCATGCACGAGAACCTGGCGCACGTCCTGCGCCAGCAGGAAGCCCTCAGCGAAGGCGAGCGGCGCCTGGCCATCCGGCTGCGTCTGGGGCGGCTCTACCTGGGACCGCTTTCGGAACCCCAGGAAGCGCTCGCCTGCTTCGAGGGCATCCTGGAGGAGGCGCCCCGCCACGAAGGTGCGCTCGCTTCCCTGGAAACCATGATTTCCCCGGCATTCGAGCCGGAAATCCGGATCCGGGCGGCCCGGCTGATGGCGCCCAACTACCGGGACATGGAGAACTGGGAGGCGTACGCCCGCTCCCTGGATGTCATCGCCGAACTCGAGACGGATCGTCAAAGAAAAATCGAACTGTACTCCGAACTGCTGGGCATCACCGTGCGGCGCGTGGGCGACACGGCCCGCGGGCTCGAAATTGCCAAGGTGCTTTTCGGCCTCTCTCCGGAAAACGACGACGTCCGCGGCGAACTGCGCCGGCTGGCCATCCTGGAAGACCAGGTGCCCGCGCTGGTGGCGCTCTATGTCCAGGCACTGGATTCCTGCTCCGACCTGAAGGTGACGCTGGCCTGGGAACTGGCCGTTCTGGAGGAAGAAAACCTGCAGAACCTGGAGCAGGCCGAAAAATACTACCGCATGGTGCTCGCGGCCGATTCTCTCCATGAGAAGGCGTTCGCGGCGCTGGAGCGCCTGTATACGGCATCCGAACGCTGGATGGACCTGCGCCAACTCATCGAGGCGCGTCTGGACGTGCTCCCGGACGAGGCGTCCCAGAAGGCGATGCTGCTCAAGTTGAGCTCCCTCAACGAAAACATCCTGGCGGATTTCGATGCCGCGATCGCCGCCTACCGCCGCCTGCGGCAACTGGAGCCGGGCTCCCAGGAAGCCTTCCTGGCGCTGATGCGTCTGTTCGAAACCTCCGACGACTGGGAATCGCTGGCCGACCTCTACCAGGAAGAACTGGCCTACGTCCGGCAGCCGGAACAGCGCATCCTGCTGCTGGTGCAGCGCGCCGATCTGCTCATGCACAGGCTGAACCGTCCGGAGGAAGCCGTGGGGCTCCTGCAGGAAGTGCTCCTGGTGAACAGTTCGCACATCGCTGCCCGCCGCATGCTCGACGAGGCCCTGGAAAAGCCCGTCACCCGGCAAATCGCCGCCGACATCCTGCTCAACCTGTACGAGCACGAAAACAACCACGAAAAAATCGTGGAACTGCTGGAAATCAAACTGGAAGCCGCTGCCAGTGCCGAGGAGAGCGTGGGCATCCTGTCCCGCCAGGGCAAACTGTTCACGGTGCAACTCGGCCAGCCCGAAAAGGCGTTTTCCGCCTGGCGCCGCGCCATCCGGCTGGAACCGGGAAACTCCGAGGTCCGGACCGCCCTCGAGGAACTCGTGGACATCGCCGGCAACCGGGAACAACTCGTGGAAGTATGGAAGGAGGCCATGCAGGCCGCCAACGAGGATGAGGAACTGCGCATCCTCTACCTGGAAAAGATCGCCGTGATGTACGAACGGGATTTGGGCGATCCCGAAAAAGCCGTGGAATGGTACCGCCGCCTGCTGACGTCTTCCACGGCCGAGGAAATCCAGGCACGCGCCACGTCCCGCCTGATCCAGTTGCTCTCCACGATGGACGAGTGGATCGAAGTGATCGACCTGTACCGGCGCCAGTTGAACTGGCTGCAGGATTCCCGTGAACGCAAGGGCACGTACCGCAAGATCGCCTCCCTGCAGGAAGACATGCTCGATGCCCTCACGGACGCCGCGCAGACCTATCACCGCATGCTCGAGGAATTCCCCGGCGACGAGGATGCCCTGGATCGCCTGGAATCCATCTATTCCCGACTGGAAAACTGGGCCAGGCTCGTGGACGTGCTGCAGCAGCGGGCGGAACTGGCCCAGGAGCCGGCCATCCGCCGCGATTTCTATTCCCGCATCGCCATCCTGCGCGAAGAAAGCCTGCAGGATGCGGAAGGCGCGGCGGCCGCCTGGGCGGCCATCCTTTCCGAGTATCCCGAAGACGGAACGGCCCTGCGCTCGCTGGCCCGGCTGTATGCGGCGCTGGGCCGCTGGGCCGACGTATTCGACCTGGTGGAGCGGGAACTGGCCCTCACCCAGGCCGAAAACGACCGTCTGGCCCTGATGTTCCGCTTAGGCGACATCCTCCAGAACCACCTCGACGAGCCCGAGCGGGCCATCGCCTACTACCGTGACGTCATCGAGCGGGATCCGGGGCATGAAAAAGCCAAGGAGGCGCTGGAAAAACTGCTGCAGAGCAAGGAAGAGTTGCTGGCGCTGGAAGCCGCTTCCATCCTCGAGAAAATCTATGAACTGGAGGACAACTGGGAAAAACTGGCGATGCTCTATGTCCTCAAGGCCGGCTACAGCATGGATCCGCAGGAGAAGGTCGACCTGTTCGTGCGGATCGCCGACATCAAGGAAAACCGGCTCAACGAACCGCTGGCCGCTTTCGGCTTCTACGGCCAGGCCCTCAAGGAAGCGCTGGCGCTTCCCGTGCTGCCCGAGATCCTCGGCAACCTGCAGCGCCTGGCCGCCCTGCAGGGCAAGTGGGCCGAACTGGTGGACCTCTACAAGGCCAACGTGGACGAGATTCTCGATCCGGGAATCCAGGAGCAGGTGTGCCTGCTGATCGCCGACGTTGCGCGCGATGAACTGAAGAACCTGGAACTGGCCCGCACATACTACCGCAAGGTGCTGGAACAGCGCCCGGATTCGCACCAGGCACTGGATGCGCTGGAATTCGTATACAAGGAGATGTCCGACTGGGAGGAACTGCTGGGCGTGTACCTCAAGCGGGCGGAACTGGGATATTCGAATCCCGATGTGCGCTACACGGCGCTGGTCAATGCCGCCCTTTTGTGCCGCAACCAACTGAAGCGGCCGGCCGAAGCCATCCGGATCTACCGGGAAATCCTGGAATTCCGCCCCGAGGACCCGACCATCTTCCGGGCACTGGAGGAACTGTATTTCGACCAGGAGAAGTGGGAAGACCTCATCGAACTCTACGATCACCGCATCCGCTACGTGGACGACCTGGCCGAGGCGGTGGAAATCCGCTACAACATGGGCGAAATCCTCCAGGACTACCTGAACGAGCCCGAACGGGGCCTGGAAATGTTCAAGGCCGCCCTGGGCGGCGATCCCTCCCGGGAAGACACTGTGCGCCGGCTGGAAAAATTCCTCGACATGGAGGATTACGCTGCATCGGCAGCCGAAACGCTGGTGCCCATCTACGCTTCCCGGCAGAACTGGAAGGAACTGGTGCGGGTGTTCAAGTTGCAGCGCCAGATGCTGGAGTCTCCCGAGGAGCGCGCGCCCATCACGCGCAAGATCGCCAGCCTCTACGACGAGGTGCTCGACGACATGGAGAGCGCGTTCGAATGGTATGGCTATCTCTTCGTGGAACAGCCCCAGGAGCGCAAGGTGCGCAACCGGCTCCTGACCCTGGCCGAAAACCTGGGATTCTGGAAGCAGGTGGCCGACGTGTTCGCCAAGGTGCTCGACGAGGCGTACGGGGATCTGGACTACATCCTGGAACTGGCTGAGCACCAGGCCCGCATCCATTCCCGCCGCCTGGGCAACGTGGACGCCGCGCTCGCCTGCTACAAGCGGATCGTGGAAGCCGACCGCAACCGCACGGACATCTTCGAGGAAATGGAGAGGATGCTCGTGGATGCCTGCCGCTGGGACGACCTGCTGGCAGTCTACCGGGAAGCGGCCGAATCCCACTTCGATCCGGTGCGCAAGAACCAGTTCTACTTCAAGATGTGCGAAGTCTACGAGGAGAAACTCCACAAGTACGAGGAAGCCGTCGAAACGTATCGCGAAATCCTCGTCACCGCGCCCGAGGACCGCAAGGCCAACGACGCCCTGCGCCGCCTGTACGCCCGGCTGGAGCGCTGGGAGGACCTCATCGAGCATCTGCTGGTGCTCGTGGGCCAGCAGCAACTGGAAAGCTCCGAGGTGTGCGAGATCAACCTGACGCTGGCCCGTCTGTACCACGAAAAGCAGGCCGACCCCATCTCGGCCGTGGACCGCATCGAGCAGGTGCTGCAGATCGACCCGGTCAATGCCGACGCCATCCGGTTCCTGGAAGGCGTGCTGCTCGTGGATGAGGTATCCCTGCGGGCGGCGGCACTCCTGCAGCCGATCTATGAAAACCTGGACCAGTGGGAAGATCTGGTCAATGTGTACGAGATCCAGATCGCAGGCATCGAGGACCAGTATGTAAAAATCGATTACCTCAAGAAATGCGCGGATCTATATGACACTCGCGGCAACCGGCTGGACCGGGCGTTTGCATCCTTAAGCCAGGCCTGGCTGCTGGAACCCTCGGATCGGGAACTGTTCGAAGCGCTGTATCAACTGGCCGTGCGCCAGAACAACTGGGAAGACCTCATCGCCGTGTATGAAAAGGGCATCGCCGACGCCTACGACACCGAACTGCAGGTGGCCGTGCTGCTGCGCATCGCGCGCATCCGCTCGGAAATCCTCTCCGACGCCCCCAAGGCCTGCGAAGCCTATCGGCAGGTGCTCAAGGTCCAGGAGGATCACCTCGACGCGCTCTCGGAACTGGCACTGCTGCTGGAAGCCGGCGAGGCGTGGGAAGAACTGGCCGAAGTGCTGGAGAAGCGCTCCAACCTGCTTTCCGACCCGCAGGAAACCGTTCAGACCCTCCGCAAACTGGCGCAACTGCAGGAAAGGCTGCAGCGGCCCGCGGACGCCGTGGAAAGCCACCGCCGCATCCTGGAGACCGATCCGCAGGACCTGCAGGCGCTCGCCGCGCTGGAATCCCTGTACGAGCGGCTGGAGAACTGGTCGGAACTGGCTGGAGTGCTGCGTGCACGGGCCGATCTCGTGGAAACCGAGGACTTCGCCGTGGCCATGAAACTGGCCCGCATCCAGGAAGAAAAACTCGAGGACAACTACGAAGCCATCGCCACGCTGCAGCGCGTGCTGGCCGCGGCGCCGGATCATGCGGGGGCGCTTTCGGCCTGCGCCCGCCTGTACGAAAAGGAAGGCAACTGGATGGATCTGGTCCAGATCCTCAACCGCCTGGTGATGCTGGAAGGCGACGATGCCCGGCGCAACGAACTGGTGTACCGCATCGCACAGGTGTACCAGCATGAAATCAACGATGTGGAACAGGCCCTGACACAGTACGCCAACATCCTGGAATTCAATCCGCGCCACGAGAAGACGCTGGCCGCCCTGGAGGAACTGCTGGAAGGCGAGGATTACCGCGAAAAGGCCGCATCCATCCTGGAGCCCCTGTACGTGCAGGCGCAGCAGGTGGACAAGCGCATCCATCTCAACGAGAAGTTGCTGGAAATCGCGGTGGAGCCCGAACACAAGGCCCAGTTGCTGCGCAAGCTCGCCGTCATACACGAAGAAAAGAACGACCGGAAGAACGCGTTCGCCTACTGGGGCCGCCTGTTCCGGGAAAATCCGGCGGACACCGAGGTGGAGGGCCAGTTGCTGCGCATTGCCGCCATGGGTCCCTTCTGGCAGGAACTGGTCGATCTCCTGGACGAGGTAGCCGAAGACGTCTACGACACCGGCCTGCGCAAGCACCTGGTGCTCAAGATCGCCGAACTGTACGAGATCAGCCTCGAAAACATCGAAAAGGCCGTGGCCGCACTGCAGAAGGGGCTGGAAGCCGTCTCCGGCGACAGGGACATCCTGTCCCAACTGGATCGCCTGCTCACGGAAAGCCGGAATTTCGAAGCCCTGCAGGAAGTCCTGCGCGCCGAGGCCGACATCTCCGATGGACCGGCCAAGGCACAGTTCCTGTATCGCCTCGGCGGCATCCTGCTGCATACCTTCCACAAGGGCGAGGAAGCCGTGGAAGTGTGGCAGGAAGCGCTGGCTTCCGTGCCGAATCACGAGGGCGTCCTGAAGGAAATGGAAACCCTGCTGGAATCGGGAGGAGACCTGGTGCCCAAGGCCGTGGAGGTCCTGGAACCGCTCTACGAAGCGGCCCAGGCCCATGCCAAGCGGGTGCGCCTGCTCGAGATCCGCGTGAGCCTGGCCGAGGACGCCGCCGAGAAGGCGGAACTGCTGGAACGGGCGGCCGGCATCTGCCAACTGATGGGCGAACTGGACCGCTCCATCGACCTGCTGGCGCAGGCCGTCGCGCTCGCGCCCGACAACATGGCGCTCGTGGAAACGTTCGTGCAGGCGGCGCAAACGCTGGACCGGATCCCTTCCGTCACGTCCTGCGTGCTGGGCGTGCTCGATGGGAAGGTGGACGACACCACAGCCGTGATGCTGGCCCTCCGGGCCGCGCCGCTGGCCCTGTCCGGAGGCGACGTGGCGGCCGGAGAGAAACTCTACCTGGCCGTGCTCGGACGCGATCCCGAGAATGCGGAAGCATTGGACGCCCTGGAGCGCCTGTACCGGGTGGGGGACGACGTGGCGAAACTGGTGTCCATCCTGCAGAAGCGCGCCGCTACGGAATACGACCCCGTGCGCAAGAAGGCCATCTGCAGCGAGGTGGCCCGTCTGGCCGAAAACCAGTTGCATGACGACACGCTGGCCGAAAAAGCCTGGAAGGAACTGCTGGAGGCCGACGAGTCCGACGCCGATGCCCAGCGCGAACTGGGACGGCTGTACGAGAAACTGGGACGCTACGCCGACTGGATCGAAATCCTGAAGTTGCAGATCAACTACACGCCGGAAACCAGGGCACAGCAAGTCCTGCGCCAGCGCATCGCCGAAATCTACGAGAAACTGGGCAAATCCGACCTGGCCGAAGAGCAGTGGCGCGAAGCATACGACACCGATCCCTCCTTCGAGCCGGCCGCCCAGGCCCTGATGGAAATCTACAAGCGCAAGGGCGATTGGGATGCCGTCAAGGACATGTACTTCACCCGGCTGGGACAGGCCTCGGTGGACTCCGAACGCATCGCGGTGCTCCTGGATCTGGCGTCTTTGGCCTATGAAAAACTGGGCGACGTGGACGATGCCGTTTCCCACTGGCTGCAGGTCCTGGAAAAGGATCCGATGGTTCCCGGCGTATTCGAAAAACTGCAGCAGGTCCTGGGAGAGGCGCAGCGCTACTACGAACTGGCCGATGCCCTGCAGAAGCGCGCCGATGCCTTCGCCCGGATGGGAGACCGCAAGAACGAGGTCTTCACGCTGGACCAACTGGCCCGTCTCTGGGAAGACCAACTCGAAAGCCCCATGGAAGCCCAGAAGATTCTGGAGCGCATCCTGGCCGCCGACCCCGGCAACGTCACTGCGCTGACGGGTCTGGCGCGCATCTTCGAGAAGATGGAAGACTGGGAGCGCTGCCAGCAGTACCTGGAGAAGGCCGCGCTGCTCGAGCCACAGGGCGAGGAAGGCGCCGAACTGGCCTTCCGCCGCGGCAAGGTGGCCGAGAAACTGGGCGATTCCGACAAGGCCGTTTCCTGCTACGAGGAGGCCCTGCGCCTGCATCCCGCGCACAAGGATGCCTTCGACGTCCTTTCCGAGCGGGCCCGTGCCCGCGGCGACAGGGAATCCATCCTGCGCCTGATGCAGAAGCGCCTGCCGTTCATCAAGGACCCGGCGCAGCGCCTCCAGGCCCTGCTGCAGATGGCGGATCTGTTCATCGAACTCGGCGCATCCGAAGGGGCGTTCCCGCTCCTGGAGGAAGCGCTGCAAATGGATCCTGCCAACACCGGCGTCAAGCAGAAACTGGGCGATGCCTACTTCGCGGCCGGCAATTACGCCAAGGCGGCCGACCTGTACCAGAAACTGCTCGACGACCGCGTGGCATCCAAGGCGCCGCGCAAGGATCTCGCTCCCCTGTACCAGCGGCTCGGCGGCATCAAGGAAAGCCAGGGAGACCTGCAGGGAGCGCTGGACCTCTACACGCAGGCTCAGAAAGCCGATACCACCTACGTTCCCAACCTGGTGGCGATGGCGCGACTGTATGCCCGCATGGAGAACTACGAGCAGGCCCAGCGCATGTTCCGCGCCTTGCTGTTCCAGAAACTGGAAGGGGACATCACCAAGGCCGACGTGTTCTTCGAAATCGCCCAGATCGAACTCAAGACGGGCGCCCCGGCCAAGGCCAAATCCACCGCCCAGCGCGGCCTGGCCGAGGATCCCAGCCATCCGGGACTCAAAGACTTGATTTCCAAATTGTAGTAATCGATTTCAGAATGTTCCCTTAAAATCGAGGATCATAAAAAACTATTGTAATCATGGAAGAAATCAAGTTTCCCCACATTTCGGATGTCCGCTTTCTCGTAGGGGCCCGCACGCCTTCGCAACTGCCCCCCCCCGATCTGTGCGAGGTGGCGGTGGCGGGGCGTTCCAACGTGGGCAAGAGTTCCCTGCTGCGGGTGATGCTGGGCCCCCGCAAGCAGGTGCGCGTATCCCGAACGCCCGGCCGCACGCGGGAAATCAATTTCTTCCGAGTGGAAAGCCTGGATCTGCCCCCGCTGTACTGGGTGGATCTGCCTGGATACGGCTACGCGAGCGTGCCCCGCGCCCTTCGGGAGGAATGGGGTGATTTCGTTACCCGCTACCTGGAGACGCGCGCCTCGCTGCGTCTGGTGCTGCTGCTCATGGATGCCCGCCGGGACATCACGGAACTGGAGACGGGCTTTTCGCAATGGATGCAGGCCCGCGGGGTGCGCATGCTCTTCGTGATGACCAAAATGGATCAGGTTCCCAAGACGCAATGGGGACAGGTGGAGCGCCGGGTGCGCGCCGCCTTCGGCCCGAATGCCGGAAAACATGTGCTCTTCTCGGCCGTGGATGGATTCGGCGCCGCGGAAATCTGGCGGCAGGTGGCCCGGGTGGCCTCCCCGCCTCCTGCCCCTCCGGCCGCCGGGGAGGACGCCCGTGATTGAGACGCCGCGGCCTTCCGGATACGTGTTCGATTCCCTCGGTCCGGAAGATCTCCCGGACATCATGGCCGTGGAGCGCGCCAGTTTCGCCCGTCCCTGGCCGGAAACCGAATTCGCGGCGGAATTCGGGAAGCCCTACGCCTTCTTCCTGGGGGTGCGGCACCAGGGCCGGGCGGTAGCCGTGCTTTTGTACTGGGTGATCTTTCCGGAGATCCACATCGCGTCGCTGGGCGTGCATCCGGATCACCGCCGCCGCGGCCTGGCCGCCCAACTGCTGCATCTGCTCATGGAAGTGGGAAGCGAATTGGGGGCATCGCAAATCGATCTGGAAGTCCGGGAACGCAACGTGGCGGCCCAGAACCTGTATGAAAAACTGGGATTCAAGCGAGTCGGGCGCCGCAAGGCCTACTACGACGACACCGGAGAGGATGCTTTCCTGTATTCCTATTTTTTCGACTCCCCGCAGGCGAATGACGACATTTCATGAACCCTGAAGGTGTGCTGCCAATGAAACCAATGGAATTCCCCAATTCTCCAGTTTCGCGGATGTATGCGGAAATCGGCCTGCGTTCCATGGGACGCTGCCTTTCCATGATCGACCGCAACCCGCTCTCCCCCACCTACGGATGCGCCAACCGGGAGTACTGGCTCTCCCGCGCCACGGATTTCCCTTCCGCCATCGCGCAGTATGCCATCCTTCCCATGGCGCTGGCCTACATGGAGCCCTTCCCGGGCAATCCCCATCACCGGCAGCCCAAGATGGCCGCATGGATCGCCGCCGCCATGTCGTATCTGCCAAAAATCCAGCACGCGGACGGCTCGTTCGACGAATTCTACCCGAACGAACGCGGATGGGCAGGGCCTACTGGATTTTTGTTGCATGCCATGGTAGCGGGCTGGAAGGCCGTTTCGGCGCAACTGTCCCCGCAGGACAAGGAAAGGATCAGCACATCCATGCTGCGGGCGGCCAAATTCCTGGCATCCAATGACGAAATCGGCGTGCTGGCCAACCATCATGCCATGGCGCTTTTGCCCGTGGCCGAGGTCATGGCCCTGTTCCAGGCGAAACATCTGGAGCCCCTGTATGCGGAACGCAAGAAGGCGTTTCTGGAATACTGCAACGAAGAGGGATGGTGCCTGGAATACGACGGCGTGGATCCCGGCTACCTGAGCGCCACCGTGACGTTTTTGGCCCGCCTCAACCAGGCGCGGCCCGATCCCGAACTGCTGGAAATCGCCAGAAAAGCCATTCATTTCACGAAATACTTCGTGTATCCCGACGGCCACTACGGCGGCACCCTGGGGTCCCGGGAAACCCTGCATTTCTACAGCCATGGCTACGAACTTCTGGGACCGTCGGAACCCATGGCCCTCGCGCAGGCGGACTTCATGCTGCGTGCCTTCACGCAGGGAAAGAGCGTGACCCCGGAACTGCAGTGTGAACGCTATTTCGTGTACCGCATTCCAGAATTTTTATTCTCGGCTCGCGATGCCGCGCCCCGGCCTTCCACCCTGCCGCCGCTGCCCTGGCAGGAACTGGACGATTCCCAGTTCTGGTTTCCGCAGGCCGGCATCTGGGGCGGAAAGCGCGGCAACGTGTACGTGGTGGCGCACCTGGCCCGCGGCGGCGTGTTCAAATGCTACCGCATGCAGGATGACGGTTTTGGCATTCCGCTCGCGTCGGACGCCTCCCTGGCCGGCGTCATGCCCGACGGCACGGTGTTCTCCACGGCCTGGTGCGACCCCGAACGCAAGTTCAGCGCCCACGGGGTGGAAGCGCTCTCCAGCGTGCGCGGGCTGGAACTGCACACCCAGACCTTCGATCCGCTCAAGATGATGGCTTTTCGCGCCGGCATGGGGCTTCTGGGCTGGCACCAGAAGTCGGCCTACCATCTCAAGGGACTCATCCGCAAGGTGCTCATGCTGCGCTCCACCACGGTTCCCGTGCAGTTGCAGCGGCACCTGAAGCTCACGTCCGACGGGCTCCTGGTGACGGACCGCATCACGGTGCCCAAGGGCACCCGCCTGCAGCGGCTCATCGTGGGCGAGGAACTGCCGGTGCGCTACGTGCCGCAATCGCGCTATTTCCAGCCGCTGGAATACGAGGTCTCCGGACGCGAACTGACCTCTGTGGAACTCAACCAGTTGCGCGGCCAGGGCGAACTCGTCCTGCAGCGCCTCCTGAAATGACGACCTCAAGAACACGGTCGACTGCGGCCCGACGCCACGCCCACCCTCCACGGCTGCCGGATCCCTTCCTGGCCTTCATCCAGCATTCGCATCCTTCACACCGGCCATCCTCTGCCGGCGCCTGAAACCGGAGCGCGAAAGCGCCCTTAAAATCCCTGCGTCAGAAACAGGCCCACCGACAGGAAAGAGGCATATTCGCGCGGATGGGTGTCGTTGCGCACCCAGACGGGAAAGGCATACGAAACTTCGAGGCCCAGATAGCGGTCATACGAGAGGGCCACGCCCACGCCGGCGCCGATGAACGCGAACGGGCCGGCCAGGGTGTCGCTGCCGGCATCCAGAAAAGACGCCCCAGCCCCAGCGGCCACGTGCCCCATGACGAAACGGTTGGCTTCCGGATGCAGCAGGAAATGCTGACGGACCTCGACGGCGGCCGAACCATTCCAGAGCGCTGGCGAATCGTGGGGCCGCGGGGCGGCGGCGCCGGACAGGCGCGTTCCCAGCCACCAGTCCCCGGCGGGACGCCAGAACACTCCGGCCTGCAGGGTTCCGCCCGGAGCGGCGGCGAGGAAATCCACGTGCCAGGGTCCGGCGAGGATCTGCAGCATCCAGGAAGGCGGCTTTTCGGCGCCCCCTCCCTCATCGTGCAGTTTCGTCACCTGCACGGGGGCGTCGGAATTCACCACCACGAAACCCTCGCCGGCATCCGGTTCGGGTGCAGCCAGCAGGAATGCGAGGCAAAACAGGGCCGTCATGGGACCTCACTCCCGGTAGATGTAGATGACGCGGCTGTCGCCCACGTCGCGGATCTTCCAGCGGGCCTGCCCGCAGCCGGAGATGGACACGCTGGCCGTGTTGAGCGGATAGAATCCGTTGGAGATGTTCTTGATCACCACGATGTTGTAGCGCCCGCGCGCCAGCGGAAACACGTAGCCGGTGGTGGATTTCTCCTCCAGGCGGATACGGGTCATGTTGCGGCCGTTCCAGGACACCATGATGGTGTCCCCGTCGGGCTGGTCGTGGTCCCAGAAGCGCACCACCACGTTCTCCCGGGCCGTCACGCAGGTGGCCAGCGTCTTTCCCTCGTGTCCCGCCGGCAACTCGGGAAGGATGCGCTTCTCGGCCTTCTCCGGCGGCGCCTTCTCCGGCGGCGGCGCTTCCTTTTCGGCGGCCGGGGACATGGGGACGTCGGGCCGCGGCTCCTCTGGACGCTTCTCGGCCGAAGGCACGCGCCGGTCCTCCTGGGGAACGGGCTCGGCCATCGCGATTTCCGGCGACGCATCCGCAGGATTTTCACTCATAGCCGGAGGCAACTCGTTTTCGGGAGCCTGCGGCAGGCTGCTCGGCTGCAGGTCCTCTTCCGCCTGCATGCCCGGCACTCCCGGCTCGACGGCCGCAGTCTGCACCCTGACGATGGGCGAAACGTTCATGGGCGCCTTGGGGACCACGGACAAAGGCGCCATGGCCGGCTCTTCCGGATGCGGATGTTCGGTGTGCTTCTCGTGCTCGAAGCGCGCGGTCCTGTCGAACGGCATGGACGTCACGTCGTCGAACGGGGTGGCCGCGGCCAGCCGGGGATCCTGCCGGGCGAATTCGGCCAGGGCCGCCGTGCACTGGCTGTGGCGCGCCTCGGAGACCACGGCTTCCGTGCGCGCTGTCTGCGTCTTGTTGTACTGGATGATGAACAGGATCAGGATGGCTCCAAGCGCCGATGCGATCACATCCAGGAAGGATATGGAGAACACCATGATTTCGCGATTCCTGCGACGCTGCATGCCTTCGGTTCCCGCTTTCCCGCACGCCCGTCGAGGCGTGCCGTCCATCCCTATGCGTCGGGGTTGTACAGGCGCACCACCAGGTTGTCCAGGCAGTACTGGCTCTGCACGTTGACGATCTCCTCCTCCTTCTTCTGGAGGAACTGGGCCAGAAGCACCACCAGCGCGCTCTGCAGCAGCGCGACGATGGTGGTGTTGAAGGCCAGGCCCAGTTTGTTGGTCACCTCCTCGGAAGAAGAGGGAGCCGGCTTTTCGGATTCCGCCTGCAGTTCCGAGGGAACCGCCCGGGCGATTTCCGCCGCCCGCGGCGCCCGGCTGACGTCGATGGCAGAAAGGGCCGACGCGATACCCACCACCGTCCCGATGAATCCCAGTGTAGGTAGAAGCCAGGAAATGTAGCGAATCAGGGTATAGCGCAGATCCACCTGATGCAACTCCAGTTCCACCTGCGAATTCATGATTTCATGAGCCTGCTGCGCGGACGTGTGGGTCTGGAAACTCATGGCCGTGGAATGGATCAGCCGGGCCAGGAAGAGGTTCTGCCCGGTTTTGAAGAGATAGGCTTTTTCCATGATTTCCGGAAGATTGTCCTTGGTGATCACCACGCTCTGGCTCTCCGGCAGCAGGCCCAGCGCCAGGCTACCCGCCTCCTTGCGGGCGCTGGCGAGCCGGAACCAGGCGTCTCCCAGCGCCACGCCGAAGAGGATCCACATGAGGTTCTGGATGGTGAAGGGATAGGGAAACACCATCGAGGAAGCGTCCGACTGCCAGTCCAGAAGCAGTTTGGCCAGCGCGCTGCCCCGGGGAAACAGCAGCATCAGGAACAGGATCCAGAACATGGCCCCCAGGGCTCCGAAGGCGAGCAGGAACATCCGGTTCCGGAACAGGATGCGCAGGATTTCGCGGAATTCCTTCATGTCGGGCAGAGCGGGCATTTTCTCGACTCCAGGTAGATGATGCCGTGCACCGGGCAACGCACGTTCTGGCTGCCCACGGGAAGACGCAGTTTCCGGATCTGCTCGAACAGGGTCTGCACGGGAAACGGATGTTCGTAGAAGCCGAAGTACAGGATGTCCTCGGGCTTGAGGGTCTCCACCACGTGACGCTGCAGGCGGCGGCGCACGCCCTTGCGCAGGATCCAGGTGCCATTGTGGCTCACGTCCTCGATGCGCAGGGTGTTCTCGGAATCGATGAGGATGCAGTGCTCCAGCGAAATGCTCTCCTCGGCGAGCACCAGCGAGCAGCGGGGGGAACGGCCGAGCCGGTATCGTTGCGCCATGTCTTCTCCTCCTCACCCGTTCCAAGCGGCAGGGACGCACACGCCATAGAACAGCCGCAGGACCGGATCCGCCAGTTTCTGAAAGGTCTCGTTTTCGAGGTACGCCTCGAAATCGATGATGTTGCGCCGCCACTCCAGGGTTTCGAAATCCCACGTCACGCCGAGCCCTCCCACATCGTAGGCGAGCGCCTTCCACCAGGCATCCATCAGGACGCGCTCGCGCTCGGGCGGAAAGCCGCGGAACAGCGGGCCGAAATACTCGTGGGCGTAGAGCGCGTGCAACTGGCGCAGACAGATGGCCGGTTCCACGCGGTCCTCTCCCTCCTGCTCCAGGAGCGCCCGGGTGGCATCGATGAATTCCTGCTTTTCCACGTCCGTCCTCATGCCTGCGAAGAGATCGTAGACCTCCCGCAGCAGGGTCTGCCCCAGGGAATTCTCGCGTTCGTACGTGAAGCGGAAATAATGGTGCAAAAAGGGCATGACGGCGTTGGAGTCCATGTGGTACGCGCAGGCCCACGCCTTGCCGTGGGCGGCCTCCACCACGGTGAAGGCCAGCGGCAGCGCCTCGTCGGGCCCCAGGTGGCCCGCCCGGATGGCGCGGTTGGCCGAATACACCAGCGCCCCCGCACAGAAGGCCAGCGGATGGTATTCCCTGCGCAGTTTCTCGACCCAGACCTCGGGACGCCGGCGCAGCAGGTGCGCCATGGCGCGCAGGATCGCCTGGCGCGCCTGCACCACGTGGTAGCTCCACGCGATTTCCTCGTAGCGCAGCGTCCAGTCGTACTGCCCCAGTTCATTCTTCCTGAATCCGCGCAGGATCTGCTTGAACGCCGTGACGATGGGTCCGGAATAATGGGGCAGCAGGAACTTGTCGTAGGAGACGAAATCCCAGGCGCGCTTCCAGAACTGGGAGGGACCCTCCAGCAAATCCAGCAACCGGGCGACGAACCGCTCGAACGGCATGGAGGCGAGCGCATCGCCCGCCGCGGAGAGGTCCTTCTCTCCCACCTTGTCGACGCCCGAGAGCGCCGCCAGGATTTCGGCGAATTCGCGGCCATGCGCGGCCTGTTCCCCCCGCAGGTGCTTCTGCAGCGTGTCCAGTTCGATGTCCACCACGCGCGGGCGCAGCGAGTCGCTCTCGGGGGCCTGCTCTTCCCGGGCGTCCGCGGTGCGGTCGGCGAACACGTGCAGGAGTTCGCGCCCGATCTTGGTCTCGCGCTTGATGTAGTCCTCCTCCCAGTTCTCGTATTCCCACGTGCGGCGCCGGTCGGACGCCGTCACGCCCAGGTCGTCGAGTTGCTTCTCCAGCGGATTCCACAGGTATTCGGGAAGATAGCCGATGAATCCCTCCCGGATGAGATTCTTGATCTCGATCCGGGTGAGGATGCCCTGGACGTACAGATAGTAGGCGATTTCTTCGAGGTTCTTCATCGTTTCCTATTCTTTTTCCAGGTCGCGGCGGACGGCGCCGTAGTAGGCCACCTGGTTGCGGCCGTGCTCCTTGGCCCAGTACAGGGCGCGGTCCGCCCGGTCGATGAGTTGCTGCTTGTGCGTCCCGTCCGCGGGGAAGGAAGCGAAACCGATGCTCAGCGTGGCCTTGAACGGCCCCAGCGGGGAATCGAACACGAGGGATTCCACCTCCTGCCGGATGCGCTCGGCGGCCACCCGCGCTCCCTCGGCGTCGGTGGCTTCCATCACCATGGCGAATTCCTCGCCGCCGTAGCGGGCCGCCATGTCGATGGAGCGGGCCTGGCGCTTGAGCACGCCCGCCACGCCCCTGATCACCGTGTCGCCGATGGGATGCCCGTAGGTGTCGTTGATGCGCTTGAACTTGTCGATGTCGATGATGAGCGCTGTCAGCGGCGTCTGCATGCGTTCCGCGCGGGCGAGCATTTCCGTGAAGCGCTCCTGGAAGGCGCGGTGGTTGGTGAGTCCCGTGAGTCCGTCGGTGGTGGCCATCTCCTCCATGCGCTTGTACATCAGCGCCTTCTGCAGGCCGATGGCCACCTGGCTGGAGAGCGCGCCCAGCATGTCCCGGCGCTGTGCGGTGAACACCCCGCGCTCGCGGGAGGCGAACACCATGGCGCCGATGGAGCGGTCGCCCTCGATGAGCGGCTGCACCAGCACGGACCCCATGTCAGAAAAGGAAATGGAATCGTGGATCACGACCTGCCGCGGGTTGTGGAGTTCTCCGTTGACGGGCAGGAAATGCCGGTTGTCCATGGCCAGTTTCAGAAGGCTGCGGTTCACGTCCAGCGACTGGCCCTTGTACGGAGCCATGAGTTCGCCATGCGCCCCCAGGATGACGGCCTTCTCCTCCGCCTGCGTCCAGTGCACCACGGCGATCTCCTCCACCGGACAGATGGACGTGACCGCCGAGAACGCCGCCTGGACGACGGAATCCAGGTCCAGGGCATGATTCATGTAGGAAAGAGCCTGATACAATTTTTCCTGTTCGAACTTGCTGCGGGCCATCTGCACGAAAAGCCGCTCGGTGGCCACCGTGCGCAGCATCTGCGCCGCCCCCTTCTGGGCCAGTTGCACCTGCGCCTCCGTGAAGGGCTCCGGCGTTTCCCGGTCGCAGCACAGCACGCCCGAAAGCCTTCCCTGGTCGAACACCGGCACGCCCAGGAAGGAGCCGACCGTCTGCGGACCGGAATAGTAGGCCAGCGCGCTGGACCCGAAGGGGAACGGGGCCATGTTCAATACCACCTGGTTGCGCACCACGTTGCCGATGACCCCCTTGAGGGCGGAAAACTGGACACCGCTCTCCAGAAAGCGCCCATCCATGGCCGGACTCGTGGAGGCCGCCTCCACCACCCGCAGCCTCTGGGCCGCCGTGTCCATCCATAGAAGCACGGCGCTCGTCACCGAGAGGCTTTCACGCAGCAACTGCAACTCATAGGCGATATGGTCGTGCACTTCCATGAGGGAAGCCTGGCCGAGCAGTTCGTCCTGCTGCGCCCGGTCCCGGGCGTTGGACGACGTGACCAGTGCGGCCAGGCGGAAACTGCGCAGTTCCTCCTGGTCATGACGGGCCTGCTGCTGCTTCCGGCGGCGTTCCTCCACGCGGCGCAGGACCGTTTCCGCCGTGCGCATCAGCATTCCCGTACCGCCGAAGAGCACCAGGAAGAGCGCGTGCGATGCCAAAAATCCGGAGCCGGCCACCGTGGGCGACGCCTGGCGCGCCAGGAATCCGCCCGACAGAAACAGCGCCGCCGCTCCGAGGAGCGCCACCGAAGGCCGCACGAAGACGGCCAGAACCATCTCCAGCCAGTAGGCGAGCACCATCCAGCGGAAGAGTTCCCCCCCCGACGCCTGCAGGAATACGGAGAGCGCCAGAACGGAAAGC
This sequence comes from uncultured Kofleriaceae bacterium, assembly GCA_964516435.1. GTDB lineage: Bacteria > Myxococcota_A > Polyangia > HGW-17 > HGW-17 > HGW-17. Next base: position 28,851 of record CAZEZP010000047.1, on the reverse strand, counting down.
GCCATGGTTTCCAGTTCCGAGGCGAGGCTGGGCCGCTCCGGGAGCACGTCGGCGCGGGCCGGACGCCGGAAGAGCCGCGAAAGGAGCCGTCCGAGCAGGGTGATTCCCAGAAGCGACAGCATCACGGGCACCCATACGGCGTGGCCGGCAGCGGGGTGGAAAGAACCGAACGCCAGCGAAACGGAGCCGGCCGTGATCAGTATCACATTCCAACTCGTCCGAATGGAAACCGGATTTCGGGTCAGCGTGCTCGCATTCATGTTTCACTCCCGTTCCTTCCTGACGGTTTCGCTTTCTTCCGGCTCCACCTGGTACACGCGGGCGCCAGGCGGAACGAATCCCTTCTCCCGCATGACGCGGGCCGCCCCACGGGGCGTCTTGAGCGCGTGCAGCCGTGCCGCCGAATCCTCCATGCGTCCATACATGGTTTCGGCCAGGGCGCGCATGTCCCGCAACTCGGCCTTCAGCCGGGACAGTTCCGCGATTTCCCGGTGGATGTAGACCGGCATGGAGCCCACCGCCAGCGCCAGCACGATTCCGGACAGGATCCGCAGCGGCCAGCGCATTCCCGCCATCGGAAAAATTCTGGCGGCCGCTCCGGAAACTTCCGGGGAAGACTTGGAAAAATCCTGTCCGTCCATTGGCTTCGTCACCGTGTTTCGTGGCGCCGTCCGGAGTCCGGCGACCGGAATCCGACGGTTCCCCATTATAGGAAGCGCACCGGGTCTGTCGAAAAAACGATTTTTTTAATCATGAACATCCATTTTTTCTGCCCCGAAATACTTGCACGGGGGTTTTTCCTCTGGTATAGGCTTTGCGCGAGTCTGAACCGAAAGGATGTTCCTTTTCGTGAAATGCAACCGTGTTTTGGAAGGAGATTGCAAATGAAACTCAGAAACCTGTTCATCCTGTCCCTGTTCGTTTCCCTTTCCATGGTGCTGGCCGCCTGCGACGACGGCGGCAGCAAGAAGACGAATCCCTGCGGCAACGGCGTCCTGGATCCCGGTGAGGAGTGCGACGGCAGCAACCTCAATGAAAAGACCTGCGCCGACGTGGTGCTCAACAAACCCTCCGGCACGCTGAGTTGCACGGCCACCTGCACGTTCGACACCTCCCAGTGCACGGCTCCCGAGTGCGGCAACGGCACGCGCGAAGGCACCGAGGAATGCGACGGCACCGACCTGGGCGGCAAGACCTGCGCCGACATCGCCGGCTTCTCCGGCGGCACGCTGGCCTGCTCGGCCTCCTGCACGTATGACGTGTCCTCCTGCGAAGTGGACTGCAACGTGGAGAACAACTTCGAGCAGTGCAACCCGATGGGCGGCGCCAACGAATGCTGCCCCCACAACGACCTGCCCTCGCAGTGCTTCTCCAGCGGCGATTTCCGCGCCTGCCTGCAGACCTGCTCCGATCATGCCGACTGCGGCTGGTCCATGGAATGCCTGGCCCAGATCGGCGGCCTGTGCTACATCAGCTTCTGCGGCGGCGCCATGCAGAGCACCGACCTGCAGGCCCCCTGCACGCTGGCTGGCAACCGTCCGGGCGTCTGCTATCCGCTGTGGCGCGCCATGGATGACGGCGGCATCTGCCTCGAGGCCGGCACGCTCGAGCACAACGCGACCTGCCCGGTTGCGGATGTCATGGGCCAACTGGATGTCGACCCGGCCACCCAGTGCAAGGACGGCTTCTGCTTCGGCTCCGAAGGCGCCACCGAAGGCAAGTGCTTCAAGAAGTGCAACCCCGTGGACGTCTACAACAACAAGACCGACTCCTGCCCGGCCGGTTCCACCTGCTTCAACTTCTCTTCCATCGACCTGGAAGAGACGCTGGAAGATGGTTCCGCCAACCCCAACTTCCTGTTCCGCGAACCCGACCTGGGCGTCTGCTACATCTACGAGGCCACCGATCCGCTGTACTCCTGCGACCTGCTGACCGGCAACGTCATCAATGGACCCAACCCGGGTTCCGCCTGCCCCACCGGCAATACCTGCCAGTACTTCGGCCTGGGCTCCCTGCTGGGCGTCTGCCAGCCCGTGATCGCCACCCCGAAGAACGAAGGCGAAACCTGCACCATCGCCCAGGATGCTGCGCAGGAATGCGGAGCCGGCATGGCCTGCTTCATCGCCGATCCGTTCAACGATCCCAACCAGAGCAACCCGGCTCTGGCCTGCCGCAAGATCTGCGACGCCGCCACGATGGACAACAACCCGGCCTGCGCGGGCTTGGCCAGCAATGGCGTGCCGTATGTGTGCCTGACCACTTCCCGCTTCTTCACGACGGACCACGAACTGCCCAAGAGCGGTACCGGACTGAACCAGGAAGTGGAGACCAGCCCCTCCCGCCTGGGCTTCTGCGTTCCCGCCAAGGCCAACTGATTGCCTCCGTCCCGTCCCTGATCTCCTCTTTCGCCTGATGCTCCCCTCGTCCTGAACCGCCGCAAAAGCGGCCAGACTGCAGAATTTCCCGCTCTTCTCCATGCAAGGCGGTTGTCTTGAGGGGGCAATTGTGCTACCCGTGAACGCCGGAGAAACGGAATCATCGATATGACGACGAACTTTCGCTGTGGAACCATTGCCATTCTCGGACGCCCCAATGTGGGGAAATCGACGCTGCTCAACACGCTGCTCGCGGAAAAGGTATCCATCGTCACCCCCAAGCCCCAGACCACGCGCCAGCGCATCCTGGGCATCGTGCCGGGAGACGGCTACCAGGCCATCTTCATCGACACGCCGGGCGTGCACCGTTTCAAGCGCCGCCTGAACAAGGCCATGGTCGAAAGCGCGCTTTCGGCCATCGGGGACTGCGACGTGGTGGTGGTGATGGCGGACGTCTCCGATCCCTTCGACGAATTCGCGGGAGATTTCGGAGCCGCGGCCCTGGTGCGCCGCGCGCAGGAACAGGACAAGCCCGTGGTGGTGGTCCTCAACAAGATCGACCAGGTGCCGGACAAGAAACAACTGCTGCCGCTGATGCAGCGCTGGGCTTCCCATTCCCCCGCCGTGCGCGCAGTGGTTCCCATCAGCGCCGCAACGGGGGACGGAACCCGCGAACTGCTTGCTGAAATCGTGGCGAACCTGCCCGAAGGCCCGCCGCTGTACCCCGAGGACGAGTTCACGGACCAGACCGAACGGGAACTGTGCGCCGAAATCATCCGCGAAGCCTGCCTGCTGTGCCTGCACCAGGAAGTGCCCTATGCCGTGGCCGTCACCATCGAGCGCTTCGAGGATCGCCCGCCGAAGCGCACGCTGGAAGCCACGATCTGGGTGGAGCGCGACTCCCAGAAGGCCATCGTCATCGGGAAGCGGGGCGAAATGATCCGCCGCATCGGCAAGATGTCGCGGGAGCAGATGACGGAGCGCTTCGGCGTGGAAACGCAACTGTTTCTGGAAGTGCGGGTGAAGCCGGACTGGACCGACGACCCGGCGGCCCTGCGCAAATGGGGGATCGAACGATGAAGCGAAATCCGCTGATAGCCATCGTCGGGCGCCCCAACGTGGGCAAATCCACACTGTTCAACCGGCTGCTGCATGAGCGCAAGGCGCTCGTGGAGGACATCCCGGGGGTCACCCGGGACCGCATCTACGGCTCCTTCGAGCACGAGGGCCGGACATATGGCCTCGTGGATACCGGTGGCGTGGACACGGAAGATCCATCCACCATGAGAAAGGCCATCATCGACCAGGTGCATCTCGCCATGAACGAGGCCGACCTGATCCTGGTGGTGGTGGACGCCCGCGCCGGCATGACCGCGCTGGACCAGGAAATCGTCCAGCGGGTGCGCCCGCTCGGGAAACCGGTGATCCTGGTGGCCAACAAGTCCGACACCGCCCGGGTGGAACTGGCCGCCCACGAATTCTACGGACTGGGACTGGAACACGTGTTTCCCGTCAGCGCCGCCCACGGGCGGGGCATGACCGACCTGCTGGATCAGATCGCGAAACTCCTGCCCGCAGCCGGTGACGATGCCGCCCGGATGGACGAACCCTCCGCAGACGGCGTCATCCGCATCACGTTCTGCGGCCGCCCCAACGCGGGCAAGAGTTCCATGATCAACCGGATTCTCGGCGAAAACCGCCTGCTGGTGGATTCCGTGGCGGGCACCACCATGGACGCCGTGGAAGTGCCGTTCTTCCGCCAGAAGCGCCACTTCCTGCTGGTGGACACCGCGGGCCTGCGGCGCAAGAAGGCCGTGGGCGGCGGGCTGGAGAAACTGGCCGGCATGCACGCCATCTCCGCCATGGAAAATTCCCACGTCGTGGTGCTGGTTCTGGATGCCGGCCTGGGCGTGCACGAGCAGGATGCGAAACTGGCCCAACTGGCGGTGGACCGCGGAAAGGCGCTCGTAATCGCGGCCAACAAGTGGGATCTCGTGAAGACACGCGAATCCCGCAAGAAGATCCAGCAGGAAATCGAGGATCAGTTGCGCTTCGTGGACTGGGCGCCCGTGGTGCAGACGTCCACGCTCACCGGCCATGGCATCGGCAAACTCTTCGATGCCGTGGTTTCCGCGCATGAAGCCTGGAACCGGCGCATTTCCACGGCGGATCTGAACCGCTTCCTGCAGGAGGCCGTGTCCATGCACCATCCCCCCATGGCGGGCAAGCGTCCGCTGAAGATGTATTTCATGACGCAGCCGGAAACCTGCCCGCCCCTGTTCGTGGTGCACGCCAACCGCAAGAGCGTGCCGGAAGGCTACCAGCGCTACCTGTCCAACCGCCTGCGCGAGGTGTTCCCCTACACCGGCACACCGCTCAAACTGGTATTTCGTTCCAGCCATGGAGGAGAGGAATGACGATGTTCCGGCATTCCTGGGCGTGGCCGCTCTTCCTCGCGGTCCTGGCGGCGGCCTGCTCTCCCCGGCCGCGGGTGACCGTGACCGCCCGGCGCATCGTCGTGCGGCAGGTTTCGCTGCAATCCGTCCAACTGGTGGTCCGCTACGAGGTGCACAATCCGCACCCGGTAGCCATCTCCATCCTGGAAGTCGATCAATCCCTGGATCTCTCAGGCGTGGTCGCGGCGCGGGGACAACTGGAACATGCGGTGTCCATCCCGGCGCGCAAGCGCGAAATCATGGACGTGCGCATGACCATCCCCTTCCTGCCGCTGATCGAGCCCGTGAAGGATCTGCTCATGGGAAAGAGCGTGCGCTACCGGCTTTCCAGCGACGTCCGGCTCAAGACCGTGCTGGGAGCGGAAACCCGGCGCGTCCTGCGGGAAGGAGAACTCGAGTTGCCGCTGCTGCCCGGCGGGGGCATTGCGGGCATCCGCCGCATGCGCCTGGAAGGCGGGCCGGCCGGCACGCTCCTGTTCGACCTCGAAATCCGCGTGCCGCGTCCCAAGAAGCAACTCATGGAAACCACCCGGGTGGAATACGGGTTGACCGTGGACGGCCACACCATCGCAGACGGCAGATTCCCCCTCACACGGGGGCCGGAAAACTTCCAGAAAGTCACCATCCCCGTTTCCTGGCCCCTGGGAAAGAGCGCCACATGGCTTCCCAGACTGGCCACGGGACTACCGGTGCATTTCACGCTGCGCTTCGATCTCGGCGATGAAACGGAGTTCATCATCGACGAGAAGAAGGAATTGAAGTTCAACCCCCTTTCGCCATAGGAGGCCGCCATGACCCACCAGAACGAGATACAGATTTGCAAGTTGGCCGCTCAGGCCGTTTTGCGCGACGGCCATGTCACGGATGCGGAAATGCAACTGCTCGACCGGCTCATCGCCCATTTCGGCATGACCCCCGAAGAGCGGCGCGACATCCTGGCACGCAACATCGACGACGACGTTATTGCCATGGCGCGCGGCATCACGGACGCCGAATCCCGCCGGGAAGCGCTGGTGCGGCTTGCGGAGGCCGTCTCGGTCGACGGGCAGGTGGCGCGCTCGGAGCGGTCCCTTCTGGCCAAATGCGCGCAGGCTATGGAAATTTCCGAGGAGACCCTGCGGGAAATCACGCAGGGAAAGGTGGACTGGACATGATTTCTCCACGGCATCGCGGCAGGAGCGGTTCCGTGAAATCCGCGGTCTGAAAATTTGATGCGGCGTCCAATGCCTGCTACACCCGAAAGGCCATGCATCGCCGCATTCCTTTTCTGCTCCCTTTATTTTTGATTTTTGTCAGTGCCATTCCCGCCTCGGGAGCCGACACCCTGCCGCGGGAATGCCGCATCAACGCCCAGGGCCGGCTCTCCTGCACCCTCGTGGGCTCCACGCGCGGCAAGGTATCCCTGAACCGCTTCGATCCATCGGCATTTCCCATGGATCAGATCCGCAAGTCGAAGACGCCGTTCTCCATCGGCCATCCGTGGGCGGGCCGCCTGCACCGGCCAGCGGCGATGCCATCGGCCGGGCGGGGATTCCTCCTCCTGGCGCGAACGCGCGCGCGCGGCCACGTCCACGGGCTTCCCGAACTGGTGGCGCTCGTCACACATGCGGCCGCCCAGGTCGAAAAGATGTACCCCAAGTCCATGCTGACCGTAGGAGACCTGAGCCCGGCCGCTGGCGGATACGCGCCGGGGCACCGCTCGCACCAGAGCGGGCGCGATGTGGATCTGGGGTTCTATCTGGTGGACCGCCGCCACCGCTACCAGGTGGTCACGGAAGAATTCGTGCGCTTCGACGGCATGGGGCAGGCCTCCGGAAAATATGCGCATCTCCTGTTCGACATCGAGCGCAACTGGGAACTGGTGGAAGCACTCGTCACGCACAAGACCGTACAGGTGCAAAAAATCTTCGTCAGTTCCGCGCTGCGGGACCTGCTCCTGCAGTATGCCGAAGCCGTGGCCCGGCCCGCCCGGGTCGTTCAGGCGGCCAGCGCCGTGCTTTCGGCCGATTCCGCGCACGGGGATCATTTCCACGTGCGCATCGCCTGTCCCGCATCCCAGCCGTACTGCCGCTGAACTTCCCCGAAATTTCCCGGGATGGGGACTTTGCAGGGTCATTTTCACGCTTATATTGCGCCGCGGAGGTCGGACCATGAATTTCAAACGCAGGAGTTCGGCTGTGGAGATTCCGGAAGTGCTGCCCATCTTGCCGCTGCGCAACGCTGTGCTGTTTCCGGGTTCCATCATCCCCATCGACGTAGGCCGCAAGAAGAGCGTCAAACTCATCGAGGACGCCCTGGCCCGCGAGAAACCCGTCATCGGCATCATCACGCAGCGCGACCCGCAGGTGGAAAACCCGCAGGAAGACGATCTCTACGGCGTGGGATGCGCCGCGCGGGTGCTCAAGGTCATCAAGTTGGGTCCCGAAAACTTCAGCGTCATCATCCAGGGGCTGGTGCGCATCGAGGTCCTGGGATTCATCGGACGCGAACCCTACATCACGGCCCGCATCCGGACACGGGAAGACGAGGTCGCGGGAAGCCTTCCCGAGGCGACGGAAGGAGAACCCGGAACCCCGGCCAATGAGCAGGCCGCGGATTCTCCGGAATCCGGCGCGGCAGAACCCTCTCCCAGCGACCTGGAAGCCATGGTGCTCAATCTGCGCGAGACGGCGCGCAAGGTGCTCAAACTCATGCCGGACGTTCCCAACGAGGCCGGCGCTCTCATCGAATCCATCTCCGAGCCGGAGGCCCTGGCCGACTTCATTGGGGCCAACCTGGACATGCCGCTGGAGGAGAAGCAGGCCATCCTGGAGACCATTCCGGTGCGCGACCGGGTGTACCGCATCCTGGTGGCGCTCAATCGCCAACTGGAACTGCTCAAGGTGCGCGAGCAGATCAACTCGCAGGTCCAGGAGGAGATGGGCAAGAGCCAGCGCGAATACATCCTGCGCCAGCAACTCAAGGCCATCAAGGAGGAACTGGGCGAGAGCGACGAGCCTGGCTCGGAAATCGAGGAACTCAAGGCCAAGATCGAACTGGCCCAGATGCCCGAGGAAGCCGAGGCCATGGCGCTCAAGCAACTGGACCGCCTCAAGATGATGAATCCGGCCTCGGCCGAATACACGGTGGTGCACACCTACCTGGACTGGCTCGTGGAACTGCCGTGGCAGGAAGCCACCGAGGATCAACTGGACATCCCGACGGTGCGTCGCATCCTCGACGAGGATCACTACGATCTGGAGAAGGTGAAGAAGCGCATCGTGGAGTATCTGGCCGTACGAAAGCTCAACCCCGCCAAGAAGGGCCCAATCCTGTGCCTGGTGGGACCGCCGGGCGTGGGCAAGACCTCCCTGGGCAAGAGCATCGCGCGGGCCATGGGGCGCGAGTTCTGGCGCATCAGCCTGGGCGGCGTGCGCGACGAAGCCGAAATCCGGGGGCACCGGCGCACGTACGTGGGGGCATTGCCGGGACGCATCATCCAGGGCATCCGCAAGGTGAAGGTGAAGAACCCCGTCTTCATGCTGGACGAGATCGACAAACTCGGGCACGATTTCCGCGGGGATCCGGCCTCGGCGCTGCTGGAGGTGCTGGATCCGGAGCAGAACGCCACATTCTCGGACCATTACCTGGAAGTGCAGTTCGACCTGTCCTCCGTGATGTTCATCGCCACGGCCAACATGGTGGACACCATTCCGCCGGCGCTGCTGGACCGCATGGAGGTGCTGGAACTGCCGGGCTACACGCGCAACGAGAAGGCGCACATCGCGCGCAACTACCTGATTCCGCGGCAGATGAAGGAAAACGGCATCCAGGATGTCGCCGTGAACTGGCCGGAAGAAACGATTTACAAAATCATCGACAACTACACCCGGGAGAGCGGCGTGCGCAACCTGGAGCGGACCATCGAGGGCGTGTGCCGCGCCATCGCCGTGCGCGTGGCCGAAGGCCAGGACATGCAGGGATTCACCGTGACTCCGGGCGTCCTTCCGGAGATGCTCGGGCCGCAGAAGTTCCTGGACATGCAAAGCCTCGAGACGCACGAGCCCGGGGTGGCCGCGGGCCTGGCCTGGACGCCGGTGGGCGGCGACGTGATCTACGTGGAGAGCCGCCGCATGAAGGGCAAGGGGCAACTCGTGCTCACGGGGCAACTGGGCGACGTCATGAAGGAGAGCGCGCAGGCGGCCCTGTCGCTTCTGCGTTCGGACGCGGCCGGCTACGGGATTCCAGAGGACGTTCTGGACAACACCGACGTCCACATCCACGTGCCCGCGGGCGCCGTCCCCAAGGACGGCCCGTCGGCGGGCGTGACCATGTTCTCCTCGCTGCTGTCGCTCTTCACCGGCCGCCGCGTGCGCCACGACGTGGCCATGACGGGTGAAATCACGCTGCGGGGCCGGGTGCTGCCGGTGGGCGGCATCAAGGAGAAATCCCTGGCGGCCCACCGCGCCGGCGCGCGCCGGCTGATCCTGCCGCTCGAAAACCGCAAGGATCTCGAGGAGATTCCGGAAGAAGCCCGACGCGACATGGAGATCCTCTTCGTTTCCCGGGTCGCCGAGCTTCCCGACCTCGTGCTGGAGAAGTGAACCCATTTCTTCCTTCCCGAACAGCATCAGCACAGCCGGCCTTCAGCGGCGCGACCCGGTTTTTGCATTGATTTGCGTACGAAATCCTTTATACTGCCGCGAATGCAGGTGGAGTTCTTCGCCACGCTTCGCTTTCTGACCGGCACCGCCGCCGTGCACGATGTGACGGCCCCGACCGTGCGCGAACTGATACACGAACTGGCGCGGCGCTTCGGAACGGATTTCCATGATGCGCTGCTCGATGCCGAGGGGCGGCTGCATCCCGGCATCATCGTGCTGGTCAACGGTGAAAACGTGCATTTCCTGCAGTTGCTGGATACCCCCCTGTCCCCATCGGACACGGTGGCCATCTTCCCCCCGCTGGGCGGCGGGTGAACACGAGGAGACACCCATGGAACTGACCCGAGAAAGCCTCGCCAAGATGATCGACCACACGGTGCTGGCGGCGCACACCACGGAGGACAAGATCATCAAACTGTGCCAGGAAGCCCTCGAATACGGCTTCTTCTCCGTGTGCGTCAATCCCTACTGGACTTCGTACGTGGCCCGCAAACTCGAGGGCACCGACGTCAAGGTCTGCGTGGTGGCCGGCTTCCCGCTGGGAGCCAACACCACGAGGATCAAGGCCCAGGAAGCCGCCCTGGCCGTGTCCGAAGGCGCCCACGAGGTGGACATGGTGCTCAACGTGGGCGCCATGCGCGACAAGAAATACGACGTGGTGCGCGACGACATCCGGGCCGTCAAGGACGCCGTGGACGGGCGCCTGCTCAAGGTGATCCTCGAAACGTGCTACCTCACCGACGAGGAGATCGTGAAAGCCTGCGAACTTTCCGTGGAAGCCGGCGCCGACTTCGTCAAGACCTCCACGGGCATGGGCATCTACGGGGCGTTCCCGGACCACATCCGGCTCATGCGCCAGACCGTGGGGCCCGACATCGGCGTGAAAGCATCCGGCGGCATCTCCAACTTCAAGGATGCGCACCGCGCCATAATGGCCGGGGCCAGCCGCCTGGGCTCCTCGGCCTCCGTATCCGTCATCGAGGGCCTGTCGCTGTACCAGTTGGCGCCAGAAGCCTGGCTGGAGCCCGAAATCCCCTGCCACTTCTGCCCGCAGCGCTATGCCAACGCCAACAAGATGCCCAAGGCGTTGTACATGTATCACACCAAGAAATGCAGCGCCTGCCAGTATCGGGAACTGTACAACAAGTACTACGAATAAAAGGAGAAGGCCATGTACGGTTGGATGGGAAAATTCTACAAGGTGGACCTGACGAAACGCACGTGGGAGGACTTCTCCGTGGATCCCGAACTGTACCGCGCCTATCTGGGCGGCCGCGGCCTGGGCGTGAAACTCTACACGGACATGGTGGATCCGGCCATCGACCCGCTCTCCCCCGAAAATCCGCTGATATTCCTCACGGGGCCGCTCACGGGCACGGCCATCTCCACGGCGGGGCGCTACCAGGTGGTCTCGAAATCGCCCCTGACCGGCACGATTGCCGACTCCAGTTCGGGCGGATCGTTCGGCGCCGTGTTCAAGGCCGCGGGCATCGACGGCATGATCGTCACCGGCCGCGCCGAACGGCCCGTATGGCTGCACGTCACCGAACAGGGCGTGCAGTTCCATGACGCATCGGAGCTCTGGGGGCTTTCCACGCCGCAGACGCGGGATCGCCTGATCGCCGCCACCCACAGGAAGGCGGCCGTGGCGAGCATCGGACCGGCCGGCGAGAACGGCGTGCCGTTCGCCGCCATCATGAACGACAATGACCGTGCCGCGGGGCGCGCCGGCATGGGCGCGGTCATGGGCGCCAAGAACCTCAAGGCCATCGTGGCCTACGGCGAAAAGGAAACGCCCGTGGCCGATCCCGAAGGGCTCAAGGCGTTCATGAAGCGCCTGCTCATCCTCATCGACAAGAACCCGGTGACGGGAAAATCCCTGCAGTTGCTGGGCACCTCCGTGCTGGTCAACGTCATCAACGCGCACGGCATGTTCCCCACGCGCAACTTCCAGCGCGGCGTCTTCAACGACGCCGAGGGCGTCAGCGGCGAGAAGATCGCCGAGACCATCCTCACCCGCAAGAGCGCCTGCTACAAGTGCCCGATCGCCTGCGGCCGCGTAACGAAAACCAAGGATGAAGAAGGCGAAGGTCCCGAATACGAATCCGTGTGGGGGTTCTCGGCCCAACTGGGCGCCTCCGACCTGGAGGCGGCCGCCAAGGCCAACTACGCCTGCAACCGGCTGGGCCTGGACACCATCACCACGGGCAACACCATCGGCTGCGCCATGGAACTGCAGCAGGTGGGCGCCTGGCCGGAAGGGCCGCGCTGGGGCGAGGTGGACAAACTGTCCACCTGGATCGAGGACATCGCCTACCGCCGCGGCATCGGGGCGGATTTGGCGCTGGGCGCACGGAAACTGGCCGAGAAATATGGACGCCCGGACCTGGCCATGGCCGTCAAGGGGCTGGAGTTGCCGGCCTACGACCCGCGCGGGGCGCAGGGCATGGCGCTGGCTTATGCCACTTCCAACCGCGGCGGCTGCCACATGCGCGCCTACATGATCGCCCCCGAGGTGCTCGGCCAGCCGGTGTTCATGGATCGCTATTCCACAGCTGGCAAGGCCCGCCTCACGGCGCTGTTCCAGGACATCTCCGCGGCCGTGGATTCCATGGTGCTGTGCCGCTTTTTGCAGTTCTCCTGCGGCGTCGACACGCTTGCCGAAATGCTCAAACTGGTCACGGGCCTGGAATTCTCCCCGGCCGAGTTCGTGAAGGTGGGCACGCGCATCTACAACCTCGAGCGCGTGTTCAATCAAAAGAACGGCTTCTCCCGCAAGGACGACTCCCTGCCCCGCCGCTTCCTCGAGGAGCCCTTCACCGAGGGCGCTTCCCGCAACCGCGTCGTCAGGCTCGACGAGATGCTCGACGAGTATTACGCCCTGCGCGGATGGGACCGGGAAGGCAATCCTTCCGAAAAGACCCTGCGCGAACTCGGCTTGATGTAATAAAAATACAATAAAATTATTATTACCGACCAAATAAAAGGGGCCATGCAATGACAACCTTTCATGACTTCCGCAGCGATACGGTCACGCGCCCTTCCCCCGAAATGCGCGCGGCCATGGCCGGCGCCGAGGTGGGTGACGACGTGTACGGGGACGATCCCACGGTCAACGAACTGGAGTCGGAAGCGGCAAACCTGCTGGAAAAACAGGCCGCCCTGTTCACGCCCTCGGGCACGCAGGCCAACCTCCTGGCCATCGTGACCCATTGCCAGCCGGGGGACGAGTATCTCGTGGGACAGGACGCCCACACTTTCAAGTACGAGGGCGGCGGGGCGGCCATCGTGGGCGCCGTGGCGGCCCAGCCCATCGAATTCGAGGAAGACGGCACGCTGGATCTGGAAAAACTGGCGGCCAAGGTCAAGCCCGACGATTTCCACCATCCGCGCACGCGGCTCTTGTGCCTGGAAAACACCAACGCCAACCGCGTGCTGCCGGTGGACTACCTGGCCCGCGCGCGCGCCTTCGCCGATGCGTACGGCCTGCGTGTGCACCTGGACGGTGCCCGGCTCTTCAATGCCGCCGTAGCCGCGGGCGTGCACGTGCGCGAAATGGCCCGGCATGCGGATTCGGTGACGGTCTGCCTGTCCAAGGGGCTGGGCGCGCCGGTGGGCAGCCTGCTGTGCGGACCGGCGGATTTCATCGCCCGGGCGCGGCGCTGGCGCAAGGTGCTCGGCGGCGGCATGCGCCAGGCGGGCATCCTCGCCGCGGCCGGGCTTTTCGCCCTGCGCCACAACGTGGAACGCCTGCACGAAGACCACGAAAATGCCGCTTTCCTCGCGCAGCATCTGCGCACGATTCCCGCGCTCGAAGTGCTCCCCCATTCGGCGCAGACCAACATGGTGTTCGTCCGCCTGCCCGAACCCGGCGGCTCGGCGCGCATGCAGGAACTGGCAACATTCCTGCATGCGCGCGGCATCCGGATCGCGCCTTCCAATCCCCTGCGGCTGGTCACGCACCTGGATGTTCCCCGTCCGGCCTGCGAAGCGCTCGCCGCGGCCATGCGGGAATTCTTCGAACGGATATGACGCCCACGCCCTGCGGGGCCCTTTCGCCTATGGAAGGGTGTGATCATCGCGAGTCCGCGTCGAGATCACAGCGAAGCCCTTCGCCTATGGGATGGGCAGATTGAGCATGATGTAATAGGAATCGAAGTACAACTGGAAGGCATGCACGAAGCGGGGGAACAGGTCGAACCCCATGATGGTGAGGCTGCCGAGGATGGCCGCCATGAGCAGGCTGTACTCGGTCATGCTCTGCCCCGCGCGGGAACGCCAGTCGATTCGGCGAAGAACGGGCATCGAACGCATGTCATTCCCCCTTTCCGCGCACCCGGGCGAGATGCACGCGCACCATGCCGGAATCCTCCACCGGCGTGAGCGTCACGGTGACTTCCTCGCCTTCCCTGGAAAACACGAGCACCCGAACGCCCGTGCCCATCTTTTCCGCCACCTGGCCGGCCCGCTCGTTCTCCGCGGCGGGGCGGTAGCCGCGGGCCGCCATCTCGTTCATGTAGTACGCCACGTTGTCCTGCATGCTTTCCCGGTTCACGTACACCAGCACCGATGTGTTGGCCAGCGCGTCCCGGGTGCCGATGTGCGTCACGCCCTCGGCGCCGGGCATCACGGGCAGCGCCGTGTCGGAAGCGCCCGTGGCCAGCATCTGGGCCGGCGATCCCATGATCAGCGACACGTATACCGTCGTCACATCGCCGTCGCGCGTCATGACCACCTGGCGCAGCAGGTTGTGTGCGAGATCCATGGACGCCACCCGCCCGCCATAGGGATGCACGTCCTGCGTCACGTAGTGGCCGGCCGATTCCCAGAAATTCCTGTAGAACATGGCCACCTTCAGCGGCTCGTCCGGCGTGCGGAACCAGGCCATCTTCATGCGGGCGCGCCCCACGCTCATGTCCTCGGACAGGGGCATCTCCTGCACCATGGGATAGGATGGCATGGGAGCGGGCCAGAAATTGTTCAGGGAATGCGTGCCCACGGCGCGCGCCGGCCCGACGCCCGGCGAAAACGCCCACGTCGTGGCCCCCATGGCGATGACCGCCATCGATGCGAGCATGATGCGAAGAAATCTCTGCATGACGATCTCCTCCGGCGCCTTACGGCGTGATTTCCTCGGGAATGATGTAGTCCCCGAAGGGATTGTCCTGGGACAGCGACGAGGTGCAGCCCAGCGACTCCACCTGCGGGCAACCCATATAGTTGTTTGCGCGGGTCTGGCGGCTCTCCTCGTACATCTTGACGTTGGCCCGGCTCGTGGAGCGGTCCATCATGGGCGAGGTGTCGTAACTCTTCTTGCCGCCGTCCTCCTCGATTTCGATCTTGCCGGAATCCCGGCCGCCACTGCCGCCCTGATAATTCTTGGAAACAAGCCCCACCTGGGTCAAATCCGGCATTTCCAGCGTGGGCTGGAAAGCCAGGTACGCGGTGGCATCCGTGGCATACTTCACGACGTCCGTGAACACCTTGAGGGCGCTGCGCACCCGCTGGGTCAGAAAGGCCATGCGGGAAATCTGCTTGTAATAGGCTTTCCCGGAGGAGGATGGCCCTTCGATGTCATCTCCCTGATGCATTTCCCATTGATCTGCGAGCAAATAATACGATTCCACGAAGCGCAGGCGCCGGATGCTCGAGCGCATCTCGGAACGCCCCTGGCTGTCCTTAGAGAAGAATTTGGGGCTGGAGATGTAGTCGAGCATGGGCGCCCACAGGTTTTCGAACGTCACGCGCACCTGCGAGTGGATGTAGCCCTTGGTGTTGAGCTTCCACTCGCTCGGGGGATTGAAGCGTGAAAGCGTTCCGCCGCCCCAGATCGTTTCCTTTTCCATCTGGTAGTAGCCCATCATGGCCACCCACACGATGTTGGGATGGTTACGGATGGACAGCCAGCGCAGGGCGTCGAGCATGTAGCCGGCCATCTGGAAGATCATGTTCACGTCGATGGGAAAGCCGCCGATGGAGAACACGTTGCCGCCGGGCAGAAGCGGCTCGGGCTTGTTCTGCGTGGAGGGCGCGGTGATCGTCCACTGGCCTGCCAGCGCCTTGGAAGCGTTGTTGCGCTTGTCCACCGAGCGCAGGTTGGCGAAGCGCTGCTGCACATCGTCCTTGATGGAACTGGACGCCTGGGAATAGTTGAAGGAACCGTCATCATAATTGTGCAGCGGGTGCCCCACGAATTCCCAGGCCGTGTAGCGGGCCATCTCCTGCGTCTTGAGCTTGACCTGGATGGCCTCGTAGAAGAACTGCGAGAACAGGAAGATGAGCACCAGCGTGGGCACCGCGATGGCGAACTCCACGATGGCCTGGCCGCGGGTGTTGCGAACGAAGGAAAAGCGGATCTTCATGTCGCCCTCCTCAATGGGTCATCACCGACGTCACGACCCCGAAGAAGACATCCCCGAGGAAGTTGCGGAACAGGTTCAGAATCACGCGCTTGGCCGTCTGTCCCGTGGTTTCGTTGGGTTCCCCGGGCTTGGAGATGCCGCGGGTGAGGTTGTCGAACCACTGGGTGAGCTTGGCGCCCACGGGGGCGAGTTTGGCGCGCCAGAACGGGTTGAAGAAGTTGGGCGGCTCGCCCCAGTTGCCCTGGCGGTGATAGTAGGCCATGCCGCGTGCGATGACGTTCAGGCCGTTCAGGTGGATGCCTGCCAGCGAGATGGAATTGCGATCGCCACCGATGGTGGTGTCCAGATCCGCGCTGTGGCCGCCGTGCTCGCCGGCGCGCCCACCATCGAGGTTCTCGAACGAGAACTTGTCGGTGCCGCCGTGGTTGAAGGAAAACTTGCGCAACCAGGGCCGGCCGGCGATGCCCGATCCGGTCTGCATCTTCTCGGGCGGCAGGTTCAGGAAGATCCACGTGCTGGGCTGGCCGTAGTCGCTGTTGTGGTCGGCGATCGGCTGGAACTTGAAGTACGGGGCGATGCCCACCCACTTGTGTTTTTCCATCGTGTTGCAGTCGACGTTCTTCTCCACGCTCTTGACCGCGCGCTTCTTGAGCGGGGGAATGGCGAAGAGCCCGCTGTACCCGCCCCGCGGGTGGGCCGGAGAACCGCCGTTGTTCTTGTATCCATAGTGCTTGCGGTACTCGCTGTCGCTGCCCTCGCCGTGCGCCGTGATGGCGTGCGCAATGCCCTTGATGGTGGAGGACTGGGCGAACACCACCGAGATACCCACGGAAGCGATGCCCCAGCCGCTGGAAATGTAGTCGTCGGAAGCCAGGACGTCGCCCATCTCATAGTTGCCGGACGAGCGGATCTTGCGGATGTCGGGATTGGGCTTGGACTGGTTGCCCGTGGGAATGAGCTTGGTGGCGCCCATCTTCTCGCCGAAGATGTTGGAGACCACCCAGGAGGCGAACAGGCCGCGCTTGCGGTTGTAGATAGCCTTGTGGCTGCGGGTGGCATTGGCGATTTCGGTCATGATGCGCACGGCATCCTCGTTGATGTTCTCCTTGCGCTCCGTGAAGTTCTGGTAGTCGCGCCAGCCCACGAAGAGCAGATCGAAGACGCTGGCGTTCACGCTGGCCCCGCGGTCGAACGCACTGCGGTATTCCAGAGTGTTGAGCGCCATGTTCAGGAACATCCACGGCGTCAGTTCGAAGCGCCAGCGGGTCTGATTGGTTTGCGGGTGGATGTAGTTGTCCGAGACGATCTGGTGCATGCCCGTGAGGATGTGCGTGTTCACGAGCGCCAGGCGTATCAGTTGCATCTGCCAGAACATGTGTTTGTTCATCAGCCCGAGCGCGTCCACGATGCCCGACGATATGGGATGGATGACCTTGTTGATGATGACGTCGAATATCTTGATGATGGCGCTCAGGATCTGGTTGACCGCCGAGAAGATGCCGTAGAGCAGGCAGTAGGCCGCATTGAGCCACGGCGGCAACTTGATGTAGGTGCATCCGAAGTCCAGCGAGGACACCATGCAGGCCAGCAGGTCACGCACAGAGCCCACCAGGAACAGGCAGAAACCAGCGTAATTGTAATAGCTTTGCACGGCCATGGCCGTATTGTAATTGACCAGCATCGTGCGGTTGAGCATGGCCGTGAAGTTGAAGGCGCGCGCCTCCATGCTCGCCAGGCTGTAGGCCGCCGCATCGGCCGCGCCCTGCAACTTGATCTTCTCGTGGATGGCCTGGCCCAGGTTGAGAGTGGCCAGCACCGAGAGCGCCATGATGAAGACGCCGATGGCCGCCAGCGGAAACGCCTGGCCCTTCTTGTTCGCGAGGAAGTGTTTCATGGTGGACGTCATGGTCGTTCCTCCCTTACCGGATGGCCACGGAACGGCGATAGGGGTTGGACTGCATGCGCATGGAGTAGGTGGCCCGCAGCGGGATCATGAACACCCCGTGCGAGGCCGCCTGCCACAGTTGCCGCGTGAGGCGGTCGCCCCGGCCCGAGAGGTTCACGGGCGCCACCGACCGGAAGCCCGTCTCGCCGGCCCGCGTCTGCGGATTCCACACGGCGCCGTACAGGTTCACGCCAACCTGCCCGGCGATGTAGGCCGTGTGGATGATGCGGTTGGCGAACGGAATGCGCAAAGTATAAAGATATATGACCTCGATGCTCAGACGCGTCTTGTTGCGCCAATCATCGCCCTGCATCACGTCGTCGAATTCGATCTCCGTGCTGTGCACGCCGCCGAAATCGCTGAGCTTGGGGGAATGAATCTCGATTTCCACGATGTCCTGCGTGCCGAAGATGCCGTTGATGATGCCGCGAAGCGCCGTATCGGCCGCTGTCTCCGCGGCATTGAGGACACGATCGCGGAACTGCCGCGCACCTCCCTGGATGGACGTGGAGAGCATGTCGATGATGGCGTCGGTGCCGTTGCGGATGAAGTCGGAAGCCTGCGCCACGCGGCGGTGGGCCTGGTAGATGAGCGCCCGCTGCACGATCTGCAGCAGCATCTTGGCGGGGTTGCCGGCCGAGGTCTCGTTGACCAGCCCCTCCATCGTGGGCAGAAGCGAGATGATGGCGGCATTCTGCATGACGAAGCGGTCCGCATTCCATACGATGCCGGCGCGGGCCGCGTTGAAGGCCGCGTATTCCGTCATGAGGCGGGCGTGCTGGATCATGGCCAGTTGCACGACCCCCAGGATGATGAACGTCATGAGCGGAATGACGATGGCGGACTCCACGAGAGCCTGGCCTCTGCGGTTCTGGACGAGGCGGGAGAAAAGGCGCATTCGCATCATCACACTCCTCCACGTTATATGGTATGCCCGCAAAACGTTCCGGCGTGCATCGGACAAGTGGCCCCCGCCGGGGATGCCGGCGGCCCGGCCTGCGCGGGCACCGTTCCCCATGAAGGATCGCCGGTTCGCGGGCCAATCGAAAAACCGTTGACCGCGGACGGGTGCAGGACTAAGGTCCTCCGCCCGGAAGGAGTTGACGATGGCGACACAACTTTCCATGGCGAAACAGGGCGAAATCACCCCCCAGATGCGGCAGGTGGCCGCCGACGAAGGAAAGACCCCCGAGGAAATCCGGGATCTCGTGGCCCGCGGCGAGGTGGTCATCCCGTACAACCGGCACCGGAACTTCAGGGCCATGGGCATCGGGAAGGGATTGCGCACCAAGATCAACGCCAACATCGGCGCCTCCAGCCTGCGCAGCCTGGAGGAGGAGGAACTGCGCAAGCTCCAGGTGGCCGTGGATGCGGGCGCGCATGCCATCATGGATCTCTCGACGGGGGGCAATCTGGAGGAAATCCGGCGGGTCATCCTCGAAAAGAGCCCGGTGATGGTGGGCACGGTGCCCATCTACGACCTGGCCACTCAAGGGAAGATGGATCCCATGAACCCGGACGAACTGTTCGCGGTCATCGAGAACCATGCCCGCGCCGGCGTGGATTTCATCACGGTGCACTGCGGCATCACGCGCCAGACCCTGCAGGTGCTCGACGGCATGCAGGCGCCCCGGGTGTGCGGCATCGTCAGCCGCGGCGGCTCGCTCATGGCGGCCGACATCGCCCGGACCGGCCGGGAAAACCCGCTCTTCGAACAGTTCGACCGCCTGTGCGATATCTGCTTCGAGCACGACGTGACGCTGTCGCTCGGAGACGGCCTGCGCCCTGGCGCGCTGGCCGATGCCAACGACAGCGCGCAGATCGCCGAACTGATGGTGCTCGGCCACCTCACGCGCCGGGCCCGCGAACGCGGCGTCCAGGTGATGATCGAGGGCCCCGGACACGTGCCCCTGCACCAGATCGCGGCCGGCGTGCAACTGGAAAAGCGCATCTGCGAAGGCGCTCCGTTTTATGTATTAGGCCCTCTCGTCACCGACGTGGCGCCCGGATACGACCACATCACCTCCGCCATCGGTGGCGCTATCGCCGCCGCGGCCGGCGTGGATTTCCTGTGCTACGTGACGCCAGCGGAGCATTTGCGCCTGCCGGATGCCGACGACGTGCGCGAGGGCGTGATCGCGGCCCGCATCGCCGCGCACGCGGGAGACATCGCCAAGGGCATCCCCGGCGCGCGCGACTGGGACGACGCCATGAGCCGGGCCCGCAAGGCGCTGGACTGGGAAACCATGTACCGGCTGGCCCTGGACCCCGAAAAGGCCCGCCGCATGCGCGAAACTTCGGAAGCCGCCGGCAGCGACGTGTGCACCATGTGCGGCCCCCTGTGCGCTGTGCGCACCGACAACGAACGCTGCCGCTATAAATAATAGAAAAAACATGTAATGCAAATAATAAAAATACTCGAAAAAAAATAAAAAACAAAAGGAGGTATCAATAATGAAATATGCATTTTTCAGCACAATTATACTTTTTGCCATCATCACAGTTGCGCGCCCGGCGCCGGCGTGCTCCCCCCCGGGCTGCATGCCCGCCGTCTTCTGGCCGCACTGGGAGGAGGGACAGGACCTGCCGTCCGTTCCGGAAAACCTGGCCCGCGTGTGGATCCGCTACTGGGGCCTGGGCATCGACGGCGCGACCCTTGCGGGAATCCGCCTGCGCAACGGCCAGGAAACGACGTTCGAACTGCAGAACGAAGAAGGCGTGGTGGCGCTTCCGGAAGCGCAGGAAGGAGACGAATGGACGGTGGAGGAAGAGCATTCCTGCCCCCAGTATGGAATGGGGCCGGTATCCTCCCGCGTGCGCCTTCGCATCGGCGCCGCGGAACCGCTTCCCGCGGCGCTGGGCGTGCTGCGGGCTTCCCCCGTGCGCCGCGAGGAAGTGGGCGTGAAGGATTACTCCGGTCCCTGCTCGAGCCGGATCGACGCCGCCGTGGTGGACGTCTCCATCGATTTCGCCGAGGAAATCCTGCCGTATCGCGCCATTTTGCGCTACGAGACGACCGTGGACGGAGAAGTCTGGGACGGTACCAGTTCCATCGTGATCCCCTACGATGAAGGCGAAACGGCCCGCATTTTCGTGGCGTGCCAGGAGCCCACCGAGTTCCAGGATTTCCCGCGGCTGGCAGAAGGCACACACGTCATCCGGCGCATGGCCTATCTGCCGGGCGTGGCCGAACCAATCGCCAGCGACGAAATCTCCGTGGACATCCGGTGCGATGCCATCAATCCCGAGCCGTCCAGGAAAAAGTCCAGCGGATGCCAGGCTTCCCCTGCACGCCCGGCTTCCGGCCCCGCCCTGTTCCTCCTGCTTTTGGCCTGGGGACTGTTTAGCCGCCGCCGAATCGCCTGAGACTCTTCCGCCCCCCGCGAGCCGTCGCGCACATCCGCATCCCGGAAAAGAGAATTCAGCGGGCTTCCAGAATCATCTGCATCCGCCCCGCGGCCGGGGCCGCGTAAGAGGACACCAGCAGGTAATAGGGGCCGCCGGCCGGCAGGGAGAGGGTTTCGAACGAACCCTGGATGCCCGGGGCCGGAACCGCAGCGCACTGATGGACGGCCGAATCGCACGCGCTCGCGAGCCCTGCCGCCGCAGCCAGCGCCGCCACCGGCTCGGCGAATCCGTCGGGCAGAAGGCGCACCCGCACGCGCGAAGGAACGGAAAGGGAAAATGCCAGCACGGTGACGGGAACGGGGTCCCCAGAGGCGCACGGAAGCGGGCCGGTCCCGGCGCCCCCGGAGAGGTCCACCCACGCGGACAGCGGATGTCCCGGGGCGAGTGGTCCCAACTGGCGCTGGGGAAGGCAATCGCCCGGGCCGCAGGGCAGCGTTCCCATGCAGTCGGGATCGGCGCAATCGGTCCAGCCGTCGGAATCGTCGTCGAGGCCGTTGCGGCACATGTCCTCGCCACGGCACAGGGAAAGCGTAGCGCAGCGGGGGTCGGCGCAATCCGCGAGCCCGTCGCCGTTGTCGTCGGCTCCGTTGGCGCACCACTCGTCCAGGAGGCCAGCCGTCTGGATTTCCACCTGTCCCATGCCGGTGGCGTCCTGCGTGACGGCATCGATGTCGAGGAAATAGCGGGCCGGCGGCAGGGCGGAAAACGACCACGTGCCCGGCATGTGGACGCCCGGCGAGGGGAAGCAGGCGATTTCGCCCGCCAGGCACGGAGTGCCGGCGCCGGCTTCCGTGGACAGGGTCAGGCTGTGGGAACCCGTCTGGGTCAGATGGACCAGCACGTTGGCCGGGGCATCGAGCGTGAAGGCCAGCGTGTAATCGGCTCCGGCGCCGCCGCAGGAAGCCAGGAACGAATTTGGCGTGTCCGCCGTGCTCCAGGGGGCCGCAGCCACGGCGCCGCGGTGCAGCGTGCCGAAGTCGAAGTGCACCACGCAGGCGGAACCCCGGCAGGTCTCCGTTCCCGCGCAATCCACGTCCCGGCAGTCGGCGCGGCCGTCGAGATCGTCGTCGCGCCCGTTGCCGCAGATTTCCGGCGGCGCGCAGAAGACCGCGCAGGCAGGGTCGGCGCAATCCGCGAGGCCATCGGCATTGTCGTCCGCGCCATTGTCACAGATTTCTTCCTGGCAGGGCAGCGCTGAAACGCAATCCGGATCGGCGCAATCCGCAAGCCCATCGTTGTCGTCGTCGAACCCGTTGGTGCAGTTTTCGAATACCGGCTCCACCAGTTCCAGGCGCACACGCACTCCGGCCGGAGCCGAAAGCCGGTAGACGCCCGGCGGCAGCAATTCGAAGTCGAAACGTCCCGGACCGCCCGCCGTCGTGCAGGCCAGCCGGTCCAGACCGCAGGTTTCTCCCGGTTCCTCCTCCCGCCCCAGGAACACCACGGGGGCATCGTCCCAGGAAAGGCGCGCTCCGGCCGGGGCGGCGAGGGTCCAGCGCGCCTGCCAGCCGGTCATGCTGGCGGCGCAGGGAAACTCCACCTCCCGCGTGGCCGCGTTGCGCGGGAAATCGATGACATCCCCCACGCCGGGCGCGAGCGCATCCGTGGGGTCGCAGGCCCCGCAGGCCGGATGCCCGCCACACACGGCATCCTCGCAGTCGGCCTGTCCGTTGCCATCGTCGTCGACGCCATTGGTGCAGATTTCCGGCCTCCGGCAGGATTCGCGGTCCCGGCAGGCGGCATCGTCGCAGTCGATGCGCCCATTGCCGTCGTCGTCGATGCCGTTGCCGCAAATCTCGCCTGCGCAGGCCAGATGCCCCACACAGGCGGGGTCCAGGCAATCCACCCAGCCGTTGCCGTCATCGTCGACGCCATTGTCGCAGGTTTCCGCCGTTTCCAGGCGGCATCCCCGGGTACAGCCATCGCCGTCCACCCGGTTGCCGTCGTCGCAGGTCTCGGGGGCTTCCACGCGCCCATTGCCGCAGACGGGACCGACATAGCGCACTTCTTCCTCGCATGCGGCCATGACGGCGGCCACCCCCACCCACAAAAGAGGAAGCATTCGCTTGAACAGACGGGCTATTCGAGAAGAACCGGCCATAGTTGCTCGATGTCCGATGCGTTCTGCTGCATGATGACCAGGCGGTCCACATGCAGCCGGGCCTCGGGTGCCAGGTATTCGAATAGCACGCCAAAGCCCGCCGGCAACATCTTCCCTTCGATCTGCACGTCCTCGGTGCGGCGCCAGAGAATCCATCCGATGGCCTCCACCCGCGCCAGCCCGGGAATGCCGAAGACGAGCCCCACCCTCGTCAGGAGCGGCGGCGGCGGACCCGCCACGAAGGCTCCCGTGGAACTCAGATCCCGCAGCCGGCCTTCCACCTTGCGCCCCAGACCCTCTTCCGAGGGGACCACGCGCTGGAACACGCGGGCCAGGTCCGGCGGCATGGATACCTGATGGGCGGGAAGAACCTCATAGGAAACGGGCAAATCGAAATACAGGCGGGGACTCTTGCGGCGATTGCTCATGCAGGCCATGCTACGCAAGGACCCCGCGGATGCCAAGCTGAAATTCGCCGGGATGGGTTTTGCTTGCCTTTTTTCCCGGCTTCGGCCAAAAACATACAGCTTCCCCTGAAGGAGGCGCATTTTTTTGGAACTGGTAAAATCATGAGCGATTTCACAAAAGACATCCCCGACGAAGACGGCACCCCTTCTCCCTCTCCCGAACGCAAATCCCAGCGAAAGCGCCGTTCCACCGCGGAGGAAAAGGCCCTGCTGTCGGAACTTCTCATGAGCCTCGAGGAGACCTATGCCTCCCCGAAGCCTTCCCGGCTGGAAGACGTGGTGGCCGCCATTCCCCGCCTCAGTCCGCGCGAAATGGACCAGAAACTGCACGATCTGGGATATCGCGGCCAGCAGCGGGCCCGGCGCGCCGTGACCCTCATGGCCTACCGCCACATCTCCCGGCTACGCTGGATCTATCTCGACAAGAAGCCCGTCCACACCATCGGCACCAAGCAGAACCTGCTTCTCATGGGACCCACGGGATCCGGCAAGACCTTCCTCATCGAGACGCTCTTCGGCGGCATCCTCAAGTTGCCCACTGTCATCGTGGACGTGACACCATTTTCTGAAACTGGCTATGTTGGGCAGGATCCCAACAACATCCTGACGCGGCTGTACCACGTGGCCGACCGCGATCCTGAACTGGCGCAGATCGGCATCGTGGCTCTCGACGAATTCGACAAGCTCGCCTCCAACCAGAACAACGCGGTGTTCGCCGGCGCCGGCACGACCAAGGACATCACCGGCATGGGCGTGCAGCGCGAACTGCTCAAGATGCTGGAAGCCGCCGAGGTGACGGCGCCCGTGGAGATGACGCATTCCTCCTACGTGGAAACGGTCACCATCAACACCCGCGACATCGCGTTCATCGCCATCGGGGCGTTCTCCGGATTCGCCAGCATCGTCAACCGCTTCCGCTCGGGGAAGGTGTCCGGCTTCTTCCAGAGCGCCGCGGAGCGCCGCCGCCTCGACGAGACCGCGATCGCCGTGGAGCTCGAGCCGGAGGAAGTGGAAAACGTGGCGTACTTCCAGACGTACGGATTCCTTCCGGAACTCATCGCCCGCTTCCACCGCATCATTCCCTTCGCTCCCCTGGACCAGCACGTGCTCCGGGAGATCCTGCTGGACAACTTCCTCAAGAAGGCCATCCAGGAGTTCGCGCTGGAGCGCATCGAACTGCGCGTTCCCGACGAGGTGGTCGACCACCTGGTGAAGGCGGCGATCAAGCGCGAGACCGGCGCGCGCGGCCTGAACGCCTTCCTGTTCACCTTCCTGGAGGAGCAGGCCTATCAGTGGTTCGGTTCCGGCGAGGAGAAGACCGTGGAACTGTACATGGAAGGAGAACGCATCCGCTCCCGGGTGGTGTAGGGCCACGCGGTTCCGGAAAACCGGCGCGGCGCGCGGTTCGTCCCGGCGGACGTTTTTTCGCGGAGGCAGGCGCATGGACAAGATGGTGATCAACGGAGGCCGCCGCCTGGCGGGTTCCATTCGGGTTTCCGGCGCGAAGAACGCGGCGCTTCCGCTGCTGGCGGCATCGATTCTCGCCCCGGGGCGCAACGTCTTCCACAACGTGCCCCGGCTGGGTGATCTGCGCACCATGGCCAAGTGCCTGGCCATCATGGGGGCGGATGTGGAACTCTCGTGGCCCGACGTGGTCGTGGACACCCGCGAACTGGTCAGCAGCGTAGCCCCCTACGAGCTCGTCAAGACCATGCGCGCGGCCATCCTGGTCCTGGGGCCGCTGGTGGCGCGCATGGGACACGCCCAGGTGTCCCTGCCCGGCGGATGCGCCATCGGCGCGCGCCCCATCGATCTGCATCTGATGGGACTGGAAGCCATGGGCGCGCACGTGGAAATCCGGGGCGGCTACGTATACGTGGACTGCAAGCGCCTGCAGGGGGCGCACATCCGCTTTCCGCAGCCCACCGTGGGCGGAACCGAGAACATCATGATGGCGGCCACGCTGGCCGACGGCATCACCACGCTGGAAAACGCCGCCTGCGAGCCGGAAATCGTGGATCTGGCGCACCTGCTCAACAAGATGGGCGCACGGATCAAGGGCGCCGGCACGCCCTTCATCACCATCGAGGGTGTCGACGAACTGCAGCCCACCGAGCACGTGGTGATTCCGGACCGCATCGAGGCGGGCACCCTCATGGTGGCGGCCGCCATCACCGGCGGCGACGTGGAACTGACCGGCATCTGCCCGGAACACCTGGCCGTGATCGTGGACAAGTTCCGCACGGCCGGGGTGCGGGTGGACGTACGCGCCGACAGCGTGCGGGTGCAGGGCTCCTTCCCGCTGCACCCCGTCGACATCATCACCCAGCCGCATCCGGGCTTTCCCACCGACATGCAGGCGCAGTTCATGGTGCTGGCGCTGGCCGCCCAGGGGCAGAGCCTGATCACCGAGAGCATCTTCGAGAACCGGTTCATGCACGTCCCCGAGTTGATGCGCATGGGCGCCGACATCTCCATCCGCGGCCGGACGGCGGTGGTGCGCGGCCCCGCGCATCTCACGGGCGCCACCGTGATGGCCACGGATCTGCGCGCCTCGGCCTCCCTGATCCTGGCGGGCCTGGTCGCATCCGGAGAAACGCATGTGCTGCGCGTGTACCACCTGGACCGGGGATACGAGCGCATCGAGGAGAAACTGCAGGCGCTGGGCGCGCAGATCGAGCGGGTCTCCTCGGACATGTACTGACGCGTCCCGCCTCCCTTCCCTCTCCCTCTATCCAGGAAAAGTTGGCTTCACTTCATGCCAGCCACAGGTCATCTTCAAAGTCGGATCTGACCTTTCCGTTTGTCAGGAATTTTCACTATTTGATTCAAAATCAAAAATTGTGGTTGCCATTTCCGGTTTTTCTGGTATTCACTCCCATGGCATCGGTTCATGCCAGAAAGGAGTAAGAGTTTCATGGTATTACACACACACACATACACGTAATCAAGCAGTTTCATGGTTCGTCCTTCTCATGATGATGGCATGCTCCCCGGACACGGATACAAGAATGCCAATGCCTGCAAACGAGACGAGGTTTGCGCAGGGAATGCCAGACCCCGTGTCTTCCGGTGACCCGACTGTCCCCACGAAAACCACGGAGCCGGAACCATTTCATCACCCGCTTCGCAGTTGGCAGCAAACGGTCGGACGCCCCTTTTTGCAGACACGCGACGCCCCGGATGGCAGACGTTATGCCGTCGTGGATATGCAGCGAAACGATAAAGGGGAGGTCGCCTGGTTTTCCGGAATCGAAACCATCGAACGTACCCCCATCGAAGACGAAGAGATGGTGCAACTCGTGGAGCATGGTTTGCGAACCCGGCAGGAACCGCAGGCGGTATCCGTTCTGGGTCCGGACCTGGTGATGTGGTTGTCATCGGCTCCTCGTCATGCCAGCGGGCGTGTGCAACTCCATGTGCGCCGTCCCAGTCACTTTGTTTCCTTCCAGTACCGCATGGACGCCGAAATCGCGGCTGGAAGGGTGCAGACGATGCAGGATTATTTCCGGGTGCGGGAGAATCTTCGGGTCGAGGAAAAAAATGAAATCGAATTAGAACAACGCCCCTGGGTGGAAGCGGCAGAGTCGTTGGGATGCCGCGTCGTGCGCCTGTGTGAAACGGATTTCTGCATGACCGTGGAAGGAACACCGGACGCATTGGCGGCACTGGCGCAGATACCAGGCGTGGTGCGCATGGACATGGGCATGGGAAGAATCCATGAGAATGCGGATATTACTTACAGGGCATTCGGCAAGTTGGGGATCCCAGTTGGTACAGTTCCACCAGAATGAGTATCTGGGGGATTTCAATGCAGCCAACCAGGGAATCATCGATGTGGCGGTTCTGGAACATGGCCGTGTGCGCAACACGCACGTGGGATTCAAGGAGGATTCGGGACCGTCCACGCGGGTATCCAAGCTCATGGAATGCACGCAGGCACTGGGTTGCGTGCCCAGTTCGTATACCAGCGGATATGCGGAACATGCCACCATGGTAGCCGGTTTGGCCGTTGGCGATCTGACGGACGGTCAGGACCCCGCCATTTGGGGAGAATACTCCCGGATCTCGCGCAGCGGATACGCGCGCGAAGCCAGCCTGCATTTTTACCGGGCGCCCCAAGACGCGGATATTGTCACGGCACTCGACGGGATTGCCGCAGGCACGGCCGAAATCCTCAACATGTCGATTGCGGGAGGCCGGGGCAATACGACCGATCCGCAATGCCTGGGAGAAACCGCCATAGCTCTGGCGGTGAACAATGTCTTCGAGCATGGGATCGTGCCCTTCGTGGCTACGGGCAACAATGGACATGCGAGCACTACGGACTGCGTGGTGGAAGATGCCGCCAATGCCATTGGCGCCTTTGCCGTCAACATGCACACGACGGATGCGACGGGATATGCCGACCCCATTGCACAGGTGCGCTTCGGGGATATCAATGAGCGTGCAGACCGGGGTGGAACATCGGTGGCCGAAGGCAAGGGGCGCACGATTGTCGACCTGACCGCGGCAGGTTGCCGCACGCTGCTGTTCGATGAATTCGGAGGCTATGCAAAGACGGATTGCGGCACGAGTCTGGCGACTCCCACGGTGGTAGGCGCCGCGGTGGAATTCATGGATCATTTTCGCAACGTGTATTCCAATCTCATTTTTACGCCGGGGATACTCACGGCCAACATGCTGCTGATGGGAGACCGGACGGTGGGATTCGATCCAGTGGCGGGAACATCCATCAAGACGACCAGCGGATATCACAATGTCTGGGGAGCCGGGCGGATGAAGATGCGCCGGCCGGATGCCATGGGAATGGATCAGCTATATGAATACAGGACCTTTTGGACCTGCGTTTCCGATGGCGAAAATTATTATTTCAATTTATGGAATGGAAATTTGTTGGATTGCAACATCGATGTCATCAAGGCGGTGATATTCGTTTATGACCGCCGGCACGGAGTAGACCATCTGACCCAAGTGGACAACGTGGATTTGTTTCTGGAAGAGTACCGGTGGGACCCGCAGCAGTATCGGTGGCGCTGGATGACGGTGGCATCGAGCGCATCCACGCATGACGAGAAGGAACGGATATTCCAT
>CAZEZP010000046.1:0-7816 GCA_964516435.1 uncultured Kofleriaceae bacterium | reverse complement strand
CGTCGGTATTCAATGCGCATTCGTCGATATCGCTGCAGATGACGCCATCGCCGGTGAATCCCGCGTTGCAGGTGCAGGCGAAGGAGCCGACCAGGTTGGTGCAGGTGGCGTTGGCACTGCAGTTGTCGGTGCCCTCCAGGCATTCGTCGATGTCGGTGCACACGGAAGGTTCGCCGATGCAGGCATAGCCGGATTCCACCTTGCAGGTGGCATCGCAGCCGTCGCCGGAGACGAAGTTCTGGTCGTCGCAACTCTCGGTGCCGTCGATGATGCCGTCGCCGCAGTAACTGGGCACCGTGCAGTCTACGGCCGTGAGGACTTCGACGGGGTCCAGGGTGTAGGCGTAGGCGAAGGAGACGGTGGCGCCGGGGGCGATGGTCTTCTTCACGGCGAGGCTGATGGCGATGTCGTCTGTTTGGGTAGCGCCGACGGTGCAGGTGAATCCGGAAGCGCAGTTCCAGATGTCGGAGGCATTGCGGTTGGAGAAGCCGCCGAAGGTGACGCGGGCGTCGGGGTCGGAGGAGATGAGGGCGATGTAGGAGGCGCTGGCCACGCCGGGAACGGCATCCGTGACGGCGCTGACGAGGGCCTTGGACGTGGCGGTTCCGTTGCCCTGGCTGACGATGGTGTTGCGGGTGACGTAACTGCCGGTGAGGGTCTGCTGGTTGTCGGGGTCGACGTTTCGCATGTAGTAGACGGTCTGGGTGGACGCGGTGGTGTTGGTGAGAGAGACCTCGATGAGGATGAAGAGCCCCTCGTTGAGCACGGAGTAGGTGTGGTGCACGGTGATGCCGGCGACGGAGCCCTGCCAGAAGACGGAGCCGCCGCCACGCAGGCCGCAGACCTGGGGCTGGCATTGCACGCGGGTTCCGGTGAAATCGCCGGGGATCTGGTTCAGGCCCCGCAGGGTGCTGTTGAAGTAGTTGGTGGAGCCGACCTGCAGGCCGAAGCCTTCCTCGGGGGCCCCCGGGACGAAGAAGTCGCCGTTGAAGGTGGCCCAGCCGTTTTTCTGG
The DNA here is from genome assembly GCA_964516435.1 of uncultured Kofleriaceae bacterium. Classification (GTDB taxonomy): domain Bacteria; phylum Myxococcota_A; class Polyangia; order HGW-17; family HGW-17; genus HGW-17. The sequence goes on along the minus strand of CAZEZP010000046.1, from coordinate 6,803 downwards.
GGGTTGGCCGTGAACCCCAGTTTGTCAGCGGGGCGGGGGTGCCAGCCGGCGGGCGGGGCCACGGTGGAGCCGAAGGAGGCCGCGATGGCGACGCCGGTCTCGAGGAGGCGGGAACGCAGAAAGACGTTGGAGGTCATGTCCACGACTTCGCAGAAGGCATCGCAGCCGGCGCCGTCGACGGTATAGCCCAAGGGTGTGGAGGGACACAGGTCGACGTCGTCGGGGACGCCGTCGCCGTCGCCATCGGCGGCCCGGGCTGTTGCGGGAAGCAGGAGCAGGGTGGTCAGGCAGGGAAGCAGCAGACGGTAGAAAGTTCGCTGGATGGCAGTCGACATGGCGCACCTCCTGGCAAGGCAAGGGAATGCAAAAAAGTGGGTTTCACTTTTTTGCCGGAAAAACGGCCCTGCGGAAAGAAATCGGACGCCTGCCAAACTTCTTTAGAAATTTTTTTAGAAAATACGCGTGCGATGGAGGGCGGGATCAGGGGGGAAGAAAACGGGGATTTCAGGGGCGCCGTTTGCGGGAGCGCAGGGACAGGACGGCCAGGCCCAGCAGCAGCAGGAAGGAGGCATCCGGAGCTGTAGGAGAGCCCGACGTCGAGCAGCCGCCGCCGCCGCGCAGTTTGCCGCGGACGGATTGCGGCGTGTCATCGTTCGGGTCGAGGTAGTTGGGCACGCCATCGCCGTCGTCATCGCCGCGGCCTTCCTCGCCATCGGGGATGCCGTCGCCGTCGGCATCCGGATCCAGCCAGTTCAGCAACCCGTCGTCGTCGGCGTCGTCATCGCCCAATGTGCCCGAATCCCCGCGTTCGATGGCCGTGTCGATGCCGTCGCCGTCATCGTCGGGATCCAGGGCATCGATCGTGCCATCGCCATCCGTATCGCGCGGATGGTTCACGTCGCCGCCCACCTCGGTGAAATCGTCGATGCCATCGCCGTCGCTGTCGGCTTCATTCGGATTCGTGCCCAGGGTCGTTTCCTCGCCGTTGGTGAGGCCGTCGCCGTCGGTGTCGCCGTCGGGACCGTCGTCATCGTTCGGATCCAGATAGTTGATCACGCCGTCGCCGTCGTTATCGCCGCGGCCTTCCTGGCCATCGTTCGCACCATCGCCGTCGGCGTCCGGATCCAGCCAGTTGACGCGGCCGTCGCCGTCCACGTCCTGGCTGCCCAGGGCCAGCGCATCGTCGATTTCCGTGGCGGTCGGGATGCCGTCGCCGTCATCGTCGGGATCCAGGGCATCGATCGTGCCGTCGCCATCGGTATCGCGCGGGTTGTTCACGTCGCCGCCCACCTCGGTGAAATCGTCGATGCCGTCGCCATCGCTGTCGGCCGAGTTGGGATTCGTACCCAGGGTCGTTTCCTCGCCGTTGGTGAGGCCATCGCCATCGGCATCGCCGAGCGGGCCGTCGCCGTCATCCGGATCCACGTAATTGGGAATGCCATCGCCATCCAGATCACCGGTGCCCTCCACGGCGTCGGGGTCGCCGGTGCCGTCGCTGTCCAGATCGTGCCAGTTGGGAAGCCCGTCGCCATCGGCATCGCTGCCGGCAATCTGCGAATCGCCGACTTCGCGCAGCGTGGGGATGCCGTCATCGTCGTCATCGGGATCGAAGGCATCGAAGACGCCGTCGCCGTCCGTATCCAGGGGCTCGTGCAGGTCGGGACCGATTTCCATGCCATCCAGAAGCCCGTCGCCGTCCGTGTCCGGGTTGGCCGGGTCCGTGAGCGTGATCGTGGTCTCCTCCCGGTTGGAGAGTCCGTCGCCGTCCGCATCGCCGTCGGGCCCGTCGTCGTCATCCGGGTCGAGGTAATTGATCACGCCGTCACCGTCGCGATCAGCGCGCCCTTCGGCCGCATCCGGCTTGCCATCGCCGTCGGCCTCGGTGTCGTACCAGGAGGGAAGACCATCACCATCGGGGTCCGGGCTGCCCAGATCGATGGCATCCTGGATTTCCTGGACTGTGGGGATTCCGTCGCCGTCATCGTCGATGTCCAGGCAGTTGGGCCGTCCGTCGCCGTCCAGGTCTGCACGTCCCTCGAGGGAATCGGCAAGCCCGTCGCCGTCGCTGTCGGTGTCGAGCCAGGAGACGATGCCGTCGCCATCGGGATCGTCCGAACCCGTGGCCGCGGCATCCTGGCGTTCCTGCAGTGTGGGAATGTTATCGCCGTCGTCATCGGGGTCCAGCGCGTCGATGATGCCGTCGCCATCCGTATCGCGCGGAAGGGAAGGATTGCCGCCGACCTCCACGCCGTCGGGAACGCCGTCGCCATCGGTGTCCGGATTGTTCGGATTCGTGCCCAGAATGGCTTCCTGCCCGTTGGTGAGGCCGTCGCCGTCGAGATCGCCCAGGGGGCCGTCGTTGTCGTCGGGATCGAGGTAATCGAAAATGCCGTCGCCGTCGGCATCGCCGCGGCCCTCGATGCCGTCGGGAATGCTGTTGCCGTCGGCATCCGGATCCAGCCAGTTGACGTGGCCGTCGCCATCGGCGTCAGATTCGAGGATGGCCAGGGAATCCGCCCGTTCCTGATCCGTGTGGATGCCGTCGCCATCGTCGTCGATATCCTGAAAGTCGAAGGCACCATCGGCATCTGTATCGGGCAACGGCCAGGGCGTGCCGCCGTCATCGGGATCCACCGTATCGGCCAGGCCGTCGCCGTCGGCATCCGAGAAATCGTCCACCCGGCCGTCGTTGTCGGCATCGGTGCCGCCGGCCTCGATGATGTCGGCCAGGCCGTCGCCGTCGCTGTCGAGGTCCAGGTAATCCGGAATGCCGTCGGCGTCGGTGTCGTCATTGGACGGGTCGCCATCGCCATCGGCATCCTCGTCGAGGGTGGGAATGCCATCGCCGTCGTCGTCGGTGTCGAGTGCATTGATGATGCCATCGCCGTCCGTGTCGATGCTGGGATCCCCGCCAGCCGTCTCATCTTCGTCATCGATGCCGTCGCCGTCGCTGTCGGGATTGGACCCTTCGGTGCCCGTGATGCATTCCTCGACGAAGTTGGAGAGTCCATCGCCGTCGTCATCGCCCGTGTCTTCGACGGCGATCACCTGTATGGATGCGGAGGTGTCGGCATAGACCCAGGCGAACGTGTCCAGATAGGCGTTGTTGCCCTTGCTGGTGGCGGAGAAGTTGCCCCAGGAGCGGGCATTGCCATTGGGAACGGCGGGATTGGCGTAAGGGCCAGGGGAGATGCCGTCGGGGCCGGATGCCATGAGTCCATACTGCCCGTTGGGCATGATCACCTCGTTGGCCTGTACCAGGGCGTCGTTCCAGAACATGGCGAGCGGCGTGCGGGTCATGTCGGCGTTGACCATGAAGATGCGCATGCCCTCGTACGAGGTTTCGACATCCTGGGCCACATAGTGGAACTCGCCGACCGTGACGCGCACCCGGCAGTCGTAGGTGCCGAACGGAATGGGATTTCCGGCGTTGTTGCGCCCGTCCCAGGTCACGACGTTCGTGCCGGGGATTACATGTCCCACGAGCAGCAGATCGCCCTGACTGGTGATGTCGAAGAGGCCGTCCTGGTTGGTGTCGCAGATGATGTGGTAGGTGCCGAAGACGTCGACTTCGAACAGGAACTGGCCCGGGTATTGGCCGGGCACCACTTTGTTGCAGCCCTCGATCACGTTCATGAACCGGAAGCCCGTGACCGTGGGGGTGACGGGGTTGTAATGGGCCCGCGCCGGGGGATTGAGGTACAGCGGGTACTCGGGGGTGACCGAGTTGCCCGCCATGGGCACGCTCTTGCCGGCATTGACGCCGTTGATGCCGGTGGAGTTGCAGTTGATCCAGAAATCGTAGCCGGACAGGCCGTCGAGCTTGAGTTCGACGACCGTGTCGTGTCCCGGTGCGCCGCCTTCGGCGATGATGTAGAAACTGCCGTTGGTTGCGGCGGATTCCGCGTAGGAACCGCTGTTGAAATGCCAGTTGTAGGAGTGCAGCCGGCCGGGCTGCTCGGTGGTTCCCACACGCACGGAAATATTCCAGTTGGTTCCCGCGCTCTGGTTCTGCGAGACGGCCACCCGGTAGGCGCCAGTTTCGCCCGGATACGCATTGATGTAGTTGTTGGAGGCGATGGTGCCCAGCGTCTGGCCGCCCGGACGGTACACGGTGAGGTTTCCCTGCCCATTCCAGTAGATGCGCTCCGTGGAGGGGTCCAGGATGTCGACGTACATCACGGTGTTGGACTGCAGCGCCTGGGATGTTCCCAGTTGGGCCGCGCCCTCGGCCAGGGCCCGGCCCGGCAGGAGGAGCAGGGCGAGAAGCAGGGAGATTGGCAGGAGTCGGATGCGATTCGATGCGGTTTTCATTTTCATTCACCTTTGCCCTTTCCCATGCGCAGGATCTTGAATTCGACGCGGCGGTTCCTGGCGCGGCAGTCGTCCAGCGCCTTTCGCTTGAGACCGGTGCAGTCCTGCAGCGGCACGGTTTCCCCGAAGCCTTTCTGGGTCAGCCGCTGCGGCTCGACGCCCTTGGAAATGAGGTATTTCATGACGGATTTGGTGCGCTCGTCCGAGAGTTTCAGGTTGCTCCCGTCGTCACCCACGTCGTCCGTGTGGCCCTGGATCTCGATCAGTTCGATGTTCGTGTGCATCTTCATGACGGAGACGACCATGTCGAGGATGGGGAAACTCTGCTTGAGCAGGGTCGCCTTGGCCGTCTCGAAGTAGATCCTGTCGAGGATGATGAGCGCATCCTTGGTGATCTGGATCTTTTCCTGGCCCTTGTCAGGGCAACCGTCCTCGTCTTCGACGCCATTGATGATTTCTTTTTCGTTCGGGCACTTGTCGGTGCTCTTGCAGACGGAGAGGAACTTCTCCGCCTGGCCCTTTTCGGCCACCCACGGGTCGCAGAAGCCGTCGCCGTCGTTGTCGGCGTCGGGACATCCATCCGCATCCTCGAAACCATCGGCGTCCTCGGGTTCGGCAGGGCATTTGTCGGATGCATCGGGGATGCCGTCCCTGTCGGTGTCGCGGGTGGCGTCGGGACAGCCATCCGCGTCCTCGAAGCCGTTCTTGTCCTCGGGATCGCTGACGCATTTGTCATGCATGTCAGGAATGCCGTCGGCGTCGGTGTCGCGGGCGGCATCGGGGCAGCCGTCGGCGTCCTCGAAGCCGTTCTTGTCCTCGGGATCCGCAGGGCACCTGTCGGCGGCGTCCGGTATGCCATCCTCATCCGCATCCATGGATTTTCCTGGCACCGGGGAGTAGCCGGCCGCCAGGAACACGCGGGCCCGCGGAGAGCCGTAGCCATAGGTGATTCCCGTTCCCGCGCCAGCCGTGAGGACGAGACCCGAGGCATGCCGGAAGCGGGCCGCAGCCAGGGCCTCGGCCGGAACTTCCTCGGTATCGACGCCGGAATCGGAATCGCCGCCGGCATCCTTGAAGCCCATGGCGCCCCAGGCTTCGGCCACGGCCGAGATGCGGGCCGCTACCGGGATTTCGGCGCCCAGTCCCCATACGAGTTCGTCATCCACGCGCAGGTTGGCGATTTCGATGCCCTTGCGCCAGCGGTAGCCCGCTTGCGCCAGCAGGAAAGCGCCATTCGAAAAGCGCCAGTCGGCCAGCAGGCGGGGTTCGAAGGTGACGCCGTCCTCGCCGGCGCCGGCGCCGGATGTGGCCGTCGGCAGTGTGACGATGGGGGCGAAGGCGAGAGCCAGCCCTGTGGCGGGGGACATCTGCCAGAGGAGCACGCGGGGAAGCAGGCGGACGTCGGCCAGGGCGAACCGCTTGACGGCCTCATCTGCGCCCAGGCCGAGACCAGAAAGGTCCTCGCCCGACTGATGGGGAACGCCCTGCAGGTGGACGCCCAGGGCCAGGCGGTTCCACAGGCCGATGGAGAAGGCGAGATCCCAGAGCACCTGGTGGGAGACGATGGCCGTCGTGCCGCCGGGGACGAGATCCATCACCAGGGGGCGGTAGGCATAGGAAAGCATCGTGCCGGCATGCCATTGCAGATGGGCGGGCATGCGGGCGCCTTCCAGCGTCACGAGTCCGCCCGGGTCCGTGCCCATCTTGAAATGCAGCAGGTTCAGGTCGCGCACGTCCTGCGCCTGCGCGGCGAAGGAGAAGAGAGTCAAGAATAGAAAAAAATACTTTCCCATGCTGGCACCTTCCGTTCTGTTCCACTTTTGATGAATCAAAACAGCATTTCGATTCCGAAAATCAATGTGGCGGAAATTCGGACTGCTGTCAACAGGTTTGCCATTTTTTTTCGCAATTCTTTTGCAAGCGCGCTTTTGCGCGTGCGGCATCGCGGATGCGCTTTGTGGGATGCGGTTTTCGCAGGAGATCGATTTTTTTTGCGCTGCGTCTTTTGCACTGTGGTTTTGCAGGGGTGGCAGCGCAGGTTCGGCTTCCGGGAGCGGTTTTTTGAGGACGGTGGTGCGGGGGTTTCCGACTCTTTCAGTGTAGTATGGAGTGAACGATCAGGGCAGCACTTCCACGGGGTCGGTGCGTTCGGTGGTGGTCCCATCGCCCAGTTGGCCATTGCCGTTGTTTCCCCAGCACCAGATGCGCCCCACCTGGTTGAGCGCACAGGTGGAGTTTCCGCGTGCGGCAATCCGGCTCAGGCCGTTGGAGCCGCGAACGGGGGTGGGACGGGTGCGGTTGTCCATGGTTCCATCGCCCAGTTGCCCGTAGTAGTTGTACCCCCAGCAGGCCGCGGAGCCGTCGGCGAGGATGGCGCAGGAATGCGAACCGCCGGCGGCGATGTCCACGGGCGGTGACGGCAGTTGCGTGAGGCTGACGGCTGCGGGAAGTTTTCGCTGGGTCGTGGATCCGTCGCCCAGTTGGCCGTA
>CAZEZP010000045.1:0-52459 GCA_964516435.1 uncultured Kofleriaceae bacterium | reverse complement strand
GTCAAAGATTTCGAGTGCAATTGCGGCAAATACAAGCGCATGAAGCATCGCGGCGTTGTGTGCGAGAAATGCGGTGTCGAGGTCATCTCGGCCAAGGTGCGCCGCGAACGGCTCGGTCACATCGAACTGGCTTCTCCCGTGGCCCACATCTGGTTTCTGCGTAGCCTGCCTTCGCGTATCGGCAACATTCTGGACATTCCCCTCAAGCAACTGGAGAGCATCCTTTATTGCGAGGCCTACATCGTCACGGACCCGCTGGGTAGCCACCTGCAAAAGGGTGACGTTCTCAAGGAACGCGAGTACCAGGAAATCGAGGATCAGTACGGTCCCGGTTTCGTCAAGGCCGAAACTGGCGGTGAGGCCATTTACGAGTTGCTTTCGCAGGTAGACATTTCCAAGTTGTCCATGGAGTTGCGCGAAGAATTGCGCAACGAGAAAAACGACATGAGGCGCAAGAAACTGGCCAAGCGTCTCAAGACCATCAATGCATTCAAGGACTCCAAGAACAAGCCCGAGTGGATGATGGTGAAGATTCTGCCCGTGCTGCCGCCGGACCTGCGTCCGCTGGTTCCCTTGGATGGCGGGCGCTTTGCCACATCCGACCTCAACGACCTGTACCGGCGTGTCATCAACCGGAACAACCGCCTCAAGAAACTGGTGGAATTGACCGCTCCAGCCATCATCATTCGCAACGAAAAGCGCATGTTGCAGGAGGCCGTGGATGCCTTGTTCGACAACAGCCGCCGTAACAAGAGCGTGACCGGTAGCAACAAACGTCCGCTCAAGTCCCTCTCCGACATGCTCAAGGGCAAGCAGGGCCGCTTCCGCCAGAACCTGCTGGGCAAACGCGTGGACTACTCCGGCCGCTCCGTCATCGTGGTGGGCCCCGAACTGCGCCTCCACCAGTGCGGCCTGCCCAAGAAGATGGCGCTGGAACTGTTCAAACCGTTCATCTACCACGAACTGCAGAAGCAGGGGCTGGCCAACACCATCAAGATGTCCAAGAAGATGGTGGAGACCGAGCAGGAGGTCATCTGGGACATCCTCGACAAGGTCATCAAGGAACACCCGGTGATGCTCAACCGCGCGCCCACGCTGCACCGCCTCGGCATCCAGGCGTTCGAGCCCGTGCTCATCGAGGGCAAGGCCATCCAGTTGCATCCGCTGGTATGCACCGCGTTCAACGCGGACTTCGACGGCGACCAGATGGCCGTCCACGTGCCGCTGAGCGTCGAGGCCCAGATGGAGGCCCGCGTGTTGATGATGTCCACCAACAACATCCTCGGCCCGGCGCACGGCAAGCCCATCATCGTGCCTACGCAGGACATCGTGCTGGGGCTCTACTACGTGACCCGGGAACGCCCCGTCGCCAAGGGCATGTTCCGCGAGAAACTGCCGGGCGTTCCGTTCGTGGGCCGTTATTCCAGCGTGGCCGAGGTACGCATGGCCTATGACCACGGCGCGCTGGAACTGCACGCGCCCATCATGGTGCGCATGCACACCTACGACGAGCACGGCAACCGCGTGGAGAAGATGATCCGCACCACCTGCGGCCGCGTGCTCGTGTACGATCTCCTGCCGGAAGGCATGCCCTTCGAACTGGTCAACAGGGTGCTCGACAAGAAGAGCCTGGCCAAGTTGATCGACACCTGCTACCGCCTCAAGGGAGACAAAGAGACCGTTCTCCTGGCCGACCACCTGCGCACGTTCGGGTACACCTATTCCACCATCGCCGGAATTTCCATCTCCATCGACGACATGCACATCCCGTCCAAGAAGAAGGAACTGCTGGCCAAGGCGGACAAGGAACTGGAGAACATCACCCAGCAGGAAAGCGAAGGCTATCTGACGGCTGGTGAAAAACACAATAAAATCGTGGACTTGTGGTCCAACGTCGCCGACGAGGTCGCCTCCGAGATGATGAAGGAGATCGCCAAGGAGCAGGTCTACGATCCGGTGACCGAGAAGTATGTGGAGACCAACACGCTCAACCCGATCTTCATCATGGCCGAATCCGGCGCGCGCGGCTCGCAGCAGCAGTTGCGCCAGTTGGCGGGCATGCGCGGCCTGATGGCCAAGCCGTCGGGCGAAATCATCGAGACGCCCATCACCACCAACTTCCGCGAAGGACTTTCCGTGCACCAGTACTTCATCTCGACGCACGGCGCGCGCAAGGGTCTGGCCGACACCGCGCTCAAGACGGCCAACTCCGGCTATCTCACGCGCCGCCTGGTGGACGTGGCGCAGGATGCCATCGTGTCCGAGTACGACTGCGGCACCAGCAAGGGCATCGAGTTGACGAAGCTCACCGACGGCGGCCGCACCATCGAGGAACTTTCCGAGCGTCTGCTGGGCCGCGTGGTGCTCGAGGACGTCTATGACCCGTACACGGACGAGATCATCGCCTTCACCAACGAGGAGATCGACGAGGCGAAGGCCGAGCGCATCAAGAACGCAGGCATCGAGCGTGTGAAGATCCGCTCCGTGCTCACCTGCGAATCCAAGCGCGGCGTGTGCGTGCTGTGCTACGGCCGCGATCTCGCCCGCGGGCACATGGTGCAGGTCGGCGAAGCCGTGGGCATCATCGCCGCGCAGTCCATCGGCGAGCCCGGCACCCAGTTGACGATGCGTACGTTCCACATCGGCGGCGCCGCGCAGTTGAAGGGCGAGCAGTCGTCCATCGAGGCCCAGACCAAGGGCATCGTGCGCCTGGAGCGCTGCCAGGTCGCCGAGCGCGTGGACGCCGACACCGGCGAGGTCAAGCGCGTGGTGCTTTCCCGCAATGCCCAGTTGATCATCCTCGACGAGGCCGGCCGCGAAAAGGAGACGCACAACCTGGTGTATGGCGCCGTCCTGCAGGTCAAGGATGGCGATCCCGTCAAGCCGGGCGACAAGTTGTCCTTCTGGGATCCCTATTCCGAGATCTTCCTGGCCGAGGTGGATGGCTATGTCCGCTATCGCGATCTGGAGGAAAACGTCACGATTTCCGAAAAGATCGACGAGGATACGGGCCTTTCTCAGAAGATGGTCATCGAGAACAAGGATTCCAGCCTGCATCCGGGAATCATCCTGTGCGACGAAAAAGGCCGCGCGATCCATCTCGAGAATGGACATCCGGCCGAAATCCGCCTGCCGGCGAAGAGCTACGTGCTCGTGGAGAACGGCAAGTTCGTGTCGCGCGGCGAAATGCTGGCCAAACTGCCCATCGAAACGGCCAAGAAGACCAAGGACATCACGGGCGGTCTGCCGCGCGTCGTGGAATTGTTCGAGGCCCGCAAGCCCAAGGAGCATGCCATCATTTCCGAAATCGACGGTGTGGTGAGCCTGGGTCCCGACATGAAGAACAAGCAGCGCGTGGTCGTCACCCCGCCCAAGGGCGAGCCGCGCGAGTACTTCATTCCCAAGATGAAGCACATCAAGGTGCGCGACGGCGAATTCGTGCATGCCGGCGACGCCCTGATGGAAGGCCCGCCCAACCCGCATGACATCCTGAAGGTTTCCGGCATCGAGAAACTGGCGCAGTACCTCACCGAGGAAGTGCAGCAGGTCTACCGTGTGCAGGGCGTTTCCATCAACGACAAGCACATCGAGATGATCGTGCGCCAGATGCTGCGCAAGGTGCGCGTGCTGGAGCCCAACGACACCAACTTCCTCATCGATGAAGCCGTGGACAAGACCATCTTCGAAGTGGAGAACCGGCGTGTCATGGCGGAAGGGCGCATGCCCGCCACGGCGGAGCCTCTGCTGCTGGGCATCACCAAGGCCTCGCTCTCCACGGAGAGTTTCCTGTCGGCGTCCTCCTTCCAGGAGACGACCCGCGTGCTCACGGAAGCCTCCATCTGGGGACGCGTGGATCACCTCAAGGGTCTCAAGGAAAACGTCATCATTGGCCGTCTGCTCCCGGCCGGAACCGGTTTCCGCGCCTACCACAAGCTCACCATGGTGAAGGAAGAAGCCTCCGGCGTGGAATCCGTGGATGAGCGGGAGGACTTTGGCGAGATCTGATCCAACTGGCGCTCATGCGATCCCGCGCAGCGGGAGATGCTGGAAAATTCGTTTTTTTCAGGTTTTTTGAGGTTTTTTTTCTGAATTATCAACTTGACACGAGTGTTGCGTTCCCTATAATACACCGCGTTTTTGTGGAAGGACGTGAGGTTTTTCCGCAGTTTGAAAGAGAAAGTGTGCGATGCCGACGATCAACCAGTTAGTCCGTAAGCGTAGAGAAAGCAAAGTCGCCAAGAGCAGTGCTCCCGCCCTGAAGGGTTGCCCGCAGAAGCGGGGCGTGTGCGTGCGCGTGTACACCACCACGCCGAAAAAGCCCAACTCCGCGTTGCGCAAGGTCGCCCGCGTGCGTCTGACCAACGGCATGGAAGTCACCTCGTACATTCCGGGCGAGAGCCACAACCTGCAGGAGCACTCCGTGGTGCTGATCCGTGGCGGCCGTGTGAAGGACCTTCCCGGTGTGCGCTACCACATCATCCGTGGAACGCTGGACACGGCGGGCGTGAATGGCCGCAGGCAGGGCCGCAGCAAGTATGGCGCGAAGCGTCCCAAGAAGTAGCGAGGTATTCCGATGTCGCGTAAAGGTCGTGCCCCCATTCGCAAGTTGATTCCCGATCCGAAGTACACGGACGCCCCGATGGACATGCGCCAATTGGTCAGCAAGTTCGTCAATCAGGTCATGTGGTGCGGCAAGAAGAGCATCGCCGAGCAGATCGTGTACGGTGCCTTCGAGATCATCGCCGACCGCCGGAAGGAAGATCCCCTGAAGGTGTTCGACAAGGCCATGTCGAACGTGCGTCCCAAGGTGGAAGTCAAGTCCCGCCGCGTGGGCGGCTCCACCTACCAGGTGCCCGTGGAGGTCTCCATGCGCCGCGCCAATGCGCTGGCCATGCGCTGGATCATCGGCTTCTCCCGCAAGCGTTCCGAGCATTCCATGCGGGAACGCCTGGCAGCCGAACTGCTGGAAGCCGCTGAAAACAAGGGCTCTTCCGTGAAGAAGCGCGAAGATACCCACAAGATGGCCGACGCCAACAAGGCGTTTGCCCATTATCGCTGGTAATTTTTTCAGGTTTCCATTCCTGGGCGCCGCCCGGGGGGACATGGAACCACAAACCGTAAGGCGCGAAAGCGAACCGACGGACGTGAAGAGACGGATTTCTTTTGTATCGATTTTCGGGTGATGCATGAGCGAGCCGACCGTCAAGAAGAATGCCGCACGCAGCAAAGCCGCAGAAGGCCTGCGTGACGTTGCCATCGAAAAGGTGCGCAACATCGGCATCATGGCACACATCGATGCCGGCAAGACGACGGTCAGCGAGCGCATCCTGTACTACACCGGCATGACCCACCGCATCGGCGAGGTCCACGAGGGCACCGCCGTGATGGACTGGATGGAGCAGGAGCAGGAGCGCGGCATCACCATCACGTCCGCGGCCACCACCTGCTACTGGAAGGAACACCGCATCAACATCATCGACACGCCGGGACACGTGGATTTCACCATGGAGGTGGAGCGTTCCCTGCGCGTGCTCGACGGCGGCGTGGTGGTTTTCTGCGCGGTGGCTGGCGTCCAGCCCCAGTCCGAGACCGTGTGGCGCCAGGCCGACAAGTACAAGGTTCCGCGGATCGCATTCATCAACAAGATGGACCGCATCGGCGCCGATTTCGATTACGCCGTCTCCACGATGCGCAACCGCCTGGGCGCCAGTCCCGTAGTGATCCAGGTCCCGATCGGTTCCGCTTCCGAGTTCACGGGCGTGGTGGATGTCATCGCCCGCCGCGCCTACGTGTGGGACAACGATACGCTGGGTGCCACGTTCTCCGTGTCCGAGGTGCCGGCGTCCATGCGGGATCTCGTGGAGCGCCGCCGACTGGAGATCGTCGACGCCCTTTCCGACGTGGACGAGAATTTCCTGGCACTGGCGCTGGAGAACGACGATCTGCCGGATGATGTGCTGAAAGTTGCCCTGCGCGAGGCTACCTGGAAGATGCAGGTGACACCCGTGCTGTGCGGCAGCGCCTTCAAGAACAAGGGCGTCCAACTGCTGCTGGATGCGGTGGTGGACTATCTGCCCAGCCCCGCCGACCGCGGGATCGTTCCCGGCACCACCCCCGACGGCGATATCACCGGCCGCAAGCCGTCCGATGACGAGCCGCTTTCCGCCCTGGCCTTCAAGATCATGACCGACCCGTACGTGGGGCAACTCACGTTCGTGCGCGTGTATTCGGGCGTTCTGCGCTCCGGAGAATCGGTGTTCAATGCGACGCGCGGCAAGAACGAGCGCATCGGCCGCCTGCTGCGCATCCACGCCAACAAGCGCGAGGAAGTTCCCGTCATCGTCGCCGGCAACATCGGCGCCGTGGTGGGGCTGCGGCATGCGGCGACGGGCGACACCCTGTGCGACGGCCGGGATCCCATCCTGCTGGAATCCATGGACATTCCGGAAACGGTGATTTCCGTGGCCGTGGAGCCGAAGACGCAGGCCGATTCCGAGAAGATGTCCATCGCGCTCGGAAAACTGGCCATGGAAGATCCGACGTTCAAGGTGCACACCGATTCCGAGACTGGCCAGACCATCCTGTCCGGCATGGGTGAGTTGCACCTGGAGATCATCGTGGACCGCATGGTACGCGAATTCGGCGTGGAAGCCGTGGTGGGCCGCCCGCAGGTGAGTTATCGCGAGACCATCAGCCGCGCCGCACAGGGCGAGGGCCGCTTCGTGCGCCAGAGCGGCGGGCGCGGCCAGTACGGCCATGCCATCATCCGCCTGGAGCCCGCCGAAAAAGGCGCCGGTTTCATATTCGAAAGCCAGATCGTGGGCGGCGTCATTCCGAAGGAATACGTCGTCTCCGTGGAAAAGGGCATTCGCGATGCGCTTTCCCGCGGCATCGTGGCCGGATATCCCGTGGTGGACGTGCGCGCGGTGCTGCTGGACGGTTCCTATCACGAGGTGGACTCCTCCGATATGGCGTTCCAGATTGCCGGTTCCATGGCGTTCCAGGATGCCGCCGCCAAGGGAGATCCGATCCTGCTCGAGCCCATGATGGACGTCGAGGTGGTCACCCCCGAGGAATATATGGGGGATGTGATGGGAGATATCCATACGCGGCGCGGGAAAATCGTGGGTCTGGAGAACCGTCCGGGGGTGCAGGTGATTCGTTCACAAATCCCCTTGGCAACGATGTTCGGTTATGCTACACAGCTCAGGTCGCTTTCCCAGGGTCGGGCGACGTACACCATGCAGTTCGCGCATTATGCGCCGGCCCCGGCCAAGACGCTCGAGGATTTGAAGAAGATGTGACCGTCGGTCTCCGGCGGGGACGTGTGAAGGAGTTGTCATGACAATCGCGAGAATTCGAATCAAGTTGAAGGCGTACGATCACAAGTTGCTGGACCAGTCGGCCGCCGAGATCGTCAATACCGCCAAGAGCACGGGTGCGCGCATTGCCGGGCCGGTGCCCTTGCCGACCCAGATCAACCGCTACTGTGTGCTGCGTTCTCCCCACGTCGACAAGAAGTCCCGGGAAGAATTCGAGATTCGCACCTACAAGCGCCTGATCGACATCCTGGAACCCACCCAGCAGACGGTGGACGCCCTCATGAAGTTGGACGTGGCTCCGGGCGTGAACGTGGAGATTCGCACCTGATTCGCGGCGACACAGGAGAAGAACAATGCCTACGGTACCGGTTTACAATCAGAATGGTCAGGAAGTGGGAACCCTCTCCCTTCCCGATGATATTTTCGCCCACGAGGTGAACCAGCATGCGATGTGGACGGTGGTGCGCGCCCAGATGGCCGCCCGCCGCGCTGGCACGCATTCCACCAAGAACCGCTCGGCCGTTTCCGGCGGCGGCAAGAAGCCCTTCCGCCAGAAGGGCACCGGCGGCGCCCGCCAGGGCTCCATCCGCGCGCCAAACCATGTCGGCGGCGGCAAGGTGTTCACGCCGCATCCGCGGGACTACTACTTCCCGGTGAACAAGAAGATCCGCCGGCTGGCGCTCATGTCCGCCCTGAGCCTGCGGGTTTCCGAAAAGAAGTTCGTGCTGCTCGACAGCCTGCAACTGCCCGGAATCAAGACCAAGACGGTGGCCCAACTCGTCTCCCGTTTCGGCGCGAAGAAGGCACTGCTGGTGGAAACCAAGGAAAACCGCAATCTCGTTCTGTCCGCACGGAACCTGGCCTCCCACAAGTGGCTGGCGCCCGAGGGGCTGAACGTGTATGACCTGCTCAATCACGACACGCTGATCATGCAGGCCTCCACGGCCCGCGAACTGGCGGATCGTCTTTCCCGCTCGGTGAGGTAGGAACATGGCTTTCGCAGAAGACATCATCATCAAGCCGTTGATGACGGAAAAATGCATGAATCTGCAGGACAATGAGCGCAAGTACACGTTTCGCGTGTCCGAAGACGCCAACAAGATCCAGATTCGCAAGGCCGTCGAGGAACTGTTCAAGGTGGCGGTGGAATCGGTTCGGATCCAGCGCTGCCTGGGCAAGACCGTGACCCGGCGCATCCGCCGCAGCCGTGTCACCGGACGCAAACCCAATTGGAAGAAGGCGATTGTCACCCTGAAGGAAGGGTTCGAGATCGATTTCTTCAAGGACGTCATGTAGGCGAGGGACATCATGGGCATCAAACAGTACAAACCGACATCTCCGGGCCGCCGTGGGATGACCAAAAACGATTTTGCCGAACTGACCAAGGGCGCCAAGCCCGAGCGCAAGCTCCTGGCCAAGAAGGAGAACAACGCGGGTCGCAACTGCTATGGCCGTGTGACTGTGCGTTTCCGCGGCTCCGGCCACAAGCGCAAGTACCGCATCATCGATTTCCGCCGCGACAAGACCGGCATTCCGGCCGTGGTGGACAGCGTGCAGTACGATCCCAACCGTTCGGCGTTCATCGCCCTGCTCAAGTACGTGGATGGCGAGAAGCGCTACATCCTGGCTCCGGACGGCATGAAGGCCGGCGACCGCGTCGTGTCCGTGAACCGCGGCTCCGCCGACATCCTCCCGGGCAACGCCATGCCGCTGCGCTACATCCCGGATGGCACCATGATTCACAACGTGGAGATGAACATCGGCCACGGCGGCCAGTTGGCCCGCTCCGCTGGCAACTCCGCGCAACTGATGGCCAAGGAAGGCGACTGGGCGCTGATCCGCCTGCCTTCCGGTGAAGTGCGCAAGGTGCACATCAATTGCCGCGCCACGGTGGGCGTGGTGAGCAACATCAACCACAACAACGTCAACATCGGCAAGGCCGGCCGCAAGCGCTGGCTGGGCCGTCGCCCGCACAACCGCGGCGTCTCCATGAACCCCGTCGACCATCCCATGGGTGGCGGCGAGGGCTGCTCCTCTGGCGGACGTCATCCCTGCTCTCCGTGGGGCATGATCACCAAGGGCTACAGGACCCGCAAGAACAAGCGGACGGACAAATTCATCGTGAAGCGCAGGTATGCGAACTAGTCTGGAGAGTGAGTCATGGCTCGTTCAGTGAAAAAAGGACCATTTGTTGATGCCCATCTGGCGAAGAAAGTCCAGGCGGCCGCGGGTGACACCCACCACAAGGCCATTCAGACGTGGTCGCGCCGTTCGACCATCGTGCCCGAAATGATCGGACTGAACATTGCGGTTCACAACGGACGGAAATTCATCCCCGTGTACGTCACCGACGAGATGGTCGGCCACAAGTTGGGTGAATTCGCTCCCACTCGCACCTTCCACGGCCACGCGGCCGACAAGAAGGCCAAGAAGAAGTAAGGAGACGAGCGATGTCATTGAATCCGAAAAACACCGTCAAGAAGCCCCGCATCGAAGCGGATCGCCGGGAATTTCCGCGCGCGCACCTGAATACGCTGCGCGTGGCTCCCCGCAAGATGAAGATCCTCGCCGACATGATCCGCGGCAAGAAGGTGGAGGATGCCATCGCCCTCCTTTCCTTCACGCCCAAGGCCGGCGCCCGCATCATGAAGAAGTTGCTCATGAGCGCCGTGTACAATGCCGAGAACCAGGACAAGGGCGGCGAGGAACTCTATGTGAAGACCGTGTACGTGGATTACGGTCCCATCATGAAGTGGCGCCGGCCCCGCGCGCGCGGCCGGGCGTTTCGCATCAACAAACACACGAGTCACGTGACCGTGATCGTCTCCGGAAAGCCGGGCAAGTAGAGGAGGCACCGTGGGTCAGAAAGTTCATCCTATCGGAATGCGTTTGGGTATCATCCGTACCTGGAATTCCAAGTGGTACGGTGAGAAGGAATATGCGAAGTGGCTTGTGGAAGACATGCGCATCCGCGAGTTCATCTTCAAGCGGATGCCGGATGCCGGGATCGCGGCCATCGAAATCGAGCGCCGCACGGCCGAGAAGATGCGCGTCATCATCGTGACCTCCTCCGCCGGCAAGGTCATCGGCAAGGGCGGCGCGAACGTGGAGAAACTGCGCAAGGATCTGCAGGGCGTCGCCAAGAGCGAGGTCTTCGTGGACATCAAGGAAGTCAAGCGCGCCGAGACGAACGCGCAACTGGTGGCCGAAAACATCGCCCGCCAACTGGAGCGCCGCGTCAATTTCCGTCGCGCCATGAAGAAGTCCATCCAGACCGCCATGCAGATGGGCGTCAAGGGCATCAAGGTGCACCTGTCCGGCCGTCTGGGCGGCGCCGAGATTGCCCGCCGCGAATGGTACATGGAAGGGCGCGTGCCGCTGCACACGCTGCGCGCGGACATCGACTACGGCATTTCCACGGCCCGGACCACCTATGGCGCCATCGGCGTGAAATGCTGGATCTACAACGGTGACATCCTGTCCTACGACAGCACCGTGGAAAGGGGTTGGTAAACCATGTTGGCCCCCAAGAAAGTCAAACATCGCAAAATGCAGAAAGGCCGCATGCGCGGTCGCGCCAAGGGCGGCGACACCGTGGCATTCGGCGATTTCGGGTTGCAGGCCGTGGAATGCGGCTACCTGTCCTCGCGCCAGATCGAGGCGGGCCGTATCGCCATCACGCGCCACATCAAGCGCGGCGGTCAGGTTTTCATCCGGGTGTTCCCGCACAAGCCCATCACCAAGAAGCCCGCTGAAACCCGCATGGGTAAGGGAAAGGGTATGCCGGAAGAATGGGTGGCCGTGGTGAAGCCGGGTCACATCCTGTTCGAACTGGTGGGCGTGGATGAACAGAATGCGCGCGAGGCCTTCCGCCTGGCGCATCACAAACTGCCCATCAACACCCGTTTCGTGTCGAGGGAGATGATCATATGAAAGACTCAGCATATGCCCCCAAAATGTTGCGTGAACGCACGTCCGAGGAATTGAAGGGAATGCTGGCGACGCTCAAGCACGAACTGTTCGATCTGCGCATCATGCACACGACGAGTCAGTTGAAGGATACGAACAAGATGCGCGTCACCCGGCAGAACATCGCCCGGGTGCTGACGGAAATGAGCCGTCGGGCGGCCGCCAAGCGTGGAGGAAAGAAAAATGGCTAACGAGAAGCGCCACAAGAGAACGCTGCTGGGCGTCGTGACGTCCGCCGGCAAGATGAACAAGACGGTCAAGGTCCGCGTCGTGCGCCGCATGCTGCATCCGCTGTACAAGAAGTTTCTGACCCGGTACGCGGATTACCTGGCCCATGACGAGAAGAACGAATATCGCGAAGGCGACAAGGTCATCATCATCGAGTCGCGTCCGCTGTCCAAACTCAAGCGCTGGCGCGTCCAGAAGCTCGTCGAGCGGCGCGCGGTCGTCGGCGAATAGATAGAGAGGGTGAACCATGATTCAGATGCAGACTATCCTCGATGTGGCCGATAATTCCGGTGCCAAGAAGGTCATGTGCTTCAAGGTCCTGGGCGGCTCCAAGCGCGAGTATGCCTCCGTGGGCGACATCGTCGTCGTTTCCGTGAAGGAGAGCATTCCGACCGCCAAGGTCAAGAAGGGCGACGTGCTCAAGGCTGTCATCGTTCGCACCGCGAAGGAAATTTCCCGGCGCGACGGTTCCTACATCAAGTTCGACAACAACGCGGCCGTTCTCCTGAATGCCGCGCTGGAGCCCATCGGCACCCGTATTTTCGGGCCCGTGGCTCGTGAATTGCGGGCGAAGAAATTCATGAAGATCATTTCGCTCGCTCCGGAGGTTCTCTAATGTTGGCGCGTATCCGTAAAGGCGATTTGGTGAAGGTGATCTCGGGCAAGCACAAGGGCAAGACGGGTCGCGTCCTGCGTCTGGTCTCCAAGGGCGAGCGCGTGATCGTCGAGGGTGTGAATCTGGTCAAGGTCAACAAGAAGTCCAATGACCCGAACAGCAAGGGCACGCAGGAAACCCGCGAGGCTTCCATCCACATTTCCAACGTGCAGCCGGTGGATCCCACGACGGCGCAGCATGCGGGCGGCAAGGATGAGAAGAAACTGGTCAAGGGCGTACGCGTGGGCGTTCAGGTTTTGCCGGACGGACGCAAGGTGCGTGTGGCGCGCGGCCGTCGCTCCAATGGCGAAATCATCGACAGCGCCAAGTAAGGGTGGGTTACCATGATGATGGCAAAGCAGGATTCGAAACAGCAGAAAGCCGATGGAGCGAAGAGCAAGGGCAAGTCGAAGTTCCAGGAAAAGATCGTCCGCAAGGAGCCTCCGCGCCTGCTCAAGTACTATAACGAGGTGATCGCCAAGAAACTGGTAGAGGAATTCCAGTTCAAGAATGTGATGGAAATTCCCAAGATCACCAAGATCGTCATCAACGTGGGCCTGGGCGAGGCCATCCAGAACCCCAAGATGCTCGAGAGCGTCGTGGAGGAACTGCAGTTGATCACCGGCCGCAAGGTCGTGGTCACGAAAGCCAAGAAGTCCATCGCCAACTACAAACTGCGCGCTGGAATGAAGATCGGCGCCATGGTGACGCTGCGCCGCGAGGCGATGTATGAATTCCTGGATCGCCTGATCACGTTCGCGCTGCCGCGCACCCGTGACTTCAAGGGCATCCCGTCTCGTGGCTTCGACGGAAGGGGAAACTATTCGCTGGGAATCCGCGAGCAGATCATTTTCCCCGAAATCAGTTATGACAAGATTGAAAAAATTCGTGGCATGAACATCACGATCGTGACCACCGCGAAATCGGATGACCATGCTCGTGCGTTGTTGCGGCACTTTGGCATGCCGTTCAGGAAGTAAGGAGGATCGCGTGGCTCGTCTTTGCAAAATGCTCCCGCAAAAAGAGAAGTTCACGGTGCGTCATCGCAATCGCTGCCCGCATTGCGGACGTGCGCGTGCCTATATGCGCAAATTTGACATGTGCCGGTGTTGTTTCCGGAAACTGGCCCTCGAAGGCATGATTCCTGGCGTCATCAAGGCCAGTTGGTAGGAGGGTGTGAGCAATGTCCATGACAGATCCTATCGCTGATTTCTTGACCCGTATCCGAAACGGCATCCAAGCCAAGAAACATTCGGTGGTCATGCCCTCTTCCCGCTTGAAGCGCTCTCTGGCCGAGGTGTTCAAGAAGGAAGGCTTCATCGCCGATTTCCGCGAGGAACCCGTTGGCAATTTCAACAACCTCGTCATCGAACTCAAGTATGACGAGAATCAACGCCCTGCCATCGAAGGGCTCAAGCGCATGTCCAAACCCGGCCAGCGCGTATACGTGGGGAAGGATGAACTGCCCCGCGTGCGCCAGGGCCTCGGTGTGGCCATCGTGACCACGAGCCGCGGCGTCATGACGGATGCACAAGCCCGCGAACTGAAAATCGGGGGCGAAGTCATCTGCACGGTGTGGTAAGGGGAGGAGGTAACGATATGTCACGTATCGGCAAACTGCCCATCAGCATTCCCAAGGGTGTCGATGTCACCATCACGGGCGATCAGGTCCAGGTGAAGGGGAAACTCGGCACGTTGACGGAGAAGATTCCGGCCGGCATCACGGTGGAAAAGGACAACAACCAGATCCTCGTGAAGCGCTCGGGCGACACCATCCAGTTGCGTGCCGACCACGGCCGCGTGCGCGCCGTGCTGGCCAACCACGTCAAGGGCGTGAGCGAGGGGTTCACCCGCACGCTGGATATCGTGGGCGTCGGCTACCGCTGTGAAATGAAAGGAAAATATCTTGTTCTCACGCTGGGCTATTCCCACCCGATCTACTACGAGTTTCCGCAGGGCGTGACGGGGGAAGTCCAGGAGAAGGGCGCCCGCATCATGGTCAAGTCCCATGACAAGCAGTTGCTGGGCGCAGTGGCGGCGGAACTTCGCGGGTTCAGGCCGCCCGAACCCTACAAGGGCAAGGGCATCCGCTATACCGACGAGAAGATCCTTCAGAAGGAAGGCAAGGCGAAAGGCAAATAGGTGGTTGACATGATTTCCAAGAAGAAGCTCAGCATGCGTCAAATCCGCCAAATCCGGGTGCGCAAGCGTCTGAAGGGCAGCCCCGAGCGTCCGCGCCTGGCGGTCTTTCGTTCCAATTCCCACATCTACGTGCAGGTCATCGATGATACCGAAGGCCGCACGCTGGCAGCCGTTTCCACCCTTTCTCCCGGACTTCGGGACGAGGTCAAGGGTTTGAAGAAGAAAGAGCAGGCCAGGAAGGTCGGCCTCAAGATCGCCGAAATCTGCAAGTCGAAGAACATCGACAAGGTGGCTTTCGACCGCGCCGGATATCTGTATCATGGTCGCGTCGCGGCCCTGGCGGAAGGCGCTCGTGAAGGTGGGTTGAACTTTTAAACGTTGCATTGGGAGGTTGGCTCCCGCTGTAGAGGATACGAATGTCGAACATGACGGAAGAACCCAAGGAATTGATCGAGAAGCTCATTGGCATCAACCGCGTCGCCAAGGTCGTGAAAGGTGGTCGTCGTTTTTCGTTTGCCGCCCTCGTCGTCGTGGGCGACGGCGCCGGCCAGGTGGGATTCGGCCTGGGCAAGGCCAACGAGGTGCCGGAAGCCATCCGCAAGGCGACCGAACATGCGAAGCGTTCCATGATCCGCGTGCCGCTCGAAGACACCACCATTCCGCACGAGGTGGTGGGGCATTATGGTTCGGGCCGCGTGCTGCTGCGCCCGGCCGCCAAGGGTACCGGCGTCATCGCCGGCGGCGCCGTCCGCGCCATCATGGAAGCCGTGGGGGTTCACAACGTTCTGACGAAGTGCCTGGGGAGCAACAACAACCACAACGTGTTGAAGGCGACCTTCGAGGCTCTCAAGTCCATGCGCAGCAAGCAGGAAGTGGAAGCGCGCCGCAACGTGGGCATCCAGGCCTGAGGCTGGCGAACAGGAGAGGAAACATGGCTACGCACATCAAGATCACTCGCACCCGCAGCACCATCGGCCGCACCGAAAAGGAAATCGCGACCCTCAAGGGGCTGGGGCTCACGTATACCGGGCGTGTGCGCATCCTCAAGGACACTCCGGAAATCCGGGGAATGATCCTCAAGGTCGCTCACCTCGTATCCATTGAACCGTATGATCAGGAAGGGAAATAGATCATGACCAACTTGTCGAATTTGCATCCCGAAAAGGGCGCCTCCAAACGCCGCAAGCGCGTGGGGCGCGGTCAGGGTTCGGGTTGGGGCACCAACGCCGGCCGCGGTGGTAAAGGTCAGACGGCCCGGACCGGGTCGAGCATCCGTCCTGGCTTCGAAGGCGGCCAGATGCCGCTGCAGCGCCGGATTCCGAAGCGCGGTTTCAAGAACACCCTACGGGTGGAATATGCGGAAATCACCCTGGGGGATCTGGCCAGGTTCTTTCCGTCGGGCGGCACCATCGACATGGCCGCCCTGCGTGAGAAAGGCCTGGTGAAAGGGGACGTGGAGCGCATCAAGCTCGTGGGCGGCGAGGAAATCCAGGCCGCCTACCACGTGACGGCGCACAAGATTTCCAAGACGGCCCGCGAAGCCATCGAGGCCAAGGGCGGTTCGGTGCGACTGCTGGAGACGGCCCGCCATTACCGCCGCATCAGCCTGGGCAACATCGCCAAGAAATTCCCCCGCAAGGGCGATGCTGTCATCGAGGTGACGCCGCAGGCGCTGGCCGCCGCCGGGTTGCTGTCTTCCGCGGAAGAGCCGTATGAAATCATCGCTTCCGGCAACATCAACGCCAAGTATGCCATTTCGGCGCATCGCGTTTCCCTGGCGGCCCGCCGGATCATCCAGGCCAAGGGTGGAAAATTCCACATCCTGAGCCCGGAGAACGCCGAATTGAAGATCGATTTCAATGATCTGCGCTCCTGGTTCCCGCGCGGCGGCGTCGTCAATCCCGAGACGCTGCGCAAACTGGGCGTGCTCAAGGGTGAAGCCCGCATCCGCCTGACCGACTTCGGCCGCGCGACGCAGCCCTGGAAGGTGGAAGTGCATCACGTCGGCCGCCTGGCGCGCAAGAAGCTGGAAGCGGCAGGGGGAAGCGTCACCCTCCTTCCTCTCGTCAAGTGAGAATGTTTCGGCCCGTTTCACCATGACCTGGTAGAAAGAGCAACGCATGGCTAGTGGTTTTGCAAACATCCATCGAATTCCGGAGTTGCGCAAGCGCCTGTTGTTCACCCTGGGTCTGCTGGCCGTGTACCGCATCGGCGTCTTCGTGACGGTTCCCGGTGTGGACCGTTCGATCATGAAGCAGATCATGGCGGGTGCGTCGGGCACGTTCCTGGGGCTCATGAACATGTTCTCCGGCGGTGCGCTCAAGCAACTGTCCATCTTCGCCCTGGGCATCATGCCCTACATCAGCGCGTCCATCATCATCCAGTTGCTCACCGTGGTGGTTCCCCACCTGGAGCAACTCAACAAGGAAGGTGAGGCGGGCCGCAAGAAGATCAACCAGTACACCCGCTACGGCACGGTACTTCTGTGCCTGATCCAGGGGTATTTCATCGCCACCTGGCTGGAAGGGCAGAATGCCGCCTATCCGGGCATGATCATCGAGCCTGGACTCGCATTCCGTTTCATCACCGTGCTTTCCGTGACATCCGGCACCATCTTCATCATGTGGCTGGGCGAGCAGATCACCGAGCGCGGCATCGGCAATGGCATTTCGCTCATCATCTTCGCCGGCATCGTGGCGGATCTGCCCGATGCGCTGACCATGCTGTTCCGCCAGTTCCGCCGCGGCGACATGGGCGTGCTGAGCCTTTCCATCGTGGCCGTCCTCGTCATCGGCGTGATCGCCGTGATCACCTTCTTCGAGCGCGCCTACCGCAAGATCCCGGTGCAGTACGCCAAGCGCGTGGTGGGCCGCCGCCTGTACGGGGGCGCTTCCTCGCACCTGCCGCTGAAGGTGAACATGTCGGGCGTTATTCCGCCCATCTTCGCTTCCTCGCTGCTGATGTTCCCGGCGCAGATCGCTTCGTTCACCGATAATCCCTGGCTGCAGCAGTTCGCCAACATGTTCCGCCCGTCGGACTGGCGCTACAACGTGCTCTATGTCCTGCTGATCGTCTTCTTCGCCTTCTTCTACACGGCGGTCACCTTCAATCCGAAGGACGTGGCCGACAACATGAAGAAGCAGGGCGGATTCATCCCGGGCATCCGTCCGGGCCAGCGCACGGCCGAGTACATCGACCGCGTGCTCACCCGCATCACGTGGGGCGGCGCCATCTACGTGGCCGCCGTGTGCGTGTTGCCCATCTTCCTGCAGGTCCGCTTCAACGTCCCGTTCCACTTCGGCGGCACCTCGCTGCTGATCGTGGTGGGCGTGGCGCTCGATACCGTGCAGCAGATCGAAGGCCATCTGATCACGCGGCACTACGAAGGCCTGGCGGGCCCGCGGGGTCCGCGCCTGCGCGGCCGCAGGGCGTGATTCGGGAGAGCGAGGTGACACCATGCGCTTGATTCTGTTGGGAGCGCCCGGTTCCGGCAAGGGCAGCCAGGCGGGTCCGCTGACCGGCCATTTCGGCATTCCCCAGGTTTCCACGGGCGACATGCTGCGCGAGGCGCGCGCCCAGGGCACACCCATGGGCCGCGAAGCCGCGAAGTACATGGATGCCGGCCAACTGGTTCCGGACGAGGTCGTCATCGGGATCGTGAAGGAGCGCATCCAGAAGCCCGACTGCGCGAAGGGCTTCATCCTGGACGGCTTTCCGCGGACCCTGGTGCAGGCGCAGTCGCTGGACCGGATGCTGGCCGGAATGGGCATCGGAATCGATCACGTGGTGGAGATCCGGGTGCCGGATTCCATCATTCTCCCGCGCATCACGGGCCGTCGCTCCTGCCCGCAGTGCAAGCGCCCGTACCACGTCCAGTTCACCCCGCCCAAGCGGGAAATGATCTGCGACGACTGCGGTGTGGAACTGGTGCACCGTGCGGACGACACGGAAGCGGCCGTGGTGCAGCGTCTGGAAGCGTACCATCGCATGACCGCTCCCCTTGTGGATTACTATGAAAAACAAGGGAAATTGCGGGTCGTGGATGGTCAGGGCAAGGTTCCGGAAGTCACCGAGAGAATTTTGAAAGTTCTCTCTTGATCTTCGAAGGGATTGCCACTAGAAATGCACGTCCGACTGAAGGCCCCATCCGAGTTGGAAAAACTCCGCAGGGCCAATCTGTTGGTGTGTGATGTCCTGGACATGTGCCAGGAGATGGCCCGCCCGGGTGTGAGCACCTGGGCGATGGAAGAGGCTGCCCGCGCCTACATCAAGAAGGTGGGCGCCCGTTCGGCGTTTCTGAATTACCAGCCTTCGCCGGACATGCAGCCGTATCCGGCCGTCCTGTGCACGTCCAGAAACGAGAAGGTCGTCCACGGGATCCCGGATCGCCGGGAAATCCTGGAGGAAGGCGACATTCTGAGCGTGGATTGCGGCATCTTCTACGAGGGCTACTGCGGAGATGCCGCGCGGACTTTTGCCGTGGGCCGCGTGAGCGAGACGGCGGCGCGCCTGCTGCGCGTCACGGAAGAAGCCCTGGAACTGGCGATCGCCCGCATGGTGCCCGGAAACCGGGTATCGGACGTGGGCGATGCCGTTCAGAAGCATGCGGAAGCCCATGGTTTTTCGGTGGTTCGTGATTTCGTCGGCCATGGCATCGGCGAGCAGATGCACGAGCCACCCCAGGTACCCAATCTCGGGCCTCCAGGCCGCGGGATGCAGCTGCAGCCGGGATTGGTGCTGGCCATCGAGCCCATGGTCTGCGAGGGCACCTGGAAAGTGACGGTATTGGATGACGGCTGGACGGTCGTGACGCGCGACCGCAAACTGGCCTGTCATTTTGAGCACAGCGTGGCCGTGACCGAAGGCGAGCCCTGGGTCCTGAGCCGGCGCTGAAAAGGAGTCGACACATGAAAGTGCGTGCGTCCGTCAAGAAAATTTGTGACAAGTGCAAGATCATCAAGCGCAAGGGAGTCGTGCGCGTCATTTGCGAGGACCCCCGGCACAAGCAACGTCAGGGTTAACATTCAAGGAGGAGTACCATCATGGCGCGTATTGCCGGCGTAGATCTTCCGCGCAACAAGCGTATGGAGATCGCTTTGACTTACATTTATGGTATCGGTCGCAAGACGGCCCAGGACATTCTGCGGGCCGCCAATATCGATTTCGGCACCAATTCGGACAATCTGACCGAGGACGAGGTCAAGCGCATCCGTGAAATCCTGGATGCGAACTACAAGGTGGAAGGAGACCTCAGGCGCGAAGTGAACATGAGCATCAAGCGTCTGATGGATCTCAAGTGCTATCGCGGAATTCGGCACATGAAGGGTCTTCCGGTCCGCGGACAGCGGACGCATACCAACGCGCGCACCCGCAAGGGTCCTCGTCGTGCCACCGTCGGAAAGAAGCAGAAGGCAGGTAAGTGATGGGAGCTCCTCGTAAAACCGGAAAGAAAAAGGTCAAGAAGAACGTAATCAATGGCGTGGCGCACATCGTGTCCACCTTCAACAACACGATCGTGACGATTACCGACATGAGCGGGAACGTCGTTTCCTGGTCCTCCGCGGGCCTGCGCTTCAAGGGTTCCCGCAAGTCCACGCCGTTCGCGGCGCAGATGACGGGCGAAGACGCCGCCCGCAAGGCCGTGGATCACGGCATGAAGTCGGTGGTGGTGTTCCTGCGCGGTCCGGGCGCCGGCCGTGAGAGCGCCCTGCGCGCCGTGGCTCAGGCGGGACTGCGCATCACGTCCATCCGCGACGTGACGCCCATTCCGCACAATGGCTGCCGTCCGCCCAAGCGGCGCCGCGTGTGATGCGTTCGTCCGAAGGAGAGATTTTCTTTTAGACGATTGTCAACAGGAACCGGTCGCCTGCAGTGTTTGCCGGTTCGATTCGAGCATCGCCGGGAGAGGGTCCTGCTGCAGAAGGAGTGGTTCCCGGGGATGGAGGAATGCATGGCTCAGAAGGAACAGACGGTCTATTCCTGGATGGCGCGCAACTGGCGCGAACTGATCAAGCCCACCACGGTCAAGTTGGACGACGACACCCGCACGGCCGTGTATGGGAAGTTCACGTGCGAGCCGCTGGAGCGCGGGTTCGGTATCACGCTGGGCAACTCCCTGCGCCGGGTGATGCTCTCCTCGCTGCAGGGCGCGTCCATCACCGCCGTGAAAATCCAGAATGTGCTCCATGAATTCTCCACCGTTCCCAACGTGGTGGAGGACGTGGCCGAAATCATCCTGAACCTCAAGGGCGTCATCATCAAGAAGCCCAATCCGAAGCCGGTCGTGCTGACGCTGGACATCAAGGGCCCGCATGTGGTGACGGCCTCCGACATCGGCCTGGTGGACAACATCGAGATCGTGAACCCCAACCACTACATCTGCACCGTCTCTGACGGCGGCCGCCTGCGCATGGAGCTTTCCGTGCGCTCGGGGCGCGGCTACATTCCGGCCGACGTCCACAAGGACGACGTGCTGGGCGTGGGTTCCATTCCGGTGGACGCCCTGTATTCCCCCATCGTGAAGGTCAACTACACCGTCACCAACGCCCGCGTGGGCCAGCGTACGGACTATGACAAGTTGACCATGGAAATCTGGACCAACGGCACGGTGGAACCCAAGGATGCGCTGGCCTATGCGGCCAAGATCCTCAAGGAACACCTGCAGATCTTCATTTCGTTCGACGAGCAGGACGAGCCTTCGGACGCTGGCGATGCCGGTGCGGATTCCGAAATCAACCAGTACCTGTTCCGCTCCGTGGACGAACTGGAGCTTTCCGTGCGTTCGGCGAACTGCCTGCAGAACGCGAACATCAAATACATCGGGCAACTGGTGCAGAAGACCGAGTCCGAAATGCTCAAGACCAAGAATTTTGGTCGCAAATCCTTGAAGGAAATCAAGGAGATCTTGGCAGAAATGGGTTTGTCCCTGGGCATGAAGATCGATTGGTGGCCCATCGATGGGCCGCCGCCCAAGCAGCCGGGGATGAGCAGGAAATAATGCTTGTGGTTGGTTGAAGAAAGTTGAGGTATTCCGATGAGACACCGTGAAAGTGGCCGCAGACTGGGAAGGAATTCCGCGCACCGCAAAGCCATGTACCGCAACATGGTTTGCTCACTCATTGAACATGGCCGCATCCTGACGACGCTGCCCAAGGCGAAAGAACTTCGTTCCTTCGTGGAAAGCACCATCACCTGGGGCACGTCCCTGGGGGATTTGCTCCTGAAGCCCAAGGATGAACTGACCCCGCAGGAGAGCGCCCGTGTGCTGCATCACTATCGCATGGCGCGCCGCATGGTTCCGGATCGCAAACTGCTGACCCGCCTGTTCCGGGAGATCGCGCCCGTGATGATGTCCCGCAAGGGAGGCTACACCCGCATTATCAAGGCCGGAAACCGCCGCGGCGACAATGCGGAAATGGCCTTGATCGAGTTGATCGGCATCGAGAAGAAGGCGGCGCCGGCCCCCGAGACGAGCAAGGAAACCGAAGCCCAGAAGAAATGATGCATCTGGTTCCGGGCCTGTCTTCTTTTCCTCTCATACTTCGGAAAAAATCCGTTTTCTTTTCCAACTGATGCTATACATGTGTGCCAGGGATGGCAGGAGGTATTTCATGCGTCGCTCACTTCTTTTTCTGCTTGTGATTTTCATGACTTTGGTGGGTTGTCGGGATAGCAACAACAACAATAACAACAACAATAATAACAACAACAATAACAATAACAACACAAATAACACAAATGGGGATACCATTTACATGGTCCAGGACCCGTCCAATGCCCATTTCGTTCAGGATGGGGATGAAGTGGTGCTGGAGAACAAGGTGGTCACGGCTGTCGACAAATACGGCAGCCGCACCGGCAGTTTCTGGATTGCCGAACCCAACGGCGGGCCGTGGTCGGGCGTGCAGGTGTACAACACCGACACCACGAGCGCCTGGTGGACGGAACTGCAGGTGGGTGATCTCGTGACCGTGCATGGCCGCAAGATGGAGTATTCCTACACGGATCCCAACACGGGCGAGCCGCTGTTCGACGACCCCCTCACCGAGATCACGGAAGCGTCCGTGACGCGTCTGGGGGCGGGCACGCCGATCACGCCGACGGAAATCGACGCGGCCGACCTGCAGACCGTCGAATCCGGCGAGAAATGGGAAGGCGTGCTGGTGCGTCTGACCAACGTGCGTGTTTCCACCATCCGCGAGCGTGATGGCCGCCTGGAAGTGAGCCTGTTCGGTTCCACCAAGGCCCAGGACGATCTGATGGATCTTTCCACGGTGCAGCAGGGTGTGTGCCTGTCTCGCCTGACCGGTGTAGTGACGTATTTCTTTGATTACTACGTCATGCCGCGCACCGCTTCCGACATCGAGGTGGCGGCCAACGACGCCGATTGCCCGGCCATCGAGGCGGAAGTGTGCGATGACGGCATCGACAACGATGGCAACGGATTCACGGACTGCGACGATTTCGCGTGCGTGGGTTCCACGGCCTGCCCGGCCAAGATGGAGAACGACAATACCCTGTGCGCGAATGGAACGGATGATGATGAAGACGGGCTTACCGACTGCCAGGATCCTTCCTGCAGCGGTCATCCGAACGTGACGGCGTGCAGGGAAACCAACTGCACGGATGGCCAGGACAACAATGGCAACGGCTATACCGACTGCGACGACTGGGATTGCAGCAACGACACGGCCTGCTCCAGCCAGTTCGAGCAGAACTGCACGGACGGCCAGGACAACGATGGCGATGGTCATACCGACTGCAGCGACTTCAATTGCTCTGACGATCCCGCCTGCAAGGAGACCGCCTGCACGGACGGCCAGGACAACGATGGCGATACGTTTGTCGACTGTGCCGACTTCGACTGCCTCTATACCGAGCCCACGTGCGCGTCCAGCAAGGAAATTTCGGACGCCACCTGCAGCGACGGCACGGACAACGATGGCAACGGCTTTGCCGACTGCCGCGATTTCTCCTGCCAGCGCAGCCCGCTCGTTACGGTGTGCGAAGGCACGGCCATCACCTGCGCAGACGGCCAGGACAATGACGGCAACGGCTTTGTGGATTGCGCCGATTTCGCCTGCCGCTACTGCCACCAGACCGATCCCACCAAGGATCGTGTCGTCTCCACCTGCCCGCCCTGCGTGCACTGATCCTGTGTGCGCTGATTTCTCCGCAACGCCTTTCTTCCTGAAAACTCATTCCAAAAGATAAAACGCGAAAACGCATGAAACGTGAAAACGCGGAGAAATGCTTTTTTCCGGTTCGAACAGGGAAGAAGCACGGCGAGATTCGGAACCGCATCGTGCGGCTGCCCCTGTGAAATCCATCAGGAGGCGCATCGATGGCGCGCCGGATGGAGGTGAGAAGCCAGAATCTGGGATGCGCATGCGAAGCCGGAATCGCAGCGGGTGAGTAGGGATTCGGTATCGAAAGAGCCAAGAGTTGAGCCAAAATCTTGGATCTGCGGATCCATGCCGCGGGCAGAGGCTACCTGAACCCCATGTGCGGCGTCCTTCGAAAGTTCGTGTCACGGTTTGCAGGCGGCGGATGCGCTTGGCATGTGCAGAACCGGTGCATGCGGCGAGTTGCGCTTACCGCACGGTGTCGCGCGCGGCGGCTTGCAGTTGAAGAGGATTCGGATGAGCACGAATTCTGTCTCTTCAGGAGAGAACTGCAATTCACGCCGCATTTTCAGCCGAAGAGGCAGGAAAGGAATACACGAAACCCTTTTTTCAGGTCATGCGTTCCGTGTTTTTGATTGGCGGGGTGGACGGGACTCGAACCCGCGGCCTCCGGCGTGACAGGCCGGCGTTATAACCGACTTAACTACCACCCCACGTGGCGTGGGCGGGACAGGGCTCGAACCTGCGACCTATTGGGTGTAAACCAATTGCTCTTCCGACTGAGCTACCCGCCCGAAGGCGTCCCAACAGGCACTGGAAGTGCCCTGCGCCGCACCCTGTCCGAAAACAGGGTGCGAATCAATTACGCCAGAACGCGAAACTTGTCAAGCTGAAAAGGAAAAGAATTTTTCATATTATATAACTCATTGATTTTTTTACATTTTTATTTTGTTCTGGTTTTTCGCCTGCCCATGCGGAGAAGAAGCAGGAGTGCGAAAACGGGGAGAGCGATACGTGTTTTCCCAGTCGAACCGGGCGTTGCGCTGCACGTGGAGCCCTTGGCGTTTTTGGGTGTGTAATTCGGATCGTCGCCGCGCGCGGTGAATTCCACCGGCGTCAGATCGCCATGGACGGCCGTGATGGTGTTGATGCCGAGCGCCGGAATGAAGGCTGCGGCGGCATATCCGTCGAACGAGGTCTCCACGGTGGCAGTGCCACCTTCGAAGCCTTCGAAGGAGCCGGTTGCAGAAGTAAAGGTGACGGGCATGGCGGCCAGCGGATTTCCTTCGGCATCCAGCAGGCGCACCACCAGGGGAACGGGCAGTTTCTCTCCGGCCAATCCCCATTGCCCGTCGCCGGCCGTCTTTTCCAAAAGGGCGCCTTGGGAGGGCTCCACCCGAAAGGCGTTGCTCACGCCCGATGCCTGGCCGTCGGTGGCCATGATCTGCACGTTTTCGCCCGCATCCAGCATCACCACATGGAAATCTGCCCGCCCGGCGAGGAAAGAATCATGATGGGCGGGCAACATGCGTACACTTCCGGCCGAAAGCAGGACGGAATCGTCGTAGCCTTCCAGGACGCGCCCGTCCTCGTCCTCGGCGAAGAGCGTCACGATGAACGGTATGCCCTGCCGGACGGGGCCGTCGATGGTGCCGAACCGAAGCCGCGCCGCGCCTTCCTCGTACGTGTACGTCACGGCCATGGGCCCCAGGACGGGAGTGATGGAGCCATCGCCGGACAGGAACACGCGCAGCATCAGGAACGGCTCCGGAGGGAGCCGCGGAAATCCGGCCGCCAGATAGCCCGGATCCATGGCTTCACCGGCTGCAGCGGGCCGCCATGCGGTTCCATCGAAGATCTGCCAGGTGGTGCCATCGTCCGTGCTGGCCTGGAACTGCAGCCGGGTGCCTTCGGGCCGCGCGGAAGGCGTCAGGAAATCGATGGATTTCCAGGCCAGGATACGGTGCGGAACCGTGAGAAGCGGCGTCGTGACCGAAGCCGGTCCGCGGACGTAGTGCGAGTCGAAATCGCCGGGAACGCTTTCCAGGCGCGGCTCGGGCCACACGAATGGCCGGTGATCCTTGACGCTGAGCAGGTGGCGCTCGTCGCCCAGGGCGCTGTCCTCCCAGTAGGCCGCCACCGGTTCCGTGCATGCGATGCGGGCGCCCGCCGGCAGGGCACCGAACAGGATCTTGTTGGGATACGGCGGCGGCACTGCGCCTCCTGTCGACTCGGCCACCGGGTTTCCGAGCACGTCCCGGACGCGGCAGACAACCGACGGCGCGGTGGGCGTGATGGCCACGTAGGAAGCCGCCCGCGGCAGGATGAATTCGCGGGCGAGCAGCACCGGCGGCAGGAAGGCCACGCTTTCTCCGCCCGTGCCGTCGGCCTGGGACAGCGCGCCGATGGGACGGTCGGCCACGAGCCGCAATCCAGGTCCGGAACCCGCGCTGGCCCCGTAGGACAGCGTGAGGACCGCATCGCGCGAAAGCGTGTGCGTGGTGACGGCGATGTCCGAGCGGTACACCGTCAGGTGCGTATCGTCTTCCAGCGCGGCCACGTACACGACGCCCAGGGCTGCTCCCCACAGTTCGGTTGCCGCCGGCACCAGGGGGTGCCCGTCGTAGCCATCGGACGTGTAATGGTATGCTACCACCGGGCTGTCGGAAATCAGTTGGTATGTGCCTGTGGGTATGTCTGTGCTAATCGTGACGGAAGCGAACTGTCCCACGGTTTCCTGCGCCAGTACGGTTCCGGCCTGCCGCAGTTCCACGTGCGCCGTTCCGAACGGAGAAAATACCAGGAGCATATCGGTCCCCCGCTGGGCGGGAAATGCGAAGGCGGTTCCCGCCATGGAGAAGGGAACGGGCGTATCGGAGGCGTTGAGATCTCCGGCCATGGAGTAGGGGCCATTGGCGGCGATCACGCCGGGGTCGGCCGCGAATGTCACGGGAGAAGCGGCCAGATCCACGGGATTGGCGGTTCCCACCTGCACGCGGGCGGAATCGAAGGCCGCGGCCGCGAGTTGGGAAGTGCCGGGGAAGGGCCACCACGCGCCGTATTTGAGCGAGGAATAGGTGAACACGCTTTTCCATGAACCCATGGGCGGTGCGGATTCGTTGCCGAAATACAGTTCGATGGTGGTGGTCCCCGGCGGCAGCGTGGGCAACTGGAACCAGAGATCGCCCGTTCGGGCGATGAAATCCCAGTTTTCCAGCCACATGTGCGTGATGGCGTTTCCCGCTGCATCCACGAGGCGCAGATCGGAACCATCGATTGCCGCGATGTCGAAGAGTTCGTGCGGCAGCCGGGAGAGATCCACGTGCACGGGATATTCCTCCAGTTGCAGCAGCGTTTCGTTGTGTACCGTGAAGCGGATCCGGGCCGCCCACCCGGGCGCGCGCCAGTCGGATGCCGCGGCCAGCCGCGCCGAGTTTCCGTCAATGACGATACCGGCTTCGGCCTGGTAGGCTCCCGTCTGGTGCGGCCGTACGGTGAAGTCGAAATACTGGGTGGCCTGCGCTCCGAAAAGGAAAATGAAAAGGCAGAGATTCATCATGGCGGCTCCTCCTCATCCGATCGGGCCGTTGCAGCCGTCGGCCGAAAGGACGGCAGTGTTGTTGTCTTCGTGGCATTCGTTGTTCCGGCCGCCCGACAGGCAGTCGGTGCCTTCGTTGTCCACACAGGCCTGCACATCCACACGCGCCGGGAAAACCGGCGCCGGATTCAGCACGCACACGAGGGTTTCGCATTCGCCAGGTTCCAGCGTCCGGGTGGTCGCCAGGCTCTGCGTGCAGGCGATGGGAGCGCCGGTGGACGGTTCGCTCAGGGTCACGGGAACGCCGGGGCCCACGCGCAGATCGCCCTGGTTGCAGACCTGGAGGGACAAACCGATCTCCTGATTGCAGCGGGAACGGTCCAGGGCACCGAAACTCACCTGGAGGTCCGGCGCGGCGAAGACGTCGTAGTCGGGCAGGTTCTGCCGGAAGTTGTTGTAGATCAACCAGTTGGGAGGAGAACCATACGGTGGGAGACGGCCGTCTTCGCTGATGTTGGTGATGAAATACATGTGCTGGTTCCAGATGCGCCGCGTGGGAACCCAGCGATCCGCGGCATCGCCCCAGATCTCCACACCGTGGTTGGGATTGTTGAGCGCCGACGTGTTCTCGATGAACACGATCTCGGCGTTGCCGTCGTTGTCCACGTCGGCGATGATGGGATATTCCAGGCGCGTATGCGACGTGTTGGGCTCCTGGAACAGGATGGTTCCATCGGTGCCGCGGAAGATGCGGAAATAGGTTTCGTCGTTGTAGATCACTTCCGCCTGCCCGTCGCCGTCGAAGTCGAACACCGAAGAGCCCGTTACGCGCGAGGAGCAGTCGTTGTTGGGAACCGACCAGCGCACGCCCGGAGACTGGCAGTAGTCGGCACCGGCGGGGACTGCGGCGCATCCGGGCAGCGCATCGCAGCAGTCGAGATCGAACACGGAGTAGAAATCCGCGCCAGCCACGCCGATCTCTACGCGGCCGTCGCCGTCGAAATCCGCG
Source organism: uncultured Kofleriaceae bacterium (assembly GCA_964516435.1). Lineage (GTDB taxonomy): Bacteria > Myxococcota_A > Polyangia > HGW-17 > HGW-17 > HGW-17. The sequence goes on along the minus strand of CAZEZP010000045.1, from coordinate 24,471 downwards.
ATGGTGGGCGGCCCGCCCTCGTTGTACGTGCAGTTGTCCCACGGGATGATCAGGTGCGCCATGAGCGTGCCGTCATGGTGCAGGATCCACACGTCGCCCGAGCGCACGATGACGATTTCGGCCTCGGGATCGCCGTCGAAGTCGCCGGCGGCTGCATAGCCGTCGCAGGGCTTCCCCTGGGACTGGCAGCCGGAGTTGGCCGATGGGAACGTGAACTGCCACAGCAGCATGCCGTCGGCGCGGTAGACGGTGTTGCCGGCGATGACTTCGGGACGGCCGTCCAGATCGATGTCGGCGGCGAAACTCATGGGGCCCAGGAATGCATTGATGCCCAGCCCTCCCACACCGCGCCAGCGGATGGCGCCGGTGGCGCCGTCGAGCACCACGCGTCCCACCAGGATTTCGGCGATTCCGTCGCCGTCCAGGTCGGTGATGGCGGGCTGTACAGACGTCAGGATGTCCGCTCCATCCGGGTAGGGGCTCGTCCATTTGACCTGGCCGGTATTGGAGAAGGCCACGGTGCCGCTCGTGCGGGTCATTCCCACGATGTCGGGCACGCCGTCGCCGTCGATGTCGCCCACTGCCAGGCCGGCGGAGTTGTCGAGGAAGGGACTGGCCGCCGAGAAATGCTCGATGGGGGTTCCATCCTGGGTGCAGCGTCCCGAAATCACCCGCAGCACCCCGTTGACGTTGCAGCAGCCATCCTCGCGCAGGCGGTAACTGACGAACAGGATGTCCGGCGTGTCGCGGGTATCGATGATACCGTCGCCGTTGTCGTCGGTCACATTGGCCACCACGGGCGTCATCACCACGTCGTCGTATTCGGGGTACTCGGGGGACCCGTTCCAGTGGCATTCCATCCGGGGCGAAAAGACGCCCGGCGGAGGAACGAAGCGGCAGACCCGCACGGGGTCCTCGATGACGGTGATATCTCCATCGGGACCTGGGACATCGGCGATCACGCTGCCGTCCGGAGCCGCATCCGGCAGGGGAAAACTTCCATCCAGGTCGGGTACGTGCGCATCCGGCCGCCCGGGTTTGCAGGCGCCTGAAGCCGGGTCGCAGTATTGTCCGCGGGGGCAGTCCGCGATGGATGCGCATTTTCGGGAGGAAACATGATCGCAGGAGCACGAAGGGAGGAAAAGGACCAAGAACAGGCTACCGAAATAAAGGCTTTTCCAGGGTTTCATGAATAACCTCCATGGATGTTTCGAAAAAAGTGTAGGACAATACGGGAGATCGATAAAGCTGCAACTTTGGAAAAATATGGTCACCAGGGATAGGCATGGATGCATTTTTTCGCCCAGCGAAAAACAGTTGGAACAGGGAACGAAACATAAATTACACGCATTTTCTGTACGCCAAAAAGGAAGAGAAAATCATTGATTTGTATGGATTTTTTTGATGTTTAAAAAAAGAGGAAAGAACCATTGGCGCAAATAGTGGCAAAAATATGCTTGCTTTTTTATTGCTGTTCACTAAAGTAGCTGAGACTTGCAGGGAAAGCCGGCGACGGCTTGACGAAAATGTACGGTTTCATGACGTTTTTGTGCAATTTCTAAAATTCCCTGGAAGTCGTGCCGATAGTGATTCTGGCGAAGCAGTCGGGCGTCTGCTTCAGAATTTGATTTGAAACGTGAAGGCGAAGGTCTGAAACATCGAAAGGAGTTGAACTATGACCGAACAACAGCAGCAACCCGTGAACAAGCCCAAATCCCGTGGCCGCGCGCGCGGCAGTTACGAGATCAGCACCGAACTGCGCCGCCGCATCGCCGAAATGCACGAAGCCGGCGCCAGCCTGAAGGAAATCGCGCGCACGTTCAACGATGAAGGCATTCCGGCCGCCCGCGGCGGGCAGTGGTCCCAGAGCACCATTCGCGCCGCTCTCAACCAGATGGGCAAGGACACCGGCCGCTTCCGCATCGTCAAGGACGTGAAGGAACTGATTCTCAAAATGCATCGGGATGGCTTGTCCGCGTACCGGATCGCCCAGGAACTCGAGAATCAGAATGTTCCCAATTCCCGCGGCGAAGTGAAGTGGTACCCGCGCACCGTGGGCCGGATCGTCAAAGGCGGCACCGAAAAGACACGCCGCTAGGTGCTTTCCGTTTCTTTCTGCCTCTCCCGTTTCGTAAACTTTGTTCCCTTTCAGCGTATCCTGTTTCGTTGGGGGCAAGGTCGGGATGCCGGCGGAAAATGCCGATGCATGCAGGCCGGATTTCATGGATTCGGCATCATCGCATTGACATTTTGGGGATGGAACTATACAACAGGAACCCTGAACCGGTGAGTTTCGGTTCGGAACCCCTTCAGGAGATGGCTTCCCATGAAAGTGATCTGTGAAAGTTGCCACGCCAAATACTCGCTCTCCGATGACAAGTTGGTCAAGGGAAAGACCTTCAAAATCAAGTGCAAGAAGTGTGGGAACACCATTCTGGTCAAGCCGGAAGAAGGAAATCCGGAAGAGGAAGCCACTCGCGTGGTGGATTACAATGCCATGTCCGGCGGCTCTGCGGCTGCCGCTGCCGATACCGATGCCCGCATCTGGCACGTGGCGGTGGGCGACAAGACCGATGGGCCTTTCACGGCAGCCGAGGTGATCGACCAGATCGCGAGCGGCAAACTGGGACCGGATACTCTGGCCTGGAACGAGGGTCTCCCGACATGGGAAAAAATCAGTTCCATCCAGGATTTCGCCATGCACTTCCCGGCGGGTGCGGCGGAACCCGCTGCGGCGGCCAAGCCGGCCAAGAGCGAATCGGCGCCCGCAAGGGAAGCGGCCCGCAGCGAGCCGTCGCGCGAGGCTGCGCGCAATGAGCCGTCGCGTGAGGCCGCGGCGCCCGAACCGGCTTCTTCCAAGGGCGGCTTTTTCGGCGCCGAAGAGGAAGAGCCCGTGCCGTCGGCTTCCCTGAAGGGGCAGCGTCATGAGAATTCCGTCCTGTTCTCGCTGGACAATCTCCAGAACATGGCGGCCTCCCAGACCAAGAAATCCAGCCCGCGTCCGGGGTACATCACGCCGGCCAGCCAGGGGTCCGGTCTGGTGGACATCCAGGAGATGGCGGCTGCCATGAAGTCGAACCAGCCTGCCCGTCCGGATTCCGCGGTTCCATTCGATCTCCCGGCGGCTCCCGTGGTGGCCACGCCCATCAGCATCGCCCCGGTGCTCATTCCCACCCAGATGGAGGACGAGAAGCCCAAGTGGATCCTTCCGGCCGTGATTGGCGGCGTGGTGGCCGTGGTGCTCATCGGCATTTTCGCCGTCTGGATGATGACGTCCAGGAAGAGCGAGACCGCACCGGCTTCCGGAAGCGACAAACCTTCCGCCGACACGGTGGCGCAGGCCAACAACATGCCGGCGGACATGCCGGCCGACGCCATGGGTCCTGGGGAGATGCCTCCGGACATGCCGGCCGATGCCATGGAGCCCGACATGCCGGTGGACATGCCGGCGGACATGCCGGCGGACATGCCGGCCGATGCCATGGTCCCCGACAAGACTTCCGACATGGGTGGAACGGTCGTCGCTCCTGGCATGACGACATCCATGGAGCCGGCGATGACGACGGTGGACATGCCGGTGGACATGCCGGTCAACAACGACATGCCCGCCGATGGCGGCTGCACGAAGGTGTGGTGCATGCTCAAGAACAACCAGCCCGACTGCTGTGCGCCATTCCGGGGGGGCTCCGACATGGGCGGCGGCGGCGGCGACGACGCGTGCGCGGGCAATCCCAATGACACCCTGTCCGCCGGCGATGTGAAGGACGCCATGGGTGCCATTCGCGGTGTGGTGAGCGGCTGCTTCTCCAAGTTCGGCGTGCAGGGCAAGGTCACCGTGCGCGTGTCCGTGGGCTGCAACGGCAACATCGAAAGCGTTTCGGCCACGGGCGAACACGCAGGGACGCCGGTCGGCGGCTGCATCGAGAAAGCCGTGCGCACCGCGAAATTCCCGAAGTTCAAGAAGCCTTCCAGCAAGAGCTTCCAGTATCCCTTCGTCGGCGGCTGATTTTTTTCTCGTCCTTCTCCGCGGTTCCTTCCTTTCTTCCTCTCTCTGCTTTTCGTGTTCAGGGGTTCCTGTTCAGATAAGGTCAGAACGCGCCCGCGAAAGCCCATCCGTTTCGTGTTTCAAACCGGAAAAAAGTTGATTTTTCCCATGTTTTTTTGCGGCATGGGGGTTCCTTGCATAATCTGTACGAGCTGGAGGAAAACCACTTGACGTCGTCCCCCCCGACACCTCGGTTCAAAGGAATTCTCATCGCCGAGGACGAGACCGGCCTCGCCATGGTGATGGAAAGCGTGCTTTCGGCCGCCGGGTACCGCGTGGTGCTGGCTCGTGACGGAGAACAGGCGCTGTCGGCGGCGCTGGCCGACCCGGATTTGCAGTTGGTCATCACGGATGTGCGTCTTCCCCGCAAGGACGGCATGCAATTGCTGCAGGAGATCATGCGCTCGGCGCCGGAGCGCACGGTGATCGTCATGTCGGCGTACGGCTCCATCGAAATGGCGGTGGAGGCGCTGCAGATGGGCGCCTATCATTTCCTGCCCAAGCCCTTTGGCAAGGACGTGCTGCTGCATGTGGTGCGCAAGGCCGAAGAACGGTTCGGCCTCATCGAGGAGAACCGGATCCTGCGCTCGCAACTCGACCAGGAGGCCGTGCGCGGCGATGTGGTGGGAATGTCTCCGGCCATCCGCGAAATCCTGCAGAAAGTCCAGCGTGTGGCTTCATTCCGCTCGACCGTGCTCATCACGGGGGAGAGCGGCACGGGCAAGGAGGTCGTCGCCCGCCTCATCCATTCGATGAGTCCGTCGCCGGGTCCGTTCGTGGCGGTCAACTGTGGCGCAATTCCCGAAAACCTGCTGGAAAGCGAACTGTTCGGCGTGGTGCGGGGCGCCTATACGGGTGCCACCGAGACCCGGACGGGACTGCTGGCCCAGGCGGACGGCGGCACGATGTTTCTCGACGAGATCGCGGAATTGCCCCTGTCTTTGCAGGTCAAATTGCTGCGCGTCATCCAGGAGGGAGCCTTCCGGCCGCTGGGGAGCACCCAGGAAACGCATGTCCGGGTGCGCTGGATGGCGGCGACCTCCCGGGATCTGCGTGCGGCCGTGGCGTCGGGCGCTTTCCGGGAAGACCTGTATTACCGGCTCAACGTGGTGCCCATCCATCTGCCACCGCTGCGGGAGAGACCCGGAGACATCGTCCTCTTGGCGCGGCATTTCCTGGCGAAATTCGCCCATCGCCACAAGGTGGCCGAAAAAATCCTGACGCCCGGCGCCATGCAGAAACTGGAATCCCATTCATGGCCAGGAAACGTGCGGGAACTGGAAAACTGGATGGAGCGAATCACCATTCTCTGCGACCATCAGGAGATCACGGAAGGAGATCTGCCGCTGGGCGTTCCGGAAGTCTCCGTTCGGGAAACGGCCGAGGCTCTCTTTTACTTTCCAGTTCGCAGTTTATCCATAAAAACTGAAACCGAAGAACTTGAGAAAATTTTGATCAACAAATCTCTCGAGAAAACAAAAGGAAAAAAATTTGCTGCAGCCGAACTTCTGGAAATCAGCGAAAGAGCGCTTCAATACAAAATGAAGCAATATAAAATAAATGAAAAAGAAAAGGATTCCATCGACTGAAAAATTTTGCAGGAAATTTGACTACATGTAGATTTATGTAGTATTTTGGCTCTGAGTAGGTCTACATGTGTGGGCCGAAGGGTGAGTGTCATGGCAAAAAACTGCATCGGACTCGACATCGGTTCCTCCTCCATCAAGGTGGCGCAACTGGCGGAAACCCGGAAAGGAGTAGTGCTGGAAAACTTCGGCATCAACCCGTTGCCGCCGGAAACCATCGTGGACGGCGCCATCATGAACCAGATGGCGGTGCTGGATTCCATCGAGACCCTCTTCAACCGGCTGGGTATCAAGCGCCGGGAAGTGGCGGTGGCCATTTCCGGCCGTTCCGTCATCGTCAAGAAAATCGGGATGCCCATCCTGTCTCCCGCCGAACTGCACGAGGAACTGAACATCGAGATGTCGCACCACATCCCGTTCGCCCGGGAAGAGGTGGAGGTGGACTACGACATCGTGGTCCCCAAGAACGCCGAAGGCCAGATGGAGGTGCTGCTGGTGGCGGCCAAGAAGGAAGTGGTGCAGGACATTCTCGACATCGTGCGGGAGGCCCGCCTGAATCCCGTCGTGCTGGACGTGGCGGCGTTCGCCGTCCAGAACCTCTATGAGCGGCTCGTGGGCTTCTCGCCCACCGAAACCATGGTGATGATCAACATCGGCGCGGTATCCACATCGCTGGACATCGTGGTGGGCGGCGTGACGACCTTCACCCGCGACATCGGCATTGGCGGGCAGACCATCACCGGCGAAATCCAGCGCACGCTGCAGATTCCCTTCGATGAAGCCGAGAAGCGCAAGCGCGACGTGGCTTCCGGCGTAGGCGACACGAACCTGCTGTCCATCGTCAACCGCGTGTGCGACGTGATGGCCGGCGAGTTGCAGCGGTCCATCGATTTCTTCCTGAGTTCCGCGCCCGCCACCAACACGGTGAAGGTGGTGGTCACCGGCGGCAGCGCCATCATGCGGCCTCTGGTCGCCGCCATCGAGAAACGGGCCGCCCGGCCGGTGACCGTTTTCGACGGTTTTTCCAGCGGAATCGTCGTGGATACGAACCTGTTCGACATGCCGCTTCTGCAGTCCCAGGCCACGACGGCGTCGGTGGCCCTGGGCCTGGCGTTGCGAAAACCCGGCGACAAGCGGGCTTGAGCGGTCCGGACGAGGAGAATGACCCATGTTGCGCATCAACTTGATTCCACAGAAGGTTTCCGCGAAGGAAGCGCGCGGGCAGCAGATCCTCCTCCTGATCCTGGCCGTGTGGGGACTGACGGCGGGCGCTCTCTTCTATCACTACCGCTTCGTCCTGGACACGTCCGCGATCGAGAAGAACCGCGCCATCATCGCGGACAATACGCGCAAGTTGCAGCAACTCCAGGCGCAGTTGAGCCAGTACAAGGTCGTCCCGGAAGACCAGAAGCAGAAGATGAAAGCCGAATACGAGAAGCGCGTGGCCACCGTGAGCCGCATCGAGAAGGTGCGCTCCAATCCGGTGTTCGTGCTTCTGGAACTGGCCCGTATCGTCAGCGTGGGGCAACTGCCGACGGTCGTGACGCCCGAGGCGAAGGTGGGACTGGACACCAACTGGGATCCATCGGCCCTGTTCTTCACGAAACTGTCCGAGAAGGACCGTTTCCTGACGCTGGAGGGCGTGGCGCGCACCCACTATGACGTTTCGGAACTGGCCCGCCGGATGCGGGTTTCGGCGTATTTCCGCAATCCGGAAATCGTGGAGGCCGTGGTCAAGAAGACCCAGGGCCAGCAGAAGAAGGACGGACCCGACGTCGGTGTGGTCATGTTCAAGATCAAGGCCGTGATGGTGTACTGAAACGGACAGGTGAATCCATGGAACGCATATATGGCTGGTTGTCCAAGGCGCCGTTTTCACACAGGTTTTTCCTCACGGCATTCGTTTCCGGATGCATGGTCGCCTACTATTATCTGAACGTCTATGCCGTGGCGAAAGCCGACATCGAGAAATCCGCGAAGCGGGTGGAGCAGGACGAGTACGCCATCGCCAGCGCCCGGCGCAACATCGAGAACGCCAGGAAGGACCAGGCCGAGATGGAGGCCATGGCCCAGAAGAGCGCCGAACTGACCAAGCGCATCCCGGTTTCCGTGGATCTCTCGGAACTGGTCGGAGAACTGGATCAGATGGCCGACGACGTGCGCATCGCCTCCATTATTCCCGAAGAGGACGACACGCAGTCGTTCGATTCCGTGGTGGTGCGCCCCATCAGGATCATCGTGGAGGGCCGTTTCCACGCCATCTGCCGCTACCTCTACAAGATGTTCCAGATGAACCGGCTCATGGACGTCGGCGACGTGTCCATGGAAGCCCGTTCCACGCCCGCCTCGGCGGGGGCGCCCACGGAAAAGGCGCTTCTCGTGGCGCAGTTCACGGCGCGCATCTACTACTCGCCGGCCTTCATCCAGCCGGCGGCGCCCGGGGAGGGTCAGAAGCCCGATGCGCTCAAGGCTGGCGCGGACCGGATGACCATGGGACCGGATGTCCCGATGGGGCCATGAGGATTCGGCCATGAGGATTCGGATATGAGGTGAATGATGAAAACCTCGTTTTTCATTCTGTTTTTCACGATGGCCATGACGGCCTGCGGCGGCACGGATCCGGCGGGAGGCTCGCATTCCCAGCCGCCGCCGTCGGGAACACCGGGTGGTGCCGCGCCGCCGGGAGCGCCGCCAGGAACGCCTGCGGGGCCCCGGACGACCGGAAAGACCAATGCGCCGTTGCACAATTTCGCGGACGAGGGTCTCAATATCCCGCCCTTCAATGAAAATGCGCGCACGCTGCCGCCGGAGGCGTTCGTTGAGCATGGCAAGGAGCAGCGCGACCCGTTCGTGGACCTCTACGGCCTGCTCGAGGTGAAGGACGCCGGTGGAGCGGGTGCGGAAAATCCCGAGAAGTCTTCGGGGTCGGCCGTGATTCTGATGGAAGGGTTCCAACTCAGCCAGTTGACCCTTTCGGGAATCGTGTGGAGCGCCGGGCGGGAGAAGGCGCTGTTCACGGACCCGTCGGGCCAGCCGACGGTGGTGATGAAGGATGACCGCATCGGCCGCGGCGGCGCGCTGGTCAAGGAAATCACGCACGACCGCGTGATTCTCGAGCTGCCCGCCCAGGAAGGGGAGACGCCCAAGATGGTGGAGTTTTCCCTGGTGCGTTCCACGGGCCCCTATCAGGTGCAGTATGAAAAACTGCGCGCGGACCAGCGTGGAATCCGCGTGCGCACGTCCATCAAGCCGAAGAGCAAGGAGGTCGGACCATGAAAAGCCGCCATTCCTTTATGTTTTTGCTGGTTGCATTGTTTCTTTCGGGCGCGGCCTTCCTGCCGTCCAGGTCGTATGGGCAGGAATTCAACAGGGTCCGGCAGGTGCGCATGGAAAACGAGGACGGCAAGACCATCCTCGTGATTTCCGGCACCCGGACGGTGAATTTCACCGCGTTCGCCGTGGAGTCTCCGCCGGGCGTGGTGCTGGAACTGGCCGCCACCCGCTTCGATGACACCACGGCGCCGGAATCCAGGGACGACTGGACAGTGTCGTCGTTCACGCTGGCCAATCAGGGCACGAGTGCGGCACCCCGGGGGCGCGTGACGGTGTTTCTGGCGCGCAAGGCGGCCTACCGGGTGGAGACTTCCGGAAACGACGTGCGCCTCGTGCTCACGCCGCAGCAGGCGCCGCCTCCGTCCACGGCCGAGGCAGCCGCGAAACTGGAGCAGTTGCGGCGCCAGGCCGAGGAAATGCAGAAGCGCATCCGGGAGGCCGAGGCGCAGTCGGAGCGGCTCCGCCAGGAAAGCGAGCAGGTTCGCAGGGATGGCAAGAATGCCCGCGAATCCAAGGAAAAACTGGAGCAGGACCGGGAAGCCGTCCGGCGGGAACTGCAGAATCTCGCTTCCCGGCGGGATGCCATCCTGTCTCAGATGAAGGAACTGGAAGACCGGCTCGGCCAGGCCCGGCGCGATGAGGAGAACGCACGCCGGCGCGTGGCGGAACTGGAGGAGCGTGCCCGGGAGGTGCAGCGCCGCCAGGAGGAAGGCCGGGCCGAACTGGAGAAGACCTCGCGCCAACTGCAGGAAGAATTGGCGAAGCGCAAGGCCATCGAGAAGGAAATCCAGCAGGCGAAGGCCGAAATCGAGCGTCTGCGCGCCGAGGGCAAGGCGCAGTCCGCGGATGGCCGGCAGAAAGCACAGTTGCAGGAAAAATTGACGAAACTCGAGCAGGCGCTGGCGCAGTCGCAGAAGAAGTTCCAGGATGCCCAGGCGCTGGTGCGTTCCCTCGAGGCGCGCCGCGAGGAACTGGGGCGCCAGGTGGCCGCCGAGGAGGAGCGGCTCAGGACGCTGCGCGCCAACGCGGAACTGGAAAACCGCAAACTCAACGCGGAACTGGACGAATTGCGTACGCAGGCGAAGTCGCTGCAGCAGGAGAAGGAACGGCTGCTCCGGGAAACGCGGGAACTGGCCGCCCGCCGGGAGGAATTGCGCCAGGCCGTGGAGAGCGAGCGCAAACTCCAGGCTTCCATGGAGACGGCGCGCCGGCGCAACGAGGAATTGCAGAAGAAGGCGGCACGCCTGGCCGAGCAGGAGCAGGAGAAGGCCCGCGAAATCGAGGCGCGCCGGCGCACGCTGGAAGGATTGCTGTCCAGGGAGCGGGAAGAACTGGCGCAGATCCGGGAAAGCAAGCAGCGCGAGCAGGAGAGCCTGGCCAGGCTCAAGGATGCGCGCACCGAGCACCAGCGGCTCCTGGCCGAGGAAGAGAAGAGCCGGCAGGAGATGGAGAAGGCGGGCCGGCGCGACGAGTTGCAGAAACTGGCGCAGCGGCAGAAGGAGCGTGAGGCGCGCATCGCCCAACTGGAGAAGCAGGCAGCCGCCTGGGAGAAGAGAGCCCGGGAAGGCGAGGCGAAGCTCAAGGGGCTCACGGACAGGCTTTCCCGCGCCCGGACGGAACTGGAAGATGCCCGCACGCGCTACGAGGCGGCTTCCCAGGAACTGATCCAGGTGACGCAGGCCCGCGACGAGGTGCGGGGCCAGTTGCGCGAAATGAAGGCCCAACTGGAGGGGATTTCCCGCCAGAAGGCGGCGCAGCAGAAGCAACTCGAGGAACTGGCGGGAAAACTGGCTCAGGGCGAACGGAAACTGCGTGAAACCGAACGGAAACTGGAGGAGAACCGTCAGTCCCTTGCGAAACTGGAGCAGGAGCAGCTCGAGAAGGAGCGCCAGGTGCGACAGTTGTCCGATTCGGCCCGCCAACTGGCCGAACAGGTCCGCCAGGATCGCCAGTCCCTGCAGGAGATGGATGCCCGCCGGGCACGCATCGAGGCGGAACTCAAAACACTGGAGGCGCGGCGCCGCGAAGTGGAGGCGTCCGTGCAGAAGACGGCTCCGCGCACGGCGGACTCCCGCGAGATGGAGCGGCGCGCGGCCGAGTTGAAGGAGCTCGAAGCACGCCGGGCGCGGCTGGAAAAGGATCTGGCGCAACTGGAAGAAGCGCGCGCGACGCTGCGCAGGCTGGAGATGGACAAGGTCCGGGCGCAGTCGGAACTGGCGGAACTGGAACGCCGGAAACTGGAGGTTTCCCGGCAACTCGACGAGATGGGCCGCCAGAAGACGGCGAAAACGCTGAGCCGCCAGGAAATCGAGGCGCGCGAAGCCGAAATCCGCAAACTGGAGGAGCGCCGGCAGGCTCTGGAGAAGGAACTGGCCCGTCTGGCCGAGCGGAAGGTGGATACCCTGCAGGCAGCCGCACCGGCGCCGAAGCCGGAACCGGCCGAGACGGCCCGCCCAGTGCAGGACGCGTCCGGGACCGTTTCCGTGCGCACCGTGGAAAGCGTGGAATTCAGGGATTCCCCCTGGTCGCACCACGTGGTGCTCAAGTTCGATGCAGAGCCCGGAAAGGAAACCGTCGAAAAAAAGGGCGATGTGTGGACGGTGCGCTTCCCCATGGCCCGGTTCCGTCCCGAACTGCGCCGCAACATGGACACGTCTTCCTACCAGGGTCCCGTCGGGCGCGTGCTGACGTTCAATCGCGCTGCGGCTGGTAGCCAGACGGAAGCCGTGGTGGAGATCCACACCAGCGGACCCCGCACGGTGCAGGTGCGTCGCGGCGAGAGCGGCATCCTGATCCTCGTGCCCAAGACCGTGGCCGAGGTGCGCCGCTTCCAGCAGTCGCAGACGGCGGCCGCCGAGGTGGGCGGATATGAGAATGCCCGCCATGCGCCCGCCGGCAATCTGCCCGTCGCGCCGGAAGGGAAGCCGGCCGCGCGCAAGGGCGTGCGCACCACTTCCGGCGAGTCCCGTGGCGGCTATTCCGGGCGCTTCGTGGACCTGGACTTCAAGGATGCCGATCTGCACAACGTCATCCGCCTGGTGGCGGAAGTGTGGGGCAAGAACGTGGTCATTCCCGATGAGGTGAAGGGGACCATCACGATCAAGCTCACCAACGTGCGCGTGGACCGGGCGTTCGACGTCATCCTCAAGTCCAAGAATCTCGACTGGGTGGACGAGGGCGGCAACATCATCCGCATCGCTACCATCGAGCAGTTGACCAAGGAGCGCGAGGAGCGTCTCGCCCGCACCAAGACCGAGGTCAAGATGATCCCCACCGAGACCCGGCTGATTCCCATCAACTACGGCAACGTGGAGGACATCGCCAAGACGATCGAGAGCAATGTCATGAGTTCGCGCGGCAAGGTGACCTTCGACAAGCGCACCAACGTCATCATCTACGTGGACGTGCCGGCCAAGATCAAGGTGGCGCAGGAACTGGTGCGCTCCCTGGATCTCCCCACGCCGCAGGTGCAGATCGAAGCGCGCATCGTGGAGGCCGAAACCACCTTCCTGCGCGAGATCGGCGTGCAGTGGGGCGGTTCGCTCCTGGCCAATGCGGCGTCCGGCAACCCCACGGGTCTGATTTTCCCGTCCAACATCGGCATCGCCGGCGGCAACATGGACCAGTTGACCAAGACTTCCGGCATCAGTTCCGCCGGGGCGGCCAATCCAGACTTCGCCGTGAACCTGCCCGCCAACACGGGTTCCGGGGCCGGCGGCGCCATTGGCATGACGCTGGGCAGCCTCTCCGGGGCGGTCAATATCAATCTGCGTCTCTCCGCCATGGAGGAAATCGGACACGTCCGTTCGATTGCGGCCCCCAAGATCACTACGCTTGACAACGTGGAGGCCAAGATCACACAGGGTGTGGAAATCCCGTATCCGCAGAGTTCGGCCCAGGGCAACACCGTCATCATGAAACAGGCCGTGCTGAGCCTTTCGGTGACGCCGCACGTGACCAACGACAACATGGTGCAGATGAAGATCGAGGTGACCAAGGACGAGCCGGATCTCACCAACCGCGGTGCCGACGGTTCGCTGGGCATCTCCAAGAAGAGCGCCAAGACCGAACTGCTCGTGCGCAGCGGCGACACGGCCGTCATCGGCGGCATCTACAAGCACCAGAGCAGCCTGATCTACCGCAAGGTCCCGTGGTTCGCCGACATCCCCATCGTGGGGTGGCTCTTCAAGAGCCAGTACAAGAAGGACAGCCGCAGCGAACTGCTGATCTTCATCACCCCTCGCGTTTTGAATCGCTCGGGTATAATAACCAAGGAATGAGCGGGGAACGACACTCCCGGAGGTGCGACATGAAAAAACTCGTTTCGTTGTGGATCCTCTTGTGGATGGGCGCCTGCGCGGAAAACAGCGCATCTCTGGTGATTCTGCAGAACCAGGCGCCGGATGAGGGATGCCAGGCTTCCAACAGCGTATCCGACCAGTTCGTCAGCCATGGGGTGCTGGACGTCGGAGCCGCCACCTATGGAATCACTCCCCAGTATTACGCATGGCTGGTGGTTGCCAACAACCTCAAGTCCACGGTGGAAAGCCACGGCGTGGAGCTGAATGCCGTGGAGATGAAGGAAGCCCGGATCAATGTCGACCTGGGTACTGCTGGCAGTGGGCTTTCCGATTACACGCGGTTTGCCGACTACACGTTCGTCACCATCAAGCCGGGCGAGACACGCTCCCTCCAGGTGAACGTGATTCCACCGAACCTTGCGGGGCGTCTTTCGGTGGCCCCCGGGCAGTTCGTGGAGGCTGTGGCCAAGGTGCAACTGGTAGGCGAGCGTGGCGGTTCCGAAATCAAGACCAACAGCATCAATCTGCCCATCACCATCTGCAACGGCTGCCTGGCCATCGATCTCGGATCCTGCGAGTCGGCCACCTTCCCGGACACCCTGTATCTGGGACATTCCTGCAACAAGAGCCAGGACCAGCCCATCCACTGCTGCCGCGACCCCTATGCCGGAACGGGTGCCGAAGCCTATCGCTGCCCGGCCGTCCAGGTGACGGGCCCGGCGGAATGATGATGAAAAACGGTTTCACTTCATCGAGAGCGGTGATTGCATGACAAAGAATACATTCGACTACGCGGGCGCCGGCGTGAGCATCGACGCGGGGGATGCGCTGGTGCAGGAAATCAAGAAGATCACGGGTTCCCAGAAGAATCCGCTCGTGCTGGGCGGCATCGGCGGCTTCGGCGGGCTCTTCGCCCTGCCGGCGGGTTATCGGGAACCGGTGCTGGTGGCATCCACCGATGGCGTGGGCACGAAGTTGAAGCTCGCCTTCGCCACGGGGGTTCACGACACCATCGGCTGGGATCTCGTGGCGATGAGCGTCAACGACATTCTTGTTTGCGGTGCGAAACCATTGTTTTTCCTCGATTATTTCGCTACAGGGAAACTGGACGTGGAAACGGCGGCCCGGGTCGTTCGCGGCATCCATGAAGCCTGCGCTTCCTGCGACGTGGTGCTGCTGGGCGGCGAAACCGCGGAGTTGCCCGGCTTCTATGCGGATGGCGAATACGATTTGGCCGGCTTCGCCGTAGGCGTGGTGGACCGCTGCAACATTCCCGACGCTTCCCGGGTGCAGGAAGGCGACATCGTCATCGCGCTTCCCTCCTCGGGCCTGCATTCCAACGGCTATTCCCTGGCGCGGAAGATCGTGCTCGAAGTGCTGGGCCTGAGCATGGATGCCCCCTGGGAGGATTCGGGACGCACGGTGGGCGAGGAACTGCTCACCCCCACGCGCATCTACGTGAACCAGGTCCTTCCGCTCATCGAGGCCGGATTGGTCAAGAGCATGGTGCACGTCACCGGCGGCGGACTCGTCGAGAACCCGCCGCGTTCCGTGCCGCCCGGTTTAGGCATGGATCTGGAACCCGGCGCCTGGCCGGTCCCCTCCATCTTCCGCCGCATCCAGGAAGCCGGCGTGGAGCCCCTGGAAATGGCGCGCACGTTCAACATGGGCATCGGTTTCCTGATGGTCGTGTCCTCCCGCGACGAGAGCGAAGTCTCCCGCCGGCTTTCCGCCATGGGCGAGACCCACTACCGGGTGGGCGCCATTTCCCGGCGTCCGGACGGCGAGCGCTTCACGCGCTTGGGGGGCGCATGATCGCCGTCGGGGTGCTCGTCTCCGGCCGTGGGTCCAACCTGGCGGCCCTGCTGGACGCTTCGCGTGCGCCCGAGTGCCCCTATTCGATCGCCTGCGTCATTTCCGACCAGCCGTCGGCGCTGGCGCTGCAGACGGCTTCCAGAGCCAAAATTCCGTCGTTCTGCCACGAAAAAGCGCCTTCGATGAAGAAGGCGGAATACGAGCAGGGCCTGATCGGGCGCCTGCGGGAGCATGGCGTGCAGGTGGTGGCTCTGGCCGGCTTCATGCGCATCCTGGGAAAGACGTTCCTGGCGGAATACGGGGGGCGCGTGCTCAATATCCATCCCAGCCTGCTTCCGGCGTTTCCAGGGCTGCACGCCCAGGAGCAGGCCCATCGGGCCGGCGTGCGCCATGCCGGCTGCACCGTGCACCTGGTGGATGCGGGCATGGATACGGGACCCATCCTGGATCAGGCCTGCCTGCGTGTCGATCCGGCCTGGGATGCGCAGGAACTGGCTGCGCACATCCTCGAACTCGAGCATCGGCTGTATCCCGAGACGCTCGCGCGCTTCTGCCGGGGCGAATTCCGCCTGGAGGAGGGCCGGGTGCGCGTGTTTGCGCCGCCCGCCTGGCTTCGTCCGGTCTGGAATCGCTTTGCGGCTTCGCATTTCGGGAGGGTGACCCCGGTCCTGTCCTCGCCTGCGGGCGTGCCGCGCACGGCGGTTTCAGCGTGCCTGTGCGGCTTTCCCTGCCGTTACGACGCGCAGGACAAACGCAATGAATCCTGGCTGGCGCACCTGCAGGATCACGAGCTTCTGCCCGTCTGCCCGGAAGTGCTGGCGGGTTTGGGGATTCCGCGCCCGCGCATTCAATATGAAAATGAAAATGTAAACGATATATTGCAAGACCCCATTATATGGGACGAAACAGGGATGGATGTAACGGTCCCATTGAAGGATGCCGTTTCCCGGATCGTGCAGTGGTGCCGGGAAAACCGCGTGGAACGGGTGATTCTCAAGGAATCCAGTCCTTCCTGCGGCGTGCGCCGGACGCCGTGGCGCGGGCGGAAGGTGGAAGGCCGCGGCATCCTGGCCGCAGCCCTCGAGCGGGCCGGGTTTCCCATCGTTTCCAGCGAGGCCGAACCGGATTCGTGAAGCCGGGTCCGGCGCCATGGAAAGCATGCGCCCCGCCCGAAGGAAAAACATGAATAACTCCCGTAATATCGAGTTGACTTTGCAAGACCTTGTCTTTAGAGTTGCGCAGGCTTCGGCGCGCGTGAGGACATCATGAAAAAGCCTCGTCAATTCGGAAACTACTGGCTGTTGGATCGCATCAACGTCGGCGGCATGGCCGAAGTATGGAAAGCCAAGTCCTTCGGATCCAATGGCTTCGAGCGGATCGTGGCCATCAAGCGGATTCTACCGAACATTGCCGAGGACAAGGAATTCATCGACATGTTTGTCGATGAAGCCAAGATTTCCGTGCAGTTGACGCATCCCAACATCGCGCAGGTCACCGATCTGGACAAGGTGGACGATCAGTACTACATCGCCATGGAGTACATCCAGGGCAAGGACCTGCGTACCATCTTCGAGCAACTCAAGGCGCGCCACACGCCCATGGACATCTCCCAGGCGTGCTTCATCACCATGAAGGTGTGCGAGGGACTGGACTACGCGCACAAGAAGAAGGACAACCAGGGGCACGATCTGAACATCGTGCACCGCGACGTCAGCCCGCAGAACATCCTGATTTCCTACGAGGGCGATGTGAAAATCATCGACTTCGGCATAGCCAAGGCGGCCGGCAAGGCCTCGCAGACGCAGGCCGGCATCCTCAAGGGGAAATTCGGCTACATGTCCCCCGAGCAGGTGCGCGGCCTGGCGCTGGACGGGCGCAGCGACATCTTCTCGCTGGGCATCATCTTCTACGAACTGCTCACGAACGAGCGGCTGTTTCTGGGCGAGACGGACTTTTCCACCCTGGAGAAGGTGCGCAACGTCGAAATCCTGCCGCCAAGCGCCTACAACCCTTCCATTCCGCGGCAACTGGAATCGATCATCCTGCGGGCGCTGGAGAAGGAGCGCGAGCACCGCTACCAGACGGCCATGGAATTCCACGACGAACTGCAGGCATTCATGTTCGCCAACGGCTGGTTTTACAGCCGCAAGGATCTGGCGGAATGGATGAAGAAGGAATTCAGGGCCGACATAGAAAAAGAAAAGCAGAAGATGGACGAGTACGCCCAGTACACCTACGAAATGCTCGTGGGGATGGGTGCAAGCCGTCCGTCTCCCTCTTCCGCAGCCTTGGCCCCGGTGCAGCCGCAGGTCAAGCCGGCGGCGGCTCCTTCCAACCTGTCCGAATTCTGGGACGACGACGAGGTGGAAACCAACATCCAGGAGAAGACCAAGGCTCCTGCCAAGCAGCAGCGGCCGGCCGGCCCCCGCAAGACCATGATGGGCGTGGCCGCGCCGCCGATGCCGGCCCCCCCCCAGCCCAGGAAGGAAGCCCCGGCCAGTTTCGTGGATGATGAAGAACCCCCGACGCTGGCCAGCGTTCCCGCTGCCGAGCCGGTCAAGCCTTCCCGTGGGCCGTCGGCTCCCCTTCCCGCCGCGGCGCAACCGGTCGTTCCCGCGGCCTCGGTGGATTCCGTGCGGGATTTCGTTCCGGCCGCGGCAGCGCCGATGCTGTCCCAGCCCTCTCCTGCGGCGGCATACCCCGCTCCCGTCGCGGAAGCGCCATCGGGCGGCGGGAAGACGGCGCTGATCGTCGTGACGCTCCTGTCGAGCCTGCTGCTGGCGGCGTTTCTGGTGTGGTGGTTTTTGCTGCGCAAGCCCGCCGTGGCGGAAAGCGAACTGGAGATCCGGTCCGCCGACGTGGAAGGCCCTTGCGTCATCAAGGTGAACGACCAGGTGCTGCAGGATGCCCAGGGCAAGCCGATTTCCGCCTGTTCCGCGAAGATCGTGCGGCCCAACGGCCAGTATCGCGTGGAAATCCAGGCGCCCGGCTACATGCCGTATTCGTTCGTGGTGGATTTGAAAGCCAACTACGTCCTGCAGGTCCAGATGGTGAAGGCCCTGGTGAAAATGTATATCGATGGTGTTCCCAAGGGAGCCTCCGTGCAGATCGACGGCAAGGAATACCAGGAAAAGACGCCGTGGACGGGTGTGGCCTTCGCGCCCGGAAAGCACCGGATCACCGTGTCGCACCCGGATTTCCATCCGTACACGGTCGAGGACGAGAAACAGGCCGGCGAGGAACTTCGCGTCCAGTACGCCCTGTGGCCCAAGAAGGTCACGCTCACGGTGCCCGTGGCGACTCCGGGCACCACGCTGTGCATCCTGCAGAGTCCCACGGAGGAGCCTCTCCCCACGCAGTGCCAGGTTTCTCCCAACAGCCCCTATGCGTTCGAGCCGCTGCCGAACGTGAAATACTACCTGCGCGTTTCCAAGAAGGATCACAAGCCCGTGGTGCTGCCGATGAACTTCGAGGGGCAGAACATGTGGTCGCCGCCCGCGGTGATCGCGCTGGAGAAAGCCGAGACCGGGCCGCAGCCGCCGGATGTGGGGCCGGTGGAGCCCGTGACGCCGATGAATCCCGTGGTGGTGGTGATGCCCATGGATGCCCCGCCCGTGGACATGACACCGCCCGTGGACATGACGCCGCCCGTGGATATGACGCCGCCAGTCATGGGAGGCGGAGAGACGGGCACGCTGCGCCTGAGTTCCAAACCCAGCGCCATGATCATGGTGAACGGGCAGAACATGGGATACACGCCCAAGAAGTTGGATCTCCCGGCGGGCACATACAAGATTACGCTCATCAACAACGAGCAGGGTCTCAAGAAGACCATCACGGTCACCATCAAGGCGGGAGCGACGGTGACGGAAATCGTTCCACTGACCGAATAAAAACACATGATATGGAAGAATTTCTTTTTTCCGCCCCTGCTGGATGCGCGTTTTTCGCAGAAGGGTATGGGCGTGCCGGAATCCGGAGTTTTTCACGATATCTTTTTTGGTGCCCACGAAGAAAATTTCTGTTGTGTCGGAAAGGTTTCGAGGGTAAAAGCGTAGCATGTCGCGGCAGGTGGCGCCGGATGCGGCGCCAAAGGAGTGACTCCATGAAGATCAAGGCTTTGTTTTTCTCGGTTTTTCTGGCGGTTGCGTTCGCCGGGCCGGCGGTCGCCCAGGGTCAGGCGAAGGAAAAGATCACCGAGTCCTACGATCTCGGAAGCGAAAGCCTGGATGGTGAATTGATGGGGCCCGACGGCGACTTCATGTCCGGCCGCAAGATCTCCATCCTGAATTCGCTGATCCAGTTCCGGGATCACTTCATCACGGAGATGATCATTTCGGCCGAAGACCTGTAAGAGCGGCGGATTCGAACTGAAAGATCAACCTTTTCCACGCAGGAGCAGGACCTGCGAATCGGAGGGTCGTACCCATGGGAGAACTTGGAACGTTGACGATCAACTTCAAGATTTACCGAAAAGAGCCGTCCGGAAAGCCGATCTTCTTGAAGGAAGCGAGTTTCGAGCAGGACGTGATCAAGGTCGGGAAAGGTCCGGCGGCGGATCTCCGCCTGGAAGACGAAACCGTCGGCCTGATGCATGCCTTCATCACCGTGACTCCGGAAGGCGTGTACATTTCCGACGTCGTCTCCCAGCGCGGCACCATCGTCAATGGGCAGAAGGTCAACAAGGCCAAACTGAACTCCGGCGATGAAATCCTCCTGGGCGACACCCTCCTGACCATCCTGTTCACGCAGGTGCAGGAGGAGGCCCCGGCGCCGGCCGCCGGGCAGGGCGGTGTGGAAGTGCCGTCGTTCGGCACGGCGTCCGTGATGTCCATGCCGTCCATCGACGTGGCCTCCCTGGAAGACACGTCCCGCAAGCAGGGCATCCTGATCACGTCGTACTTCGAGAACAAGCCCGTCCAGAACAACATGCTCATGGACCACAAGGAAGGCGAGAAGCCGGGCGTCATGCCGCTTCTGGCCGTCGCCCTGGGAGCGCTCCTGCTGCTGGGCGGCCTGTTCTCGGGCTACAAGTCCCTGTCCATCGTGGCGGAGGAGCAGCGCGTCACGGACGTCATCCGCGACATCGCCAAGGACCGCGGCCTTTCCGACAAGTTCGTGCCCAAGGTGAAGGGCGACATGGGCTATGACATGGCCTTCATCCTGCTGTCGCTCTTCGGCGCCGTGATCCTGTACACGGGCCTGGGCCGCATCTACATGCGCAAGCGGATCCTGGCCAACTTCACCGTCGGCGAAGATCCCTCGGCCGTGTTCACCTGCCACTCCAAGAAACTGCCGTCTCCCAAGTTCCCGCTCGTGAAGACCGACCGCGCCCAGGGGTATCACCTGCAGTTCACCCTGGAAACCATGGAAGGCTCCATCATCGACCCGGCGGGCAACAAGTACATGCTCACGGAAATCGTGCAGCAGGGACGCGCGACGCCTTCGGATCTCCCGGGCACCTACGCCTTCCTGATTCCCGACAACCACACGGCCCGCATCAAGTACGACAACTACGAGTGGGTCATCCGCTCGGTGAACCAGGCGAAACTGGTCCTGCCCCGCAAGTTCTCCCGGGATCTGTTCCTGGTGCTGGCGGTGCTCTCCGTGGCGTTCGCCGGCATCCTGGCGTGGTACTTCAACCACCTGCAGAACGACCCCATCTTCTCCGATGACACCGAGGCGCAGGAAACCACGGTGAAAGCCATCGTGAAGCCCCCCGATCAGGTGGCCGAGAAGAAGAAGCAACTCGAGGAGCAGAAGCAGAAGGACAAGGAAAAGGACAAGCAGATCTACAAGTCCGAAGTCCAACTCAAGGACACCTCCTCGGCTCCCCGCGATGCGCGCAGCACCGCCACCTCCCCCGGGCAGGGCGGCGCGGGCGCCGGCATCAGCCGCGTGAGCGGTCCGCAGGGCATCGGCGTGGCCAACGTGCTCGCCTCGCAGATCTCCGCCATGACGGCATCGCTGACCGCGTCCAACACCGTGTTCGGCCAGGAAACCGAAGATCTCTCCGACATCCTCGGTGACGGCGATCCCAATGGCGAAGCCGTGGACGGCGGCTTCGGCGGCCGCGGTGGCGCGGGTGGCGGCGGCGGCGCGGGCGGCGGCCTGGGCATCGGCGGCGGCGGCGGCTCCGGCTGGGGTGGCATCGGCATCGGCGGCGGCGGCGGCCTGGGCGGCAAGCTCGGCCCCATCGGCGGCGGCGGCCGGCGCGGTGTGAGCATGCGCGAAGGCGCGGCCCAGGTCAGCGGCAAACTCGACCCGAACGAAGTCCGCGCGGTCATTCGCGCCCACCGCAACGAAGTGCACCACTGCTACCAGAAGGGCCTGCTGCAGAACGACAAACTGGCGGGCAACGTGCGCGTGGTGTTCCTCATCAATCCTGCTGGCCGCGCGCAGGAATGCCGCGTGGAAGAGAACCTGGCCATCCCCGAGGTGGGCAACTGCATCTGCGGGCGCCTGCAGACCTGGCGCTTCCCCTCGCCGGAAGGCGGTCTGGCCAAGATCTCCTACTCCTGGACGCTGCAGCCCGGCGGCTGATGCGTCTGCCGGACATTCCCGCCCCTTGTACTCCGCTTCTATCGATCTGTTGATTTCCTGATATAATCTGCAAAGAAATACAAAAGAAAAATACAAGAAAGTTTTCGTGTGCCCTTTCGTATCTTGCAACAGCAATGCAGTTGCATTGCATGTGAAAGGAAGGTGCGCCATGAAAAAAGAATCCCGTATCGTTTCAGTGAAGACGTGGGATGGAGCCCGACTGGAAGCCGTGCATTTTCTCCAGTCCGAAAGCGGGCATGGACCGGCGTGGGTTACGCAGTTGCTGTTCGCGGTCGGGGGCATTTTCCTGGCGATGTTCGTGGGGATGGGGCTTTCGGCGCTGCGGGCCGTGTCTTCCCAGGAAGCGCTGCGGCGCGTCTGGCTGGACATCGCCAAGACCCGGGGATTGCCGGAAAAACTGGTGCCGCCCGTGCAGGGAGAGCCCATGCTGGAAATCGCGGCGCTGGCGGCGCTGCTCATCGGGGGGATCCTGGTGGGGGCGGCTCTTTCGCGGCGTGCCCGGCAGGCGGCGCAGAGGCGGCAGTTCACCATCGGGGACGACCCGGCTTCTTCCTGGGTATGTTCGGCCCGGCGGCTGCCTTCATCGCGTTTCGAGTTGGTGAAACTCGACGAAAGTGGAAGCGTGCGTGTGAACGTGTGCGACTGGATGCGGGCCAGCATCCGGATGGATGGTCGTCCGCTCGCCCTGACGGATCTGGCGCATGCGGCGGTTTCTCCCGGTGTGCGGGCATGGATGCTGGATGCTTTCGACGAAATCCGGGTGGAGCACGAGAACTTCTCCTGGGTGATCACGCCGGGTGAAAGCGTTCACGATACGTTTCCACTGCGTCTGCGGCCCGGACTCTTTACGGGCACCCTGGCCGTGACCCTGGGCGTTTTCGCCGCCATGCTCCTGATGTTCGAGCGGGTGCATGCCGATCCCTTCTTCGGTGACGGCGTGGAGGCCGCGGAAGTCCAGTTGCGGCAGTTGGTGCGCATGCCGGACCGGGTGGCCGAGAAGCGCCGGGAACTGGAAACGGTGCGCCGCAAGGACGAAGCCGAAAAACTGCCCGTATACAAGCCCGAAGCCGTCCGGACCGACGAGACGCGCGCATCCGGGCCGCGGGATCCGCGCGTGGCGAAGAATACCGGCGAAGCTTCTCCCGTGCGCGTGTCGGGTCCTCAGGGTGCCGGCGTGGCCAACGTGCTGGCTTCTTCCGTGCAGGCCATGACTGCTTCTCTGACTGCCAACAACACCGTGTTCGGCCAGGAAACCGAGAATCTCTCGGATTTGCTTGGCGATTTCGAGCCGGCGGCCGGCGGTGAGGATCCGGGGTTTGGACCGCGCGGGTCCCCGGGGCCCGGCAGTTCCGGCGGGCCGCTGGGCATCGGCGGTCCTCCCCAGATCGGCTGGGGCCGCCTTCCCGGCGGAGACCGGCTGGGACCGCCTTCACTCGATCCCATCAAGGGGCCTCCGCGCCGTGAAATCGGGATGCGGGAGGGCACGCCCCATGTCAGCGGCCGGATGGATCCCAACGAGGTGCGGGCGGTCATCCGGGCGCACCGCAATGAGGTGCACCACTGCTACCAGAAGGGCCTGCTCGAAAACGACCGGCTCTCGGGCGTGGTGCGCGTGACGTTCCTGCTCAGCACGTCCGGGCGCGCCTCCGAATGCCGCGTGGAGGAAAGCCTCGCGCGCGCCTCCGTCGGGGATTGCATCTGTGCGCGCATCCTGAACTGGCGCTTTCCGCAGCCCGAAGGCGGCCTGGCGAAGATTTCCTACTCCTGGACGCTGCAACCCGGCGGCAATTGAACTCTTTTCAATTCCCACCCGATTTGAAGCATTTTTAAATCCGGAACTGCGAGTACAAGAAAATCGATTCAGCGAAAACGGGGAGGCAGGCAAGGCATTTTCCGATTTTCGCAATGTTCTCGCAGGGCATGCGAACAGGGCAGACATTTCGTCCCGTGCATTCATGAACAAAGGGATGATGACGGGGCCGCGTTCGCAACGCACCAGGTGGACAGCCGGATGAACGGTTCCAGATGGTGTTCCGCGTGTCCGCATGGACGGGAAGGAGCAGCTGGCCGTGTATCCGCAGGCCCATCGTGGGCTGGTGATGAATGAGGAGTCGTACCGGAAGCAGTTGTGTGCCTCTCCTGCCAGGACTAGGAGTGACCAACCGGATCCCCGGCGCAATCGGGCTGAGCGAATCGACGCCATGATGCTTGCGCTGCCCGCTCCAGCTTCACCGGTTCCGGCTTCGCCTGCACCGTTCCTGACGATGGAGACGTCTCCGGAAAAGAAACCGCTCCCTCGCCAGGACTCACGGGCATCGTCTTTTCTTTTGTCTATTTCTTTGCCCTTAGACCATCATGGGGTGCCTTATACCCCCCGGTTTTCGTGTCCAGCAAAATCGGGGTGCGTCATAGGTTGGGTCGCTTGGATTCGGTCGATTGGGTCGGTTGACATCCGCAATAGGGGCATGGTATTGAAAACGAGGCGTGGTCGGTTGGTTCGGGTTCGACGTGCGCGGCGGACAGTTGTGGGCCGTCGTGCCAAACGAAGATGGAACCCATTGGACATGGAATTTCTTCGAACCTTCCATCGACGGTCCATGGAGGCAACGCATGCAGCTCTACGAACTCGCGATGACGAAAGATAATCCCCTGTATCCCGCAGACGGTCTTAATCCGCCGGATGCGCCGCCCGGTTCGGTGCGGCAGCGTGGATGCGGCTGCGCGGCGGGCGCGCATCGGGCATCTTCCGGTTTCCCCGGCTTTTTCCTGATGATTCTTGCAGCGCTGGCCTGGATTCGCCGAAACCGGCACCTGCAGCGGGCGGCAC
>CAZEZP010000044.1:0-2684 GCA_964516435.1 uncultured Kofleriaceae bacterium | reverse complement strand
GACGCACAAGAAGGATTTCCACGGCCGCCGCGGCCTGCTGATGCTGGTGGGACGCCGCCGCCGCCTGCTCGACTACCTGAAGCGCAGCAGCCTGGAGCGCTACTCCCGCCTCATCAACGAACTGGGCCTGCGCCGCTAGGGGCTTCATCGACCCCGGTTTTTCGCCCGTACTGGCGCCGGACGTCCGGGGCCGGAGTTGGGCGGTTTTTCCCGGAAAGGGAAAACGACATGCACCGTTTGCGCATTCTCGTCATGCCCCTGCTGGCGGGAAACGTCCTCTATGTTCTCGTGGGCGCCGGGCTTTTGTCCGGGCGGACGGCCATCTCCCTGTTCTTCCTGCTGTGGGGCGCCGATGTGCTGACGTTGCCGGTGCAGGGCCGGCTGGCGTATCGCCACGGCTTTTTGTCGTGGGCACTGTGGAGCCATGCGGCTCGGGTCTTTTCGACTTTCCGGCGTGTGCACCGCCTGCGGCTGGCAGCGGATGTCGCCTGGATTCTGCTGGATCTGGGCCGCGATAACGAGGCCGCCTTCTGGCTTTCCCGCCAGGGTGGCGGCTCGGCCGACCGCGAACCGGCCTATGCCGCCTGCCTGGCCCGCTATCTTCTGCGGGCTCAGGCGCGACCCTCCCTCGCCATGGATCTGGCCGACGCCGCCCTCCAGCAGGAAGGTTCGGCGCGCACCCACTACGTGCGCGGCCTGTGCTACCTGGCGGTCCAGGAGAACCATTCGGCGATCGCCGCCTTCGAAAACGCCCGGCTGCGGGCCGTTTCCGCCCGCGACACGGTGCTGGTGGGCCTGTGCTACCTGGCCATGGGGGAAGCGTGGAACCGCATCGGGGAGCGCGAGTATGCGCAGGATCATCTGCTGCGGGCCGAAATCATGCTGTCGTTTCTGCCGGCCGATGCGCGGCATCTGCGGCATCTTCCGGGCCGTCCGGAGAACGCAGTCCAGGTTTCGGGGCTGGACAGGCCCCCGCATCTGTCCGTGGCCGGACCGTCCATGACCAGGAAAGGATGACCAAACGATGGAACGCACGCCGCTTTCCGAGGATGAACTGGGAACCAAACTGGCCAGGTTGCTCTCGCCCTCCACGCCGGAGAAACTGCTGCAGGGATTCGCCAAAGGGCTGGCGCCGGGTTTCTCTCCGGACCAGATCCTCAAGGGACTGTACCAACTGGCCCTGCGAGGCGAGGAGTGGTACGGCTGGGTCAAGGACACGCTGGTCAAACTTCCCGAGGCCACGTACCTGTCGGCCTTTTCGGCGGGACTGCCGCCGGTGGTGCTGGATTTCCTGGCGTCCCAGCCGATTCCCGCATCCCTGCTGCCCCGCCTGGTGATGCTGCCCGAGACCCCCGGGGAAACGATCGCGGCGATCGCGCGGCACGCCTCCGAATCCCTGTGCGTCGTCATCGGCGACAACCAGGCGCGGCTGCTGCAGTATCCGCCCATCATCGAGGCCCTGTACCTGAATCCGAACACGCCCATGTCCCTGGCCATGCGCATCATCGAACTGGCTGCCCGCAACCGCCTGGAACTGCAACTGGCGGCCTACGACGAGATGGTCAAGTCCCTGGAACTGGACGACGTGGCTTTCGACGATCCCTTGGATGCCGAACTGGCCCAGGCGGAAATGGACGAGCGCACCCGCTTCGCCGTGTCCGAGGCGGAGGGCCGCGACTGGGAAATCGATCCATCTCAGGCGGAAGATGGGGAGGAAAGCCAGGAAGGGGAGCAGCAGGAGCCCAATCCTTCCCGCCCCGATGCCGACGTGCCGCGCAATCTCGGGAGCCTGCCGGTATTCGCCCGCATCCGTCTGGCGCAACTGGGAAACCGCTTCATGCGCTCGCAGTTGATCCGGGACTCCAACAAACTCGTGGCCATGGCCGTCATCAAGAGCCCGGCCATCACGGACATCGAGGTGGAGGAATACTCCAAGAACCGGCAGATGTCCGAAGACGTCATCCGCTATATCGCGCACCGCAAAGACTGGCTCAAGAGTTACCGGGTGAAGGCCAACCTGGTGAACAATCCCAAGACGCCGGTGACGGTGGCCCTGCAGTTGCTCTCCCACCTGCGCGACAACGACCTGCGCGCCGTCGCGCGTTCCAGGAACGTGCAGCAGGCGGTGCGCTCCGCTGCGCTGCAGAAGCTCAACGCCAAGAAGTAGCCGCGGTTCGTTATTTTTTTTGTATCTTGTATTCCTGTTCTTTGCTCTTCGAAACCGGGGGCTGCCCGCACCGTGGTTCCTGCAGGTTGGCCGGAGGGAAAAAAACACTTCGCCTGTCCGGTTTCGTGGCCAGTGAGCGTCTTGGCACCTGTTGGAAGCGTGGTTTTTTCTTCCTGGATTTTCTGGGGGCCGTTTTTTTCGAAAAAAATCGGCTTCAGGATTTTCTGGAGGCCATTTCTTTCGAAAAAAATCGACTTTGGGATTTCCCGGAGGAAATTTTCATGGCCCAAAATGGGGTCCAGAAGCCCGAAAAGCGGTTTTTTTCCGGATGCAGTAGACTTCCGGGAGATTTTGGGGCGCGTACGCGGGGCGAACGGCGTTAGCAGAAAAAAAAAGGGGTCAAGATGTGGAGCGGGGAGGGGGGAGGGGAAGAACGGGCACTGTCTCTTATACAACTCTGACGGTGCGGAGGCGCAACCCATGAGAGATTGCGGTGTGACGCGGAAAAGTAAGAAAA
>CAZEZP010000043.1:0-25963 GCA_964516435.1 uncultured Kofleriaceae bacterium | reverse complement strand
GGCCGCGGAGCCGTCGGCGAGGATGGCGCAGGAATGCGAACCGCCGGCGGCGATGTCCACGGGCGGTGACGGCAGTTGCGTGAGGCTGACGGCTGCGGGAAGTTTTCGCTGGGTCGTGGATCCGTCGCCCAGTTGGCCGTAGCCGTTGGCGCCCCAGCAGCGCAGGGAAGCATCGTTGAGAATGGTGCAGGCGTAACCTTCCCCGGCTTCGATCATTTCGGCATAGCGGCATCCATTTTCATCGAAATTGCACGTGGGCTTGCATGCGAGTTCCCCTGTGAAATAGCCGGAACTGCGGCATGTGACACCAGCTAGATCCGCGCCATCGCAGGCTTCCACGTCCTGCTTCACGCCGTCGCCGCAGGCCCCGCCGCAGCCGGAAACGTCGAGGGAGCAGTTGGAAAGGCAGGAAAGCGTTCCGGGGTAGTAGCCGAGCGATTCGCACGTGGCGCCGCCGAGATTGGCGCCATCGCAGGTTTCGCCTGTCTGGATGGTGCCATCGCCACAGGTGGTGGGGCCGCAGCCTTCGGTGATGAAGCCGGTGCAGGAGGCGTTGCAGACCAGGACGCCCGGTCCGAAGCCGAGATCCTCGCAGGTCTTTGCGCCCAGATCGATGCCGTCGCAGGTTTCGCCGGTCTGGATGGCGCCGTCACCGCAGGTGGTGAGGCTGCATCCCTGGGTGAGAAAGCCGTTGCAGGAGGCATTGCACATCAGGACGCCCGGTCCGAAGCCGAGGTCCTCGCAGGTCTTTGCGCCCAGATCGATGCCGTCGCAGGTTTCGCCGGTCTGGATCGCGCCATCGCCGCAGGTTTTCGGGACCGGGGGGCCGTCGGGAATGTCCATCACCAACCGGCAGCCGCCGGAGAGGAAAAGGAGCAGCATCCATGCCCGTATCCACATCATGGAAAATGAGCGCATGATTCACCTCGACGTGTTATTTTCCCGAGAAATGGCAGTGCGGCAAGTAATTTTTTGGGAAAAACCCGCGCTTTCCCGAACGGGCGCAAGTTGTTTTTGTGCGGAAAAACCCGTGCGTCGAAAGTTTTTCGAAAAAAAGATTGACATGGAAATTTTTGTGCGCTAGCAAACTAGTGTTCTAGTTGACTAGTTCACTAGAGAGGAGTGCATATGATTGAAATTCGCCATCTCACCTTTCGCTATCAGAAGAAGCCGCTTTTCCAGGATCTCGAGTTGATCCTGACTCCCGGAAACCTGTACGGATTGCTGGGACGCAACGGGGCGGGCAAGACCACGCTCCTGAAACTGTGCTGCGGCCTGCTGCTGCCGCGGGAAGGAGACATCCGGGTATTCGGGGAGGACCCCGCGCAGCGGCGCCCCGCGTTTCTTTCGGATCTCTTCCTGGTGCCCGAGGAATTCCTCCTGCCTTCGGTTTCCGGGAAGGTCTACTGTGAAATGCTCGCGCCGTTCTATCCGGCCTTTTCGCAGGAGCGCTTCGAGAGCCATCTGGCGCAGTTCGAACTGGAAATGCCCGGCCGGCTGGATCGGCTGTCCATGGGACAGAAGAAGAAGTTTCTGCTGGCGTTCGGCCTGGCGACCGGCGCACGGTTCCTGATGCTCGACGAGCCCACCAACGGCTTGGACATTCCGGCCAAGAGCCAGTTCCGCCAGTTGCTTTCGGCGGCATTGCACGAAGAGCGCATCATCCTGGTCTCCACCCACCAGGTGCGCGACATGGAGCATTTGATCGATCCCATCGTGATCCTGGATGCCGGACGCATTCTCTTTTCCAGTTCGCTCGAGGCATTCTCCGCCCGCTATTCCCTGCTTTCCGGCGACGTGCCCGAAGGCGTGCGCATGCTGCACGAAGAGCGCGTGCTGGGACGCACGCTTTCGCTGGTGGAAGGCGCTCATCCCCATGCGCTTCCGCTGGATCTGGAATTCCTGTTCAATGCGGTCACGACCCATCCCGAACATTTCGCCGACGCGAATGCAGCCGTTTCCCGGCGGGAGGCAGCCCATGCGTAAAATCGATTTTTCCCTTTCCCGTGTTGGCCGGCTCATGCTCATGGATGCCCGCTTCTGGGTCCGCCCGCTGCTCGTGGGCGCCGCCGGTGTGGGGATTCCGGTGATTCTGCTTTCCCTGCTGGCCGCGTTTTCCGACCCCGGTAGCCGGTTCCATACCGGCATGTACGCCTGGCTTTTGGGGCTGGGGGGACTGGTGTTCACCAGCCGCGCCTTCCTGGAACTGCGCCACCCGCTTTCTACCCAGCATTACCTGCTGATTCCGGCTTCGATGGAGGAAAAATTCGCCGCCCGCTATCTCATCACATCGCTGGGCTACGTCATCGCGAGTTTTATTTTTTATCAATTGCTGCAGTTGCTTTCCGAAGGCATCAATCAATGGTTGCTGGGGCGGACCAACCCGCTGTTTTTTCCTGACAGATGGGAGCATCTTCAGATTCTGGCCGTCTACCTGGGCTTCCAGAGCCTGTATTTCGCCGGCGCCGTGTATTTCCGGAAGTATTCGCTCATCAAGACGTGGCTCTCGGTGACGGGGCTCTTCGTGGCGCTGGGCCTTTTCGGGTATGGCATGGTGCGGCTGTTCTTCCATGGTTATTTCGACGGCTCCCAGCCCCGCCAGGAGGTGCTTTTCGCTTTTGCGCAGATGGGGGTCACCGGGGATTTGGCCGTGGCGTTCTATCCGCTCAAAATCGGGCTGCAGTGGGTGCTGCGCATCTTCTTCTGGGGCGTGATGCCTGTTAGCGCCCTGGCGTTCGCCTACTTCCGCCTGCGGGAAACGGAGGTCTGAATCATGCAGTTTTCCGACCCGAAGGCAATTTACCTGCAACTGGCAGATGCCCTCTGTGACTTGATTCTGCAGGGGGTGCACCGGCCGGGGGAGCGCATTCCATCCGTGCGCGAACTGGCCGCCCAGGCCGGCGTGAATCCCAACACCATGCTGCGCACCGTGGCGCATCTCACGGAGCAGGGCGTACTTTACAATCAGCGCGGGGTGGGCACGTTCGTGTCCGAGAACGCGCGGGAGGTCATCATGGAACAGCGCAGAAAGGAATTCCTCGAAGAGGAATTGCACCGGTTCTTTCAGAAAATTCGCCTGCTGGGCATGGATTTTTCCGACCTGGAGCCCTACTGGCGGCAGTGGATTTCGTCGAAAGCGGAGGTGAAGCATGAAAACCAGTAGCCGCATCTTCTGGGGATTCTGGGGAGTGGCCGCTCTCCTGGTTCTGGCGTTCGTCGCGGCGGCGGCGGACATCACGCGCTCCTGGGTTTCGCCCGACGGGCGGATTCTGCGCAGCGCCGAAAGCCTCACGGGGCCATGGGAGAACCGGGACGTACCGGTGGAGGCGTTTTCTAAACTGCGCCTCGAGGGGGCGTTCGATGTACAGTGGGAGTCCTTTGACACCCCTGCCTTGACGGTTTCGGCGCCCCGGCGTTTTCAGGAGGCGTATTCCGTGCATCGGGAAGGGGAGGTGCTGGTGCTGCGCAGCCATCTTTCGGGGCGATTTGCAGATTTGGCGTTGCGCGTGACGGTGAAGAGTCCGTCCTTGTCGGATGTCGCAGCACAAAAAAGCCTGAAACTGCGTCTGAGCGGTTATCCGGGAGACGCCTTGCGCGTGGCGGGACGCGAGGCCGTGTGGCTGGAAGGGAAGTGTCCCAAACCGCTGGAGCGCCTGGAATTGCGCGTGCGGGGACTGACCATGCTGCGGATGGCGGAATGCAAGGTGCAGGATCTGCACCTGGAAGCGGACGGGCGGGTGGAGATTCACGCGGATGTCACCGGGCGGCTGGAAGGCCGGGTGCACGGCGATGGCCGGATTCAGTTGAAGGAAAGTCCCGCACACTCCCGGCTTTCCACGTTCGGCAACGTGCAGTGGATCGAGCCATAGGATGCAGGATGCGCACGGGCAAGACGCGCCTTGGCGGGCGCGGCTTCGGCCTGCCGCGTAGCGGGAAAAAAGTGGATTTCCCGTGGGAATCGGGTCCGGCTACTCGACCGTGATGGCGTAGTCCAGCGCGCCGAAGTTGGTCAGCGGCTCGTGGGAGCCATCGTCGCGGGAATCGAAGATGCCCGCCGCATAGCCGGTTTCCTCGAGATCCGTCCAGCGGAAGGATTCGTACGTGTAGTAGCGGATCGTGGCGGTCTTGCTCGTGCCCGGGGTGGGAAGGATGTTCAGTTGCTCGGAAAGCGGGAAGACCAGCCAGGTGCGGCCGCCCTCGCGCACGATGGTGCCGCCGCCGGTCGATGGCATGGGCGGCAGGGTGCCCGGGCGCGTGATGCCGCCCGCCACGTGGAAGGTGAATTCCGCCCAGTCCTGGGACCGCGGGGTGGAATCGATGACGCAGTCCGAAAGGGCCGCCACCACGGAGACGGTGCCCGGGATGGCCGCTGGCGGGAACGTGGTATGCACGGTGGTCTGCACGTCGAAGCGGGTCATGGTGAGCAGCACCCGCCCATGGGTATAGAGTCCGATGGGCAGATCCAGCAGGTTCACCGTGGCCACCGTCTGGCTCGTGGACATGTCCACCTCGACGTAGGAGGAGCCGAAATCGAATACGGTCACGGGGGCCGGATCCTGCGCGCTGCGCATGAGATCGAAGCGCTGCAGCCCCATGAAGTAATTGGTCGGGGTCTGCCCGGAGGAACCATCATCGACCGCAATGGGAGTGGCGTCTCCTGCGACGACGATGGATAGCGTATAGTCCATATTGTTGGCGTTGTTTATATTATTAGAATTGTTTATATTGTTTGAGTTATTTGTTGTGTTGTTGGTGGTATTGTTGGAGTTGTTGATATTATTCGTCGTGTTGTTCCCATTGTTTTCCGAAGACTTTTTTTCTTCCTTGCATGCTGGCACCGCCAGCAGCATGGCCAGCAGCACGGCCAGCATGGACGCCATGGACATCGAAGACCCGTTGCGCATGAAAAACTCCTTTTGTTGCCGCAACTTAGCATGAAACAGGCGGCATGCAAGCATTTCGATTCCTGAATTCCGGCTTCGTGTGGATAGGGTCTAGAGTAAAAATTGCGAATGCGGGGGGTCACACGGGGGTGGGGCGGAAGCATTTGCGGCAGCGGGCCTCGTAGGCCTGCACGTCGCCCACCACGATGCGCTCGCTGCCACCGGCGGCCAGCCGCTGGCTGCGGGAAGCCGGATTGCCGCACACTACGCAGATGGCTAGCGTCTTGGTGATGTACTCGGCGATGGAGAGCAGGTGGGCGACGGGTTCGAAGGGTCGGGCCGTGAAATCCAGATCCAGCCCCGCCACGATGACGCGCTTGCCCTGCGACGCCAGTTGGTCGGCCACGTCTACGACGTCCGTGGAGAAGAACTGCACCTCGTCGATGCCCACCACGTCGCAGTCCTCGGCCAGCACGAGGATTTCACGGGGATCCGCCACGGGGACGCTTTCCAGTTTCATCTGGTTGCGGGACACGATCTCGTTCTCGGAAAAGCGGTCGTCCAGGCGCGGCTTGAAGACGCGCACCTTCTGTCGCGCGTACATGGCGCGCCGTAGCCGCTTGATGAGTTCCTCGGTCTTGCCGGAGAACATCGGTCCCACGATGACTTCGATCCATCCCATGTCGCGCGGAGAAATATGCATGAAAACCACCCATTTCCCTTTCTTCAGGCCGCGTGCACCGTCACGGCCCAGAGAAAGAAGGCAAGAATGCTCAGCGACCCCCAGAACCGGGCGGGGGCCGGCCGCAGTTCCAGACCGGCCGAAAAGCCGCCAAAGATGAGGCCTGTCATGGATGCCAGGAACACGAGGAACAGGAAGGAACTGAGAACGGCCAGCGCCGGGCGCTGCGGTCCCAGGATGGCCGTGCCCGGCAGCGGGGTTTTGCGGGCGGCCGCCAGCGCGAGCGCCGCCATGCGGGCGTGCACGGGTGAAAGGTCATTGCGGCCGGCCAGATCGGCCAGATGGTCGGCGGCTTCCTCGTCCCAGGGGAGGAGCGGCAGGGAAAATGCGGCCGCCCTTCCGAACCAGGCGATGGAAAGCGGTACGTCGCCTGCCGCGGCCGCCCGTTCGCCCCGCTCGAGGGCATCGCGGCACAGGAAGGCCACGCGGGCATAGACGACTCCGCCTGCGGCGAGTAGCCCCGCCAGGAACAGCGCGATATGGCGGGGTTTGAAGATTCTGCGCAGACGGCTAGGCCAGGTCACGGCGGCGGAACACTCCGGCGGCTACCAGCAGGATGACGCCGCACAGGAAAATCGTGTACAGCGCGGTCCAGCCCACGTAGGCCCAGGTGACGAAATCGGTCGTGAGCGACAGCGTGTGCCCGTTGAAATCGTGGCCATTGGGCACGTACAGGTAGAAATGGGGCAGGAAATTCAGCAGGGCGTCGGCCGCGGAGCGGAAAGCGTCGGCCTGGTATTTCGTGTAGAGGATCTGCTGCAGTTCGGGCAGCAGCCTGCCGATGGCGAAGAAACCGATGGTGAGCATGCCCGTGACGGCCGGCGACGAGAACGAGGAGAAGAACAGGGCGACAGCGATGAGAAGGGCCGTCTCGAAATAGACCAGCAGGACACCCTTGAAGAGGGCCGTCTCGGGACGGATCTTCATCAGCAGGCATTCTCCCAGCAGGATCAGGAACATCGCGGTGATGACCACGGCGATGGCCAGAAAGAGGCCGGACCACTTGCCCAGCAGGAACTGCCCGCGCGAGATGGCCCGCGGCACGATGAGGAAGATGGTCTTCTTCTCGATTTCCTTGTAGATGATGCTGGTTCCCGCGAACAGGGCGAGCACCACGGAAAACAGGCTCACGAGCGCCAGGCCGACGTCGAAGAGGATGCGCCGTTCCTGGTTGAGGCTGATGTCGGCGAAGAAATGGCCCGAGAGCACGATGAGCACGGTGTAGAAGAGCACCGCGTAGAGCACCTTGTTGCGCAGGACTTCGCGATAGGTGTTGAACACGACGGCCAGCACGGGACGGATCATGGCGATTCTCCCTCGTGTTTCGAATCCGCATCCGGGGTGGATTCGCTGTTTTCCGGATTCCGGTCCGGCTCCCCCGGGGTGGATTCGCCGTTTTTCGGATTCTGGTCCGGCTCTCCTGCCGAATGCACGTCACGCGCATCCGGATCCGCGCCGGCGGGCGGGCCGGACGGTGCACCCAGGGCATGCGTGACGAAGAGGTCCTCGAGTGAAACGCGGTGCGGGCGAACCGAGAGCACGGAGTGGCCGGCTTCCAGGAGCCGCCGCAGGATGCTTTGCAGATCTACGGATGGCGGAACGCTCAGGCGGAATCCCGAAAGGGTGGAGTTGCACTCGATCTTCGCATCTGCAGGAAGGAGCGTTTCCGGGGAGGGCGCGCCGGCGGTGGCGCGGATTTCCACGTCGGTGGCCCGGGTGCCCCGTTCCAGCAGGGAATCCAGATGTCCCTCCTCCCGCAGGCGGCCCTTGACGATGATGGCCACCCGGTCGCAGAGGTCTTCCACGTCCGGCAGGATGTGGCTGGAAAACAGCACGGTCTTGCCGTTGCGCTTGAGTTCCAGGATGATTTCGCGGAAATCGCGGCGGCCGATGGGATCCAGCCCCGAGAGCGGCTCGTCGAGCACCACGAGGTCCGGATCGTGGATGAGAGCCGCGGCCAGTCCGGCCCGCTGCAGCATGCCCTTGGAGAATTTGCGCATGGCCAGTTTGCGGGCGTGGTGGATGCCCAGTTTGCGCAGCATCCGGTCCACGCGCCCGGCGCGGCCGGAGAGCGGCAGGTCGGCCAGTCCGCATGCCATGTGCAGGAATTCCTCGGCGGTGAGGTAATCGTAGAAATACGGGTTTTCCGGCAAAAATCCCATGCGCCGGCGGGCTTCGGCGCGGCTGACCGGAAGGCCGAAGAGTCGTACGTCGCCGGATGTGGGGAAGATGAGCCCCGTGACCATCTTGAGCGTGGTGGTCTTGCCGGCTCCGTTGGGGCCGAGCAGGCCGACGATTTCGTTGGGGCGCAGGGAAAGGCTCAGGTCTTCCACGGCCGTGGCGGTGCGCAGGTTCAGGAAGCCCGTCTGGAACCGCTTGGTGACATGGATGATTTCCAGGGGCAGTTCGCTCATGGCTCATTCCATCCGTTTCAGCGCGTCCGCCAGGAGGGCCTCGTCGACGCATTCGTGGTGCGGCGTGAGGCGCAGGCCGGGCTCGGCGGCCTGCAGCCGTCCGGCGGCGAAGCGGGCCGGCGGGTTTCCAGCCCAGGCGCGCCGGGCGATGCCGTTGGCGACGTCGAAGAACAGCATGGATTCCAGGGCCGTGCGGGCTTCGTCGGAGCCGTCAAGGACCAGCCCGAAGCCGCCATTGATGCTTTCTCCCCATCCCACGCCGCCGC
This sequence comes from uncultured Kofleriaceae bacterium, assembly GCA_964516435.1. GTDB lineage: Bacteria > Myxococcota_A > Polyangia > HGW-17 > HGW-17 > HGW-17. The sequence continues at coordinate 17,658 of CAZEZP010000043.1, read as the reverse complement.
CGTTGTGCAGGCTCACCCACGTGGCTCCGCGCATGGAGTCGCCGATGACGTTGTGCACGGCCATGTCCGCCGTGAACCGGCTGCCGTCCCGGATGTTGGCGGTTTCCCGGTAGGGGGAATCGGTGCCGGAGACGTCGTGGTGGTCGCGCCCGAGCACTACCGGCGCCGAGATGCGGCCGTCCCGGATGGCCTCGTTGAACGCCCGGGCGATGGCCACGCGCCCTTCGGTGTCGGCGTAGAGGATGCGCGCCTGGGAACCCACCACCAGGCGGTTTTCCTTCGCGCTGCGGATCCAGGCGAGGTTGTCCTGCACCTGGCGCCGGATTTCGGGGGGCGCGGTTTTCAATTGTTCTTCCAGTACCTCGGCGGCAATGCGGTCCGTGGTGTCCAGATCCTCGGGCCTGCCGGACGTGACCACCCAGCGGAACGGGCCGAAGCCGTAGTCGAAGCACATGGGGCCCATGATGTTTTCCACGTAACTGGGGTAGATGAATCCGCCGTCGGGACGCAGCACGGGGGCGCCGGCGCGGGAAGCCTCCAGCAGGAAGGCGTTGCCGTAGTCCCAGAAGTGCATGCCGCGCGCCGCCATGGCGTTGATCGCGGCCGCATGCCGGATCAGCGATGCGGACACCAGCGCGCGGAATCCTTCGGGGTCGCGCACCATCTTTTCGTTGGCCTCCTCGTAGGAGAGTCCCACGGGGTAGTAGCCGCCCGAGTGGGGCAGGTGCAGCGAGGTCTGGTCGGAACCCAGATCCACGGGGACGTCGTGGCGCGCCAGGTATTCCCACAGGTCCACGACGTTGCCCAGATAGGCCAGCGCCAGGGGCTCCCTGCGGCTTTTCGCGTGATCCAGGCGGCGGGCCACCTCGTCCAGGTCCGCCGTGATGTCCTGGACCCAGCCCTGGTCGCGGCGCTTCGTGGCCGCCCGCGGGTTGATTTCGGCGATGACGCAGGCCGCCCGCGTGATGAGCGCGGCCTTGCCCTGGGCGCCGCTCATGCCGCCCAGCCCCGATGTCACGAACGTGTGCCCGGCCAGGTCGTCGCCGGCATCCAGGTACAGGCGCCCCGCGTTGAGCAGCGTGATGGTGGTGCCGTGCACGATGCCCTGCGGGCCGATGTACATGTAGGAGCCGGCCGTCATCTGGCCGTAGGAGGTCACGCCCAGGGCCACGTAGCGGTCATAGTCCTCGGGCGAGGAATGGTTGGGAATCATCATGCCGTTGGTGACCACCACGCGGGGAGCCGACGGGCTGGAAGGGAACAGGCCCATCGGATGCCCCGAGTACATCAGCAGGGTCTGATGGTCGGTCATCTCGCACAGGTACTTCATGGCGAGCCGGTACTGGGCCCAGTTCTGGAACACGGCGCCGTTGCCGCCGTAGGTGATGAGCTCGTAGGGGTGCTGGGCCACGGCCGGGTCCAGGTTGTTCTGGATCATCAGCATGATCGCGGCCGCCTTGCGCGAGCGGGCCGGATAGGCGTCGATGGGGCGCGCATGCATCGGATAGGAGGGGCGGTAGCGGTACATGTAGATGCGCCCGTACGTGGCCAGTTCCTGCGCGAATTCCGGCGCCAGGACGGCGTGCTGGTGCGCCGGGAAGTAGCGCAACGCATTGCGCAGCGCCAGTTCCCGCTCGGCCTTCGTGAGCACCAGCCGGCGCGCGGGAGCCCGGCTGATGGCGGGATCCATGGGCGGAGGGTCGGGAATGTGTTCCGGAATGCCTTCTGCCACCAGTTTCTGGAAATCGGAAAGGGTGCTCATGGACGTCTCCTTTTCGCGGCCGGAATATACCCAAAAAGCGGTTCAAAAGGGAACACGAAACCTTGCTTTTGTGATAGATTCGCTGCGCCCGAATCGTGTCATGTGTTTTTCCCGTGCTGTGGCCGGTAGCGAAGATCGCTGGAAAATCGGGAAAAATTGGCATTCGGGCCGTTCTTGGATATCAACGAGGAATGTGCGCCAATGTGGGCGCAATGCAGATCACCCGTTGTCCGTCGAAGGAGGCACCCGTGGCTCGCAGCGAAGAAGAATACAGGAAAATGCTGGAAGCAGACCCTACCTCCATGGAGGCGTTTTCCGCCCTGCGTCGCACATGGCAGACCGAAGAGAAATGGGCTGACCTCGTGTGGCTCTATGAAATCCGCGGCAATGCCCTCGACGAGGACATCCGCAAGGCCGACATGTACTTCAAGGCCGCCGACCTCCTGTTCGAGAAACTCGCCAACGAGGAGGAGGGTATGCGCCTTCTGTACATGGGGGTGCTGCTCGATCCCCGGCATCGCCGCAATGCCCGCAAGGTGCGCGAATATCTCAAGGAGAAGGGCGACGACGAGCGCTACCTGGCCATCCTCGAGAAAGAGATCGAATTCACGAAGGAGCAGGGGCAGGATCGGCGGGGACTCGCCCAGTTGCACCAGGAAGCCGGCATGATCCTGGCCCGCAATCCCGAAATGGCCGAGCAGGCCGCCTTCCACCTGAAGACCGCGTACGAACTGGATCCGACCCTCACGGATGCGCCGGCACTCGTGGCCGAGATGTATCTGAAGGCCAAGAATTACGACGAGGCGCTGCCCTACCTGCAGGGAATGCTCAAGACCCTGCGGGATCCGGCCCAGCGCGCGCGGAAACTGGCCGTCATCGGCAAGATCTATCTGGACCACAAGCGGGACCCCGAATCCGCAGAAACGCTGCTCGCGGAGGCCGCTGGACTGGCTCCCGGTGATCTCGATATTCTGAACCTGCTCACGGAGGTGTATCTGGATCGCCGCTATCCCAAGGAAAAGGATCCCGCCCGCAAGGTGGCCCAGATTTTTCTGCAGATTGCTCGACAGCACCATGCCGCGCAGGAAACGGAGAAGGCCGTAGAAGCGCTCAAGCAGGCGTTGGCGCACGACCCGCGCATGAAGGAGGCGTTTTCGCTCCTTGCGACCATCTGGGAGACCGCCGGCGAGTGGACCGCGCTGGCCGACCTGTTCTCGGCGGCCATGAAGAGCAGCGAGGGGCAGACCAAACTGCGCCTGGGCATGCGGCTGGCCGAGGTCCTCGAGACGCAGTTGCACAAGCCCGAGGAGGCGCAGCGCGTGATGGAAGATCTGGTGTCGGAGTTTCCCGATGCCGTCCGTCCGCGGCTCGTGGAATTCCTGGAGCGGCGCGAGGACTGGGAGGGGCTCGTCCGGGTGCTGGAGCGCGAGGTGGCCACGTCGCCGCCCGAGAATACGTCGGCGGCCCGGCTGCAACTGGTGCGGCTTTACCGCGACCGCCTGGAGCGGCCCGACAAGGCGGCCCGACATCTGCACGAACTCCTGCAGATCGATCCCGAGAACATCGAGGTGCTGGACCTCTACATCCAGCATTTCCGGGAGAAGGGCGACTGGCGCAGCCAGGCGGAGACCATGGAGACGGCGCTGCGCGTGGCCCATGCCCAGGGCATCGATACGTCCTACATCATCGAACTACTCAAGGAAATGGCGGTCATCTACCACAAGAAACTGGGGGATCTGGCGCGCACGGAGCGCGTCATGAAATTCCTGGTCCGGCTGGATCCGGAAAATCCCAAGTATCAGGCTTCCTACGAAAAGATCCGCCAACAGCGCGAGGTATGGGAAGGCTACAAGAACGACATGCAGCAGGAGATCGCGGCGGCGCCCGACGACGCCACGCGGCTCGACCTGATGCGCTCGTTCGCGGCCACGCTGCTGGAGCGCAAACTGGACGTGGATCTGTGCATCGAACTGTATCAGCGCATCGTGCAGGAATGCCCCGGGGATCCCGAAGCCTACGATGCCCTCGAGCAGTTGCTCACCATGGAAGGCAACCTGGAAAACCTGTTCCAGTTGCTGGAGGCGCGGCTGGCGGAATCCTCCGAGGAGCAGCAGGACGAGATCCTGCACCGGCTCTTCGACCTGGCCCGCGGCAAGCTCAAGGATCCCTCCCGTGTGGGGCGCATCGCTGCGAAAATCCTGGAGATCACGCCGGACGACCCGGAGGCGCTGGCTGCGCTTGTGGAAAGTCTGGAAAGCCTGGAGAACTGGCCGAAACTGGCCGCGCTGCTGGAGCGCTGGAGTGCCCGCATCGTGGATCCGGAGGAGAAGAAGCCGCTGCTGCTCAAGGCGGCCGATGTGTACGAGCGCCGGCTCTCCAAGCCGGAGGAGGCCATCCGCTGCCTGCGCCAGATTCACGAGAACCGCCTGGATTCGGAGACGGTCATCCCGCGGCTGCTGGATTTGCACGAGCGTGTGGGGAATTATTTAGAATATGCCAATCTTCTGGAAATCTCCCTGCGGGAAGGGGAGTGGCCGACGGATCCGAAGCAGGCGCAGGCGCTGTGGAAGCGGCTGGCCCAGGTCTGGGAGCGCCAGGCGCAGGAGCCCATGCGCGCGCTCGAAGCCTGGAAGACGCTTTGGGAGCAGGCGCCCGAGGATTCCGAGGCCGTCACGCACGTCACGCGGCTGGCCTACACCCTGGAGCAGTGGGATCTGCTCGTGGAGGTGATGGAAGATCAGGTTCGCAAGGCCACGGATCCCGACAAGATCAACAATCTGGCCCTGCGTCTCTCCGAAATTTATGAATTGCGCCTCGGCCGCCCGCACGATGCCCTGGCGATGCTGGAACGGGTGGATGCGGCGCGTCGCGACAGGGCCGTGCTGGAGCGCATGGCGCGGCTGCGCATCGCCACCGGGGACCCCGAAGGCGCCATCGAGATTTTCCAGGATTTCCTGGAAAAGACGGACATCCTGGAGGAAAAGGTCGCCCACTCCCTGCAGATCGCCAAAATATACCTGGAACAGTTGCATGACGACGCGCGCGCTTCGGCGCAGCTGGACCATGTGCTCACCCTGGACCCCGCCAATACGCAGGCGCTGGTGCTGCAACTGGACCTCTGCGAGCGGGAAGGCCGCTGGGACCGCCTGGCGGAGTTGCACGGCCAACTCTTCACGGCCGAAACGGATCCCGACCGGCGGTTCGTGCATGCGCGCCGGCTGGGCGAGTTGCACCACGTGCAACTGGAGCGCCCGGACGAAGCCCTGCGCTGGTACCGGATGGCGCTGGAACTGCACCCCGCGGACGCCGAAATCCTGGAAAGCCTCGAGAAGGTGGCCAACGAGAACCGCTTCTTCTCGGAACTGGCGTCCGTCTATGAATTCCTGCTCCGGGACGAGTGGAATGGCGACCGGGACGTCCTGCAGAAGGCAGTGGACGTGCTGCGCGCCCACCTGAAGGATTATGCGCGGGCCATGGACTGGGTGACGCGCTACCTCATGCGCAATCCCGCCGACGAGGAATTCCTGTTTGAGGCCGAGGACCTGGCCAACCAGTATCCCGAAGGGCCCCGGCAACTGGCTTCCCTGTACGAACACCTGATCAGCAATCTCTCCCGCGGCTCCCGCAAGGTGGAACTCCTCATGCGGCTGGCGCGCCTCTACGAGGAGCAACTGGAGGATCCCAAATCCGCCCTGGTGCGCTGGGAGCGCGCTTTCCGGGAGGATCCGGCCCGGCCAAGAATCCTGGATGAAATCGAACGGCTGGCGCTGCTCACGGCGTCGTGGGATCTCCTCACGGTGGTCCAGGGAATCCGCCTGGCCGACATCGCGGATCCCCTGGACCGCGTGGATTTCATCTGCAAGTGTGCCCAGATCGCCGAATCCCGCATGCAGGATCCCGTGCGCGCCTTCCGGGCATACCTGCATGCCTTCCTGCTGGAACCGTCCAATTCGAAGATTCAGGAAGAGTTGTGGCGCCTGGCTTCGGCCATCGGGACATACACCGAGGAACAGCGCGTGGCACAGCCCGTGGCTCCGGATTCCCTGATGCTGGGAGGCTTGCGGGAACTGGCGCGCCGCCGGGAGAAGGGCGAACTGCCCTCCGCGGGGGCGCCCCGGGGCGAGCACACCCAGGAACTGGAGGAACTGGACATCGAGGAAATCGAGCTGGACGAGATCCAGTCGTCCAGCGGGCCCGTCAAACTCTCCAGCCCGACCAACAGCCTTTCCCTCGGGGATCTCGTGGAAGTACGCACGGGCAGCCTGCAGGGCATGACGTTCGACCAGGTGGTGGAGGAATACAACAAGGACATCTCCTACCAGGACATCCTGGTGTCGTCCGTGTCCGGAGGCGACGTGGCGCCTCCCGAATCGGCGTGGGAAGAATACGCCCGGGCGTGGGCCATGCTGCCGAAGTCCGGTCCGGTGGAGCACGTGGAGCATCTGGCCCAGATGGCGCGCATCTGGAAGGAGGGCGCCCGCAACGAGCGCAAGGCGTTCGAGGTGCTCGGGCGCGCCGTGACCGTGAATCCGGGGGATTCGGACATCCGGGCCCAGTTCGTGGTGCAGGGCCGGGAACTGAACATGGCCAGCGTGTGCGGGGCGCTGCTGGAGCGCATCGCGGGTTCGCTGACCGATGACGCCCTGGCCATCGTCCTGTACCGGGAGGCGGCCGACATCTACCAGGAGACGGGGGCGCTGCAGAAGCGCGAGGACGCCTTGCGGGCGGTGCTGGCGCTGGACAACCACCATGCGCGCGCCTACGAGGAACTGCGCGCCCAGTTGGCCCGGCTGGAACAGTGGGAAAACCTGGCGCTGCTCCTGGAATGGAAGCACGAACTGGACGATTTGCCGCTGGAAGACCGCATCCGGCTGACGGCCGACATCGCCGCCGTTTACGAAACGCGCCTGGAGCGCTTCGAGGTGGCGCATTCCTGGTGGATGCGTGCACTGTCGATGGAACCCGACAGCCTGGAGTTCCTGGAAGCGGTCCTGCGCCTGTCCAAGGCGCTGAAGATGTGGCAGAAGGCCGCCGAGGTCCTGCGCCGCATGGCGGATCTCGCCGACGACGAGGAAGTCCAGTTGGCACGGCTGCATGAACTGGCCCGCATCACGCACCGGGAACTGGATCTCCCGGATCAGGCCATCCACATCTACCGGGAAATCCTGCAGATCCGCTCTTCGGATCCCGTGGCTGTCTCCGCGCTGGACGAACTCTATACCCAGCATGAACTGTGGGCGGAACTGGAATCCATTCTGGACAGGCAGATCCAGAACAGTTCCGGGGAACCCCGCCTGCGCTTCATGGAACGGCTGGCGGAAGTCCTCGAAAAACTGGGGCGTCCCGAGGAAGCCGCCTTCCTGTACGAAAAGTTGTGGCAGGAAACGGCCCGGCCCGTCTTCGCCCGCAAGGCAAGCGCCATGTTCATGGAAACCGGCCGCGCCGCCGACGGTGTGGAAATCCTCCAGGGGCTTCTGAGTTCCGCCAATGCCGATTACGAGCCCGCGGAGAAAGCGCAGTTGTGGACGCAACTGGCCGTCATCCAGAAGCGTTCGCTGGCCAACGAGGCGGCGGCCCGCGTTTCCCTGGAGAAGGCGCTGGACATCGTTCCCGAGCATCCGGGCGCGCTGCAGTTGCTGGCCGAAATGGCCCAGGATCACAAGGACTGGGAAACGTTCGTGCAGATGGAAAAGCGAATCGCGGCGGCGGCTTCGGACCCCGCGGAGCGGGATGCGGCACTGTTCCTGGCAGCCCGGACCCTTCGGGATCAGTTGCGGGATCCGCAGCGGGCGCGGGATGCTTTCCGCCATCTGCTGCGTCTCAACCCGCAGCATGCGGATGCCATGGTGGCGCTTCTGGCCTTGGCAGAGGAACTCGAGGACTGGACGCTGGCCCTGGCCATGCTGGAGCAGCGGTTCGTGCAACTGGCCAACCGCGAGGAGCGCGCGCGCAACCTCACCCGCCAGGCCGAAATCCGGATCCGGCATTTCGAGGACTACGATACGGCGTATGAAATCCTCAACGAGGCCCTGGGCGAGGATCCGAACCACGTGGGCGCCATCCTGGCGCTGGCGGATCTGGCGGAGCGCCGCGGGGAATGGGAGCGTGCCAGCGAGCTTCTGGAGAACGCGCTCAAGAAGCTCAAGGACGAGCCGGGCAAGATGTCGCGGCTGGCGCGCCGCTACGCCCAGTTGATGGAGCGCACCGGCAAGAGCGAGAATGCCGTTACGCTGCTGCAGGAGATGGAGCGCCGGTATCCGGACGAATTGCCGCTGAAACTGACACTGGGCGAAATCCGCTACCAGCAGGGACGCTGGCGCGAAACCGTCAAGTTGTTGGGGAATCTGGGGGATCATCCGCAGGCACCCGAGTTCGCCGCCGAGGTGGCCCATGCCCTGTGCCTGGCGGCCGATGCGGAAATCAAGCAGCGCAAGGGCGGCAATGCCCCGGTGGAGATGTGGGAGGCGGCGGTGCGGCTCAAGCCCGATCACCTGCCGGCCATCGAGGCGCTCATCGCCTTCTACCTGGAGCGCGGCGACCAGGCGACGGCCGCCGGTTACCTGCGGGCGCAGGCCGAGGCCGCGTCCAATCCGCAGACCCGGTTTTCGCTGTACCAGTCGCTGGCGGAGTTGTACCAGAACCAACTCAAGAGCAAGCCGGACGCCTATGAGTGCTATTACAACCTGTGGATGGAAATCGACCGCCCCGCGGCCGTGCATCTTCCCATCCTGCGCAGCCTGGTGGCGCTGGCGGAGGAACTGCGCCGCGAGCACGAGGTGCTGCCCGTATACAAGGCCCTTTTGTCGCTCGTGGATGACGGCGACAAGTTGATGCTGCTGGTCAAGGCGGGCGAGGTGGCGCTCCGGGTGGGCGAGGTCGCTTTCGCGCAGGAGGTGCTGGAGGCGGCCCAGAAGCGGGCGCCCGCCAACGAGAAGGTGCTGGCGGTGCTGGCCGACCTCTACGAAAGCACCGGCCAACTGGGCGCCGCGCTGCGCATCCTCCAGGAACTCTCCGAGCGCAGGGTTGGCACGGGCGCGGAACCGGTGCGCCGGGCCCAGGTGCTCAAGCGCCTGGCGCGTGTCCACATGGAGCTTGGCGCCGAGGCGCGCATGGTCATTCCCATCCTGCAGGAGAGCATCCAGGCGAATCCGGCCGACGAGGAGACGCGCCGCCTGCTGATCCGGGCGTTCGGGGACGACCCGCAGTATGTGGAAGAGCGCAGCCTGCAGTATCAGGAGTTGCTGCAGAAGCATCCCATCGACGTGCGCGCCCTGCGGGACCTGGCCGCGCAGGCCTTGCGCCAGGGAGACGACGAGCGCCGCTTCATCTTTCTGCAGATGCTGGATCTGATGGGCGAATGCTCGCCGGAGGAGAGCTCGTGGGTGGAAGAGCGGGTGCGCCGCTACGAGCGGGTGAGCCTGGAATATGCCGGAAAACTGGAGGAATCGGACCACCGCGAACTGGAGTCCGCGGCCATGGACAATCCGCTGGTGACGGTATTCGATGCTCTGTGGGAAGCCGCGCCCGCCGTGTTCGGCAACGACATCCAGGCGCTGGGTCTCACGCCGCAGGATCGCGTCTCTCCCGTGGACAAGAGCGACGTGGCCGCCATCTACCAGGAGTTGTCGCGCGTCCTGGGCGCCCGCTCCTCGAGCCTGTACCTGGGCAATCCCGCGATGTACCAGGGGGTTCTGGTCGCCTGCCATGCGCCCCCGATCGTCATCGTGGGGAGGGATTCGCTGTCCGAGCCTCCGGCCACGCTGCGCTTCTACATCGCCCGGTCGCTGGAACTGACGACCCCCAAGTTCATTTTTGCCGCCGGGCTGTATGCCGAGGATTTCACGAAATTGCTCGCGGCGCTCACCCGCGCCTTCCATCCCAAGTATGCGCGGCATCAGTTCAAGACGCTGGACCCCGTGGACGAACGGGCCCAGGAGTTGAAGAAGATCCTGCCGTACCGGGTGAGCAAGACCATCGTGGAATTCTTCAACGAAAACGCTGCCATCACCTTCGATTCGGGGGCATGGCGCAAGTCCGTGTGGATGGTCGGCAACCGCGTGGGCCTGCTGATGACGGGACACCTGCAGGAGGCGTTGCGCATCGTCCTCTACGAGGAGACGCAGCGGCTGCCGGAGCGTTTCAGGGAAGCCGAACTGATCGAACTGTGCGCGAAGAACCCCCTGCTGCAGGATCTCTTCTCCTTCTTCGTGAGCCCGCTGCACGTCCGCCTGCGCCGCCATCTGGGGCTGGCGCTGAAATGATGGATCATGTCCCCGGAATTTCCTGTCGATCCGCGCCTCGTCGACTGCGTTGTTTGCCACCGTCGGGAGTTGCACCGCATTCCCGAGCCCGCGCATGAGGAGCGCGAGACGTCGGAATATGTGGAGGCCGCTCTGCGGCGGATGGGCTTTTCTCCCGTGCGTGCGGGAACCGGCCTGTGGTGTGATTGCGGGACCGCGGGGCCGCTGATTGCACTGCGTGCCGACATGGACGGCATCCGCGTGCAGGAGGCGACCGGCCTGCCGTTTTCTTCCACGAAGCCGGGCTGGATGCACGCCTGCGGGCACGACGGCCACATGGCCATGCTGCTGGGAGCCGCGCAGGCGTTCGCCTCCGATCCGCCCCGCCGTTTTCGCCTGCGGTTCGTGTTCCAGCCGGCCGAAGAGCAGTACGGGGGTGCGCAGGACTTGATCCGGGCCGGCGTCCTCGACGGTGTGCGCCTGGTGTTCGGCGCGCACCTGTGGACCTGGCTGGATGCCGGCGTCGTGGCGTCCTGTCCCGGACCGATGATGGCGCAGACCGAACGCGTTTTCTGGAACGTGCGCTCCCGCGGCGGGCATGCCGCCCTTCCCCGGGGCACGGGGGATGCCGTGGTGGCGGCCGCCGCGCTCGTCGGCGCCCTGCAGGCCGTGGTGAGCCGGGGCGTGAATCTCCCTGCCGAGCCGGCCGTGCTCACCATCGGTCAGATGCATGCCGGCAGCGCGCCAAACGTGATCGCGTCCGCGGCCGAACTGCGCGGTACCCTGCGCGCGCTGGATCCGGCGACCATGGAGGGGTTGCGCAAAAGGGTACGCCAAATTTCCGCTGGCATCGCACAGGCCACGGACAGTTCCATCGAGGTGGCATTTTCCGGAGGCTACCCGGCCCTCGTCAACGACGCGCGCGCCTTTTCCCTGCTGCAGGCCGTCTGCGGGGAACTGCAGACGGTCGTGCCGGTGATGGCGGGCGAGGATTTCAGTTATTATTTGCAAAAAGTCCCTGGCTGCTTCTGGTTCGTGGGCGCCGGAAATCCCGATGTGCCGGTAGACTGCCGCGCCCATCATCACGAGCCTTCCTTCGATATCGATGAACGCGCATTGGCGGTGGGACTGGGCGTCTGGCTGCGGCTGGTCCGCCACATCGACGGGCTGCCGGAAGAGGAGTGGGCCTGATGCCGCCGGCCGCGCGGATTCTGCGGTTTTTCGCATGCGCGTTCCTGTGCGCGGCGTGCGGCTCTTCGCCACCGGCCCGCCCGTCTGCCCGGCCTGGCGCTGGCAGTCCGAAATCCGTGGATTTTGTTCCCCAGACGGCAAAGGGTGCCGATGCGCTCCAGGAGGCGTGGACTTCCCTGTCGGCCGAATTGCGGCAGCCGTCCGTGAATCAGGATGCGGAGAAGACATCCCGGAAATGGAGTTCGTGGGTGCTTTCCGACCCGGAAAAGCGCGTGGAGATGGCCCGGCGCATCCTGGCGGGGCCCGCGCCCGAAGACGTGGAGCCGTCTGCATGGGAGCGTTTTCGAGCGGCTTTCCGGGATGTCTTCCTGCTGCAGGCGGCCGAGCGCTACGACGTGTCCCTGCCCGAAGGCACGCAAGCGGAACTGGTGGATTTGCTTCATGCCCATGCCCCCGAGGATCTGCGTTCCCGCCTGGGGGACGCCATCCTGGAAAACATGCGCCGCCAGGAACGCATCTCGCTTTCGTCCGTGCGGGCCATCGGCCGTCTGGGCGCGGCGGATGCAGTCTCGTATCTGCGCCTCTTCGTGGATTTCGACGTGCCGGACGTCCTGCGCGCGGCCGTGCTGGATTCCCTGGGTGAATTGAACCGGGATCCGGATGCCACACAGGTGCTTTTCGGCCTGGCCCGTCCGCTGTTCGCCCACTGGGCCGAAAAAAAGGCCATCGACGAACGCGAACGCGCGCGCGCGCTGCAGGCATTGGCGGGCTTGGGACGGGCGCGGGCCTGCCATCTGCCGAAGACCGAATATTCCTTTCTTTCCCGGGTGTTCGATGCACTGGCCAAACAGAAGCAGGAAGACCGGGAACCGGCGCTCGGGGCCGTGGCCCGCCTGATGCTGTGCGCGGATCCCGCCCGTGCCCGCACCCGGATTCCCAAATCCCTGCTGCAATCCCTGAATCCCCACTAATTGTTGCTAAATAAATAAATAAAGTTTATTATAATCCTTGTTTTTATTTTTTTATTGCAATTTCTGAAGCAAGGCTTCCTGTAATTTCTGGAAGCGCGGGTTGCAGGGGCGCCGCGAGAGGGCGAACGTGGATTCCAGAAGCGCCCGTGTCCAGTCGCCCGAACGCGCCAGGAGAACCGCGCGGGCCCATGCCACCCGGCTCGAGAACGGGCGAATGGCGCGGGCATTCTGCGAGAGTTCCCAGGCGGCATCCGGCCAGGCGCCCCAGCGCACCAGCAGTTCCAGGAGATCCTCCATCTGTTCGGGGCGCGCATGGGCGGCTTCGATTGCGCGGCCCAGGAATATGTCGGCATTCTTCCAGTCGCGGCGGAAGGCGGAAAGCGCCAGATAGGCGAAAGCCCTGGCCTGGTGCGGGCCATAGAACTCCGAGGCCAGGTAGGCGTACACCTCGTCGGGGGCGGCGTGGCGCAGCAGCGCCATTTCCGTGGCCAGGAAGCGTGCGGCCGCATTCCCGTCGGATACGGCCTTGCGCAGGGCGAGGAGCGCCTCCCGTTCGCCTGCCAGCAGCCCCAGCCTCAGGCGCGGCCAGGACGTCATCGGAATGGCGGCCGTGGCGAGGAGGGATTTGGCCTGCGAAATCTCGCCGGCGTCCAGGAGCCACTCGGCATGGGCCGCGATTTCCTCCGGATCCGATCCTAGCTCCATGGGGCGGCAGGCTTCCATGCGGGCCGCAGCCAGTTTGCCGGCCAGATCCCGGTTTCCTTCCTCCTGCGCCTGCTGGAGGGCGCTTGCGGCCTGCGGCCATTCTTCTTCTTCCGAAAGGGCTCTGCCAAGGGCGGCGAAAGCGGCCGGCTGCTCGTTTCTGCCCAGTTTCTGCAGCAGGGCGCCGGCAGCGGCGAAGCGCCGGGTGCGGGCCAGTTCGTATACGCGCCGGTCGGCAGCGGGCAGAATCTCGCGCACCCGGGCCGGGCCGCCGAACAGTTGCGGCTGCTGGCTCATGGTGCCCAGCACGGCGATGATGTCCTGCTGGGTGTGCGCGGGCAAGGTCCACCAGGGACGTGCAGCGAACAGGGGGGTCAGGCGGGCCAGCGCCTCGCGCGCCCGCGGTGTGGCGGGAACGGAGCCCACCCGCGTATCCGCGGCGAAGAGCCGTCCGAAGTGGTAGGCATTGCGGTAGAAGCGCTCGGCCAGAGGCGGCATGCGCCCGTCGGGCTCCGCCAGCAGTTGCGCCATGTCCCACCAGAAATCGAACAGGAAGGCCATGACCATGGCCTGGCGCACCCAGGTGGCCTCGCCCCGGTTGAGCAGCCAGAGCATGGCATGCGCCTTCTGGATGCGCTCCACGACCGCCGAGGCTTCCTTGTCCCGGCCAATGCCCCGGTAGTACGCCTGCATCTCCAGTGCCGCCGTGTCGTAGTCGCTGGCGGCCAGCGCCAGCATGGCGGCATAGAACTTCTTTTCGATGCCGCGCTCCTTGCGGTACACCTCGAGCAGGCGCGCCACGCGCTCGCCGCTCTGCGCGAAGAGCGCTGGGACGGCCGCGTTGTACAGCAGGTATTCGCGGGCTTCGTCGGAGTAGCGGTGATGCAGCAGCAGTTCTCCAGCGAAGAACGGGTCCGCGCCCCGGATCCAGGCGATGCGGCCCAGTTGCGCCGCCGCCTCGTCGTCATCCTCCGTTTCCAGCAGCGCCAAAAAGAACGGACGGGGAGAAACGGGCGGGGACACCTTGTGCAGGACTTCGAAATCCTGGGGTTTCTGCAGCACTTCCACGTCGGCGGGCGGCAGCAGGCTCAGGCAGTCCTCCCAGACCGGCTCCGGATGCAGCGGCAGCAGGCGCCGTTCCAGAAGGCGCAGCAGATGCCCCCAACGGCGGGCGGTGGCCGGCGGGGCCAGATCCACCGTGCGGGGCGGTTCGGCGCCGGTCTGCAGGGTCAGCCGGCCCATGCGCGGCGCGCCGCAGAGCAGGGGCAGGGGGGATGGCGCTGGCGCAGTGGCGGCTTCGAATACCTGCCGCGCGAACGCCGGGTCGGTGCCGATGGGGGTTTCTCGCGGCGTGCCGTTTTCGACCGCATGGGTGAGCACCAGGCGCCCGCTGATCTGGACGCGCAGGCCGTGCCGGTGCAGCAGCCCCCCCTTGCGCAGGGTGTACTCGTAATGCACGAATGGCGCCTGCTGGGCATGAACGCTTGCCGGGAACAGCAGGAAGGCAATCGATAGAAAAACGAGAAACGACGGTTTCATGCGGTTTGGCGGGAATCAGGCGCGGGATTCCGGGCCTTTGGAATCCTCTGGACTGCTGGTTCCTTCTTCTCCTGCCGGCGGCCGCGAATGGAAGCGGTCGACGGCGAAGACGTCCGAAAACGGTTTGCGCGGCGCCTTGCGGATTTCTCCATCGGGATATCCCACGCAGTGCACCAGTTCCACACGGCAGGCCGGGGGGATGCCCAGGATCTTCTTGATTTTCGATTCGTCGAACCAGCCCAGGATGCAGGTGCCCAGGCCCAGTTCGGCGGCCGCCAGGCAGAAGTGGGCGGCCGCGATGCCGTTGTCGCAGGTGACGTATTTCTTGTTTTTGATGAGTCCGCCCAGCATGGAAGCCGGGTTGGGGATGAGGCCCACCTGCACCACCAGCATGGGGACGCTTTCCACGAAGCGGTTGATCGGCAGCAGTTTCGACGTGCAGGCGCGGGCCACTTCCCGGCGCAGCGCCGCATCCGCAATGGCGATGAACTGCCAGGGCTGGGAATTGCAGGCCGATGGCGCTTCCGCCGCTGCGCGCACCAGCGCTTCCACGGTTTCCAGGGGAACCGGGTCGGGCTTGAAGCGGCGCACGCTGCGGCGCATTCGGGCAAGTTCGAAAAAATTCATGATCAGGGATTCTCCGGGCGGATTTTCACCTTCAGGGACAGGCTCTGCGTCATGTCCTGCTCCTGGGCGCCCGCCTGGATGTGCATCTTCATCTTCATTTCCGAGACGATTTCGCTCTGCGGCACGAGCTGCGACAGATTCGTCCGGATGGTTCCGTTTCCGGAACTCGCCAGTTCCGTCAGTTTCACCACGGTTCCCGGCGGCAAGGACGGATTCTTCACTTCCTGCGGTTCGGCCGTCTGCTCCAGGGTGACCTTCATTTCCAGATTGCCGTTTTCCATCTTTTCCAGGGTGTAGTGGTAGATGTTCGTGACCTGGATGCCGCCGGTATCCATCTTCGTGGTGACCTTCCAGCGGGCGCCCACGCCCACGGGTTCCTCTGGGAAGGGCACGGACATCTGGTTGATCTGCTGGCGCATGCTGTCCACCATCTGCTTGATTTGCGGATTGGCGTCCTGCGGCACCTGCATTTCGGCATTTACGGTCATGCCGCGCGGGGTGACCTCGGCTTTTCCCTGGGTGCCATTGAATCCAGTCAGGGCACTTTTGAGATTGTCCAGGACATTGGGGGGCAGGGAGGCATCCTCGGCCACCTCCACCGACCCCAGGGAAAATTCGTAGACCAGATTGCCGTTCGGGCGCACTTCCTTCGCCTGGATCGGCATCTTCATGCCGATGGAGGGCATGTCCACGGAGGCTTCCTGGCCGGGGCCGAGTTCCATTTTCATGGACATCTTCATATCCATGCGGCCGGTGATGCTGTCGCCGGCCTTGAATCGATAGCGCAAGGCCACTTTCTCTCCGGAGCCCGCATCCTCCAGGCGCACGTCGGGAGCCGGCCCCGGACGCAGGGCCGTGTTCGATGCCTCTTTTCGGGCGGCCGGCTTATCCGCTGCGGCGCTCTTGCCGGATTTTTCACACGATGAGAGTTGGGAGAAAAGGCTGAAAAAGATGGCCAGCATGAAAGAAATTCGCATGAAACGATGCATGAAAAATCTCCTCGCCGCGGGTTATAGAACGGAAACCCGCGAACGGTCAAGCGTTCCCGCGAAAACCATGCGGCCGGTGAATCCCCCGTGGGAGCGCGGTTTCTTTCGCATCCGCAAGGATGCCGCAGACGACGGTTCCCGAAGGAACCCGCAGAGAACCCCGTCTGCATTCCCGTGGAAACTCAGAGGAGTTTCTTGGCCTGTTCCAGTTTGATGGCCTCGTAGTTCTTCTGGCAGGTGTCCAGAATGGCGCGTGCGGCTTCCAGCGCCTTTTCCCGCTGGGTCTTCTCGTAGGAGGCCGCTCCCACGGCGCAGTGCCCGCCGCCGCCGTACGTTTCGCACAGCGCGCCGATGTCCAGGACGGGGTCGGCGTTGCGCAGGTCGTGCCAGGGATTGGTGCCCACGGATATCTTGTACCGGTCCCGGTAGAGCAGGAATGCGACGGAATACAGGGCATCGGGGGAGAGGTAGTAGGGGATGAATTTGTTGAATCCGGCTCGCTCCTGCTGGGAAAGGTCGATGAATGCCACGCCGTTTCTGGTTTCCAGGGTGCGTTTGACGTCTTCCACCTCGTCCCAGTTGGCCTGGCGCACGCGGTTGATGCGGTTGGACCAGTAGGGATCCCAGGCCATGTCCTCGATGGAATGCCCTGCTGCCAGATCATGGATGAAGCGTTCCGTTTCGGCCGGATCCACGCTGCTTTCCAGCAGCCGCGCGAAGGCGACCGCAGGCTCCACCAGTTCCACCGGGATGTCGGGGGAGGGAAACCGCGCAGAGTCGATCATGTCCACCCACTCGACGAGTTTTTCGTGGACCTCGGGTACGGTGTATCCGTAATGCTTCTGCAGGCTCTGCATCATGAAGCCGGTATTGGATGGCGCGGAGGGATCCCAGAAGCAGTGCGGCGGCAGCTCGGCCCGGTTCTCGAAGTGCTGGCGGTGTTCCGGCTCCATGAAGGTCGTGCCGTGGTGGTCGAAGAACCAGTGGAGCCGTTCCACGGGAGCGTAGCGGAAGTCCAGAACGACGTTGACATAGCCGTCCATGGGCACGTCCTTCCAGGAGAATCCCGGAACGTGCGCCATTGGAAAATAGCGGAAGATGGCGTCAGACAATATCTTTTCCCGGAAAAAGAGAGTGAAGAATGCGGCCGATACGGCG
Organism: uncultured Kofleriaceae bacterium; assembly: GCA_964516435.1. Taxonomy (GTDB): domain Bacteria; phylum Myxococcota_A; class Polyangia; order HGW-17; family HGW-17; genus HGW-17. The sequence continues at coordinate 479 of CAZEZP010000043.1, read as the reverse complement.
CCGTCCAGGCAGTTTCCGTGAAAATAGATATGGACGTGATTCATGGATTCCTCCCTTCCTTGGGATGCTCGAAGGTGGTTTTGACCTGTTTGCTCAGGCGCAGCAATTCCTGCGGCGAAATGCCGGTTTCGGCCGCGGTTTCGCGCAGGGCCGCCTCCATCGGGGCGGGATCGCCACGGGACTCCATCTGCAGGATGCGGGTTTCCAGTTGCTGCAGCAGGGCGATCTGCTCCCGGGTCCATTTGGTCCAGGGCGTCTTGTCGGGAACGTAGCGAAACGTCTTGTCGGGCCGGTTGGCCTGTCCGTCGAAGGAAAGCCCATCCTCGGACAGCGCGAGTTCGGCGAACATTCCGCACAGGCGCCGGCAGTCGCGCACCCAGAAGCGGAGTGGCACGGCCGTGGCTGAGCGGTCCGCGATGATCGGGGTCGCCAACCCGAAGCGTCCAGCCCGGGTGGGCGGTGCGGGGCGGTCTCGGAGG
>CAZEZP010000042.1:0-57412 GCA_964516435.1 uncultured Kofleriaceae bacterium | reverse complement strand
GCCCCGCCCCCGGCGTCTGCGCCATTTGCGGCCCCGCCTCCCGCACCCGAGCCCGTGGCCAAGGACACTATTGCCGCCCGTTCGCCTTTCGAGGACAGGAATGAAGATTTCGGCGGCAATGTGGATATGGCCGACACGGTCTTGGCCGAAGACGGCCATCCGCCCAATGTGAAGCCGCCCATGGCCAGTGAACTGTCGTGCGTGGCCTGCGGCGCGCCCATCACCCCGGGATTCAAGTTCTGCGGCAACTGCGGCACCCCCGTCGTCGAAAAGCCGGTCATCACACCGGAACTGGGAGAAACGCTCCCGGCGCCTGCACCCATTCCTCCGATGCCGGCTCCGGTGGCGCCCAAGCCGGCACCCGTTCCGGTAGCCCGCCTGGTGGTGCAGCGTCCGGACGGCTCCTCCGCTCCGGTGCTGGAACTGTTCGAAGGGGAAACCATTCTCGGGCGCTCGATGCATCCGGCTTTTGCCAATGATTACTACATGTCGCCCAAACAGTGCCGCATCACCATCGACAGCGGCGCCATCTTCGTGAAAGACCTGGGCAGCACGAACGGGACATTCTTCAAGATTTCCCATGAAGAGCAATTGCAGGAGGGCTCCGTATTCCGCATCGGGACCGAGGTGCTGCGCTACCGGGAACTGCCGCCGGTGGAAGCCCTGGAGGACGGCACCATCATCGCCGGAAGCCCGAACCTGGATGCGTGGGGCCGGCTGGAGTTGATCACGGGCAAGGATTTCGCCGGCCAGGCATGGGCGCTCACCGGCGAACGCATCCGCATCGGCCGCGAGGAGGGCGACATCACCTTCCCCGATGATGGCTACGTTTCCGGCGAACACCTCGAGATCAACCGTCTGGACGGCGCTACTTATCTCATCGACCTGAATTCCTCCAATGGCACGTACCTGAGCATCCGCGGCGTCCGGGAAATGGAGCCCGGCACTCCCATCCTGATGGGCTACCAGTTGTACCGCGTGGAACTCCTGTAACCCCGGTGCCCCATGGAAAAGGATCGCCGCAGTCTCATCCTGGATTGCGCGAAGGAACTGTTCGCGACCCGGGGATATCACAACACCGGCATCTCGGACATCATCGCCAGGGCGCAGATCGCGCGGGGCACATTCTACTTGTACTTCGATTCGAAGCGTGCCGTGTTCGACGTTCTGCTCGACACGGCGCTCACCACCATCCTGTCCTCGGTGCGGCCCGTGGTGGTGGGGCCGGTCGTGGATCGCGACAACATCCTCAAGCAACTGCGCATCAACCTGGGCCGGGCGCTGGCGCCCCTGTTCGCGGACCCGCATCTGGCCCGGATCGTGGTGAGCCAGGCCGAAACCCTGGATGAAGCCGCCGCTCTGCGCATGGAGTCGTTTTATTCCGCCCTCCGGCTGTATCTCGAGGAAAGCCTGCAGGAAGGCCAGCAAAAGCAGATCGTGCGTCCGCTCAATGCCAAGATCGTCGCCACGGCGGCCGTGGGAATGCTCAAGGGCATCGTGTGGACGCATGCCATGGGCTCGGAGCGCTTCGATTACCACGAGGTCGTGGAGGAGCTCGTGGAGTGGGCCGCCATGGGAATCATCAACCGCTAGGAGGCGAACATGGGCGTGTGGCTGGTCGCGGGTTTCTTGTGGCTCCAGACGTGGAACGTCTCGGCCACGGAAGACGCATGGGGCGAGGCGACGCTGTCCGGGGTGTCGGATTGGCAAGGCGTCCGGGAAAGCGCGCGCAAGGCAGCGCTCGAGTCCGTGATGTCGCAACTCTGGGACCGGCGGATTGCGCCGAAACTTCTGGATGGCGTGGATGAAAACACCGTACGCCGGATCCGCAAGGATCTGCTCGCCCGGGGAGATGCGTTTCTGGTGGGGCTTTCCAGCATCCAGGAAAACCGTTTTTCGAACAGTTACACGTTTCGCGCCCTGTTCCGCATGGACGTGGCGGGAATGCTGCGGGAAGCCAAGCGCCAGTTGACGCAGCGCCCGGCTCGTGTGCTGCACGTGCATCTGGGGCAGGCCGAGTCGTGGGCCGCGCCGGTTTGGGAGCGCCACGCGCAGCCGGGACTCGCCGTGGTGGTGCGCAGGGAACCGCTTCCGGAGCATTGTCCCGTGGATTTCTGCCTGGGAGTCCGTTCCGCTCGCTACGAGGAGGGGTTCGAGGCCACGGCTGAACTGCGCACCACCGTACAGGAAACGCCGCCCGCCAAACGGGGCGCCCGTCCGGAACCCGTTTCCAGGACCGCCACCGAGTCGTTTTCCTGGGTGGCGTCCCGGCAGTCTCTCCTGTATCAGTTCCTTCCGCCGGAACTTTCCGCCCGTCTGAATCTCGCTCCTGTGGTGCCGGTGCGGTTGCAGGCCACGGGGGGCCTGAATCTGGCCACATGGACCCAGATCCTGTTCCTGATTTCGCGCCAGGAGCCCGAGGTGGTGCAGGTGCAGACCATCGCCGTGCTTTCCGGGCACGTCGCGGGCGTTTTGCACGTGCGTCCGGCCGGCGGTTCGCTGGACGTCCTGTTCAAGGGGCTGTTTCTCGGGCCCGACGTGGAGGTCGCGGTGGTGAAGCGTCCTGGATTCTTCGAACTGGAACTGCGGGCGCGGCCCGCGACGCCGGAAACCGGGGGAGCGCCATGAATCTTCGCCGGTTTTTCGCCTGTCTGCCGCTGTGCCCGCTGGCGCTGGCCGCCTGCACGCACGTCACGCTCGCCTCTTCCCGCCAGGGCATCGTACTGGAGGGATTGCCGCCCACCGCGCAGGTGTATGTGGACAGGAAATACTGGGGCACGGGCGCCGAAGTGGAAGCCATGCCGAGGCAACTTTCCACGGGCCGGCACGAGTTGCTCATCATTGCGCCCGGCTGCCTCCCGTACTATGGAATCCTTCACCTGAAGGCGAACGAGCTGATTCGCCGCCGGCCCGGCATGTTCTGTCCGCGGGAAGGGAAAGGCACATGAGCACGCCTACGCAAGGCTTCGGTTCTTCGGCCCGCACGCACGCGTTTTTGCAGGCCGCTTTCATCCTGGCGATGCTGTGGCTGGCAGGGCAGTTGCTTTCCATCCTGCTGCCGCTCGTGGTGCCGCTCGTCATCTCGTTTTTTCTGGCATATTTTTGCAATCCGCTTGTCAGCCGCATGGAGCGGCGGGGAATTTCCCGGACGGTCGGCATCCTGATTCTGCTGTTCTTCTTCATCAATCTGGTCGTGCTTTTCGTGATGTTCGTGGTGCCGCTCCTGTCTGCGCAACTGGACGAATTCATCCACAAGGTTCCCGCCTATGCGCAGATGGTCAAGGCCCACGTCGTGCCCTGGGTGGAGCGTGTGTTCGACACCACGCTGCCCAATGCTTCCGAGGCGGCGGCCCTCCTGGTGGACCGTTTCTCCGGCGATTTGCGCGCGGTGGCTTCCGAGGCGGCTTCGCCCCTGCGCGACGTGGCCGATTTCGCCATGGCCGGGACGATGTTCCTTTTTTCCGTCGTCACCACCATCTTCCTCATTCCCTTTTTCACGTTCTTCCTGCTGCGTGATTTCGAGCGCCTGCACGACCGGTGGATGGGCCTGATTCCGCCGCGCCACCACGCCTGGATGCAGGAGCTCATGCGCGACATGGACGCCACCATGAGTTCCTGGCTGCGCGGCCAGGTGCTGGTGATGATCATCCTGGGCACCCTGTATTCCATCGGGTATTCCATCGTGGGCATCCCCCTGAGCCTGTTCGTCGGACTGCTCACGGGCTTTCTGGCGTTCATCCCCTACGTGGGGGCGTTTCTTGGATTTTTGCTGGCCCTGGTCATGGCGGTGCTGGCCGGCAGTTGGGGAACCGTCGCGGGTGTGGGCGCCGTGTTCGGAATCGTCCAGTTGCTGGATGCCTTCTTCATCACGCCCAACGTGCTGGGCAAGAGCGTGGGGCTCAATCCTGCGCTGGTCGTGATTTCCCTGATGGCGTTCGGCATCCTGGGGGGATTCTGGGGGGCCCTCGTGGCGGTGCCTCTGGCCGCATTGCTGGCGGTGCTCTCCCGCCACCTCTTCGCCCTGTACCGGGAATCCGAATTCTTTACCCGGTCCTGATTCCTTCATTCATCGCGCCAGCGGAACAAATCGCAAAATTCCCAGACGAGCCCCACGCCCAGAAAGCCGCCGCGCACGGCATCCGGGCCCCATCCCCAGCCGCCCCAGAGGGCGGCGCCCAGGCTACCGTGGGGATTCGTCCGCGGAAAGGGCTCCAGTGCTGTCGCCCGGAGGAACACGGCGCCTCCCGGCTCCTCTCCGGCGAGGCGCGGCCCGGCGTGCAGGGAAAAGGAAACGGCATGCCGCGGGAGGAAGCGGACATATTCGATCTTGAAGCTGCCCTGTGCAACGAACTTTCCTTCGAACACGCCTGCGTTCGCGTCCGCGCCCGCCATCAGCAGGCCGTTTCCCAGGACCCGTCCTGCCGACAGCGCCACGCCGCCCTCGGTCCCCAGATCCGTCATGCCGCGCACGGTGCCCAGTGCCTGCGCCTGCAGGGAGAGCGCGCAGGCAGGAAGGAAGAATGTGGCGAGACAGGATACGAAAAAAAAGCGAACACGCATGCGCGCACTCTAGTGCCTGCGGCGGGGAAAATGCAATGGCGATGGGAACCGTATGGAGGAAACGATGCACGGCGGGGTGGGATGAAAGCATGGAAGTCGCCTCCGAATCGTGCTAGTTTCCCGGACGGGAGGAGAGAGAAGAATATGAATATAACAAGAAACTCATTGATTTTCCTTCTGTTTTCAGTCAGTTTCTTCATGCTTTCATGCAGGCCGGATGCGCCGAGGCGCTGCCTGATTACGGCCGAGGCCGATCTGGCCAAGAAGGAGGAGGCGACCCCCATGGTGGATTTGTCCAAGCAGCCCCACAAGAAACCGGAAACACCCGCCGCCACGGCATTGCCGGAACGGGATTCCGTGGCCGCCCGCTACAAGTGGGACCCGTCGGTGCTCTTTGCCACGCCGGCCGACTGGGAAAAGGAACTTTCGGCGGTGACGGCGCTCATCGACGGCGGAAAACTGCAACGCTTCAAGGGCAAGTTGGGCGCCGCTCCCGCGGAAGTGGCCAAAATCCTGAAGGAACTCTCCGATCTGCAGTTGCGCCTGGAGAAGCTCTACTTCTACGCCCAGCGGGTGGCCGACGTGGACCTGCGCAGGAACGAGGGCCGCGACATGCTCGAGCGGGTGAAGAAATGGCTCAACGAGATGGAAAACGACACCAGTTACATGGAGCCCGAGTTCATCCGTCTGGGCACGAAGAAGCTCGAGCAGTTGCGTGCGGCCAGGGAACTGGCCGATTACAGCCGCTACTTCGACAAGTTGATCCGCCTGCAGAAGCATGTGCTGGGCGCGCCCGAGGAGGAAATCCTCTCCCGCGCCTCCATCATGGGGGACGTGGCCTACGAAGCCTATGAGGCGTTCGCCCACGCGGACATGCAGTATCCGAAGGTGACGCTCTCCGAGGGCGAGATCACGCTTTCGGCCGCCATGTACTCGCGCTATCGCAGTTCGCTCAACCGCGCGGACCGCAAACTCGTGTTCGAGTCCTTCTGGCCCGTGTACAAGCAGTACCGCACCACGTTCGCCTCGCTGCTGAGCGCGCAAATCAAGTACTACGCCTACGTGGCCAAGGCCCGGAAGTATCCGGACGCTCTCACCGCGGCGCTGTATCCCAAGAACATTCCGACCGATTACTACAAGGGGCTCATCCGCGGCATTCATGAAAACCTGGATGCCTTCCACGAATTCCTGCAGTTACGCAAGAAGATGCTGGGCATCACGGATGCCGCCCGCTATTACGACATCTATCCGCCGCTCGTGGACACGCCCCCGAAGAAGTACACGTACGAGGACAGCCGCGCCATCATCCTGGATGCGCTTTCTCCCCTGGGGCCGGAGTACCGCCAGTTGCTGGAGACGGCGCTCAAGGACGGCAGCGGCTGGGTGGACGTGTATCCCAACGTGGGCAAGCGCAGTGGCGCCTACATGGACAGCGTGCATGGCGTGCATCCCTTCCTGCTGCTCAACCATGTGGACGATTTCGATTCCGTGAGCACCATGGCGCACGAGTTGGGCCATGCCATGCACAGCGCCTATTCCATGAAGCACCAGCCCTATCCCAAGAGTTCTTACGCCACCTTCACCGCCGAGGTGGCCTCCGTGGTCAACGAGATGCTGCTCACCGAGCACCTGCTGGCCCGCGAGAAGGATCCCGGAATGCGCCGCTTCCTGCTTTCGCACTATCTCGACGGTTTCCGGGGCACGGTGTTCCGGCAGACCATGTTCGCCGAGTTCGAACTGGCCATGTATGAGGCCTACGCGGCCGGAAAGACGCTCACCGCCGACATGCTCGACGAGTTGTACCTGTCGCTTCTGCGCCTGTACCACGGGCACGACAAGGGAGTCATGGACATCGAGCCGCTGTATGCGGCGGAGTGGGCGTACATCCCGCATTTCTATTACAACTTCTATGTCTACTCCTACGTCAACGGCATGATCGCTGCTACGGTGCTGGCCGATGCCATCCTTTCCGGCGGCGAGCCGGCCGCCCGCCGCTACATCGATGGCCTGCTCAAGGCGGGCGGGTCCAAGGACCCACTCGACATCCTCAAGGACGCCGGCGTGGACATGATGGACCCGGCTACCTTCCGCAAGGCCGTGGACAAGTTCCGCCAGCGCACCCGCGAACTGGCTGAACTGGCCGGCAAGTAGTCCGTTTCCTGCGAAATGGGCATGCGCGCCCACAGGGGGTAAAACGGGAATGCGGGGCAGTTTTCCGGGGCCCCGGTTTTGTCTCCGGTTTTCGAAATGCGCGCTTGCATTCGGTTTGCCGGCCGCATTAGACTTTCCCTGCCGCGGGGCGAGCCTCTTCGTCTTCCCCCGGCAGGAGCCCTGCATGTTTTCCTCCAAGATGCCCATGCTGTTTCTGGGTCTGATCACCGTTCTCGGCTGCACCCGCAAGGATGCGTCCGTCACCCTCACGTATCCGGCGGCCCGGCCGGTCCGCACCCATACGGTCCAGGTGGATTTCCTGACCTACACGGAAGGCAAGGCCGACGGGAACGTCCATCCCACGCAGATTCAGGTCGGGCCCAATGCCGATGCCATCCTGAACGTGGGAATCGCCCAGGATCTGTCGGGCGGACTGGGCGGGCAATGGCAGGCAGCCGTGTGGATCGCCGCATTCCAGGCTGCGGCCGCGCTGGGACGCGATCTGTCCGATTATGCCGTCATGGTGCGCGGCCGGGGCTACATCGATGGGCCTTCCGCGGGCGCGCTCTTCGCGGCCGGCATGATGGCGGCCATGGCCGGCGTGCCGGCGCGCCCCGACGTGACCATGACGGGCATCGTCAATCCCGATGGCACTGTCGGGCCGGTGGGTGGCATTCCCAACAAGTTCCGTGCGGCCGTGAAGGCGGGCAAGAAGGTTCTGGGCTATCCGGTCGGGCAGCGCTACGCGCAGGACCTGGCCACCCAGAAGGTGGTCGACCTCCATGAATTCGCCAAGGAAAATGGCGTGCAGGTGGTGGAAATCCGGTCGGTGGACGAGGCCTTCAGCCTGCTCACCGGCCGGCAGGTGCCGCGCCTGCAGCCGCTTGCTCTGGAGCAGATGGCGCTTCCACCGGCGACCCTCGAGATGCTCAAGCAGAAGGCCGGCACCTGGCAGGAACGATATGGGCGCTTTGTTTCTTCCTTCTATGGCGAGAAGTTGCAGGATCTCCTGGATTCCGCGAAAAAACTGGAGGTGGCGCGCACCGTGGCGCAAATCGCACAGACCCAGGCCGTCGCGACGGCCTACGAACTGTTCCAGACGGCCGCCGGCAGCGCGTTTTCCGCCTACGCGTACGGGCGGTTCGTGCAGTACACGGTCAACCGGAAGTTCGTCGATCTCTTCCGGGAGGTTTCGAGCATGTTCACCCCCGTGGGGGAAGGGCTGGAACGGGCGTTCGAAGCGGCCCAGAAGTTCGCACCCGCGAATCTGGAGGACGTCAATGCCTTCCTGTGCATGCTCGAGCAGGATCTCGCGGCGCTCGGCTACACGCAGGACGCTGCGCGCAGCGTGGAATCCGCGCGCAGCGTGATGGAGAACGTACGCCAGTTGCAGGAAAAGAACGTGCCGGCGGACCAGATCGTCTCGGCGATCATCACCCCCCTGCTGAGCGCCAGTTCCCGTTATGGAAAGGCGCTCATGGCCATCGAGAAGGGAAAGGATCTCATGGAGATGAAGGAAGCGGGTCCGGTGGGAATCCAGATTGCCGACAAGCGTCTGGAAGCCGTGGCCCGGCTCTACATCGCGGTCGCCCAGGCCAACATGAACTACATCGACCAGATTTTCGTGCCGGATCTGGCGCGTTCCGCGCAAAGCGACGAGGATACCGTGCGCAACCGGCTGATCCAGAAAAACGACCTCTACATGCTGGCTTTCACGGGACTGCGTTTTCCCCAGTCGATGCTGAAGGAAAAATGGGGAGAGCGCGCGCCGGCCACGTTCTGGGCCCAGATCGCCGGCAGCATGGGAAGTTATTTCGCTTCCTCCATGTTCCTGATGCATCACTACAGCCTCGGAGTGGAAAACGACGGTGCGACGGTGCGCATGGAGAAGGCCCTGGACAACATGCTGGCGCACGCGGAGCTCCATGTACGCCTGCAGGCGGCGCTCCTGCAGAAGGCCCAGGGCCGGGTGCCGGTGACGGCGCGTTTCTTCCATGCTGTGGGAATGGACATGAAGTCCCAGACGATTCCCATGAAACTCAAGGCGCTGGAAATGTTCTGGCGGGCTTCCATGCTCTGCCAGTTGTCCCTGCAACTGACGCGTCCTTCCTGATGCGGTGCGAGGAGGAGTGAGCCAATGCCGGATACGCTTTTGAGACGGGTGCGAGATTTTCTGCAGGCGCGCGGGGAGGATGCGCTCCTGATACCATCGAGCGATCCCCATGGCAGCGAATATCTGCCGGAACACTGGAAACTGCGGCAGGCCGTCAGTGGATTCACCGGTTCCGCGGGGGAGTTGCTCGTCACCCGGGAGAAGGCCGGAATATGGACGGATAGCCGTTATTTCCTGCAGGCCGAGGCGCAACTGGCCGGCACCGGCATCGATTTGTTCCGCGTGGGGCTTCCCGAAACCCCCTCCATCTGGGAATGCCTGGCTTCCTGGTGTCCGTCGGGTTCGCGGGCAGCATTTTTCGGCACCCTGCACCCCCATGCCGAAATCGAGCGGCAGAAGGAACGCCTGGCCGAAGCCGGCATCCATCTGCATGCCATCCCCGAGGCGCTCATCGATGAAATCTGGCCCGGCCGCCCGGGCATGCCAACCGTGGCGGCTTTCGAGCATCCGCTGCGTTTTGCCGGAGAGAGCGTGCAGGACAAACTGGCGCGTTTGCGTGCGGCCATGCAGGCGGAACGAGCGAATGTGCACGTGCTCACGCAACTGGATGCCGTGGCGTGGCTCTTCAACATCCGTGGCGCGGACATCGCCTACAACCCGCTGCTGACGGCCTATGCCGTCATCACCCCGACGCGGGCCTTCCTCTATGTACGGGAAGGCATGATCGGTCCGGCGCTGGAGGATTCCCTGCAGCGCGCGGGCGTAGAGGTGCGCCCGTACGATGCGTTTCTCGGGGAACTGGACTCGCTGTCCATGGAGGGCCGGGTGTGGCTGGATGCCTCGGTGGCCTCCTGGGCTGTGGCCAGCCGGCTGGATCGCGCCCGGCTGGTGGACAGACCGAGCCCCGTGATCGCATTCAAGGCTGTCAAGAATGCCGCCGAACGGGAAGGCATGCGTAATTGCCACGTCCGGGACGGGGTGGCCATGGTGCGCTTTCTGCGCTGGATGCAGGAAAATGTCCCTTCCGGGCGGGTCACCGAGTTGTCGGCGGCCCGGGTGCTCGAGGAACTGCGCAGGGAGAACGAGGCTTTCGTGGGGCTCTCCTTCGAGACGATTTCGGCTTACGGACCGCATGGCGCCATCGTGCACTACGCTCCTGACGAAAATTCCGATGTCCCTGTGGGCACGGACAGCCTGTACCTGGTGGATTCCGGCGCGCAGTATCTCGACGGCACCACCGACATCACCCGTACGCTGTGCTTCGGCCGCCCCACGCCCCGCCAGAGGGAGCATTTCACCCGCGTGCTGGCTGGCCATCTGCAGTTGTCCATCACGTCGTTCCCCCGCGGCACCGTCGGGAAGCAACTGGATACCGTGGCGCGCCTGAAACTGTGGGAGGCGGGGCTGCAGTACGGGCACGGCACGGGACACGGCATCGGTGCCTTTCTGGGCGTGCACGAAGGACCGCATGCCATCTCCTACTACCGCTGCCGCGGCGACGCCCTCGTGCCCGGGATGCTCACCACCAACGAGCCGGGGCTGTACATGCCCGGCGAGTACGGCATCCGCATCGAGAATGTCCTGCTCGTGGTGGAGGACGCCCGCTTCTCCACGCCCGAACTGCCGTTCTACGCGTTCGAGCCCCTGACGCTGTGCCCCATCGATCTTTCGCTCGTCGAAGCCTCGCTTCTGACTGCGGCACAGATCCAGGCATTGAACCGCTACCACGAGCGTGTGCGCGAGACGCTCTCCCCCCTGCTTTCATCCGCCGATGCCGCCTGGCTGGCAGAGGCCACCCGGCCCATTGCCGGATGAAATCGCAGATTTTCATGCGGACCTCTTGCAATTTTCCCCTGAATCCTCTTACATGAATGGGCCCGGAGGTGTTCATGGACAACCGCAGGCAATTCTTGCGCAAGGAAGTACATCTGGCGGTCGAAATCATCACGAGCGATAACGTGTACATCGGCAGCACGATGGATCTTTCCCGCGGCGGCATGGCGGTGGAAATCGATGGTCCCATACACGACGGCGAGGAAGTGCAGATCGGCGTGCTGCATGTGGTGGACGGCTTCGAGGACGATGCGCTTCCTCCACTGGGCCTGACCGGGACGGTCATCTGGGGGCGCCTCATGGAACCGGGAGTGTTCACGGCCGGCATCCGTCTCGACCCCCTGGAGGAATCCGAAGAGCAGTATCTGGCATCCCTGCTGGGGCGTGGGGGGTGAGCCATGGCGGTCTGGATGGGGCCCAACGAACTTCTCCAACTGATTTCCAATCTGGCCGTCGCATCGCCGGAAACCGACATCGTGGAGATGTTCGTGCGCGACGTCAACGCCCGCATCGCGCCCGTGCGCCTGGTGCGCTGCCCGCCCGACGAGCCCGCGGGCGATCACCAGTTCCGCCTGGGAACCGATACCCTCACACTCGACGTGCTGCAGATGGAAGGACCGCTGCACCAGGTGCCGATGGACGTCCACATCGCTCTTGCCAATGCAGCCACGGCGCTGGGCGCCATTCTGGTAGTGCGTAACCAGCAGCGGATCCTCGCGGAAAAGAACCGCATGCTGCTGGAGCGGGTGGAATACCAGCGCAAACAGTTGGCCAACGCGGAAGCCTTCAACCAGGAGTTCATGTCCGGCATCCAGGACATCTTCATCTCGGTGGACCGCAATTTTTCCATCGTGGGATGGAATCCCGCCGCGGAGCGCTACTCGGGCAAGTCCTTCGAGGAGGTGCTCCACCACAACCTGTGGGAGGTGCTCCCAGAGTTCCGCACGGCGGAAATCGAGACGGCTCTCATCGAGACCGAAACCACGCGACATCCCAGCACCTTTCAGCAGGCGCTCTCTTTGCCGAACCGGGAACTGCATTTTCAGGTGACCGTGTATCCCAGTTCCCAGGGTTTTTTCATCTTTGCACAGGATCAGACGCGCATCTTTCTGCAGGAGCGGGAGAACAAGGCTTTCCTGGAAAAACTGCGCCACGCCCAGAAACTGGAGAGCCTGGGCATGCTCGCCGGCGGCATCGCGCATGATTTCAACAATCTGCTGCTGGGCATCCTGGGCAACGTGAGCCTGGCCATGATGGACCTGCCGCACGACTCCACACCGTACCAGTGTCTTGCGGACATCGAGCAGGCAGCCAAGCGGGCCGCGGATCTGGCCGGACAGATGCTCGCGTATTCCGGCCGCGGCCGCTACGTCGTGGAGCGGGTGGACGCATCCCAGTTGATCCAGGAGATGAGCAATTTGATCAAGGCTACGGTGCCCCGCATCGTGTCGATGGAATACCGCCTGGAGCCAGAGTGCCCCCTGTTCGTGGGGGACCGTTCCCAGATCCACCAGGCGTTGATGAACGTCGTCATCAATGCGGCCGAGGCCATTTCCGGGGAGGGCATCATCCGCATCCAGACTTCGCCGGTCGCGCTCACCCGCCAGGATCTGGCTACCTGCTTCCTGACGGAAGAACTGGAGCCCGGACCCTACACCCGTATCACGGTGCAGGACAATGGATGCGGCATGGACGAATATACGCTGTCCCGCATCTTCGACCCGTTCTTTTCCACCAAGTTCACCGGCCGCGGCCTGGGTCTGGCCGCCGTGCTGGGCATCGTGCGCGCCCACCGGGGCACCGTGCGGGTGACCTCTTCTCCCGGGGCCGGCACCACCTTCGAGATGTTCTTCCCGGCCGATTTGGGGGAGAGCACGGGCGAGACGCTCCAGATGTCGGATTCCGGGCGCTTTTCCGCCACGTGGAACGGTTCCGGCATCGTCCTGTTCGTGGATGACGAGGAAACCGTGCGCAACGTGGGCAAGCGCCTGCTTTCCCGCATGGGCTTCGAGGTGATCCTGGCGACGGACGGCGTGGAGGCGGTGGAAACCTTCGCCCGCTACGGGCAGACGATTGGCCTGGTCGTCATGGACATGACCATGCCGCGCATGGATGGCCGCGAGGCGCTCGAGCACATCCGGCGGATCCGCCCGGACGTGAAGGTCATCCTCTCCACCGGCTATTCCGAGCGGGACGTGGCGACCAGTTTCCTCACGCGCAATTTCGATGCCTTCATCCAGAAACCTTACAACTACAAGGAACTCAAGGACGTCGTCAGAAGCGTCTTGGCCGGCTCTGGGGCCGAAACTCCATGAAGGCATCCTGGCCGGCGTGCTTCACGGTGGACTGCGACGCGCTCGAGGAGCATCATGCCGTCTGGGGCTTGCCGGAACCGGACCGTGTGCGGGCGGAGCGCTTCTGGATGCAGGGGGTTCTGGCCGCCCTGGAGTTTTTGCGCCGGCAGGAAGTGCAGGCCACTTTTTTTATTGTCGGTTCGAGGGTGCCATCTTCCGGGATGCAATTGTTGCGGAAAATGGCAACCGTTCATGAAATCGGAAACCATACCTGGTCCCATCCCTGGGATCTGTCCCGGATGGACGAGCCTGGCGTGGAAGACGAAATATCCCGCAACCAGGCATTTCTGCAGGAAAAACTGGGGGTGCCGGTTCGCGGATTCCGGGCGCCGGGCTATCACCTGCCGGCGACGGCGGTGCCCGTGCTGGAGCGCCAGGGATATGGCTATTCGTCGTCCCAGTTGACGGGCTGGGTCTATCCACTGGCCAAGGCCGCCGTATCGGGCTGGATGCGCCTGCGCGGCCAGCAGAGCCGCACGGTGCGGCATCCGTGGTCCGATGCGCTCACGCCACGCGTTCCCTATCATCCCGATGCGCGCTGCCCATCCCGCCCCGGAACCGCGCCATTCTGGGAGATTCCGGTAGCGGCTTCCGCGTGGGGGCTTCCCGCGACCGGCCCCCTGGTGCATGCGGCGCCGGGCGACTTCTGGTTCGCCACGCCGCGCACCCGCCCGTGGATTCTCAATTTCCACCTCACGGATTTCATCGAGGAGCGCGATTTTCCGGAACTGGCCCGGAACGATCCCATGCTGCGTGTGCCGCGTGCCAGGCGGCTACGGCGGCTGGAGTTGCTCATCGAACGGGCACGCCGGCAGGAACGTGCTTTTTGCACAATGCTTCAGTTGTGCAATCGCCTGCAATCCGAATCCTGAAAGATTCGGGTTTCGGCTGCGTGCATCAGGGATACAGCCAAAATTCGCGGCTTTCCCGGAGCCATTGGCGGGGAGGATACTGCAATTCCAGGGCAATCGCGCGGGGATCTTCGCCCGCTTCCAGGCGAAGGCGCCAGGCATCCGAACCGGACAGCAGATCGAACGCCTTGCGGTCGGCGACGAACTCGTAGGGGGTTTCCCGCCAGCCGAAGGATCCGGGAAACAGGCGCATGACGGCAGCGATGATGCGCATGTAGGCCAGAAACGGCTGGAACTGGCGCCGGTGCCGCACGTGCACCTGCACGCCGCCGCACACCTGGCCCGCATGCTTGTGGAAGGTGGGCTTGAAGCGCAGGGGCCGCAGGATGGCGCCCGGCACGTCGCCCACCGCGCGCGCGAGTTTCTCGCCGTCGATGCCCGGCGCACCCAGGATCTCGAACGGCCGGGTGGTGCCACGGCCCTCGGAGAGCGTGGTGCCTTCCAGCAGGCATCCGCCCGGGTATACGATAGCCGTGTCCAGAGTGGGCATGTTGGGCGACGGTATCACCCAGGGCAGGCCCGTATCGTCCCACCACATGTTCCGGTGCCAGCCGCGGCAGGGCACGACGCGGGGGAGCCGATCCCGGTCCATGCCGCGGCGATGGCACAGGAAACGCACCAGTTCGGCGAATGTCAGCCCGTGACGCACGGGGATGTCGCCAAGCCCCACGAAACTTTCGTATCCCGCCATCACGTGCGGCCCTTCCACCATTTTTCCGCCGAGGGGATTGGGGCGGTCCAGCAGCCAGACCTCCACGCCGCGCCTCGTGGCCGCCTCGGCCGCGAAGACGGCCGTGTTCACGAACGTGTAGTAGCGCGAGCCCACGTCGGCCAGATCGCACAGCAGCACGTCCACGCCGTCGAAGTGCTCCGGCCGGGGGTGGAGGCTATCGATGGTGGCGCCATACAGGCTGACGAATTCCACGTCTCCAGTGCCGGCGCGCACGGTTTCCATGTCCTGGGCCACGCCCCAGAAGCCATGCTCGGGCTCGAATACGCGCACCACGGGAATGCCGGCCGTCTGCAGATGAAAGAGCACGCCGCGCAGGCGGGAGCACACGGAGGCCGCATGGGCCAGGACGGCCGTCCTGCGTCCGCGAAACGTGCGCCAGTCTTCCTTCACGCACACGTCCAATCCGCTCTGGACTCGAGGTTTTCGGGGTTTCATGGGAATTTCCGCGCAGAAAGAAGGTATGGGACGAAAATCACTCGTCGGCCACGGGCAGGGGAACGAGCACGATGCTGCCGTCGGCGAATTCGAGGTCGAAGAACACCCGCTCGCAGTCGAAGCGCTCGCGCACCAGGCGCTCGAAGAGCGTCACGCGCAGCAGGAACAGTTCACGCCGCGGAGCCGGATCTTCCTGCCCCAGTTTCGGCCAGGCCATCATGAACTTCTGATACAGTTGATTGTAATAGGCATCCTCACCCAGCCCCACCAGCGGGCTGACGGCGGAATCTTTTTCGGAGTAGGGATTTTCGGGCATGCGGCCCAGCACCAGGAACTGGATGCCCCGCTTGGACGGCAGCTCGTCCTCGTCTTCGCCCTGGGCGCTCTCGCGCGCCAGCAGGATGTCCAGCAGGCCATTGAGCGAGTTGGACAGCCCCTCGGTTTCGCGCGAGACGCGGCCGAACGTGAAATCGAGATTGCCGCTGGTCACTTCCTGGATGCCCTCGTTGATCGCATCGATGGAATCGTAGAAGTACACGAACACCAGGTTTTCCATGACGATGACGAGGATGAGCATGAGCAGGCCGAACAGCAGCACGATCATGCCGATGTTGGCGTAGGGGCGCTCGATTTCATCCACGGAGGCGAACAGGGCGTATCCGTACGCCTTGCCGTTGAGCGTGAGCCCTGCCCGGTGAAACACGCCCAGGAAGGATTCCTGCGCGAACTCGAAGGATTTCGGCTGCAGGACGGCCTTGGGGTTCTTCGCCAGCGG
This sequence comes from uncultured Kofleriaceae bacterium, assembly GCA_964516435.1. Taxonomy (GTDB): domain Bacteria; phylum Myxococcota_A; class Polyangia; order HGW-17; family HGW-17; genus HGW-17. The sequence continues at coordinate 41,547 of CAZEZP010000042.1, read as the reverse complement.
GCTCTCGACGGCATCGCCCAGGCGGCCGCGCAGGGTTTCCTCCGCCGAGGAGGCCTTCTTGACGGTGTTGGCGCCCGAGAAGGTGGGGAAGTACACCTGGTTTCCATAGAAGAAGGCCACGTCCAGGTTCATCGCGCCCTTCAACTGCTGGACCCGCATCTCGAAGGGCCAGAGCATGGTCAGGAATGCGCCGCGTTTTCCTTCCATCACGGGCACGGTGGCCGCCTGGTACAACTTAGCCGGCTTGTCCACCAGGGGGAAGCGGTTGATGGCTTCGTGCTCCACGATGTCGTAGGCCGCCTGGCCGGTCCGGGCCGCCTGGGTCATGAACGCCAGCACGTCGCCTGAATACTTCAGGTGGTTGTAGCCGATGGTCTTGCTGTCGTCCTTGTCGCGGGTGATAACGGCTCCGTTGGAGAAGTTCAGCAGCACGAAGTAGGGCTTGAGCCCGCCCAGTTCATATTCCGAGACGGCATCGGCGCCATCGGGGACGGGGTCGCCCTTTGCGGGTTCCGGGGCCATGCCCGCATCCTGCGCCGGGGCGGCGGGCGCCGGCGCATCCTTCTTCTGGATTCCCACGCTCATCGCCGTGAGGATTTCATGGAGATTGGCGCGCTCCAGTTCATAGGCGGGAACGAACGCCCGCACCATTTCCTTGCGGGCGATGCGCATGATGATCGGCTCCACGGCTTCCGGACGGATGTCCGCGGAATCGAAGGCCACCACCAGGGCGCCCATGGTCAGGGGGGCTTCGGATTTCTCGGACATGAAGGCAATGTCCACGGCGAAGGCGGTCTTGGCGGTGGCGGAAACGTACTTGGCGGCGGGCGCCGGCTTGATGACGAATTTGCCGGGCGCTTCGCCGGGGAACAGCACGGGCACTTCCACGACGGCCCCAGCCGCGGGGGCGGTCGCCGGCGCACCCGGGGCGGCCGTGGCCGCAGCCGGCGCAGCCGGAACCGCAGCCGGCGCAGGGGCGGGATTCACCGGGGTCGGCTTGGTGTTCTTGACGAGTTTTTCCCATTCTTCCGCCGTCACCCACTCGGTATTGATGGTTTCGGCCAGGTCCGTGCCGTTGACGGCCGCCCAGTACACGATGTCGTTCTTGGTTTCCCCGGCCTGCTGTTTCACCACGGCGATGAAGACGGGAACCTTGGCGTCCCGGGCGAAGAGCGGCAGTTCCTCCATCACGGCCTGGGCCAGTTTTGCCCGCAAATCCCAGATGCGGGCCACGTGCGGACGCACGACGGCCGCAGCGCGGTAAGCCAGCGCGATGGATTGGGCGCGGTTGGATTCCTCGACCTGCCGCGCGATACGATCGCCGTTGGTCAGTTTTTCGATGGCCGCATTGCGGACGCCGCCATCGATGCGGGACGTCACCATGAAATACGCGGCGGCCGTGGCGGCAATCACGATCAGGGCGGAAACGAGACCATATTTGCTCTTGAACATGGGATACCTCGTGGTGCAAAAGGGCAAAAAGAACGGGGCTACTATATCCGCCTCATTTTACTGAGTCAACACCCCTTCTTTCGATTGCCTGCGATTCGTTTTTTCAGGGTCAAACGCTTCTCTGGGCGGGGAAAGTCATTGGCCGGAACGCAGTTCGTCGTAGTGGAGATAGCCGTCCATGACGTTCTTGATGATGGCATCCGACGTGTAGGTGGCGCCCGAAACGGCGTCCACGCCGATGGCCTCGTAGAGCGATGTGCATCGCGGCGAGCAGTTGTGATCGTATCCCGGCAGCAGCGTGACGCTCTCGAAGGGAATGCCGGTGAACTGCAGGAAATACGATTCCGGGATATAGGTCCACCAACTTTCCCGCTGGGAAATGGTTTCCACGCCCACGGTCAGTCCGGCGGCATCGATGCCGCTGAGCGTCTTCACTTCCCCGTTGAAGCCCCAGTTGGCATGCACCAGACCGTAGCCCGCCACGGCGCCGCCGGCATCGCGCACCACGTAGTAGTCGCCGGCGGCATCGGTCTGTTTCTCGAACGTCATGCGCGGAAACAGTTGCGCCAGGGCCTGTTCCTCGGTCTTGTTCTGGTTGTGCGGAATCACGTTGACGTTGTTTGCGTTGTTCGTGTTGTTGGCGTTATTGGTGTTGTTGGCGTTGTTTGTGTTGTTTGTATTATTATTTATATTGTTTGTTGTATTGTTTATATTATTTGTGTTATTTGTGTTGTTCCCATTGTTTCCGGAATTGCCGGAATCGCAGGACGCCGCCAGGATTCCCAGGACGAAAAGCCACGAAAATGCATGCCGTTTCATGTTCGCTCGACTCCCCGTTTCCGGCTGCAGCTCCCGGGCCGGAAACGGCAGCAGAATAGCGTGTTTTGACGCGCATGCACGCAAAAAAAACATGAAAATACGGTTCTTCCCGTTGGATGAATACGAGCCCTGTGGTATTCGTATCTTCCGCGTGTTCGCGGCCGGTATTCGTCCGGCTTTTCGAGAATCTTTCCTAGGCGCGAACCGATGCAGGAGGCTGCCATGCCATTCTTCATGGCCTTGACGATGCTGTTGTGGAACCAGAACCCATCTTCCATCCCGGGCGGCGGCATGTGGAGCCGGATCGGAAACTGGTTTTTGGCCCAGACGCCGCCGTCCAAGCCGGAAATGCCGCCCGCCAAGCCCGCCGCTCCGGCCGCCGATCCCGACGAGGATCTGAAGAGTTACAATCAGGCCGATGCGCTGGCCGCCCTGGGGCAGGTCCAGACCTACTACAACCGGATCACTACGTTCCAGGCGAAGTTCAAGCAGGTGTTCACCAAGAAGTTCCACGGGGATCAGCCCGAGGAGAGCGGCATCGTGTACATCAAGAAGCCGGGATACATGCTCTGGGACTATCTGACACCGGCGAAGAAGATGTTTCTCATCGATGGAAAGAAGGCCTGGATGTACGAGCCGGCGAGCAAGCAGGCGCTCTGGCGCGACATCAAGGATTCGGCACTGCCCACGCCAGTGAAGTTCCTGTGGGGCCAGGGAAAACTCGCGGACGAATTCCATGTGAAACTGATTCCCAATTCGAAGTTCGCGGGCAAGAACCAGCGTGTGCTCAAGTTGCTGCCCAAAAAGCGCTCTCCGCACTACAAGTCGGTGCTCTTCGTCATCGATGCGCAGGGAGCCGTCGCTGCGAGCCTGGTGTACGACCACGAAGGCAACCGCAACCGCATCGATTTCTCCTCGATCGAGACGAACAAACCCATCGACGACAAGAAGTTCGCCTTTACGCCTCCCAAGGGCGTCCAGGTGCTGCAGGCTGGCGACGACTCCGCCGGAAAGTGATCCTCCCCCTGCAATTCGTCCATCTGGAATCCGATGCTCCAGTTTCAATGAGGGCGGTGTGGGAAACTCCGCGAAACGATCAGGCGCGGGACAGGAAGCGGCGCAGGGCGGCGGCTTCTTCTTCCAGGATGTCGGATGCCTTGCGGTAGATGATTTTTTCCGCCATTCCGCCCAAAAGGGGGAAGTGGATCTTCAATTCCCCCGTCATGATGCGGGCGCATCCCCCGGGGGTATCCACGAAGCGGATTTCTCCGCGATTCTCGAACAGTTTCCGGATTTTTTCCTTCGTGGGCACGTTTTCATACTTCATGATGCGGGTGCTGCGGTCGCAGGAACTGTACTCCACCCACTCGAAGGCTTCCGGCGGCACTTTTTTGGGGCCGATGCTCTCGATGACGGGGTGCAGGCGGTAGCGTACCCGGCGTGTCACCGTATTGCCATTTTCCTTGCGCTCCAGCAGTTCCATGGCGGCGAGCGATTTCATTTCCCGTTCGAGGAAGGATGCAATGTCCGGCGCGAGCATGGCCTGCATCACGGTATCGGCATCGAAGGAAAACTCCTGGCGGATTTCATACTTCATGGTTACTTCCCTCCCAGCAGTTGGCAGATGGCCTGCAGGTTTTGCGGGTCGCGGGGCGTGTGAAGCGCGGCGAAACCGAGATATGCCGTTTTCGCCGCGGGGGACAGGCGGGCGAGATGCCCATGGATGCAGGCCGCATCCACCTTTTCCTGCACGCACCACGAGGCCGCCTGTTCCAGGAAGGCCGTCGTGATGGGTTCTCCGGGTGGCAGCCGGAAGAGCCGGTCCCACAGCGCCGCATCCAGCAGGTCGGCCCGGCGGGCCGCCACGGCCGTGCGCAGGCGCACCCAGGCCAGCAGGTTTTCGTGGCGGGGGTCCACCTTCGTGATCTGCACCAGCCAGTGCGCCGCCAGCGCGGCATTTTTCTGCTTGAGATAATGCAGCACCAGCGACAGGCGGGCGGCATTGGCATACAGGGTCTGGGACTGCGTGCGTCCCACGATTTGCAGGAAGCCGACCGCCTCGTCGGTGCGCTGCAGGAGCACCAGCGCCCAAGCGTTCAGGTAGAGCGCCTCCGACCAGTACCTGTACGAAGGCTGGGGGCGCACGCGTGTGAGGTGGTTGACGGCACCCTGCAGCCATTCGCGGATTTTCGCCTCGGCTTCGGCGGCCGTGGCCGGGACGGGAAACGAGACCGCTGGATCCGGCTGCCCGAGGTTGCGGGCCAGGAGCCGGGCTTGCAGATACAGGGCCCGGCGAAAGAGAATCCTGCCGGCGATGTGGGCATGTTCCACCTGTTCCGCGCTCAGGTTCCCGCTCGAGGGGAACCGGGCCAGCCGGCGCTCGAGCTCGGCATCCTCGGGCGCCGGCTGCGGCGCATCCATCGCCACCACGGGATCCGGCAAAAATTCCGTCGGCGCGGGCCGCACGTCCGGCAATGCGCAGGGCGGCGCCACGGGCGGTGGTTCCGGTTTTGCCGCATCGCCGGCTTCCGTTCCCCTGTTCGCCGCCGGCTGCGGCTCGGCGGCCGGTGCATTCTCTCCAGGCGCCGCGGCGTCCGGGGCCGGCCGGGCAAGCAGTGGGAAGCGGAAATCGGGTAGCAGCGAAAACGGCCCCGACGGTTTTTCGGGATGCAAGAGGGGCGTTGCGAACCAGCCCAGCAGGGCGGCTGCGGCCACGACCCCGATGCGAAGGAGGATTCCGTTACGCGACATGGGCGCAATCTACATGGGCCAGCCGGCGGGATCAAGCTGGGCGAAGGGAAGGGCGTCTCTTTTTGCAAAGATGTCCGTGCGGATGTACAAATGCTTCCGTGCGGCGTTTCCGACGGTTCGCCGCCATTGCCTTGCCGGCGCTTTCGTTGCCGGATGCCATCAGGTGGAAACATGCGGATCTGTGTGCTTGGCGCCTTTGGAACGATGGGGCGCGCCGTCGTGCAGGAAGTGCTGCAGCAGTCCGACGCGGACGTGGTCGCGGCGGATATTCGCGTGCAGCCGGCCGAGGCCGTCTTTCCCCGGCATGCGCGTCGGCTGCATGTCGTTACCGTGGATGCCGCCCGACCCGAAACGTTGAAGGAAGCGCTTTCCGGCGCCCGTGTGGCCATTTCCTGCATCGGCCCCTTTTCCCGCTACGGGGTGGCGGTGGCCCGCGCCATCCTGGAGAACGGTTGCCACGGGGTGGATCTGTGCAACGATTCCGTGGCCACCGCCGGCATCCTGGCGCTGGACGGGCTGGCCAGGGCCCGCGGGCTCTCCTACATCACGGGAGCCGGCAGTTCCCCCGGCCTGACCAACCTTCTGGCCATGCAGGCCGCCGGCAGCATGGATCGCCGGGCGCACGTGCACGTCCATCTGGCGCTGCACGTGGATGCCGGCTGCAGCGCTTCCCTGCTGGAGCATTTCATGTCGCTTTCGGCCGAGGACGTGCCGGTGTTCCGCAACCGCACCCACGTTCGGGTCGAGGCATCGGGCGAGGAAGAACGCGTGAATTTCCCCCATCCCTTGGGACGCCTGCGTGTCTTTCAGATGGGTCATCCGGAGGTGTTCACGCTCCCGGAGCACCTCGATGTGGAGGAAGTCTGGGTCAAGGGCGCCCTGCTGCCCGCGTGGCTGAAGTGGCCGCTGCAACTGGCAGTGTCTTCCGGAATCGCGCGGGACGAAATGCCGCGGCGCAAACTGGCGCAGGGAATCCTGGGCATGCGCCGCCTGCCAGGGGGCTCCCCAGTCAGAAAGAACCTGGCCATCCGCGTGGACGTGGTGGGCTGGAAGAAGGGAACGCCTTTGCAGGTAGGACTCTCCGTGGTGGATTCCATCTCCCGCGCCACATCCCTCATGGCCGTCGCGGCCGCGACGGCCATCCTTTCGGGCGACGTGGTGCCCGCAGGGGTCTTTCCGCCCGAGGGAGCCCTCCCGGAAGACCGCATCCTGCTGCATCTGGCCCGGCAGGGGCTGGTCTTCCATCGCGAAGAGCGCTACCTGTAGTCGCCCGAATTTGCAGAATTGAAAAAATCTCCCCATTTTCACAAGTGTGTGCTATAAAATAACGCTCACGGGAGGTGGTGTCATGATGCGCATCGCATGGTTTGCCGCATTGCTTGTTTCCTGGCTCTTGTTTGCGTGTTCCGGTTGTGAAAAAAATAAAAGCAATAGCAATAATTATTCGGATGTTTTAAATAATACAAATAATGGTTCAGACACTCTAAATAATACAAACAATAATCCGGATGCCGTGAATAACACCAACAACCTCAGCGACATCCAGGACGCGGGACCCGATGCCGACACCGTCGAGCCCGAATGCATTCCCGGGCTCACCCAGTGCTCCGACTGCGTCGACAACGACGGCAACGGCCTGGTCGACGGTTTCGACCCCACCTGCGTGTCGCCTTCCGACCGCACGGAGGGTTCGTTCACCACCGAGATTCCGGGGGACGGCACCAATACCGATTTTCTCGACTGCTGGTTCGACGGCAACTCGGGCGGGGGCGATGACAACTGCCGTGTGCACATCTGCTGCATGCTCGACGAATGTCCCGCCGCTCTGCAATCGCGCTACGTCCCGGAAGACTGCGCCACGGACCTGTCCCAGCGCTGCATCGAGTCCTGCCTGCAGTATGTGGTGCCAGGCTGCGACTGTTTCGGGTGCTGCACGGTGTGCTCGGGCGGCGAGTGCCATGACATCTTCATTGGCACCCCCATGAATTTCCCCTCCTGCACGCTGGAAGAATTCAGCAATCCCGCCGTGTGCCCGCCCTGCCACCTGAATGAAGGCTGCGCCAATCCCTGCCATCCGGAAAATTGTGAATTGTGCCCCGGCATGACCGAGGCCGACCTGCCGCCGGAATGCCAGAACTCCAACACCTGCCCCGGCGGGGCCACGCCCTGCTCGATTTCCACCGAGTGCGCTCCCGGATACACCTGCTCGGTGGGCTGCTGCGTCCCCTACGTGCAGTAGGAATCCGGAAAATCATCGAAACGGCGAAGGGAGGGCCGGCGGCCGCATCCAGGGCGACGCGATCGATCGGGACTGCACGCGCCGGCCCGATATTGCGGAAAGACGCCGTCGAAGCGGAGAAAGATGGAAGGAAGCGGGAAGCGGGAAGGGAAGAAGATAGGAAGGATGGAGATTATTCTTCTTCTTCTTCCAGTTTCGCGGAGGCGATGATCTTCTCGGCGATTTCGCTGGGCACGCGCTCGTAGTGGTCGAACGACATGGAGAAGGTGCCGCGCCCGGAAGTCATGGATTCGAGATCCGCGCTGTAGCGCTGGATTTCGGCCAGTGGCACCTGCGCGTTGATGGTGACCATCTTGCCCTTCTGCTCGGAGCCCAGCGGGCGGCCGCGCTTGGAAGTGATATCGCCCATGATGGCGCCCATGTAGTCCTGCGGAACCGTCACATAGAGATTGTAGATGGGCTCGAGCAGCACGGCGCCGGCGTTCTTCACGGCGGCCTGGAAGCCCTTGGACCCGGCCATCTGGAAGGCGGCGTCCGAGGAGTCGACGTCATGGTACTTGCCGTCGAGCAGCGTCACGCGCACGTTGATGACCGGATAGCCGGCGATGACGCCCTTGGCCATGCGGTTGCGGATGCCCTTCTCGACCGAGGGGATCCACTGCTTGGGAATGGCGCCACCGAAGATCTTGTCGATGAATTCGAATTCCGTGCCCGCATCCGCCGGCAGCGGTTCGAGCTCGATGTAGCACACGCCGAACTGGCCGCGGCCGCCGGACTGTTTCTTGTGCTTGCCTTCGGTGACCGGGCTCTTCTTGGTGATGGTTTCGCGGTACGGGATGCGCGGCAGCGTGGTTTCCACCTCGACCTTGTTGCGGCGCAGTTTCTCGATGACCACGTCGAGTTGCATCTGGCCCATGCCGCCGAGCAGCAGTTCCGACGTCTCGGGGTCGCGCCACATGCGCAGCGAGGGCTCTTCCTGCACGATGTCGTTGAGCTTGCCGCCCAGTTTGTCCTCGTCGGCCTTGGACTTGGGATGCACGGCCAGGATGGCGACCGGATCCGGGGCGGGCTCCACCTGGAACACGAAGTTCAGGCTCTCGTCCACGATGGTGTCGCCGGTGAAGGTGGACTTCAGTTTGGCCATGGCGCCGATGTCGCCGGCTCCCAGGAAATCCACGTTGTCGCGCTTCTTCCCGCGCATCACGTACAACTGGCCGCAGCGTTCCTTCTTCTGCTGGGTGGAGTTGTTGAACGTGGCATCCGATTCGATGCCGCCGGAGACCACCCGGAACAGGCTGATGCGGCCGATGTCGGACGTGAAGGACTTGAACACGAGCCCCGAGAGTTTCGGGTAGGCGCTGGTGATTTCCAGCGTCTGCTCTCCATCCTTGGCCGCAAACGGCTTGCGCTGCTCGGGTGAGGGGAAGAATTCGTTGACGAAGTCGAGGATGCTGTCCACGCCCGCGAGTTTCTTGGAGGAGCAGCACAGGATGGGGATCAGTTTGCCCGTGCGCACGGCTCCCGGGAAGGCCTTCTGGATTTCCTCGGGGGACAGCGTACCGTTGTCGAGGTACTTGTCGGTGAGGAGATCGTCAGATTCAGCGACTACTTCGATGAGTTTTTCCATCGCGCTGTTCACGGCGTCCTGCATGTCGGCCGGCACGGGGCCTTCCGTGACCTTGCCGTCCTCGTAGAGGTACGCCTTGTTGCGGATGAGGTTCACGATGCCCTTGAAGCCGGCTTCCTTGCCGATGGGCAGGAACACGGGCACGGCATGGCGGGTGAGCGTGTCCTGGACGTCCTTGACCACGTCGAAATAATTAGCGCGCTCCTTGTCCATACCGGTGATGACCACGGCCGCGGCGATGCCGGATTTTTCCGCAAACGCCCACACCTTTTCGGTGCCCACCTGGACGCCGTCGGTGGCGCCCACGAGCACCAGCGCGCCGTCGGCCACCTCGATGGCCATGCGCGTGTCGTTGAGGAAATCGCTGGCACCGGGAGTGTCCAGCAGGTTCACCTTGCAGTTGCCCCATTCCAGCCACGCCATGGAAGTGCTGATGGTGGAATGGCGTTTCTGTTCCTCCGGCTCGAAGTCGAAGGTGGAGGTTTCGTCATCCACGGATCCCAGGCGGGTGTTGACCTTGGCCTGGTACAGGATGGCTTCGCCCAGGCTGGTCTTGCCCACGCCCCGCTGGCCGACGAGGACGATGTTGCGGATGTCTTTCGGCTCGTATTTCTTCATGGTTTCCTCGGTCGTTTGCCCGGTCGGGTCAGTTGTCCTGCTTCACGATGGCGTTCACGGAGCAGACGGGAATGCAGGTTTCGCACTGGGTGCACAGCGACTGATCGATCTCGTACTGGGTGTCGCCCTGGAAGATGGCGCCCTCGGGGCACTCGGGTTCGCAGGCGCCGCAGGAGATGCATTCGGACGTGATGACGATTTTCATTTCAGAAACCTCCGTTCGGGAAAGAGAAAAAAGGGGGCGAAAAGCCCGGTCGCAGCTTGTACCGCATTTCCCCTCCGAAGTCAACGCCGAAGTTCGCCGAAAACCGGGACGGCACCGGACGTGGGGGAGGCCGCCGCGTCTCCGGAAAACCGGCCGGCTGTCACCATGCAGCAAAAGAAATGCATTTTTGGCACTCAGACTCTTTTTTCGTTTCGATGTTTTTTCTTCTTTCGTTTTCCGAAAAGTTGGAAAAAATCCTTTGACAAAATCCCCTTCCAGAAGCAAACCCGAGAAAGGTTCCAGTATTTTTCAGTTTCTTTTATTTTTTTTGGGAGTCGCACCATGCCCGTGCCGGATGCCGATGGTCTTCTGGAAGAATTGCGCGCCACTCTTTACAGCATCGGGGATGCCGTCATCACGACGGATGCATCCGGCGCCGTTTGCCGCATGAATCCGGTGGCCGAGGCGCTCACGGGATGGCGGGAGGCCGAAGCCGCGGGCAAGCCGCTTCCGGAAGTGTTTGTCATCGAAAACGAGGAAACCGGCCGGCGCATGGAGGACCCGGTGGCGCTGGTGGTGCGGGAGAAGCGGGTGGTGGGGCTGGCCAACCACACGCAACTGGTGGCCCGCAATGGCCGCCGGATCCCGATCGCCGACAGCGGCGCTCCCATCCTGGACCGGCAGGGCCGGCTGCGGGGCGTGGTCCTGGTGTTTCGCGACCAGAGCGCGGAGCGGGAAAATGAACGGCGCATCGCCGAGAGCGAGGCCCGCTACCGCAGTTTTTATGAATTTTCGCCCATGGGAATGCATTTCTACGAACTCCGGGAGAACGGGGATCTGGTGTTCTGCGGCGCCAATCCGACGGCCGAACGCATCCTGGGAATCCGGCATCAGGACCTGGTGGGGCAGACCATCGAAGCCGCGTTTCCCCCGCTGGTCGAGACCGAAGTTCCCGAGCGCTACCGCGATTGCGTTCGCAGGAGGGAAATCTGGCGCACCGAACAGGTCGCCTATGAGGATAATCGCATCGCCGGCGCTTTCCGGGTGACGGCGTTTCCCGTTTCCGGCCGGATGATGGTGGCCATATTCGAAGATGTTACCGCCATGCGCCGGCTGCAGGAGGAGCGGGACCAGGCCGAACGGCGCTTCCAGGAAGCCCAGCGCCTGGAGTCCGTGGGGCGGCTGGCCGGCGGCGTGGCGCATGACTTCAACAACATGCTGGGGGTTATCAACGGGATATGTGATGTGATTCTCGAGGACCTGGCGCCGGACCACCCGCTGGCGGCCGATATCCGCGACATCCGCCAGGCGGGGCAGCGCTCCGCCGACCTGGTCCGCCAGTTGCTGGGATTCGCCCGCCGCCAGTACAGTTCGCCGCAATTCGTGGACCTGCGCGACCTCGTGGAGCCGCTTCTGGGCATGGTGGAGCGCCTGGTGGGGGAACAGGTGAGCCTGGTGTGGCAGCCTTCCGAACGGCCCTGTCTGGTTTTTATAGATCCTGCCCATGTGGATCAGATCGTCACCAATCTGGTGGTGAATGCCCGCGATGCGCTCAATCCCGACGGCGGGCGCATCTGCATTTCCGTGGCGCCGGCGGACGACGCCCGCCTGGGCGGGGCCGCCGTCGAACTGCGGGTGGAGGACGACGGATGCGGCATGACGGAGGAAGTGCTGGCGCATGCGATCGAGCCGTTCTTCACCACCAAGAAGCCGGGCGAGGGGACGGGGCTGGGGCTGTCCACGGTGCATGGCATCGTGGCCCAGAATGGCGGCCGGCTGCAGATCGAATCGAAGGTGGGGCAGGGAACCGTGGTGCAGGTGTTTCTTCCCCTGCGCGAGGGAGAGTCGAGACAAAAGACGGAAAACCGGCACCCGGGAAGGCCGGACGAGCCGCGGACGGTGCTGCTGGTGGAGGATGAGCCGGCCGTGCTGCGCATCGAGCAGCGCATGCTCGAAAAACTCGGATTTCGGGTCCTGGCCGCCGCCAGCGGCGAGCAGGCCATGGAGATCGCCACCATGCACAGCCAGGACATCGACGTGCTGCTGACCGACGTGGTGATGCCCCGCGTCAACGGCCCCCGCTTGGCCGGGGAACTGTGCGCCCGGCATCCCGGCCTGCAGGTAGTATTCATGTCCGGCTATTCCGAGGACATGGTGAACGCCATGGATTTGCCCGTGAAGGCCCATTTTCTCCAGAAACCCTTCACGGTCGACCAACTGGCGATGGTTTTGCGCAAGTTAGAGCAGCCGGAGGATTGATCCGAGTCGGCCGAATGGCGGGCCGGAATCGCAATCCAGATGAAATCGCGTCATGATGCACCGTTACGACGAGTTGAAACGGCACTACCGCTGGGAGGAGGCCTTCGTGGCGGAGGCGGCGAGAAAAGCGTTTCCCCGGTGCCGGGTGAACGCGCACCCCGAGACCGCAGTGGACCTCGTGCCTGACGTGGTGGTGGAAATGCGGCCCGGTGTTCCACGGGCGGTCGTCTGCGTCACGCGCGGCTCGGCGCAGAATGCCGTGCAGGTGAAGGCCTGGCGGGACACGTACGAGTGCCTGCTGCATCGCCGGGCGCATCCCCGGGCCGTGCTGGTCCGGGTGGTGTTCGGGGAACGCGGATCCCCCGCCTGGGCATGTGCCATGGAGCGTCTTTTCGATGTGCACGTGTGGGTGCGCGACCTGCCGGGCGGGGCAGAGGCCGAAGCCTTCCTGCATCGGTATACCCGTGAAAGGCCGCTGGCGCCGGGCGATGCCCTCTTGCAGTCCCCGTTGCCACCGGCGGTCCGAAAATGCCTGGATGCGCTGGCCGGAAGGATTCGTGCAGGACGCGTGGGAGCCGGTGCAGAGCCGCATGTGGCTGCCGGTACGGATTTGTGCGAGCCGTTCTCTCCCACGGCGCTGCGGCGGGCGGTGGTGCTGGGCGGTCTGGCGGGACTCGCCGGGAGAGGCGACCGGGTACCGGCGGAAACGATGCCCGAAATGCAGGCCTGGGGGGTCTGCGATGCCCGCGGGTGCCTGCTGCCGCCATGGGCCGAGTGGATGGAATCGGCCCGTGCGGCCGTGGGTCTGCGCGCTTTCGCGGACCTGGTGGGCCGGGCCCTCCCTTCGTGTGCGGTATCCCGAAAGCGTCTGCGCGCGGCCCTGCAGATGCTGGATTTCTTCCGGGAATGGCATGCCTGCTTGAGCCGGAAGAAAAACCCCGGCCAGAACCTCGGGCGCGAACTGCGGATGGATCCTGCGGCATGCGCTTCGTTCGGCGGCCACCCGGTGCTGCTGGCGCTGCGCTATCTGCTCAAGTTGCACGGCAAGGATGCCTTCGGGCATTCCCGGCTGCTGGAACGGCTGGAACTGGGGCGGGACACGCACGATCTGCTTCAGGCGGGCCGCTGGTTCGGGGGGAAGGAGCCTCTCCCGGAAAGCCTTCCCTGGGAGCGGATCTGGCCCTGGGTGGAGGAAGCGGCGACAATCCTCGCATCCGCGCCGAATCCCCTGCGCCGCATCGGCGATCTGATTTTTCACGACGAGGCCATGAAGAACCCGCACGTGGAGCCGCTGGTCTGGCTGCTGCAGTCCGCGGGTGGCGAAAATTGGACATGGGAACCGCGCCGGCCCACCATCCTGGAGCCGGAAGGCACGGTGGCCACGGTGCGCTGCCTGCGCCACGGCCGCACGGCGTTCCACTGGAAGACCACCCACGAAGGTCATCGCGACAAGACCAAGGAACTGGCGGCCAAGGGCATGGCCATGCGCATGCTGCAGCCAAAGGAACGCTATGTGCTGCTGCTCGACGGCGATTTCGGCGAGCGCGACGCGGGGGCTCTGGCCGGCGCCGGCGCGTGGGATCTGATCGTGCCCGTTTCTTCCTGGCGAAACGAGGGAGAGGCCGCCATCCGGCGCATCCTGCGGGAGGGATGAAGCGCATCCCCGGATTCGGACCTTCCCGGGCGATGCGCTTCGCTTTCAGGGCGCGCCGGGATCCACGGTCAGGGCGTATGTGGTGCGCATTTGGGCCCTGAGGTTCAGCAGGAGGCGTCTGCTGCCGATGTGCAGTTGCAGGGGACCGGCTGGGACCAGTTGGCGCATGCCGCTTTTGGGTGGAACCACGAAGGAGCGATCCAGTCCCGGACGCGCCAGCCGGACGGAAATGGGGCGGGAATACGGATTTTCCAGGATGAGCAGGGCATGCGTGAGCGTGGAATCCGGTTCCACGGCGCTCGGGGGAACCCCGCTTTCCCGGGGACTCGTGGCGCAGGCGGGGAAGAGGGCGAAAAGGAATGCGGAAACGATGGCCCGGTTCATGGATTCGCGGCTAGCGGCCTTCCACGCCGGCGCATTCCACGAATGCCGGGTGGCAGTTCGTGTCCAGGCAGGCCTCGCACTCGGGACTTTCGCCACCCATGCAGTCCATCAGGCAGTTGGTCTTTCCGCATTCGGCCGTTTGCCCATAGCAGGCCGAGCAACTCTCGCTCAGTCCGGTCTGCTCGTTGACGCACTGCGTCACGCAGGCGGCAAAGGCCGTAGCGGTGAAGCAGGAACGGCTGCATTCGCCGGTGATGGCGTCCTGGTCCACGTTCGGATCCTCGATGATGGCCAAATCCGCCGTGTTGTCGCAGGCGCCCGCTGGATTGTTGGTATTGTTGGTGTTGTTTGTATTGTTGTTTGTGTTGTTGTTCGTATTATTTGCTGTATTATTTGTTGTATTGTTGGTTGTGTTATTGTTGGTATTGTTGTTCGTGTTGTTGCCATTGTTGCCCGAATTGTCGTCCGAGCAGGCCATCAGCAGGAACAGTCCCAGCGCCAAGCCGAAAAACATGATTCTCTTCATCGTCGTTCACTCCTTGTCTCCGGTCAGAACAGGTCGAAACGCACCAGCCGGCCATCCAGATCGCCGGACGGCATGGGAATCCTGCGGGCCGGCTTGAGGTGGAAACTCCCCAGAAGCGACCGGTCGCCCAGATATACCCAGGCCGTGGCGCCCTTGCAATGCCGTTTGAGGAAATCCCCCAGATCCGTGTAGAGGCGGGCCGTATCGGCCGGATTTCCCATGCGGATGCCATAGGGCGGGTTGCACACCACGATGCCGTCGGGAAAATCCGGCATGTTGCGAAAATCCGCGACTTTCAGGCGCACCACGGGGTGGAAGGGAAGCCTCGCGAGGTGGGCGGCCGTTTTCTGCACGGCCTGCGGGTCGATGTCGGAGGCGGTGATGCGGCCCGGCAAAAGCGGTGTGATGGCCGCGTCGGCGGCGGCCTTGATCCGTTTCCATGCCGCCGCGTCGAAGGTTTCCAGGGCGAAGAATCCGAAGTTTTCGCGCAGGTAGCCGGCCGGGATGCGGGCCGCCTTCATGAGGGCCTCGGCTGCGAGGGTGCCGGAGCCGCACATGGGATCCCACAGGGGGCGGGTGCCGTCGAAGCCGGTGTGCCGGAGGATGGCCGCCGCCAGCGTCTCCTGCATGGGCGCCGCGCCGCCGCCCTGCGTGCGGTAGCCGCGCTTGTGCAGCGAAGCCCCCGCGTAATCCACGGAAATCTGTCCCGTCTCGCCGTCCACGAACAGGTGGATGGTCACGTGGGGCGATCTGGGGTCCACGTCGGGCCGGCCTCCGGTTTCCTGGCGGAAGCGGTCGCAGATGGCGTCCTTGACCAGGAGGGCGGCGTACTGGCCGTTCCTGAACACGGAGTTGGCCACGGCGAACGTCACGGCGAACGTGCGCTTGCGGGAAAAGAGCCGGTGCCAGGGAATGTCCAGGGCGTGGCGGTAGACGTCCTTCTCGGTGCGCACGGAAAAGCGGGCCAGCGGGGCCAGCACGCGCGAGGCGAGCCGGCTTTCGTAGCAGATGCGCATGGCCACGGCATCGTCGGCCGCCATGTGCAGGCCGCGGTAGGCGGGCCGGATGCGTTCGGCGCCCAGTTCAGCCAGTTCCTCCCCCGTGAGTTCTTCCAGCCCGCGGGCCGTCTGGACGAAAAATTCACGGATCTGCTGGAAGAGGAACATGGGATGCTTTCATGCTTCGGCCGACAGCCGGCCATTTCGCAGGCTCACGGCATTGCCGAGGACGCCGATGGCGATGAGGATGCAACTTTGCACTATGTCTTTGGGCTCCATGCGGCCGCTGGTGAACTTGATGCTCATGAACGCGGCCCCCCCCAGGATGAACAGCGTGTACACCACGAACATCACCCGGCGGGCCAGCCGGCGGGTATGCGCGGTGTCCTGCCCGAAGACGCGCGTGTACAGCAGAAGTCCCGACATGGCCAGAAATCCCAGGATTCCAAAGGCCATCCAGAAACTGCGCACCTGATCCACGGCCGCCGTGGGAGCGCCCCGGAAGGGGGTCAGGTAGTATTCGTACAGCGCGCCGCCGGCGGAGGAGCCGATCAGCGAGCCGATGACGCCGTACAGGAATGCGTATCCCATGTACACGGCTTTGTTCTCGGCAGGGGCCACCTGACCCACGAAACTGTAGTACTTGGGATGGCAGGTCATTTCGCCGATGCTGAACACCACGATGCCCAGCACGAACATCCAGGCGCTCGAGGAGAAGGCCAGGATGAAGAAGCCCATCGCGCCGATGACGATGCCCGACATCATGGAAGGCAGCGGCTTGAGTTTCCGGGTGACGAGGGAAATGATCACCTGCAGGACGACGATGGTCCCGGCGTTGATGGACGTCACGTGCGCTTCCGTGAATTTCACGTCCAGTCCGAGGGTGGCGAAGAAGCGGTCCACGGGCGTGCGGTCCACGAATTCCATGAGGTACCACAGCACGGTGCCGAAATTCTGGAAATACAGGACCCAGAAGAGGGAGTAGATGAACACCATGAGCATGAAGCGGCTGTCGGAGAGCACGGTGAGCGCGCCGGCGGCCACGTCGCGGAAGGATTTGGTATTCTCGGGGCGCGGGGGCTCGTCGTAGAGGAACAGCGTGGGCAGGAACATGAGCCCCGTGCAGGCGCCGGAGAAGAGGAACACGTATTTCCATCCCATCGAGCGCAGGCTGACCACGATGAGCGGAGCGATGAGTGCGCCCACATTGATCATCCAGTAGTAGAGGCCGAAGCCGAAGCCCGAGGTGGCCTCGGTGGTGGTGCGGGCGATGGTGCCGGAGATGATGGGCTTGAACAGGCCGGCGCCAGCGGCCACCAGGGTGAGCGTGAGGAAGATTTTCCAGTAGGCGTCGGCGGTCATGGTGAGCCAGTAGCCGCCCGTGAGCAGGGAAAAGGCCACCAGGAGCATGCGCCGGTATCCCAACCGGTCCGCCAGTGCCCCGCCGATGATGGGGATGACGTAGGTCATCGCGTAGATGATGCCCTGCAGGAAGCCCGCCTTGTCCTTGGAGAGCCCGAGCGCGCCCGAGGACACCTCGCTCGTGAGGTACAGGGCCAGCACCGCGTTCATTCCGTAGTATGCCCCGCGTTCGAACATTTCCATGAGGTTGGCAGTCCAGAAGGTGCGGGGAAAAGACTTGAGGAAATGCGTGCGGGACGTCGTTTCGTTGGCTTGCGTCATGCAACACCTGGCAATGAATTCGCTTTCTGCGGGGTGAAAGCGGCGTGGCCGAACACGGGCGAGGCCATTTCGGCTTCGCGCCTGCACCCTAGTGGAAAGCGGTGGGATCTGTCAATGCCGGGAGAAGGAAAATTGTGAAAAAGTAGGATGGCGGCGCAAATCATCCCTAGCCGAATCATGGCTTGGGCCGATGCACGAGATGCGGGCTGCACAAATTGCGCCGTCGTCTGTGGGAAGAGCGATCACACATCGATGGAAATGCCCATGAGCCGCCGGGCCTGCAGATGCCGCTCGCTTGCGGCCCAAGCCAGAAGCCCCGGGCGGATGTCGGCCGGAGCGATGCGATACAGTTCCGGCAGGTTCTGCGAAAGCAACAGACCTACATTGTAGGAACTGCGTTGCACGGCCCGGCTCCAGTTGGTGACGTTGAGGTTGCCCATCCGGGAAGCGACTTCGGCAAACACTTGGGCGAGCGCCGGCCTCAGGGCCGGATTTTCGGACAGGACCCGGGTCAGGCGCTGGCTTTCGGCATCGGGAGGAGCCGGCTTCTGGGAGACGAAGGCGATGACGGTCTTGAGCAGTTGCAGCAGTTGCGGCGCCGTGGCCAAAAGCGGCAGGGCGCGGCCCGTCCAGAACCCCGTGCAGAAGCGGGCCGTCCAGGCGGCCAGTTTGCGGGGATCCGTCTCGGCGAGCGCTTCGGGCGAGGCCAGCAGGCCGGGCGACGTCTCCAGGTAGATGAACTCGACGCCCTGGGCGCTTCCGGCGGCCAGCGGCAGGGCGGGCAGCGAGCACTGGGTGGCCGCGTACTCGAGCACGCGCGCCCAGGGGGCTGGAATTTCCGGCGTTTTCAGGAGTTTCTGGATGGAAACGGGGCGGGTGAAGAAGCGTCCCTCGGGAACATGCATTCCCAGGGTTTCGAAAATCTTCCCCACGAACGGGAAATCTTCCGGGTCCTGGGCCAGTTCCCAGATTTCCGCATCGACGGCGCGCCAGGCGCGGGGCAGGAATCGTGGTGTGAAGCGCTGGTGGAATTCGCGGGATTGCGGGGTGGAGGCATCCAGCGCTTCCAGCATGGCGGCGAACTGGTAGGCCAGATCCGGCATGCTGTCACAGGTCAGTTGGAATCCGGCCAGGCAGGCGTCCCGACTCTTTTCCGGCTGCAGGAGATCCTTGCGGATGGTTTCCAGCCGGTCGGCGAGCGCCTCGGCCGAAAGGCGGGGACGCATCCGCGCGAGGCGCTCGAGCGCCTCGGAGGCCTCGCGGTCGTGCGGTGCGATCGCATGCACGATTTCCCAGGCGGCCTTGGCCTTGTCCGTGTCCTTGAGTTGCTCCTCGTAGAGTTGAGCCAGGGCACGGGCCAGCGCCTGCGTGCGCTGGGGCCGGCGGTTGCCGAACAGGTGCAGCAACTTGCGGTACATGCGCTCCACAATCCGGAAATCGCCGCGCGCGCGCAGGATGCGATCGAGCGCCTCAAAGGCGCGCATGTTTTCCGGTTCGGCGTCGAGCGCCTTCTCGTAGTGCCGGATGGCGTCGTCCACTTTCTGCTGTCCTTCGGCGATGGAGCCAGCGCACACGTTCACCGTGGGGCTTTCGGGGCCGAGTTCCAGGGCGTGCTGGATGGCCGTGGTCACGGCCGACTCGGGCTCCCGGGCGCGGTGCAGCGCCAGCGCATGGAGCGCGTGGAAGTCGGCCATTTCCGGCATCAGGCGACGGGCCTTGTCCAGCAGCGGCACGGCCTCCCGCGGCCGGCCCGCATCGAGCAGTTCCTCGGCCTTCTTGGCCAGCATCTCGGCGTCGAGCATGGATTCCCCGCGGGAGCGCTCGGCCTGGATCTTCTGGAGATACTGGGCCTTCTTGACAGGATCGGTGAGTGTTTGCTGGGCCGACTTGAGATATTCCAGGATTTCTTCCAGTTTCAGGCGATCCTCGCCCAGGTCCATGCCGGCATACTGGCTGATGGCGAACGTGCGAGCCAATGCATCGATCCGGGCGTTGATCTCCTCCGTCGAACTTTGCGGGGAGACGGAAAGCACCTGGAAATAGTCCTTTTCGCGCATTTCCATGTAGAATTCCCGCAATTTCTGCCGGGCGTCCGGCGCCGCGGTCTCGATTTCCATGGGAATGTCCAGGATCAGGCCGCTTTCGGACGACGTGGCCGCTCCCGACGGGATGTCCGCCACCACGGAGATTTCGCTTTCGGCCGTGTCGGTCTGGTAGAGCACCTTCTTGATGTTGGAGATGCTCAGGGGGTCCTCCACCACGGGACGCGGATTGCCGACGGGCGCATTGGGGTTTTTCACGAACAGGCACATCCCCGATTCGATGAGCGCGAAGACGTTGGTGTACACGCTCATGGGATCCACGCCCTTGGCGAGGATGTCGGCGATGGTGGCACCCGGGGCCGCGAGATGGGCCAGGACCGTGTCGCCGAACACCCGCACGAACTCGTCCCTGAGCGCATGGAAGCGTTCGGTGAACTTGAAATGGGAATACTCGTCGCCCTCGATGTGGCGCATGATTTCGTCCATGTCCAGGGCGCGCTTGAGTCCCGCCATCACCAGCGCCACGGGGTCCACGGGGCTCTTGGGGATACGCTCGGAAAACGTGTCGCCCGGGGTGAAGACGTAATCGCCCTTGCGCCAGCGGAAGGCGTTGACGATGCGCACCTTCACCAGGGAGGCGTGGAAGCGCATCACCATGTCGGTGTCGAATTCCTTGGCGTCGAGCAGGGCCTTGAGCAGGGAGACGCGCGTGTTCTTCGCCACGGCGAGCAGTTCCTGGTGGCGTTTCTCGGTGAGGACGCCCTTGGTCACGAGGTAATGCCCCAGGGATTCGTGCCGGATATTGGAATCGGAGCCCATGGGACGCCCGAACAGGAAGTAGATTTCCTTGTGCAACTTGTCCTGGTCGAGTTCCAGCACGCCGGTGCCCTCGATTTCATAGATGTCGAGCAGCAGCGCCGGCAGGGAGCGGGTTTCCAGGGAGCCATTGAAGGGGCCGCTCATGGTGATGCGCGTGCGTTTCGGGGTGGAATCGGAAACGTCGTCGCGGCGCAGCAACTGGAGGATTTCGTGCGTGAACTCGCGGACCTGGAACGGCTTGGGGAAGAAGGTGACGCCCAGTTCGTCACGCATCCGGTTGAGCAGCGCGGTTTCCTTGTATATGGCGCTCGTCACGACGATGGGGATGTTTTTTCCGTTTTCGCTGTCGCGCACCGCGCGGCAGAAGGCGAATCCATCCATCTTGGGCATGAGCAGGTCGGAAATGACCAGATCCACCTTGTTGCGCGAAAACAGTTGCAGCGCCTGTTCTCCATCGGACGCCAGCAGGAGTTCCACCTGGAAGTCCTTGAAAGCCGGGTCCTTCTGGAAAATGTGTTCCATGATGGTGCGGGTATGCTTGTCGTCTTCCGCGATGAGCACGGTCAGATGCATGGGTTCCTCCCTGGCCGCGCCCTTATATCATTTTTTTTCACGCATGAACAGCCCGGAACTGGGCGAACCGCGATGCCGCATCGGCAGAGAGGCGGAATTCAGCGGGAGAGATCGTCGTAGAAGACCACGACGGAGATGCAGTGGAAAGCTTTGTCCGAACTCTGCAGGGTCTGGATTTTCCGGACTTCCAGGTGGGGATGTTCGGACAGCCATGCCGTGACGCGCTCGCCGAGCACCTCGCGCTCCTCGGCCTTGCTTGCGGAAAAAATCTTGACGCCGTTGTACTGCGTGCCTTCCATGACCACTCCCTTCCGGTGCAGGACCGTTTCCAAGCGGTTCCGGGCACCGGCGAGCTGAAACTATGGGGAAGAATCCGGAAAGTCAAGCTGCCCGCATCCACTGGAAATCATCCGGCGGCATGTGAAGTTTTTTTGGTTTCCGTTGAAAGAAATGCCGAAACGGGGTAAGTTGCGCCCGCAGGTCGGAGATGAAGCTTTGTCCCCAGTGTCAGACGCAATATGAAGACGCCAGCCGCTTCTGTACGCGGGACGGCACGCCCCTGTCGGACGTTCAGGAGCGCCGGCCGTCGCTGGAGATGGGGACGGTGCTGGACGGCCGCTACCGGGTCGTGCGTTTCCTGGGCGCCGGCGGCATGGGCGAGGTGTACCGCGCCGAGCACATCCACATCGTCAAGACCGTGGCCATCAAGTTGCTCAAGCCGGAAATCACGGGGGATACCGAGGCGCTGATGCGCTTCAAGCGGGAGGCCATCCTGGCGTCCAGCATCGGGCATCCGTCCATTGTGCGCATCGAGGACTTCGGCCAACTCCCGGATGGGCGCGTCTACATGGCCATGGAGTGCCTGGAGGGGGAGACGCTGGCCGCCGTGTGCTCCCGGGGGCCCGTCCCGCTGGCGCAGGCGCTTTCCTGGATGGCGCAGACGGCGCGCGGCGTGGCGGCCGCCCACGACAAGGGCATCGTGCACCGGGACCTCAAGCCGGAGAACGTGTTCCTGGCGCGTCAGGATGGCCGCGAGGTAGTGAAGATCGTGGATTTCGGCATCGCCAAGATGCGTTCGGGAATGACGCTTTCCAACCATGACGCGCCCAGCGGCGCGGGCGCCGTGACGCTCACGCAGGAAGGCCGGGTGTTCGGCACGCCCTACTACATGTCGCCGGAACAGGCCATGGGAATCGACGTGGATTTCCACACCGACATCTACGCCATGGGCATCATGCTGTACGAACTGGTTTCCGGGCGGGTGCCATTTGCAGAAGGCTCCTTCATGAGAGTCCTGTTCATGCAGGTGCACGAGCCGGTGCCGCCCCTGCGCAGCGTGTGCCCGGACGTGCCGCCCTCCGTGGAAGCCATCGTGCATCAGGCGCTGGAAAAGGATCCTTCCCGGCGGCAGGAATCCGCCCACGAACTGGCTCGCCAACTGGAACAGGCCATGCGGGATCTGGAGAAGCCGGATGAGCCGAAAGAAGTTGCGCGTTCGGATGCAGGCACTCCGGTCTCTTCCGTGGATTCCCCCTTGCTGGTGCTGAGCCGCAAAATCCACGGCGCCCGGGAGGTCCGCCGCCGCCGGCGCCTGTTCTGGATGCTGGGATTTCTGGTGGTGCTGCTGGCCGCCGGGCTGGCCGCCGGCGCCTGGTGGATGGTGTACGGTCGTGGCGATGCGGAGGAAGAAGAGGAAGAACTCCCGAAAAAGGCGGTTCAAAAACCGGATTCGGACAAGACGCCCCGGGCGGTTTCTTTTTCTTATGATTGTCCTGCCGAGATGTCGCCGCCCATGGGGTATGCCCCGGTCTCCGTGGGCCGGCTGCCGGGTTCTGCACAAAAAACCCTGCGCCTGGACTGCAATGGCCGATGCCGTATCTGGTCGGCCCCTGCCGTGGCGCATGGCGTGCTGGTGGCCACCGCGGCTCCCGGCCGGATCCTGGCCTGGAAGGCGGATACGCTCGATCCCCTCTGGGATGCCGCGGCCGGCGGCGACATCGTGGCTTCTCCGCTCATCTGGGGAGAGCTCGTGGTGACGGCCGCCAAGGACAAGCGAATCCGGATCCATGCGCTTTCCGATGGACATCAGGTGTTCGAGTCTCCCGCGGCCTCGGAATACTTCACGGCAGCACCCTTCGCTTCCGGACGCCGCGTCCTGGTGCCCGGATGGGATCATTCCTTCCATCTCATCGAGCCTTTTTCGCTGGGAGACAAGGTTCCCTACGTCCCCCGCAAGGTCGCCGTGCAGGGCATGCTGATCCATGCGCCCACCCGCCTGGAGGGGGACCGCTGGTTCTTCGCCGGCACCCGCATCCTGTCGGCCGGCCGCCATCTGTACACGTTCTACATGCCGGTGGACGGGCGGACCTTCGCCGTGCAGCCCGAGAACAAGGGGCGTCTGTGCGTGATCGATTCGGACCCGGAAACCGTGGAGGATGCGCGCGTGCATGAACAATGCCCGGCCGATGCCATCGTCGTGGATACGCTGCCGACGCTGAGCGTGCATCCTCCTCTGGTGACGGACAGTTGGGCATGGTTTTTCCTCCATGGCGGGCCGGATGCTGCGCCGCAGGGCATGGTGGTGCTGTGCAGCCGCACGGAGGGGCGCTGCTGGCGCGTGATGCGGGCCGGAATCGTTTCGAGTCCGGCGGCCGGCCGGGTGCGCAACCGTCCCTTCGGGGTGTTCGCCGCAAACGAGGGCGGCAAATGCAGCCTCTGCGGCTTCTTCCTGGACGAATCCAGCATTGCAGGCACGGATGCGCTCAAATGCCGCTGGAAGACGGAAACGGTGGGCTGTCCCGGAGATCTGCGCTGGATGGGGGATGAAATCGTCTTCGGTACCGACCGCGCCCGCCTGTTCCGGGTGGAGGCTTCCTCTGGGCGCATCCTGCAGGAGGTCCGCCTTTCCGGGCGGGTGGCGGCCGCCCCCGTGCGCTGCGGAAACCGGCTGTTCGTGGGCACGCTGGAATCGACGCTGGACGTTTTCGAACTCTGACAGCGAGCCGGCCGCAACTCTGCCGCCTGCCGTACCGGTCGCGGGCGCCTCTTTAGGGTTTATGTGTAAAAATGTTTTCGCCCGTCATGCCAGCGGATGGCAGCGGTCGTACACTTCCATCAGTCTAGCCAGAGAGACCTCGGTGTAGATCTGGGTGGTGGCCAGGTTCTCGTGTCCCAGAAGTTCCTGGATGACCCGCAGATCCGCGCCCGAGTCCAAAAGGTGGGTGGCGAAGGAATGCCGCAGGCTGTGGCAGGTGGTGCCTTCTCCCAGACCGCAGGCGCGGCGCATGCGTTCCAGCAGGGCCCCCAGCGCCCGGTCGGAAAGGCGGCCTCCCCGGTTGTTGAGGAACAGGGCTTCGGGGTCCTGGCGCTTCCCCAGCCGGCCGCGCACGGCGAGGTATTTTTCCAGCGCATTCCGCGCGGGCAGACCGGCCGGAACCATGCGCTCCTTTTTCCCTTTCGCCTTGCGAACGTGCAGCAGCACGCCGTCCGCGATGAAGCGGACGTCCCTGATGTCGAGCGCTGCCAGTTCCGAGCGCCGCACGCCCGCGCCGTAGAGCAGTTCCAGGATGGCGCGGTTCCGGGCCCCGGCCGGCGTGTCGTCGCGGCAGGATTCGAGCAGGGTGAAGACCTCGTCCACTGGCAGGGGATGAGGGAGCAGGCGGGGCAGTTTGGGGTTTTTCACCCGCAGGATGGGGCCGGCGTCGAAGGCAAGGCGTTTTTCCAGGAAGCGGGCGAAGGTGTGCAGGCAGGAAATCTGCCGGGACAGCGAGCGCGGTTCCACCTTTCCGAAGCGTTCGCCCAGGTACCGGCGTACCGCATCCCGCGTGAAATCCTCCAGTTCCGGTTCCCGGCCCAGTTTCTGCCGCAGGAAATCCACGAAGGCCCCCGCATCCGCTGCATAGGCCCGAAGCGTATGGGGACTGTCATGGCCGGATATGCGCAGGTCCTCGAGAAACGAATCGATGCAGGATTCCAGATGCATGGCGCCGCACAGCATGCCGCAGATGCGCCGGCATGGCAAGAAACGGGAACCAAACGGGCGGGGAAGACGGGACGGGAGTCGTTACTTCGAACCCAGAAAACGCTTTCCCAGATACCACATCAGGCCGAAGACGACGGCCAGGGTGGCCACGCCCAGCCATGGGTTGCGGGCGGCGGCGGCCACTTCGGCGCGTCCCAGGTGGGCCAGAAGCGCCATTCCCAGCGCCCCCAGCGTGGAGCCCACGAACACCGAGGCCACGATGGCCTTGCGTGAAAGTCCCAGGATTTGGCCCAGAATGGTGCCGATGACGGCACCTGTTCCCTGGAAGGGCAGGGCGATGAAGGTGATCATGCCCAGTTCCGCCATCCGGCGCATCCACGGATGGGTGGCGAGCACCTGGTGGCCGGTGGCGTGGGCCTGGGCGATGCGCGCGCCCAGCCGCGGAATGCGGTTGAGCGCGTCGATGTTGGCGACCAGGAAGCACACCGTAGCCATGTCTCCCCAGACCACGATGGCCACCAGCGGCGCGATGCCCACGGGAGAATCCGGGACGGCCCCGGCGAACACGATGAACTTGCCGCCGCCCACGAAAGCTGCCAGGAACATGGAAGCCAGGAAGAGCACCATCCTGTAGCCGTACAGGATGCCGGCGCCCAGCAGCAGCACGACGTAGCCCGCGATCGGGCCGAGCGTCAGGGCGATGCGGGCCGCAAGTCCCAGGTGGGCGTCATCGTCGTGGGTGATGGGAATCGGGTTTTGCGGTTCGTTCGTCATGAATGCGGGACACTTTTCCGGCGCCGGCATCCTTCCCGGCATCCGCGCGGCTCATACCACAAAAGCCGCACCGGGTCACGCGTTACTTGCGCCCCCGATTCCTTCGCCTTGCGGGATTTCCCCGTCAGCGCGCGAACAGGCGCACGGAATCCAGAAGCCAGTAATAGTCCAAGCCGGTGGTGGCATAGCGGAAGCGGACGCGGACCTGGGAGTGCCCTGCGGCGATGGCCGAGATGTCCAGGCGTACCCGTTCGCCGCCCCAGGGCGGGATGTCGCCGTCGCTCGTCCAGGCGCGCACGGGGGTCCACGTGCTTCCGTCGTCTGCGGACACAAGGACCGTTGCGCTGTCGGAAGGGCTTCCATCGAGGTAGAAGTGCACGAATTCCAGTTCCACGAGGGTGGCGGCCGAGAAATCGATGGGCGGGGAGACCAGGGAGTCGTCGAAGGCATGCGGGGCACCCGTGACCTGGGAGTCGATCATGGCGAAGAGCCCGTTGGCCAGGTACAGATCCCGCGCCTGCGTGTCGAAGACCGAGGAAAACCATGCATAGGCCGGATCCCCTCCGTTTTCGATGGTCCATCCCAGGGGCGGCCAGTTCCGGAATTCTTCCGAATACACCAGGGCTGGGCAGGGGAACACGCCCCAGCAGGCGGTGTCGAAACAGTCGGCCGGACCATTGAGATCGTTGTCCCGCCCGTCGGTGCAACTCGTTTCGGTGTCGTCGGGGATGAACACGTCTATGGTGTAGGTGCCCGCGTCCGCGGCATAGCGGTCCATCTCCAGGACGAAGAAGTAGGTGCCGTCGGCGGGCGGAGTGAAGATGAGCGTTTCGGTCCCCCCGAACGTCGTGTTCGCATCGGCCAGGCAGGTGGGGGAAGCATTGGTGCAGGCGCTGAGCGCATACCAGATGAAGTTGGCCTGGCCGGTGGCCGAAAAGGCCACGCGCTGCCCCGCCGTCATGTCCAGCGTGAACACGCGCTCGGGGCCCGTGAAGCCGCCGCAGTTCCACATGGGAATGGCATCCGAAAAGGAGCTGGCGAAGTTGTCGGCGGCGAGGTGGAAGGGAAGGGACGGGATGGTTTCCACCCGATTGCAGTCATCGCCCGGGAGGGGTGCCTGGCAGGAAGGCGTTCCGCTGGCGTCCAGGCGGCACACCCGGCCATCGGCGGCGCAGTCCTCCAGCAGGGTGAACTTGGAGCAGGAATCAGAAATCACATTGCATTCGCGGACTTCCTCGCCATTGCAGTGCAGGCCCATCTCCCAGCATTCCATGGTGCATTCGGGCACGCACTGTGCGCCATCCTGGGACAGGACGCACATCATGCCGACGTCGCAGAAACCCACGCTCCATTCGGGGCAGCCCTGCATTCCCAGGACGCAGGTTTCCACCTTTCGCATCTCGTCCCCGCATCGGCTTTCGCCGGGAGTGCACACGGGAGGACAGGGTTCTGAAAAGCAGGTGGCCCATCCATCGGCCACGCGGCAGTGGGGCGCGTCGGCCGGGCAGGGTTCACGCTCGAAAGCCGGGCATCCGTCGGCCTGCACCCGGCACACCCGCCGCGCCGTGCCGTCGCTCGAGCACAGGATCTCCCCCGGCGTGCAGGCGTCTTCCCCGCAGTCGGGGATGCAGCCGCTCACGTCGTACTGGCAGGTGCTCGTGCAGGCGAGCGTGCCGCCAACGAATCCATGCCCGATGCTTTCGCAGGAAGCGCCCCGGAAATCCTCGCCATCGCACCATTCGTCGGTTTCGGCGATGCCGTTGCCGCAAACGCCCGCCGCGTTGTTTCCGTCGTCGTTCCTGTTCCCGTCGTCGCAGGCAGCCGCCAGAAGGCAGAATCCGAGAAGGAGCCACGTTTCCAGTTTATGCATTTCGAACCTCCGCTGGGCCGATGCCATAAAGAAAGTGCGGGCGCCTTGTATGCGGATTGCGGGCGCTTGTCAAGCTGTGGCGGGCATGCCGGCGGATGCGCGCACGGTTCGTTTTCTCCGAAGACATCGTGAAAAATGCTTTGAATATTTTCCGCGGCGACCGTATGTTTCCAGCGGCGTTCCTTACCGCCGGGAGGTTTCCATGAAACATTTCTGGATGATGTTGCTGGTCGCGGGTGTGATGGCCGGATTTCCCGCGGTTTCCCATGCCTGCAAGCAGAAACTGGAGCCGGACAGGCAGACGGTGAAACTGGGAGACAAGGTGCAGATCAAGGCCACCATCCAGTGGATCCACGACAAGTGCCTGCTGGACATCGACGACGTCAACTATGACTTCAAGAACCTGGTGAAGGTGTCCCAGACCCAGTGGAAGAAGGTGGGCAAGGGCAAATACGAGAGCACCATCACGGTCAAGATCACGGGCAAGAACGCGGTTTTCAAGATGTGGCGCAAGTGCGCGCGCGCCGGCAAGCATGGAGCGGAAGTGAAATTCCAGGATGCCGCTCCCTGAGTCCTCTTCAGTTTTTGCCGTTTTCCGATTCTTTTTCCTGGATTTCTGAAAACCTGACTGAGAATCAATTGCCGCCGTTTTCCTGCAGGCTAAAGAGTGTGCCGCCGCAGGAGGGGCAGGGGCCCTTGACCTGACTCCACACATCCAGATCGCTTTCGATGCGGGCGAGTACATCGGGGGGAACGGGAACTTCCCGGCCGCACAGCCGGCAGAACACCCGTTTTCCGGCTGAAGCAGGGCTTTCCGGTGGTGGAGGCATGGCAGGCGCAAAAGATTCTGCGCTTCCCGGCGGCGGGGGTGCGGCGGGCGGAAACGGAGTCGCGGCCTCCGCCGCAGGGGGAGGAACCGGTGCAGGGCTTTTGGCCGGATCCTGCGCTGGCTTCCGGGTTTCGGCGGGCGCGGTTTCCAGGGGGAAGCGTTCCCGGCAGATGGAAAGCGCCAGGTCCACGTCGCCGCGGATGATGGCCGTCAGGATTTGCCCGTGGATGGTCGTGAACCAGAAGGCGATGGAAAGCACGACGAATGGCGGCAGAGGCATGAGCCAGGTGCCGGCCAGATGCAGGATGAAGAGCACCAGGGGGATGATGGGCAGCCAGTTGCCGCGTGAAATTCGTGCATGGAAGACTTTCACGCTGCTTCCCGGCAGGTTGTGCGCGAAGGTTTCCTCCATGTCGGCCGGGTTCGGCACTCCCTTTTGCCACAGGGCCAGCGCCTGCGCCATGGCGCGCGCGATGGGCGCGTGCGGCAGCATGCGGCTCAGTTTGATGGACCGCTCGAGGTCGCCTTTCTGCAGCAGCCTTCGTATGACAGGCAACAGATCGGCCGGAAGCCGCAAACGGAACAGGGTGAACCAGCGCACCACCAGCAGGCCGACTGTCAGGGCATACAGAGCAGAGAGCATGAAATCGGTATCCAGTTTCATGATGGTCTCCTCATTGCCGTTGCGTAGCAGGGTTTCCAGAAAATGGGAACCCCTGCAGCCGGGCGTTTCCACCGGAATTCCGGCCATTTTGTCATGGGCCAGGCGATGGCGGATACCGGACGCGAAAGACTCCGGGGCATGGCAAAACTCATGGCAACACGTACCAGTGCAGGGCCGGGTCGCGACCGTACCAGGCGAATACGCGTCCCCCGGCCGCGATCAGGCTGGCTGGCGAAACAGCGGCATCGAAGGTTCCCAGCACGCAGGTTTCGCCTGTGGCCGCATTGCGGCGCACGAGATTCGTCACGGAATCGGCCAGGATGGAATCGGCCAGGATGACGCTTCCCTGTACCAGCGGCACGCGGTTGGCGAAGAACGGGTCGCCGGTGGTGATGAAGGGGAGTCCCTCGTCCGTGAAGATCCATTCCGCATCCCCGCCGGAAAGCGGCACCCGGCCCACGCCGTTGTGGGTTCCCCCGCTGAATGTGGTCCCAAAGAACCACGCGTGCGTGCCGTCGACGGCGAGTCCGGAGGGGTATTCGCCGGCGAGCGTGGCCAGGGTTGCAGCGGACCCGCCCGCGAAGGGAATCCTGTAGATCACCGGGTCCGGAGACATGGCATCGTTTTGACCCAGGACCACGAGGTCGCTTTCCCCGGCCGCCAGCAGGGCGTTCTGGTAGCGCAGGCCCTGCTTCGCCCAGATCGTGCCGGAAGCCGGCAGGCTGCCTGTCAGGTCCACGGCCCGGATTTCCCCGTTGGTGTTGGTGTAGAAGAGCACGCCCTCATGGAAGGCAAGATCCCCGCACAGGTCCGATGGCGTCGTGACGGCTTCCTTCGTGCCATCGGCGATGGAAATCCGGAACACGGGACCCCCGCAGAAATACAGGTATCCGCCATGCTCCACCATCCGGTGGTACTGCGCCTGCCGCCATGAACTGCCTGTATCCTCGTACACCATCCGTGCCGCGCCATCCTGCGGTGAAATCGCATGCACCCGGTTGTACGTGGTCCCGTTCTCATACACGGCCTTGGCTGCATAGATGTGGCCGCTTTCGTCCACGGCCAGGAAATCCGCCTCGAGGCTGGCCGTCTGCAGCGCCGCATCGCACAGCCCCTCCGTGTTGTTGGCGTTGTTCGTATTATTGGTATTGTTCGTGTTGTTGACGTTATTGACGTTATTGACGTTGTTGCTGGGGTTGTTCGTGCCGCTCCTGTCCGAACATCCCGCCGCCAGCAGCCCTGCAGCCAGCCATCCGATGAAAGCCAGATGAAAAACGCGCATGCGGCAACCTCCTCGTGGGTGTTCGCGTTATTTGTATTCCAGGTTTTTCCTGTTTCCAACAGTATTTTCCATGCTGCAAAGCCCGGGAGGGGCTGGCTATTACCACCAGCAGCACTGGCCGCTGATATTTTGGAGGCTATTGGAAGTCAGCGTGACGTGGACGACGATGTTGGCCACGCCGATGATGGTGTCCATGTAGATTTTCACTGGTGTGTTCAACGGAATCGAGGGGATGTCGTGCGAGTCGGTGTTCAGTCCGGCCGGTTCGGTCCGCCGGATGGACCAGTCCAGGCCTGCGTAGCCGCGCACGGTTCCGTTGGAATTGAACATGAACTGCATGACTTCGTTTCCGGATGTGGACGTGGCGGCCGTGCAGGAGCAGGCGGAAGTATCGAAGAATACGTAGGCACGCCCTGGAATGGAGGATACCGAGATGGAGCCGGGCGAGCAGGCCACCGGATTCGTGGGTTTCTGCTCGTATTCGCAGTTTCCGTAGCGGCAGGTTCCCGGCGTGACGTAGCAGTGGGCCGGGGCCAGCGGAGTATCGCAGACGCGGGGGGTTCCGGTGCAGTGCCCGCGCCCATCGCACGCATCGTTCGTAGTGCATTCGTCGTCGTCCGTGCACGAAGTGCCCTGCGGCATATCGCTTTGTTTCACGCAGGTATGGTTCACGCATTCCCACTGGGTGCATCCGTACGTTCCGGGCTGGTAGCAGTCGTAAGGCTGGTTGCAACTGCCGGGCTGGGCGTCGGTGCAGACGCCGGACTCGCAGTGCGAGCCCTGGGTGATGTCGCAGGTCTGGCAGGCGGCGCCGCCTGTTCCGCATGCAAGATCGTTGACGCCGGCCTGCCCGATGCAGACGTCGCCCCGGCAGCAGCCGTCGCAACTCGTTTCACAGGGGAAGGGAGCGCAGGTCTGGTTCCGGCAGCCGATACTGCCCGTGCAGATTCGGCACAGGGCGCCACCCGCGCCGCAGGCGCCGTCCGCGGTTCCCGGCAGGCAAGTGCCGTTTTCGAGGCAGCAGCCGTTGCAGTTGCCGGCATTGCATCCACCCGCGCATTCTCCGGCTTCGCAGCGGGCGCCGGGTCCGTTGACGGCCACGCAGTCGGCCCCCTCCTGCCAGCGCAGACATCCGGGATGGCCCGCCATCTCCCGGCATTCGCGGATTTTCGTCCCCAGGCAGGATTTTTCCCCGCTCGTGGTGCAGTCGCTCACGCAGGTGCACACGCCAGCCACGCAGGTTTCTCCCGCTTCCGGATTGCAGGGTTGGCAGGCCGCGCCGCCCGTGCCGCACAGTTGCGCGGTCTGGTTGGCCTGGGGAAGGCACATGCCGCTGCTGCAGCATCCCAGGGCGCACGTGGTGGCCGTGCAGGCGTCGCACACGAGGGAGCCTTCGCCGTTCTTCGTCTCGCCGCACAGTTCGGGGCTGGCCTGGAAGGTCTGGGGTCCGGCGCAGGCTTCCGTGCAGGTGAACGTGCCCCCTGCGACGTTTCCGCAGGAACCCGAGAGCGTATCGGCAGACAGCGTGATGGACGGTTCCGCGAGTGCTCCGCAGATCGTTTCGGCCAGGGACATCAGGCGGTCCTTCACGCCCAGGGCGTCGAGGGCGGCGCCTGCCACCTCGGAGACGGCTTCGTAGGCCAGGCTCACGAGGAAATTCATGCGTTCCTTCTCGAATTTCGCGGCGGCGAACAGTCCGCCCAGATACGGGATGGCCCGTCCCAGCCGGCGCGCCATGGCGTCCTGCATCTGTTCCACGAGTCCGCCGATGACGGATTCGGCGGCGCCTGCGCACAGACGGCCGGCGATGACCAGTTGCACGCGCGGCGTGAGGGTCGCGCTCTGTCCCAGCGAGAGCGTCGACGGATTGGCCAGGACCTCGACGTCACCGAACTCGGGAATGAACTGGGCCGCCATCCCGATGAGATCGGTCAGGGCGCCGATGACGCTGGATGCGCTCTGCAGGAACGAAATGATCTGTCCCACGCCGGGTAGCAGGTTGACGGGCCACTTGTTGAACCGTGCGATGTAACTGGAGGCCACCTCGTTGACCTTCGCCACGGCGGCCGACACGTCGGCCACCTTGCGGGCCGCGCATATCATGGAGATGACGCTTGCGCCCAGTTTCCGGTTCCGCCCGGACGGATCCTGACGCAGGGAAGCCAGGCGGGCCTGCGCCTGGGCCAGTTCTCCGGTGAGTTCCTCCAGGCCGTTGGCAAGGGCGATCTGCTCGAAGGCCGTCCTGGCTTCGGGTTCCATCAGGGCGAAGGCTTCCTCGAAAGCCCTGCGGTTGGGGCCGAAGGATGCCTGCGCCACGCGAAGGATCCCGGTGATGACGGCGACCTGCCCCTCGTCGGCGCCCGATTCGCGCAGGTACTCCTCGAAGATGGGCGCGACGTCGGCCAGTGCCGTCTCCACCTGGGCCAGGGCGGCCAGTACGCGGGCTCCCGGCTCGCCCGTCGGCGGCGCCGATGGCAGCACCTCGAACTCGAGGTAATCGGCGAACACGCCGCTCTCATAGAGGAGCAGGGCCGCCGGCCCCGGGGAGAGGTCCGGGGGCACTGCGAACGTGGCCACGCCGGCCCGGGTGCGGACGGGAACATCAGGTTCGGCCGCCCCCGCGAACTGCACTTCCACGGATACGGACGGATCCAGCAGCAGCGGGTGATACAGGTGGATCATCCGGCCAACGGGCCCCTGGTTCGGCCACAGAAGGCGTGGGGCGCCAGAGCCGCTTTCGGCCGAATGTTCCACGAGGGTCAGATCGGTTTCGTCGATGCGGCCATCGAAGTCGGCGTCGGCGCGTTCCAGGGCCTTTGCGGAAAGCCCTGTGCGGGAAGCGAGGTAATCGCGCAGGGCCGCAGCGTCGGCCGCATCGACGGCGCCGTTGCCGTCCACGTCCCCGAGGAGGTGGGTCTGGCCAGGGGCGAGCACGGTCACCACCGCTCCCGACGCTCCGCGTCCGCCGGCCGCATCCGTGGCCCGCACGGTCACGATGTGTCGTCCGGGCTGCGCGAAGGAGACCTTCTGCACCATGGCTCCCGGCGCCGTTCCCGCTGCTGTGCCGGTTCCCAGGTCCCATTCCAGGGCGAGGTTCCCCTGCGGAGTGCCGCGGGCCACGAAGGCGGCCAGCGTCACTTCCTGTCCCGTCACGGCCATCGTCGTGGACAGGTGGACGGCCAACTGGAAGGCTTCGCGGTTGAGCGGCTCCGGCGGGAGCACATATGGCTGGGGTTTCGTCTTTTCCTTGTCCTTGCAGGCGGAAACGGCCAGCAGCAGGAAGAATACGGTCCATACGGCACGGCGGCGATGCGGCGAATGCATTTTCATGTCTCCTTGCGAAGCGCAAACGTGGAATGGAACGAAAACCAGAATCAGGATGCCAGTTTCCCCCACCACCAGTCAAGGCATTTTTTGCATGCCCCGCCGCGGGTTGCTGCAACTTGCCGGAACGCGCCGCGCATTCCCCGTTCCCTTGCGCCGGTTTTTCTCCATGCCGGTTTTTTTCCATGCCGAATTCTGGCTGGATTCATGGCTGTTTCGTCCGGATGGCAACCGCGCCGGAAGCCGGGAAAGTGCGTGTGCAATCGGGAAACGGCGAATCGTGCGGCAAGTCCACGGTATCCGATGGAATGGGAATGTGCGTGTGCAAACGGGCAAGGTAGGCTTTTTCGAAATCATGGGCGCCACCGTGAAGGCGCTCGAGGCAGCGGCGGGTGAAAAGAACGTGAAATTCGTGAGTCTGGACGCGCAGTTTCTGACTCTCGAAGTAACGGGGCTGGCGCCATTCGCGATTGGCGGCACATTGGAAAAGTTGAAGCGGGCTCCCATTCGTTCTTCGCCCGGTCGAATTCCCTGTCGTCCTGTTTGTGGACCCTCATGAAATTTTTAGCGGGTGAGGTTCAGGTCGCCCTCCCGTTCGTTGCGGGTGAGCACCAGCCGGTATTCCACGGGAATGGCGAATTCCATCGCTTTTCCTTCTTCTGCAAAGGTTCTTTCCTCCTGATCGAATCGCTCCCAGAAGGAATCCAGTTCGGCCTGCAGGTCCCGTCCGGGCCGGATTTTCAGGACTCCGGGTTCCGTTTCCGGAACGTCGACCAGTAGCGCGACGAATCCCGGCTGAAGGCGGGCCAGGAGACCTTCGGCATCGATTTCCCGGTACGACTGCAGGTAATTGAGGACGTTGGCCTGGAACAGGCGGGCCATGTCCCTGTGCCTGTCCGGGCTCCGGAGAATGAAGTGCATGGCCTGATTGCGCAGTTCCACCAGGCATTCCAGATTCCTGCGCACCGGATTTCGCCCGTCGGGCCACTGGCGCCGGACGAGTTCCAGGAGGCGCGGATGCGGGAGGGGGGCATCTTCGTCTTCCTGCTTCACCTGCAGCGATTTGAGCAGCAGTTCCCATGCATGGGCCATCATGATGCAGAAGGCTTCGGTCCGGTTGGGCAGGCGGGGCCGGTTGTACAGTTCCACGGCCAGAAGGCAGGAATCCAGGCTGCATTTGCGGAAAATGCCCGCCAGATCCTCTTCTTCCGCAGGGGTCTCGTCCTGGCAGGTCTGGCTCATGTGGTGGACGAAGGCCTCTTCCTCCATGCCGCCGAGACTGGCTGTGAAGAGATGCTTCTTTTCCGCTGATTTTCGCACGATGTTCTTCAGTTTCTTGGTCACGTATGTCCGGATGGTGGAAAGCCTGTAGCCGCAGGCTTCGGCCAGTTCCTCCAGCGAAAAGGAAGTCTTTTCCTGTTCGTAATGCTCGAGGACCCGATACAGGCGCCGAAGACCTTGCGTGCCGGATGAAGATTGTTGGCTGTCGGGCATGATTTCTCCTCCTCGCGGTCAGTATGGGCGACCAGCATTTACATTTCCAGAAAAATCCTGCCGGATTCTGACGTGACAGTTGGACTCCGGTCCGGTGGCCGGCTCCAGGTCGATGCTTTCCTGCGTGTTCGCTCGCGTCCCCCGATGGAGTTGTCTGGACCGTCGCGTCGAGATCACCCGGACCGATGTGGACCCCGGCCGGCTGGAATGCCGCGTGGTTCTGCCCATTTTCAGGCGAGGCCAAAGAAGCGTTCGAAAAAGGCGAGCAGTTTTTCCAGCACCCGCTGCTTCAGGGCCGCATGGGGGTTGTCTTTACTGAAGCGCGGCGCCGGTGGGAGGATTTTCGTGATGGCCGTGCCGTTGGCCGGTATGCCCCCGTCGCGGAAGGCATTCTCGATGAACGCCCGCGTCGCCTGGGCGTCGAGTTTCTCTTCCTGGATGATGCGATTGAGTTCCTCCTGCCTGCGCCGCTCCACGAAGGCCTGCCACTGCGCATCCACCGTGGTTTTCGCGTTGACCGATTCGATGAACTCCTCGATGAGGTCCTTCTTGTTGCGCAGGGTGGGGCTCGCGCTGACGGAGCGTTCGATGCGGGCCTTGATTTCCCTGCCTTTTTCCGGCCTCTTACTTTTCAGATACTGCTCCACCAGCATCAGGATGTAATCGACGTTGATTTCGACCTGCTTGACCAGTTCGATTTCGAACACCACGTCGTCATTGATGGCTTCCCTGTCTGCTTTCGCGGCGCCGCGGAACTCGGCGTACAGATCCAGGTACAGGCTCTGGTAATCCTGGAAATCGCGCTCGGAGAGAATCTCGTTTCCGGCGAAATCGTCGAATGAAACCAGGATGTTCTTCAGGCGCAGGATTGCGCCGAACAAGTGGATGAAATCCTTCTGCGGCTGGCTGCCCGTGATGGGCTGTCCGAGCGGAAACCGCTTCCTGAGTTCTTGGATCCGCTTTTCGTATTCGCCGTAGTACTCGGTATAGGGCCTGAGCAGCACGATTCCCTTCGCGTCCCTGTTGCCGAACAGCGCCAGGGCGTCGTTGGTCTCCTGCTCCAGGTCGCGGAAGCAGACGATGTTGCCGTAGGTCTTGACCGAATTGAGGATGCGGTTGGTGCGCGAATAGGCCTGGATCAGACCGTGCGCCC
Organism: uncultured Kofleriaceae bacterium; assembly: GCA_964516435.1. GTDB lineage: Bacteria > Myxococcota_A > Polyangia > HGW-17 > HGW-17 > HGW-17. The sequence goes on along the minus strand of CAZEZP010000042.1, from coordinate 5,526 downwards.
GGAGGTTCTTGTCCACCCACAGGGTGTTGAGCGTGGTCGCATCGAATCCGGTCAGGAACATGTTGACCACGATGACGATGTCCAGTTCCCGGTTTCTCAGGCGCTGCGAGAGATCCTTGTAGTAGTTCTGGAACTTTTCGGAACCGGTGTCGAAGTTGGTTTTGAACAGCGCGTTGTAATCGCGGATGGCCGCATCCAGGAAGTCGCGCGCGCCCTGATCCAGCCCGCCGGTTTCGAATTCCTCCTCGCCGAGCAGGCCGTCGGCATCTTCCTCGTTGGCGGCGAAACTGTAGATCAGGCCGACCTTGAGGCGCTGCGCCTCGGGCAGGCTCTCCTGCTGGGCCCGGAACTCGGCGTAGTAGCGCCGGGCGGCCTCGATGCTGGCCGTGGCGAACAGCGAATTGAATCTGCTCATCCGCCGGCCCGAAAGCGAGTACGAACTGGCGCGCCGGGTCTTCTGGTCGAAATGCTCGCGGATGTAGGCCACGATCTGGCGGATGCGCTCCGGATCCAGCAGCGCCCGCTCCGTGTCGATGGCAGCCACCTTTTTGTCCCGGATGTGCGGCGCTTCCCGGATGGTGTTGACGTAGTCGATGCGGAACGGCAGCACGTTCCTGTCGTTGATGGCATCGACGATCGTGTAGGCATGCAGCCGGTCGCCGAACGTCTGCTCGGTGGTGCACCTCGGGCTGTTTCCATGGGTGTTCGCGTTGACGTCGAAGATGGGCGTGCCGGTGAAGCCGAACAGGTGATACTTGCGGAACACCCGCCTGATTTCGGTGTGCATGGTTCCGAACTGGCTGCGATGGCACTCGTCGAAGATGATCACCACGTGCTGGTCGTACACCGGGTGGTTCCGGTTGCCGGCGACGAAGCGCGAAAGCTTCTGGATCGTGGTGATGATGATGCGGGCGTCTGGAGACTCCAGTTGCTGCTGCAGCACCGCCGTTGAGGTGTTCGAGTTCGCGGCTCCCTTCTCGAAGCGGTCGTATTCCCGCATGGTCTGGTAGTCCAGATCCTTGCGGTCGACCACGAAGAGCACCTTGTCGATGTCGGGCAGCCTGCACGCCAGTTGCGCCGCCTTGAAACTGGTGAGCGTCTTGCCGCTGCCCGTCGTGTGCCAGATGTAGCCCCCCGCCTTGAGAGTTCCCAACTGCCTGTGGCTGGTGCTGATGGCGATGCGCTGCAGGATTTTCTCGACGGCCGCGATCTGGTAGGGCCGCATCACCAGCAGTTTGCGGTCCACGTCGAACACGCAGTAGCGGGTGAGGATGTTGAGCAGCGTATGCCTGGCGAAAAAGGTCCGGGTGAAGCCCGTCAGGTCGGCGATCGTCCGGTTGCGGGCATCGGCCCACCAACTGGTGAAGGCGAAACTGTTCGATGTACGGTTTCTGCCGCGTCTGCCGCGCTGCTCGTCGAGATGTCCGCTGCGCACGGTGTTGCTGTAGTACTTCGTCAGCGTGCCGTTGCTGATGACGAACAGTTGCACGTACTCGAAGAGTCCCGAGCCCGCCCAGAAACTTTCGCGCTGGTAGCGGTCGATCTGGTTGAACGCCTCGCGGATGTCCACGCCCCGGCGCTTGAGTTCCACATGCACCAGCGGCAGGCCGTTGACCAGGATGGTGACATCGTAGCGGTTGGGGTGCGTGCCTTCGGCCTCGTACTGGTTGATGACCTGCAGGGTGTTGTTGTGGAGACTGTCCTTGTCGATCAGGCGGATATTGCGGGTCGTGCCGTCGTCGCGCTGCAAAAGTTGCACGTGATCTTCCTGGATGCGCGCGGTCTTTTCGACGATGCCCTCGTTGCTGCCGGCGATGCAGGCGGCAAAAAACCGTTTCCATTCGCTTTCGGAGAACTGGACCTGGTTGAGCCTTTCCAGTTGGCGGCGCAAATTGCCGACGAGGTCGCCTTCCGAATGGATGGGCAGATATTCGTACCCCTGGCCCATCAGTTGCCGGATGAAGGTTTTTTCAAGATCCGCCTCGGATTGGTAGGCGGGCTCACGCGCCTCGGCGGATTCGAGCAGGAATTCGGCGACGACCGTGTTCTCGCTGGAGAAGGCGATCGGCTCGTAGTGAAAGGGCCGGGTTTCTTCGGTCATCTGGTTTCTCCCGCGGGAGGGGCTTCCCGGAACGTGAGCAGCCGGTCGCGATAATGCGCGTACTGCCGACGACGCGCCTGGATTTCGGCGGGCAGGCCGAAGGTGAGGTCGTTGACCAGCGCGTCGAATCTGTCGAGGATGGCGACGATGCGTTCCTGTTCTTCGAGCGGAGGAACGGGAATAAGGAGTTTTTCCATTTCTGACTTTCTGATGGATGGAACTGCACCGGAATCATGCGCAAGTTTTGTAAGGTCAACTGTTTGCATCCAGAAAAGCAGGAAGCGAGGACTAAGTTCCTTATTCGGAATCAAACCCATAATGTTGTTGTCATATGCAGAAGGAATGGAGAGGAGGCGTTTCTTGTTTGTTGCAATCGCAGCACCAATTTTAGGAAAAATGACTGTTCCTGCAGGTGCTGGTGTCACTCCAAGTTTTTTTGCAGTGACATCGTCGATAAAGTTGCTAGCAGTCATCATCATTATTTCATTCCCGGAGATATTCATATCACTTACCTTGTAGAAAGGGTAAATGCCTGAAGAATAGCCTTGATACCGCTGGGGAAAACCCCATCCACTGCGAATTTCTGCAACTTCAGCCATCGCTTTCCATCTGACTATGCTTGCTTGCGCCGCGGGGCGCTCATCGAAGCGCAGGAGCGCGTCGCGGTAGTACTGGTACTGCCGACGACGCGCCTCCAGCTCCGCCTCCAGCTCCGCCTCCAGCTGGGTGAAGGTGTCCAGCACCTTCACGATTTCGCGCTGTACTTCGAGGGGGGGGATGGGGATACGGTACTTCAGGATGGCTTCTTTGCTGCCGCGAGGCATTTTTGCGCCTTTGGCGTATTGCATGCTGTAGGTGAAAAATTTTTCGGATGCAAGCAGACGATAAAGAAACTCGGGCATAAGTTTTGGGCGATTTTTTTCAATGATGCGAATAGCCAGCACATCACCGCTGCACCCGCCATTGTTGTTTGCAAGCCATATTTTTTTCAGGTATGGACGAATGTTTCCTAAAAGAATGTCCCCAACTTCGTAGCCAGTAAGGCGTGCTGTATTGGCTGTATATGTTGCATTAGTCTTCCCTGCCATATTGGGCAAAAGGTTATCTACTCCTACAAATGTAGTTTCATCCAGAATGCTGGCGTTGATACGTGTTTGTGAATATGTTGCAACCTCTCCCAGCGTTTTGAATTCCACCCCATCCGGGCACAGGCGGGCTATCAGTTCGTCGATCCGGCTGACTTTCCCTTGCGTGTGGGCGCCGTCGCGTGATTGGCCGCTCATTTTCCGCCCTCCAGATCCGCCACGATGGCGTCGATTTGTTCCCGCAATTTTGCCTGCCGCGCCACGATGCGGGCGATCTCGGCGTTGAGCGAGCGGATGTCCACCGCTTCGCGCCCGTCCTCCTGCTCGATGTAACCGGAAACGCTGAGGTTGTAGCCGTTTTCGGCAATCTGGCAATTGTCCACCCGCCGGGCGAAGCGGGGCACATCGGTCCGGGCTGTGAAGGCGTCGAGGATCTTTTGCCGGTGTTCATCCGCGAGTCTGTTCTTGTTGCCGCTGCGCACGAACTCGCCCGATGCGTCGATGAAGAGGGTGGCGTTGTCGCGCTTGGATTTTTTGAGCACGAGGATGCAGGTGGCGATGGTGGTGCCGAAGAAGAGATCGGGTGGCAACTGGATGACGGCGTCGATGTAGTTGTTGTCGATGAGGTACTGGCGGATCTTCTGTTCCGCGCCGCCCCGGTAGAGCACGCCGGGAAACGAGACGACGGCCGCGGTGCCGTCGACGGCGAGCCAGGAGAGGATGTGCATCACGAAGGCGAGATCCGCCTTGCTGCGGGGGGCGAGCACGCCCGCGGGGGAAAATCGCGGGTTGTTGATCAGCAGCGGATTGCTGTCGCCGGCCCATTTGATGGAATACGGCGGATTGGAGACGATGGCGTCGAACGGTTCGTCATCCCCGTGTTTGGGGTCGGTGAGCGTGTCGCCGTGGGCAATGCTGAACTTTTCATAGTTGACATCGTGCAGGAACATGTTGATCCGGCACAGGTTGTAGGTGGTGAGATTGATTTCCTGGCCGAAGAACCCCTTGCGCACGCGGTCCGCTCCCAGCACCTTGGCGAACTTGAGCAGCAGCGAGCCGGAGCCGCAGGCCGGGTCGTAGACTTTCCTGACTTCGGTCTTGCCGGCCACGACGATGCGCGCCAGCAGTTCGGAAACCTCCTGCGGGGTGTAGAACTCGCCGCCGGACTTGCCCGCGGTGGAGGCGTACATCTGCATCAGGTACTCGTAGGCGTCGCCGAACAGGTCGATGCTGTTGGCCGAAAAATCGCCGCCATTGGAGAGCGGCAGGTCGCCGATGGCGTCGAGCAGTCTGACCAGTTTCTCGTTGCGTTTGGCCACCGTGGGGCCGAGTTTGCCGCTGTTGACGTCGAGATCGTCGAACAGGCCGCGGAAATTGTCTTCCGAAGCGGTTCCCCGGGCCGAGGCCTCGATGTTCCTGAACACGCGCTCCAGGGTCTCGTTGAGGTCGGCATCGTGGCGGGCGCGGGCGCGCACGTTGGCGAAGAGTTCCGAGGGCAGGATGTAGAAGCCCTTTTCCTTCACCGTCTCGTCGCGGCCGGATTCGGCCTCTTCATCGGAAAGGCGCGCGTAGTCGAAATCCGGATCCGTGCGGCGCTCCTGCCCGTTGAGGTAGTTCGTCAGGTTCTCTGAAATGAACCGGTAGAACAAAAAGCCCAGCACGTAACTCTTAAAGTCCCATCCATCCACGCTGCCGCGCAGGTCGTTGGCGATGCGCCAGATGGTCTTGTGCAGTTCGGCGCGTTCGGTTTCCTTGGCGTTGCTCATTCTGCAGCCTCCATGGTTTTTTGCAAGAACGTCTGGGAATTTCCTTCCCGGGAGAATCCGCGAAAGTTGCGTCTTTGCCGCGGACGGCAAGAACCATAGGAAAATTTTCATTGTTTGCAAAGAGGAAATCCTGGCAGGCGTGGGAATGAAAATGGCAGGTGGAAAATCCAGACGGCAAGGCGGAAAATTCGGAGGACCAGGCGGGGAAAGGGAAACGGCAGGCGTGGGGGTGAAAATGGCAGGCGTGGGGGTGAAAATGGCAGGTGTGGGAATGGAAATGGAAGGCGTGGGAGCGAAAACGGCAGGTGGAAAATCCGGAGGGCCATGCGGGGAAAGGGAAATGGCAGGCGTAGTCATGAAAACGGCAGGTGGAAAATCCGGAGGGCCATGCGGGGAAAGGGAAAGGGAAGGAGTGAGAATGAAAACGGCAGGGGGAAACTCGGGAGGGCAATGGGGGGAAAGGGAAACGGAAGGCGTGAGAAGGAAAACGGCCGGCAGAAAACGCGAAGGGCCATGGGGCGCGACGGGCTAGGAAGGGAGGGTATCAGAAAAGGAGGCTGAGGCGGGTGTGGGG
>CAZEZP010000041.1:0-74042 GCA_964516435.1 uncultured Kofleriaceae bacterium | reverse complement strand
CCAACTCCGTCAGTGCCGTCAATCTAGCCCAAACCCGCCCCGAGGAAAACCCGTTTTTCGTGATTTTTCGACAGGAAGGGGGGGGATGGATACAATGCCGCCGGGCGTCTGTGCCCGTTTTCGGGCGGGGAGGTCGTAATGGCGCCGATGGCGCGGCGTGTGCAGGAACGCAGGGAACGAGGGAGCGCATTGCGTGTGCGCCGCTTTCTGGCCTTGCTGCTGGCTGCCGGCATCCTGCCGGGCGTCTGGCTGCAAAGCGCGTATCTGGCCGCCTGGCTGGGCGAAGGCCGCCGGCACCTGCTCTGGGTGACGGCCATCGTACTCCTGCCGTTCGCCGCCTTCGTGTGGCTGCTGCGGCACCATCCCCGCACCTTCCGGGTGGCCCTGCTGCTGTGGGGCTGCACGTCGTGGGCTTTCGCGCTCTTCGCTTGGGTCGTGATCCCGTCGGCGACGGCGGAAGTCATCGAGAACCATGGCGCCTGGATGTTTTCCTATGCCGGCGCCCCCCGGCGCGCCCAGGGAGACCGGATCATGGCCCTGGTCAGTTCGCTCGCCGCAGCGGAGAGCGGCAGCACGCCGTTTTCCTACGAGCAGGGCGCCATCGTGGTGTCCGCGAAACTTTCGGCGGGTTCGAATTCCCTTCCGGTGCGCATGGTGCTGGACACGGGCGCTTCCTTCACCACCATTTCCCCGGATGCCGCCGCCCGGCTGGGAATCGCCCCGGGGCCCCGCTCGCCGGCGCTGCGCGTGCAGACGGCTTCCGGCGAGGCCGAGTATCCGCTGGCGGTGCTTTCCTCCCTGCGGCTGGGCGGCATGGAGGTGGGCCCGCTGGCCGTGGCCGTGTGCGCTCCCTGCGCCGTGGGAGACAAGACCGGGCTTCTGGGACTCAATTTCACGCGGCATTTCCAGATGATCGTGGACAACGCGGCCGGGCGCATCCGCCTGCACCGCAAGAGTGCCCGCGTGGACCGGCGCGACGAACTGGAGCCGTTTCTGGACGTGGGAGATCTCGCCGGCCGGGAAGAGGGCGACGTCATGCGCATCCAGGCCCGCGTGGGCAACCTGTCTCCCGCCGTCATGGGGCCCCTGGCATTCGACGTGACGCTCCTGGATGCCGCGGGCCGCGCGCTGAACCGCCAGCGCGTGCTCGTGGAGCGAATCGCACCCGGTGTCGCCGCGCCCATCGAGGCTGCCATCGCCACGCATCCCGACGTGGCCTCCTTCCATGTGGAACTGGCCGCCGGCGACTGGATGTCCCCCTGAATCAGATTTCCCGGAATGCGTGCCTGGATCGTCGACGTCGCGTCATGCGGCGCGGGGGCGGGCGAAGAGGGCCAGCATGCGCAGCAGGATGCGCGCCACGAGGAAATCCGGCGCGATGATGCCTGGCAGCGGCATCAGTTCCACCACGTCGAAGCCCACCACGCGCCGGTGCGTGAACACGGCCTCGAGCAGCGCGCAGAGGTGGTGGTAGAGCAGGCCGCCGGGCTCGGGCGTGCCCGTGGCCGGCATGATGGACGGGTCCAGCGCATCCACGTCCAGCGTCACGTAGAGCGGCGCGTGCGGGTCGATGTGCTCGAGGATGCGCGCCACCACGGCGCCGAAATCCGGCTGCGCCAGGATCTCCCGCGCCCAGAACACGGGAAGTCCGCGCTCCCGCACGAAATCCATCTCCGGGGAGGACAGGGAGCGGATGCCCACTTCCACCAGGGGGCCCATCTCCACCAGGCGGCGCGCCACGCAGGCGTGGTTTTCGGGCGTACCCTCGTATTCGTCGCGCAGGTCCGCGTGGGCATCGATGTGCAGGAACTGCAGGCCGGGGAATCGTTTCGCATAGGCCCGGGCGGCGCCGATGGTGACCGAGTGCTCGCCCCCCAGCGTCACCACCGTGCGCCCGGCATCCAGGTGGAAGGAGGCGGCCTGCTCGATGGCCGCGCCCATGGCGCCCGGTCCCGCCATGCAGGGCATGAGGGGCTCGAGCGTTCCCACGGGCACGTCGGCCACGTCGAAATCGACGCTCTCGTCGTAGGTCTCCATGTTGCGCGAGGCTTCGATGATGGCCGCCGGCGCGTCCCGGGAGCCCGGCCGGTAGGAGGTGGTGGAATCGTACGGCACGGGCAGCAGGACGATGCGCGGGTCCGCCGCGGGGCGGACGCCCATGAATCCGTAGGGGATGGTGGCAGGATATTGCGGTCTCGGCATTGGGCTTTACTCCTGAATCGAAAGGGATGAAAGAGATTACACGTCGTCTACGGTGCCGTAACGGTAGAAGGTCATGGTGAAGGAAGCCGCCGCCTTGGTCTTGGAGCGCAGTTCCGTGGCGTAGCCGAACATGCTGCGCAGGGGCACGAAGGCCGTCACCACCCGCCGGTCGCCGCGCATTTCCATGTTTTCCACGCGTCCCTTGCGCTGGCCGAGATCGCCGATGACGTCGCCCACGTAGGCGTCCGGCGTGACCACCTCCACGCGCATGATGGGCTCGAGCAGGCGGCAGCCGTCGGCCTGCGCGGCCTTGCGGAAGGCTTCCTGCGCGGCGATCAGATAGGCCACCTCCACCGGCGGCGTGTTTTCCAGGAATCCGACGTCCAGGATGGTGATACGGATGTCCTGCATCGGGTAGCCGCGTGCCCCCGAGGAACGGGCGGCTTCCGACGCCCCCTGCAGGGCGGCCTCGAGAATCCTGGAATGCGCGGGATACCGCTCGCGCAGGCCAGGCGCCAGGGCCACTTCCACGCCGGTTCCTCGGGGAAGCGGCGCCGCCTCGAGCCGCACGTGGCCGTAGAGGCGCTTCTCCTTGCCGTCCTCCTCGATGGTGCGCTCGAACGTGGCTTCGCCGGCCGTCGCCTGCTGGAAGGTCTCGCGGTACACCACCTGCGGCTTGCCGGCCTTGGCCTGCACGTTGTGCTCGCGCACCAGGCGGTCCATGACCACCTCCAGGTGCAACTCGCCCATGCCGGAGATGAGCGTCTCGCCCGTTTCCTTGTCCTCGTGCACGCGGAAGGTCGGGTCCTCCTCCATCATGCGGGCCACGGCCTGCTCGAGCTTTTCCTTCTCCTCCATGTTCTTGGGCTCCACGGCCATGGAGATCACGGGCTCGTAGGTGTCGATGGCTTCCAGCAGGATCTGGTCGGAGCCCATGCACACGGTGTCCCCGGTGATCACGGACTTCATGCCCAGAGCCAGGAAGATGTCGCCCGCCTGCGCGCTGTCGATGGGCTCCTTCTTGTTGGCGTGCACCCGGAACAGGCGCGAGAGCTTTTCCTTCTTCTGGGCGCGCACGTTGATCAGGTCGTCGCCTTCCTCCACGTGTCCGCTGTACACGCGGAAATACACCTGCTTGCGGGTGCCGTCCATGGCCACCTTGAAGGCGAGCATGGCCAGCGGGCCGTTGGGGTCCTGCGGCCATTGGGCGGGTTCGCCCGAGCGGGGAATGCGCCCGCACACCGGCGGCAGGTCGGCCGGGGAGGGCAGATAGGCGACGACCGCGTCCAGCAGCGGCTGGATGCCCGTGTTGCGCAGGGCCGAGCCCGCGAATACCGGAACGATGCGGTTGGCCAGCGTGCCGGCCCGGATGCCGGCCTGGATCTCCTCCACGGAGAGTTCCCCCGTGTCCAGGTATTTCTCGGTGAGCGCATCGGTCTGCTCGGCCGCGATTTCCACCAGTTTCTCGCGCCAGGAAGCCACGTCCGCGAGCATGTCGGCGGGGATGGGGACTTCCTGCGGGGGATCTTCCTCGTTGCCGGTGAAATGCCAGGCCGTCCGGGTCACCAGATCCACCACGCCGTGGAAGCGGTCCTCGGCGCCCATGGGCAGTTGCATGACCACGGGACGCCCTCCCAGGCGCTGGGCGATTTCATCGCGCACCCGGAAGAAGTCGGCCCCCATGCGGTCCATCTTGTTGACGAAGGCCAGGCGCGGGACGTGGAACTTGTCCGCCTGGTGCCAGACCGTCTCGCTCTGGGGCTCCACGCCGCCCTTGGCGCAGAACACCACGATGGCTCCGTCGATGACGCGCAGGCTGCGCTCCACCTCGATGGTGAAGTCCACGTGCCCCGGCGTGTCGATCAACTGGAACTCGTGATCCTTCCACTGGAAGTATGTCGCGGCCGCGGTGATGGTGATGCCGCGTTCCTGCTCCTGGATCATCCAGTCCATCTGGGCGGCGCCATCGTGTACTTCGCCCATGCGGTGGATTTTTCCCGTGTAGAAGAGGAAGCGTTCCGTGAGCGTGGTCTTGCCCGCGTCGATGTGCGCGGTGATGCCGATGTTGCGCACGTTCGTGCGCATCTTGTACTTGGGTCCTTTGTTCTTGCTGCCCATGGGTCGATTTCCTGATCAGATGCCGGCCTGCTGGCGCATCTGGTTGATGGTCGTGCGGACGCGGTCGAGCTTCTCGAAGAGCACGCCGAACTTCAGTTGCGTGGCCCGCAGATCGTTGGCGCGCACGATGTATACGGCCCGCAGGATTTTGCCGTAGAGAGCCGCGCTCTGCTGCTCCCGCTCCTCGTTCAACTTCCGGATCTGCTCGAGTTCCCGGTTCAGATTGATGATCTTCTCGCGCTTCTCGACCTGGAGTGCGCCCAGCCGCGCCCGCAGGTCGGCCAGGAGTTTTTCGTACTGGCTTCTTTCCGTTTCCGACGCCGCCGTCAGCGCCTCGAGTTCCTGGGCGGCATCCATGATGAAGTACTTGAGCATGTTCTCCTGGCGGGCGTACTCGGCGCGGATCCGTTCGAACTCCTGCTCGCGCAGGGCGATGGCGGCGGAAAACGAGGAGACCTCGTTTTCCAACTGGATGATCTTGTCCACCAGGCGGGAATAGGAAATGTCCAGAAGCCCGGCCTCCACGAGGCGCAGCGCGAGTTCCACCAGCGTTTCGCGGGCGATGCTGCGCATCTCCATGAACGACATGCGCTCTTCCGGGGCCAGCGCCGGGCGGGGACCCGTGGGGACCTGATTCTCCCGCTGGGTGCCTTCCGCCGTCTGCGCCATCTGGGCGGCCATGTTCAGCAGCACGGTCTGCACGCGCTGCAACTCGGCGCGCACCTCGCCGGCCGTGGCATAGCGCTCGGCGGGTTTCTTGGCCAGGCAGCGCAGCACCACCCCGTCGAAGATGCGCGGAATGAGTTGATCGGGCACCAGGGAGGAAGGCGCGGGCGGCATCTGGGACAGGTGCGCGTGCAGGACGTCGGCCGGATTCTCGTACAGGAACGGCGCCTGTCCCGTCACCAGTTCGAAGGCGAGGATCCCCAGCGCGTAGATGTCGGAGCGTCCGTCGAGCGCCTTGTCGGAGGCCTGCTCCGGCGACATGTATTCGGGGGTGCCAAACACCTGCCCGTGCGCGGTGATGCGGGAATTCGTGCAGTCCGGGACCATCAGGCGCGCAATGCCGAAATCCAGGATCTTCACCACGTCCACCCGGTTGCGCTCCTCCACGAGGAGAACGTTTTCCGCCTTGAGGTCCCGGTGGATGACGCCCATCTTGTGCATGTGGTCCAGGGCGTCGGCCACCTGGATGAGGATGGGCAGCGCCCGGGAGAGGGGGATGCGTCCCTGCGAATCCAGGAGCTTGTCGAGCCCGGTGCCCTCCAGGAACTCCATGACGATGTAGAAACTGCCCTCGGGCAGCCGGCCGAAGTCCGTGATGTACACCACGTTGGGGTGCACCACGCGCGAGGAGGCGATGGCTTCCCGGCGGAAGCGCTCCACGAACAACTCGTTGGTGAGATACTCGCTCTTGAGGATCTTGATGGCGAAGCGCCGGGGCAGGGTCTCGTGCTCGGCCAGATATACCGAACCCATGCCGCCCTTGCCGATGAAGTCGATGATGCGGAAGCGTCCGGCGATGGTTTTGCCGATGAAGGGGTCGGAAATATCGGTCTTCACGTATGCCTCGTTTCCGGATTCGGGTTTTTGTTTCCCGTCCCGACGTCCTGGGCGCACCTCCATATCATGAAACGGCGGAATCTTCCATATGGACTTTAAAAAAAATTGAGACCGTCATCAAAATGTCGTTGGCCATCAAAGCTCGAGAGCAAAAAATGGGACATGCACCTGCAGCTTGACTTTCGGCATTCGATGGGCGTAAGCTGCACCCGACTTCGCGTCAAGGAGGTTTTTTGACATGACGAAGATTGCCATCAACGGTTTCGGTCGTATCGGTCGCACGGCGCTGCGCCTTCTGGCCAAGCGCGACTCCAGCCTGCAGGTCGTGGCCATCAACGATCTGACCAGCCCCGCCACGCTGGCGCACCTCTTCAAGTATGACTCCGTTCACGGCGCGTATCCCGACGTGGCCCTGGACGGCGACGTGCTCAAGGTCGGCAAGCATGCCGCCAAGATTTTCGCGGTGAAGAACCCCGCCGAACTCCCGTGGAAGGATCTGGGAGTGGACATGGTCCTGGAATGCACGGGCATCTTCCGTTCCCTGGAAAAGGCCCAGCCGCACATCGATGCGGGCGCCAAAAAAGTCATCATCTCGGCTCCGGGCGAAAAGGGCGTGCCCACGTTCGTCATGGGCGTCAACGAGCACACCTACGACCCGGCCAAGCACCACATCGTGAGCAACGCCTCCTGCACCACCAACTGCCTGGCTCCGCTGGTGCGCGTGCTGCATGAGAACTACAAGGTGCTGCACGGCCTGATGACCACCATCCATTCCTACACCAACGACCAGAACATCCTGGATCTGCCGCACAAGGATCTGCGCCGCGCCCGCGCCGCCGCGCTGTCGATGATTCCCACCACCACCGGCGCGGCCAAGGCCATCGGCCTGGTGATGCCGGAACTGGCGGGCAGGATCGACGGCTATGCCATGCGCGTGCCCACGCCCAACGTGTCCGTCGTGGACTTCGTGTGCACGGTGGAAAAGGTCCCCACCAAGGACGAGGTCAACGAGGCCCTGCGCCGCGCCGCCAAGGAAGGCCCGCTGGCCGGGTACCTGCATGTGAGCGAGGAGCCGCTGGTGTCCATCGACTTCAACGGTTGCGAGGCCTCCTCCACGGCGGATCTCACCAACACCTCCGTGATGGGCAACCTGGTCAAGACGCTGGCCTGGTACGACAACGAGGTGGGATACTCGGCCCGCCTGCTCGACCTGGCCGAGTTGATGGCTTCCAAACTGTAAGGTTTCATGCCGGTTTTCACGACCGCATCCTTCCCTGCAACGAAACGAATCATCCTTGAGAAATAAGGAGGGTATCATGGCGATTCACAGCATCCGCGAACTCCCCATCGAGGGAAAGCGTGTCTTCATCCGCGTGGATTTCAACGTGCCGCTCAACAAGGCCACCGGCGAGGTGAGCGACACCACCCGCATCGATGCGGCCCTGCCCACCATCCGGCATGCGCTGGAGCGGGGGGCGCGCGTCATCCTGGCCTCCCACCTGGGCCGCCCCGATGGCAAGCCCAATCCCAAGTACAGCATGCAGCCCGTGGGCAAGGTGCTGGCCGAGAAACTCCCGGGCGTGGACATCCTGGTGGCGGACGAGCCCGTGGGCGACGGCGCGCGCCGGCTGGCCCTGGATCTCAAGCCCAACCAGATCCTGCTGCTGGAAAACCTGCGCTTCTCCCCGGGCGAGGAGGGCAACGACCCGCAGTTCGCCAAGGAACTGGCCTCCTTGGCCGACGTCTATGTCAACGATGCGTTCGGCACCGCCCACCGCGCCCATGCCTCCACGGCGGGGATGGTCGAGCACTTCGAGGAGAAGGGCGCCGGCTTCCTCATGATGAAGGAAGTGGAATTCTTCACCAAGCTGCTCAAGAATCCGGAAAAGCCCTTCGTGGCCATTCTCGGCGGAGCCAAGGTGGCCGACAAGGTCGGCGTCATCCGCAACCTCCTGGACCGGGTGGACACGCTCGTCATCGGCGGCGCCATGGCCAACACCTTCCTGGCCGCGCGCGAAGCAAAACTGGGATCCTCCAGGGTCGAGACCGACAAGTTCGCCCTGTGCCGCGAAATCGAGGACGCCGCCCGGGCCCGCGGCGTGAAACTGGTGCTGCCGGTGGATCTGGTGGCCGCCGACGGCCTGGATGCGGTATCCGGAGAGGTGTTCACGGTGGAGGCCGGCGTGCCCGATGGGAAGATGGCGCTCGACATCGGTCCGCGGACCCGCGCGGAATTCGCCGCGGCCGTATCCGGCGCCGCCACGATCTTCTGGAACGGCCCGATGGGAGTGTTCGAGAACCCCGCGTTCGCGCAGGGGACCCTGGCCGTGGCCAAGGCGGCGGCCGAATCCAAGGCCGTTTCCGTGGTGGGCGGCGGCGATTCCGTGGCCGCCATCAACCAGGCCGGCGTGGCGGACCGCATTTCCCACGTCTCCACGGGCGGCGGCGCCTCCCTGGAAATGATGGAAGGCCGCATCCTGCCGGGCGTGGCCGTCCTGGAAAAATAAGGCAGAAAGGACATCCCATGACGCGTTCCTTCCACGTGTATGGCAACTGGAAAATGCACAATACCCTGGCGTCCGCGCGGGAACTGGCGCGCGCGGTGGCGCAGTCCGCATCCGACGGCCGCGTGGTGGTGGGCATGGCCCCCGTCTTCGTGCACCTGGCCGCCGTCCGGCAGGAGGTGCCCGCCGTGCCGCATCTGCGCGTGCTGGGGCAGAACGGCCACCCGGAGCCCAAGGGCGCCTTCACCGGCGAGGTGGCCTTCGTGCAGTTGAAGGACATCGGCTGCGACGGCGTCATCATCGGCCACTCCGAGCGCCGCCAGTACTTCCATGAGACCGACGCCATCATCGCGCGCAAGGTGCGTGCGGCGCTGGACTGCGGCCTGGAGGTCGTCTTCTGCGTCGGCGAGACCCTCGACGAGCGGGAAGCCGGCCGGACGTGGGACGTCGTGGGGCGCCAGGTGGACGCCGTGCTGCCGGAAGTCCCGGCCGAACTGCGCGCGCGGCTCATCGTCGCCTATGAACCGGTGTGGGCCATCGGGACGGGCCGCACGGCCACACCGGAGCAGGCCCAGGAAGTGCACGCGCTCATCCGCCGGCGCGCCGCCGAACTGTGGGATGCCGCCGCGGCGCAGAACCTCGTCATCCAGTATGGCGGCTCGGTGAAGCCGGACAACGCGAAGGATCTCTTCTCCTGTCCGGACATCGACGGCGCCCTGGTGGGCGGCGCCTCCCTGGATGCGGCCGGTTTCGCCCGCATCATCGCCGCTGCTGCTTCCATCGACTAGATGTCCACGCCGCGTTCCCATCGCGTTCCCTTCATGAATGCCGCCCTCGAGGAGGCGCGGCAGGCCGCTTCCGAGGGAGAGATCCCCGTGGGGGCGGTGGCCGTGCTCGACCACCGGATCATCGCCCGGGCGCACAACCGCCGGGAAAGCGAGAACGACCCCTGCGCCCATGCCGAAATCCTGCTACTGCGGGAAGCCGGGCGGGTGCTGGGTACCTGGCGCCTGTCGGACGTGGACGTGTACGTGACGCTGGAGCCCTGTCCCATGTGTGCCGCAGCGCTGGTGGCGGCCCGGGTGCGCACGCTCGTGTACGGTGCGGCGGATCCGAAGGCGGGCGGGGTGCGCAGCCTCTATGCCCTGTGCGAAGACCCGCGCGCCCATCACCGCGTGGAAGTGGTCACCGGCATCTGCGCGGAGGAATGCGCCGGCGTGCTGCGGGATTTCTTTGCCGCCCTGCGCGGTTCTGCTCCCGGGGAACCGGAGGGGGAGCCGTGAAGCGTTTCTTCATCTTGGCTACCGCATGGGGGATGCTGCTGGCACTCGTTTCCCTGGCCGCCTGCAATGCGGATCCCCAAAAGGTGGGCCGCCGCGCCCGTCCCGTCCCGAAGGAGGACTACATCGCCCGGTTCGCGGCGCGCTTCAAGACCATCCGGACGCCCATCTTCGAGCGTCAGGATGCCCGCAAGGTCCGCATCGTGCTGCGTCCCGCGGACATTCAACTCTCTTCGCCCAAGCGCCAGGACGTGGGGGTGCTGGTGCAGCAGTTCGAGGCGGCCCAAGACACCCTGCGCGCGCTGGAACTGGCCACGCCGCGCGCCCCCATGGATTGCGGCACCGACTGGGTCCTGCACGTCTTCGGCGAAACCGCCTACCGCGTGGACATCCAGTGGGAATGCAAGACCATCCGGATCGGGGAGCGCATGTTCGATCTGCCCCCCGGGGCCGTGAAGACGCTGGGCAACGCCATCACCACCGCGCGGCTCCACCCCACCCACAAGGCCACCGTGCTGCAGGTGCCGGTGGTGCACGAGCCGGACGTCGTGGCCCGCATCGTGGGGGAGTTCGTGCAGGAGGTGCTGCCGCTGGATTATTCCCGGATGCGCTATCCCTCGTTCACCGTGAGCACGGAGCACACGGAGGCGCTCGTGCGGGATCTGAGCCAGGTGGACGCCCAGGTGGCCCGCCTGCGGGAGCGCCTCGTCGGCCGGCTGAACGAATTCGCGGAACTCATCCGCCGCCGCGGGGGAGCCTCCATCGTGGAGATTCTGCCGCCCTTTCCCATCCGGGAGAATTTCACCCGGGAACTGCACGCGCGCTGGGGCATGACGGTGCTGTGCGCGCTGGGCACGGGGTCCGACCGCATGTACTGGCTGGCCAGTTCGCCGAAGTTCGCCATCGTGGGCATGGAGATTCCCACGCACTATCCGCTGCTCGTCGTGCAGTTGCCCCCCGCCGATCCGCGTCCGGGGCTGGCGGCCCAGATCGAGGGACTGCAACTGGATCCTCCCGTCCTGTGGCCGAAATGACCCGTGACAACGGTCCCTTTTTGCTGTAAAGGAAGCTGCCATGGCGATTCTCTCCTGTTCCGGAATCCAGTTGTCCTTCGGCGCACGCGTCGTGCTCGATAACGTCTCCTTCTCCCTGGAGCCCGGGGATCGTGTGGGGCTCATCGGCTCCAACGGCCGCGGCAAGACCACCCTGCTGCGCATCCTGGCGGGCCTGCAGAAGGCCGACTCGGGCGAGGTGGTGCTGGCCGCGGGCGCGCGCATGGGATACCTGCCCCAGGAAATCCGCGTGGAATCCGACCGCACGCTGCTGGATTTCGTGCATCACGCCGCCGGGGACCGCCGCGGCATCGAGAACCAGATCCTGGAACTGGAGATGGCCATCGAGACGGCCGCGGACGAACTTTCCAAGCAGGAACTGGCATTGCGCCTGGCGGAACTGCACGAGCGCCTCCTCTCCTTCGACGAGTCGCACTCCCTGCACGAGGCCCGGCGCATCCTGGCGGGCCTGGGTTTTCGCGACCGGGATTTCGGCCGGCCGCTGGCGGAATTCTCGGGAGGATGGAAGATGCGGGCGCTTCTGGCGTCCCTGCTGTTCGTGAAGCCGGACCTGCTGCTGCTCGACGAGCCCACCAACCACCTGGATCTGCCGTCGCTGGCCTGGCTGGACACCTGGATCGCCGCCTACCGGGGCGCCTTCATCATGATTTCCCACGACCGGGACTTTCTCGACCGGCACGTGCGCCGCGTGTTCGCGCTCGAGCCCGAAGGCTTCCGGCAGTACCGGGGCAACTTCAGCGATGCCCGCCGCCTGCGCGAGGAGGAGGAGGCCGTCCTCGAGAACCGCAAGAAGAACCTGGAGCGCGAGCGGCGCGAGGCCGAGCGCTTCATCGAGCGGTTCAAGGCGCAGGCCAACAAGGCGCGCCAGGCCAAGAGCAAGGCCAAGATGCTCAAGAAGATGGAAGTAGTGGAGGTGCCGGTGGAGGAGGAGCGCATCCGGTTCCGCTTTCCGCCGGTGGAGCGCGCCGGGGACCGCGTGCTGCAGGTGACGGACCTGTCCAAGTCGTTTGGCGATCTGCACCTGTACCGCAACCTCTCGCTCACGGTCATGCGGGGGGAGCGCATCGGCATCGTGGGCGTCAACGGTGCGGGCAAGACCACCCTGCTGCGCCTGCTCGCGGGCGAACTCGCGCCCGATGCCGGCAGGATCGCCTGGGGGACCGGCGTTTCCATCGCCTATTACGCCCAGCACCATGCCGATACGCTGCAACTGGACGCGACCGTGCTCGAGGAGGTCCGCCGCGTGGCGCCGCACCTGGGAGAGAGCCGCGTGCGCTCCATCCTGGGCGCCTTCCTCTTCCGCGGCGACGACGTGGAAAAAGCCGTGGGCGTGCTCTCGGGCGGGGAGAAGGCGCGCGTGGCCCTGGCCCGCCTGCTGGTTGCGCCCGGCAACGTGCTGCTCATGGACGAGCCCACCAACCACCTGGATCTGGAGAGCGCGGAACTTCTGGCCGAGGCGCTTTCGGAATACGAGGGCACCATGCTCTTCGTATCGCACAACCGCGCATTCATCGACCGGCTGGCCACGCGCATCTGGGAGATCGATTCCGGCACCGTGCATGTGTATCCGGGCAACCTGAGCGAGTACATGGACCACCTGCGCGCGCGCAACGAGTTCCGCGCGTTCACGCCCGATGCGCTCGCCGCGGCGGGCGGGCGGCTTTCGGCCCCGAAGGGCGCACCGAAGGAGGCCGAATCCAGCCGGGAATCCCCGCAGCGGGAGGGAAAGGCCGAGCGCCGCCGCCGGGAGGCGCAACTGCGCGAACGCATCCAGAAGGAACTGGGGCCGCTCAAGGCCAGAATCGACCAGATGGAGGCGCGCATCGCGGAAATGGAAGCGCGCCGCGCGCACCTGGAGAAGCTCATGGCGGACCCGGCCCTCTACGGGAAGCCGGAATTCGTCGAGGCGCTCCGGGAATTCCGGGAACTGGAGACGAAGATCGAGGAACTCATGGGCCGCTGGAGCTTCTCCTGCGAGCAGTACGAGGAGCGCCGCCGCGCCATCGAGGAAGAAGCCGCCCGCTGAAGGGGCAGATGGGGCGCGCTGGCGCGGCGAAGGCGCTCGCCTGCCGCGCGGTGGGGTTCTGGACGTTCGGGGAGATCGCCCGTTTTCCGTGAAACTGGAAAATTGCGCTGGGGATGAAAAAAATCGTGCACGCCCCGCCGGTCCGCCTGGCATTGGGGATTGACTCGGGGCGGGTGGCAGGCTACACGGCAGGCCACTGGAATCCCCCGTGGAAGTGATGGTCATTTCCATGCATGCGCCGGCGGCCGCCGGAGAAAGGAACCAAGGGGCATGTCGCATCTGAAGAAGACCTGGAATCTCGAAACCAAGGTCGAACACCTCACCTATCTCGCACGCAACGTCCGGATGGAAACCGGCACGGCCCCCCTGTACGGGCCGCTGGCGGATTTCCTGCAGGATGCCAATGCCTGCCTGGAGGAGCGCCGCCAATTGCGGCTGGAACAACTCGACGCGCTCGCCCGCGTCAACAGCATCGACCGCAGGCTGGACATCCTCGCGGCCAGCCTGTCGCACGCCGCCCGCCAGGCCGTGCGCATGAATCCCGCCCTGCGCCTGCTCGGCACCCTGTTCCCCGAGGGGGTCACCGCCGTGACGCGCTACCGGGGTCATGGCGTGGAAACCCAGGCGCGCCTGCTTTCGGGGATCGTGCAAACCGTCCAGAACCTGCCCGAGGCCGCCGAGATCCTTCCCGCCGCCGAGGCGCTGCTTCCCCCGCTGGCCGAGGCCGAGAGCGCCATCGCCGCCCTGGCCGAGGCCGACAGGCGCATGGAGGAGAACGAGCGCCGCTACGATGAACTCTCGGAACGCGCCTGGAACGTCTTTCATGCCGTCCGGGGCGAACTGGTCAAGATGTACGCCAACGACCGCCGCTTCATCGACACCTTCTTCCTGAACTGAATCCGGGGATCCGGGTTCTGCGCGCCGCCGTGGCGGATGCATGGGACGGCCTCCTTGAGGCGATTCTTCGTTGTTTGCTTTTCGATGGCCGATGAACCGGCCCTGATCTTCGAGGTCGGCCCTGCGTTTTTCGCCGCACGGGGTTTCATCTTCGAGGTCGGCCCTGCGTTTTTCGCCGCACGGGGTTTCATCTTCGAGGTCGGCTCTGCGTTTTTCGCCGCACGGGGTTTCATCTTCGAGGTCGGCCCTGCGTTTTTCGCCGCACGGGGTTTCATCTTCGAGGTCGGCCCTGCGTTTTTCGCCGTTCCGGGTTTCATCCTCGAGGTCGGCCCTGCGTTTTTCGCCGTTCCGGGTTTCATCCTCGAGGTCGGCCCTGTGCGTGCGTTTCCCCGGAAGATTTTCGCGCGCGCCCGCTTCGTGCCGGATGCACGCGCCATCGATGGCCGGATTCCCGGCGACAAAACAAGGAGGAGTTGCATCATGTATCGCGATTTTCATTACGACGTCGTTTCCATCCTGTCCCAGGCGGCCGGTTTTTCCCTGGAGGAGGCCGGTCTCATCGCGCATGCTTCCCAGTACGCCGACGACTGCACGTTCTATGAACCCATGAAGGAAATGGTTCTGAACGAGTCCGAAGTCGCCGATATCGAAAGGCGTTGTACGGCATGGGAGCAGGAGTTGAAGCAGGTTTTTCCCTACGCCACTTTCCGGCATTTCCGGGCGCATGCGCTCGTGGTGCGGGATAGGGAAATAAACGAGAATGTGTTCGACCCCGTGTGCACGGCCTATGCCAATTTGCAAAGACGGCTCAAGAGCCTGATGAAGAAGCCCGTGGCGCTCTGGAAGGAACTGCAGCGTCTCACCAGGGACAGCGCGCTTCTCAAGGTGTACGTGTCTTTCCATTTCGTTCCCGACTATGACGCTTCCCGTCCGCGGAAGAAATTTTTCGTCGAGCGGGGCTGCCGTTTCCTGCGCGACTACCTCGGCGCGCTGCTCGATCTTCTGGGCCGGCATCCGGACGCCGCGGATCCCGTGCGGCGCCAGGGCCTCATCGCTCTGGGCATCGCGCTGCACGCCTTTGCCGACACATGGTCGCACGAGGGGTTTTCCGGGCGCTGGAACACCGCGGAGAACGATATCGAGGATCTGCACGTCGCCCGTCAGTACGTTGACCAGGAGATGGGCGCCATGCCGGACATCGGCCACATGGAGGCGGGGGACTGGGTGGATCGGCCCGAGGCCGAACTCGACTTCCGTTTCTGCAGGAAGTTGGAGGGCCGTTCCGAAAGAGTGAAGAGACAGAATCCTGTGCACTTCCTGGAGGCGGCGGAAGCCATCTTTGGCCTGCTTTCCCGTGGCCGGCCCTTCCCGCCGGAACTCGAAAGGTTCCTCTTCCATGCGTTCTGCATGGATCTCGAGCCTGCCGGGCGCAGCCTGTGGTTCCGGCAGCGCATCCACGAGGCCGGCGATCTGCGTTCCTCCTGGCCGGATCTTCGCCTGCCACCATACGAACGCGAGGCGTGGATCCGGGACATCATCCCCGTTCCCGCGGATTACGGGACGCGGATACAGTACCGCTACGCCCCGGACGCCGACTGGTTCTTCTTCCAGGTCGCCGCGCTGGCGCAGCGCAACATGGTTCACGGCCACATCGGTTGAACCCATTCCTCCTGCACCGTGCGGATGAGGCAGCATCGCCAAAAGCCGGTTTTTCGCCTGGATGTCTTGATGGGCGCCGGTTCGTGCATTCGCGGCCCCCGCATCCGCGTTGACGGGGAGCGGGCGCGGCCGTAGAGTCGCGCGCAGGGGGGAGAAGGACGCGATGCCATGCAGAACATCGAAAAGCGGCATTTTTTGCGCGACTATGCGCCGCCCCCCTTCGTCGTGGAGACGGCGCGCCTGGAACTGGACCTGGGGGCGGACGAGACCCGCGTGCGCTCGAGCCTGCAGGTGCGCCGGCGGGTGCCGGACGCCCGGGAACTGCAACTGGACGCCGCGCCCGAGATGGAAATCCGGCGCGTATCCCGGGACGGCGCCGAAATCCCGTTCACGCACCGGGACGGGATCCTGCGCGTGGAGGCGCCTGGCGACGCTTTCGTCCTGGACGTCGAGAACGTCATCCGTCCGCGCGAGAACACGCAACTGGAGGGGCTCTATGCGTCCGGTCCCGTGCTGTGCACGCAGTGCGAGCCGGAAGGGTTCCGGCGCATCGCCCCGTTCGTGGATCGCCCCGACAATCTCGCGCGCTTCTCGGTGACGCTTTCGGCTGAAAAATCCGCGTATCCGCAACTGCTTTCCAACGGACATCTGGTGGAGAGCCGGGATCTTTCCGGCGGGCGGCACATGGCCCGCTGGGAGGATCCGTTCCCCAAGCCGTCCTACCTGTTCGCCGTGGTGGCGGGGGATCTCGTCTGCCGGCAGGCCGAATACCGCACGCGAAGCGGGCGCACCGTCACGTGCCGGGTGTGGGTGGAGCCGCACAACGCCGACCGCGCCGGGCACGCGCTGTTCTCCCTGCTGCAGGCCATGGCCTGGGACGAGCGCGCCTTCGGGAGGGAATGCGATCTGGACCTCTACCAGATCGTCGCCGTGGACGCATTCAATGCCGGAGCCATGGAGAACAAGGGGCTCAACATCTTCAATTCGCGCTATGTGCTGGCCTCGCCGGAAACCGCCACGGACGCCGACTACGATGACATCCTGCGCGTGGTGGGGCACGAGTACTTCCACAACTGGAGCGGCAACCGCGTGACCCTGCGCGACTGGTTCCAGTTGTCCCTCAAGGAGGGGCTCACCGTGTTCCGCGACCAGGAGTTCGTGCGCGACACGCTTTCCGCGGGCGTCAAACGCGTGGAGGACGCCCGGATCATCCGGACGCTGCAGTTCCTCGAGGACGCCGGGCCCCTCTCCCATCCCGTGCGGCCGGAATCCTACGCGGACATCAACAACTTCTACACCCGCACCGTCTACGAGAAGGGCGCGGAGGTGGTGCGCATGCTGCAGACCTGGGTGGGCAGGGACGCCTTTCGCGCGGGGATGGACCTGTATTTCGCCCGGCACGACCACCAGGCCGTGACCGTGGAGGATTTCCTCGCGTGCCTGGCCGAGGCGTCGGGGCGGGACCTGTCCGCGTTCCTGGAGTGGTACCGCCAGAAAGGCACGCCCGAGGTGACGGCGCGCTGCGATATCGCCAATGGCCGCGCGCGCATCGCGCTGTCCCAGGAGAATCCCAAGGCCGGCCCGGATGCGCCGGCGCTGCCCATCCCGATGGTGGTGTCCTTCGTGGGGCCCGACGGCCAGCCGGTGCCGCTGCGCACGGCCGAAGGCGAAGAGGTCCGGGAAATCCGCATCCCGTTCGAGAGCAGGAGCCTGGAGGTGGAAATCGAAGGGGTGCCCGAGGGGGCCACGGTCTGCTGGCTGGGGGATTTTTCCGCGCCCGTGCGGGTGCGCGCCCCGCAGGACACGGAGCGGGACGTGCTGCGCCGGGCGCTGGGGGCGCCGGATGCCTACAACCGGTGGAGCGCCATGGACGGACTGGCGCGCGGCGCCGTGCGGGAAATCCTGGACGGAGCCGAAGAGCGAAAGGCGTGCGCGCGGATCTTCGAGGCCGTGCGGGGGGTGCTGGATGCGCACGAGGACGAGGCTGCGCCGGATCCGGCCTTCGGCGCCCTGCTTCTGCAACTGCCTTCCGAAAAGTCGCTGTGCGAGGATTTCGGCCCGGTGCATGCGCCGGAAGCCGTGTGCGCGGCGCGGGATGCGCTCGCCCGGGCGCTGGCGGGAGAGTTCGCCCCGCGCCTGGAAGCGCGCTTCGAAAGCCTGCAAAAACGCCTGCCTGAGCACTGGGGGCCGCACAGTGCCTGGCGCACGTACAAGAACCAGTTGTTTTCCCTGTGGGGCTGGGGAGAAGATGCGCGCATCCGGGAGGCGGCCTGGCGCCTGTATGAAGGTGCCGCCAACATGACCGACCGGCAGGCGGCGCTGTCCGTGCTGTGCCGCACGCGCTCGCCCGAGCGCGACCGCGCGCTTTCGGATTTCCACGCGCGCTTCGGGCACGACGTGAACATGCGCGCAACATGGTTCTCGATGCAGGCGGCCAGCCCGGCGCCCGACACGCTGGAGCGGGTGCGCAAACTGCAGGGGCATCCGGATTTCGACTGGAACAACCCCAACCTCGTGCGTTCGCTCCTGCGCACGTTCGCGGGCAACGTGCGGCACTTCCACCGGGCCGACGGCACGGGACACGACGTGCTCGTGGGGGCCGTAAGGAGACTCTCGGGCATCAATGCGCACGTCGCGGCCGCACTCGTGCGGGAGTTTTCCCAAATGCGCGTACTGCCGGGGGAACGTGCAACGCGCCTTCTGGAGAAACTGCGGCGCCTGCAGGACGATCCGGCGCTCGGCGCCCAGGTGCGGGAGCCGCTTGCGGCCATCGTGCAGGAGGAAGAAAGCCGCCAGGGCGGGTGAGTCGCAGGATTCGGATGCGGACCGGATGCGTTCCAGCGTCCGGGAGAAGAAGGCGCAGTTGGCAGTTTCGGGGGAGAATGGCCGCCAGGAATCCCGCGGGATGCGAAAGGGCCGCGTGAGGATATGCACGTCTGGAAGACCGCATTGTTTTTTCCTTTTGTCATTTCCACGGCGCGCTTGTCATTTTCCCGAACCGTTCTATGCTGTAGCAGGCCCGTCGCGGGCCGTGGGAGTCGAATCGATGACACGCTTCCCGTGGTTCTGGATCCTGATTTTTTTTCTCATTCTCGCGGTGGCTTGCGATTCGCCGGCGAAGCCCGCGGGCGATGCGGGCGTCGATACCGGCGATGATGCCGATGCCGCCACCAATGCCGACACGCCGCCCGATTTCATGCAGTTTCCCGCCAAGGTCAGCGAAATCGTGGATGGAGACACCATCTACGTGCGCTATCTGGGCAAGCGCATCAAGGTCCGCTTTCTGGGCGTGAACACGCCGGAAACCTACGGGACCGTGGAGTATTACGGCCCGGAGGCCAAGCAGTACACGCGCGACAAGTTGCCGCTGTCTTCCTGGGTGGGGCTGGAATTCGACGACGAGCGCTGCGGGTCGGCCACGCCGCCGTCCTCGTGCTACGACGCCTATGACAGGCTGCTCGCCTACATCCGCACGCTCGAAAACCAGGATCACTGCGCGCAACTCGTGGTCAACGGCTACGCCCGCGTGTACACGCAGGAGAATTTCGCCCGGAAAACCTATTACCTGCAGTTGCAGGACGAGGCCATCGCCGCCAATCGGGGTCTGTGGGCCCAGCAGAAGTGATTTTCCGCGGAAGGTGAAGAGGTCTCTGGGGGCGAGGAAAAAAAACCGGGATGGCCGGCGGCAGTGGCCGGATCCTTCCGGGAATGCGAAAAAACCTTTGCAAACGGGCGGCGACTCTGGAATCATGCGGATGCGTTTCGTGAAGGAACGAATGGACACCGATGGAAAGCATGCAGGTCGAACGTTGTGACGGCGCCGGCGCATGCCGGCTGGCGCGGGATGCGGATTTCTGGGAGACGGAGCGCGCCGTGCGCTTCGGCTTCGGGCAGAAGGCGCGCTATTTCCTCAGTTACAACCGCTATGCCCTGCTCATCGTCCTTGTGGCGCTTGGCGCATCCGCGGCGGCCGTGCGCTGGGGCGCCTGGTACGTCTGGGTTCCCGTGTGCCTGGCGTCCCTGCGCGCCCTGGTGTGGGCCTGGCGGATCGCCCGCCAGTTCCCCAGGAAACTGCACATCACCAAGAAGCTCCTGCGCGCCCAGCGGGAGGCGCGGTTTTCTCCCGAAGACGTGGTGAAGTACTGCGCGGATCCCTGCTACCGGGTGGTGGCGCGCGAGGCGCTCGCCGCGGCCGGGGTGCCGCGCGCCCAGCGCGCCGGGATGGTGCGCGATTACACGCGCCGCGCCCGGGAACTGGCGCACGATTTCGTCATCGTGGACCGGGAGCGCAACCGCGTGCTGACGTTCGTCGACGGTGTGCTCACCGAAAAACCCCTGAATCCGGAAGGAGTCCAGTCATGACCATGCTCACGCCCAAGACCCAGGAAGCCCTCAGCCATGTCCAACTGTTCCCGGGAGAGGAGATCCAGTACGCCGTGCAGGCGGACGGATTCTTCCTGGGCACCAACCCCATGGCCAAGCTCATGGCCAAGCTCTCGTCGTTCTTCACGAAAATCACCGGCGGGCACATCCGCATGTTCCTGGTGCTCACGAACCAGCGCGTGCTGCTCATCGAATCCACGGCGGCCTGCTGCGGGTTCACGGCCAGCCGCATCGTGCACACCATCTCCACGAAGGCCATCGTCGAGGCTTCGACGGCCCGGGCCACCACGTGGTGCTGCTTCCATACCCGCATGGTCAGCATCGAGAGCCTGACGCAGAAGTACCTGCTCGTGGCCAAGGGCATGTCGGATCAGGAACTGATGGAGTTCATCACGCGCATGTCCGTGCTCATCGTGCAGAACGCGGCGCGCTAGCCCTGGCCGTGCACCGGCGAGGAGGGGCCGGCAGGCCCGACTTGCGGAACCGATGCGCGTTTCATCGTTCGATTGCAGAACTCTTTCGACAAGGATGTCGCAGCCATGAGTCCGAATCCATCGCTGATCCAGGCCGCGCCGTGGTCGGGCATCGTCATGGGAAACACCGCCATCGTGCGGGCCATGGCCGTGTCCGGCACGCGGGTCGTGACGGCCTATCCCGGTTCCCCCACGCCCGAGATCGCCGAGGCGATCGCCGGCATCCCGGCCGGGGAGCGCCCCTTCCGGTTCGAGTTCTCCACCAACGAGAAGGTGGCCACCGAAATCGCCTTCGGCGCCTCCATCAACGGCCATCTGTCCTGCGTCTTCTTCAAGAGCGTGGGGCTCAACGTGGCCGCGGACACGTTCGTGCAACTGTCCATGATGGAACTGATCGGCGGCATGGTCATCGTCATGGGAGACGATCCGGGATGCAACTCCAGCCAGAACGAGCAGGACAACCGGCACATCGCGCGCATGGCCTACACGCCCGTGTGGGAGCCCATGGACCCGCAGGAGGTCCACGACATGTACCTCGAGGCGGCGGCCTGGTCGCGCGCGCAGCGCATGCCGGTGGTGCTGCGCCTGTCCACGCACGTCTGCCATGCCAAGATGCGCGTGCATTCTCCCGGCTACGACCCGCAGCCGCCCGACGACACGCCGCGCTTTTCGCCCGAGAATGGTCCTTACCTGCCGGTGACCAAACTGGTGGCGCCGCTCAAGCGCAAGGCGCTTGCCAAACTGGAGAAGACGCGCGAGCAGGCCGGGCGAACGCCGTTCACGCGCGTGTTCGAGGGCACGGCGAAGGATGGGCGCGGCGTCATCACGGCGGGGTTGCCGACGGCCTCGCTTCTGGATGTGCTCTCGCGGCTCGGGAAGACGCCCGACGTGCTTCGGCTGGGCATGGTGCACCCGCTGGCCGAGGATGCCGTGGCGCGGTTCCTGGAAACGCATTCCGAGGTGAAGATTCTCGAGGAGCTCGACGATTTCCTGGAGGAGGGCATCTTCCGCGTGGCGTACCGCCGCCGGCTGGATTGCCGCATCCGGGGCAAGGAGGATCCGGAGGACTGGATCGGGGAGTACACGCCTGCGAAGGTGCAGGAAATCCTGCACCGGACGTGGCCGGACCTGGTGCCGGCACCGGCCGGTACGGATGCGGCCGGTATTCAGGCGGTTACGGAACCCGTCTCGCGCGCGCCGCAGATGTGTCCGGGATGCGGGCATCGCAGCGCGTTCTTCGCCATCGCGCAGGCGCTCGCCCCCCACGACATCACGGTGGCCGACATCGGCTGCCACACGCTGGGCTTCATGCCGCCGTACCGCATGGGGCAGGTGCTCCTGTGCATGGGCGCTTCCTGCGGAATCGCCTCGGGACTCGCGTTGTTCCAGAAATCGCGGCGCGTGGTGGCGTTTTTGGGAGATTCCACGCTGTTCCACGCGGGACTTCCGGGGATTCTCAATGCCTTGTTCAACCGGCACGATTTCACGCTCATCGTGCTGGAGAACGGCACCACGGCCATGACAGGGCACCAGGGACATGCCGGAAGCGGCGAGAACTTCAACGGCCCCGCTCCGGCCGTGTCCATCCGCAAAGTGCTCGAGGCAATGGGCGCCGAGGTGCAGGAAGTCGACACCTATGCACAGGGGAAACTGGCGAAACTGGTACGGGAAGCCAATGAGAAAGGCGGTTTCCAGGTTGTCATCGCGCGCCACCCCTGCATGCTGCAGTTCACCCGCCGGGAATCCCGCAGGCCGGGTTACGTGCGCCAGCAGGTGTCCATCCTCGAGGAGAAATGCGATCGGCGGCACGTGTGCGTGGAGCGCTTTGGCTGCCCGTCGTTCTTCCGGGAACCCGACGGGCGGGTGATCGTGAACCGCGACCTGTGCATCGGGGATGCCTCGTGCATGCAGACGTGCCCGTCTGCGGCGATTGCGCCGCCCAAGTCCGTGCAGAAGAAGGAGGAGCCATGATCACGCAGGTGTACATGATTGGCGTGGGCGGGCAGGGCATCGGCCTGCTGGCGGAGGTGCTCGCGCATGCATGCGACGCCGCCGGCCTGGATCTGCGGGCCGTGGACACGCACGGCCTGGCCCAGCGGGGCGGCACGGTGGAAAGTTTCCTGCGCGTGGGCAGCCCGGTGTTTTCCCCCTTGATATCACCGCACGAGGCGGACGTGGTCATCGCGCTCGAGCGAACGGAGGCGCTGCGTGGTCTCGTGTCCCATGCGCGGCCGGGCGGGGCGCTGGTGTATTATGCCACCACGTGGCAGCCGCTGGCCGTGCGATTGGGGCAGGGGGCATCCGTAACCGATGCGCTCCTGCAGGAGGAGGCCGCCCGGAAAAACGTGGCGGTGCACGCCGTGCGGGAGGACCTCGAGGACGTGCGCATGCAGAACGTGGCCGTGCTCGCCCGGGTGGCCCGCGAGGGGCTCATTCCCGGCGTGCGGCCCGGACATGTCCGCGAGGCGCTGGAGCGGCTCGTCCCTCCCCGGGCGGCCGCTTCGAACCTGGCGCTCTTCGATCGCCTGTGCCCCGTTTCCTGATTTCCTGCGTTCGTCCTTGTGGGGCATCCTCGCAGAATCGTTGCCGACGAGGCGATGGGGACATCGTGGGATTCATTTCCGGGGTATGATTTCTCCGGGTTTTCCCGGGCATCCGGGCCGTGCGGTTGACCGTCATCCGGCTTTGCCGTATTGTCCAGCTTCGCCGGCGTCTTGCCGGCAAGGAAAGACGCTCATGGGTACGCAAGTGTGGTCATTCTTGATTGTCGTGATCCTGTGTTCGGTGGCGGGCTATTTCCTGATGAAGCATTACGCCAGTTACCACGTCAACCGCAAGACGCGGATGATGATCGAGGAATTCCGCCGGCAGCAGGGCGTTTCCACCGAGGACAAGCCCGTCGCCCAGGTAGAGAAGGAACTGATGGAAGACCTGGAAAAGAACGGGGAGGAATCTTCCGGCGGGACGAAGCCGGAGCCCTCCTCCGGCGACAGGACGGACGGTTAGCCATGGATGCCGTGGAATCCCTTCTGGCGTTCGGTTCCTCTCATCCCCACCTGACGGCGCATGCGCTCTACCCGTATCGCCACCTCTTCCGCAAGAGCGCGCACGAAGGCCCGTATACGTGGGGGACGGCCATGTGCCGCCCGCCCGACGAGATCGAGCATCGGCGGCGTCCGCTGCACATGGACGCCATCGACGTCTATGAAACCATCCAGCACTGGCATCCGGAGTTCGGCATGGCCCATTTCGAGGTGTCCCGCGCCAGCCGCAGCCCCCAGGACGTCTCGCCCTTCCGCCACCGCAACTGGTTTTTCACCATGCTGGGCGGCAGTTCGCGCCCGACCCGCATCCGCGAGTGGCTGCAAAGCGCCATCAAGGGGGATTTGCGCTGGAACGTCCCGGGAAACACCGAACAGGAACTGATCTTCCAGTTCTTCCTGGTGTTCCTCAAGGAAACCTGCCAACTCAACGCCTATGATCCCGACCACGGCGCGGTGGCGTCGGCGCTCGCCCAGACCTACCGCAACTGGCGGCGCCTCGCCCGCGACATCGAGAACGAGGAGACGCCCGCGGTCTTCTGCGTGAGTAACGGGCGCTTCCTGATGACCTACTGCTCGGCCGACGACATCGGCGGCTACCGCCTCATCGATGGGATGCGGGATCCCTGCCCGTATTGCCGCGATCACCACCCGGAGCGGGATGAGCGCGAGCGCACGCATCCCGATCTGCATGCCCTGCTCGTGGTGGGCGATTTGAAGACGCCGCCTTCCGAGCGCGGCCTGAGCGCCATCCCCCGCGACCGGGTGCTCTTCTACCGGGCCCGGAACATCGAATGGATACCCGTGTAGGCACGCTTTCCCCTTCCACGGGCCGGCTGGTGGCCCTGGGGGTACCGGCGGCATTCGTGCTCATGGTTGCCGTGGCCAAACTGCCCGCTCCATGGTGGCAGCGCCTGCTGGGGCCGCTCTTCGCGGCGGCGGGATTCTTTCCCTGGGTGGCGCTCCGGCATGGCCTGCGCCGGGCGCCTGCCTCCCTTCGGCCCTGGATTTTCCTTGCCGCCGGGGGGCTGGTTTTCCTCGTGCTGCGCGTGCTCTTCCCTCCGTTGCCGCCACCGCCGCCGGATCCTTTCATCGAACGCCTGCCCGTGATGCACCTGGACTGGCACACGCGGCTCTTCTCCTGGGCGCCCTGGCCGTTTTTCCTGCATGCCTTCGGTCTTTTCTCCCGTTCGTTCGTGTCGAGCCTGTTTTCGGTCCCCCTGCGGGTTGTGGCAGCCCTTCCTGCCATCGCCGGAATGTGCGCTTCCCTGCCGGGAGTCCTGCTGCCGGGGCGCAATTGGGATTTCGCCGTGCAGTTTCCGGCCGCACTGCTGCTGGCGGCCGTCTTCGCCTTTCCAGCGCTTGCCAAAAACGTACGCAAGGCGTAAAGTGCCCCTGTTTTTCGGGGAGGCCCATGTTCTCGTCCATCGATCTCTTCTATCTGGACAAGCCGTCCGTCGTGGGATTCGTCTCCATCCTGCTGGACATCGGCCTCGTGGCGTTCATCGTCTACCGTTTTTTCCTGTTCCTGCGCGGTACCCGCGCCAGCCTGATGCTCATGGGCCTGATCGTGGGGCTGGGATTCGCCTGGGTGCTCTCCCACTACCTCGACCTGTTCACCATCCAGTGGCTCCTTTCGAATTTCCTCAATTATTTCTTTCTGTTTCTCATCATCATCTTCCAGGCGGAAATCCGCCGGTTGCTCACCCACGTGGGCAGCGAGGTCACGCTCTTTTCCGGCGGCGAGAAGGGCGTGGATGCGATGGACGAGTTGCTCCAGGCCGTGGGCCGGATGGCCGAGACCCACACTGGCGCCATCATAGTGCTGGAGCGCAGCGCCATCATGGACGAGAACGTCCTGGCCGGCGGCAAGATCCTCGATGCACAGATCACCAAGGAACTGCTGTGGGCGATCTTTCACGTGGACCGCAACAATCCGCTGCACGACGGGGCGGTGGTCATCCGGAACAACCGGGTGTACAAGGCCGGCGTCATTCTTCCGCTGTCCGACAACAAGCAACTCGACAGCCACTACGGAACCCGCCACAAGGCGGCGCTGGGACTCACGGAGAACACCGATGCCATTTCCATCGTGGTCTCCGAGGAGCGCGGGGCCATCAGCCTGTGCGAGCGCGGCCTGATCATCCCCATGGAAAACACCATGCGGCTACACAACGAGTTGCTGCGGCTCATGCGCGGCCAGGCCCTCACGCCGGCGCGGTGGTGGAAGCGCAATGCGCATCCCACGGGACGGGAGGATTCCCGTGCGTAAGTTTCTGGCACTCTTCACCGAAAACTGGCGACTTAAGGTCTTTTCCCTGCTCATCTCGGTGGCACTGTTCTACCTGGTGCGCAGCGACAAGGACGCGGAGGGCACACTGGTGGTGGAGGTGGAATACGTCAATGCGCCCCAGGAGCAGGTGCTGCTCAACGAGTTGATTCCCTCGGTGAAACTGAACATCCGCGGTCCCTGGACGGGAGTGCGCCGGCTGGACGGCGACACCTGGTCCCGCAAACTGGTGGTGGATCTCTCCCGCGTGAAGGCGGACCGCTACGATCTCGACTCCACCATGTTCCAGTTGCCCAAGGGCATCCGGGTCACTGCGATCACGCCCCAGTATCTGCCCATCCGCATGGAGCAGCGCATGTCCCGCGTGGTGCCGGTGACCATCAAGGTCGAGAACAACCGCAATTTTCTGTTGACCGAGACGTCGGTGGAGCCGGCGAAGATCCGCCTGACGGGGCCCAAATCGGCGGTGCTCGGGTTTTCCTCCATCACGCTGCCACCGTACGTCCTGGAAGAGGACGGGACGAAGGAGTTCACCGTACCCCTGCCGGAACTGCCCACCAATGTCGAGGTCTCTCCAAAGATCAAGGAGTTCCGGGTGCGCATCGTGGCCGAAAAGGCCATCGCCTCGCGCCAGTTCTCCCGGCTGGCGGTCGCGGTGCGCGGCTACAGGGGCAAGGTTTCCCTGGAGCCCAAGACGGTGGACGTGGTAGTGGAGGGACCCCGCAAGAGCCTGGCCGCGCTGGGAGCCGGCCAACTCGCGCCCGTCGTGGAACTGCCGGCCAAGCCGTCGGAGCGCGATTTTCTGGCGCCGGTCAGTCTCTCCAGGATGCCGCCCGAGTTTCATGTCCGCGTGATCCCCGCCCAGGTGCGAGTGCGGCTGGTCCCCTGAAAAATTTTCACCTTCGGAAATAATTCGTTTGCCAGATGTGTTGGGTGGATGTCGGCATCTTGATTTCGATGCCGGAATGTGCTCTACATCTTCCCCTCAAAGACGGAGGTTTCCATGAAAAAATACGTCGTTCTTCCGTTGCTGCTGGTGATTTTCGGTTTCGTTTCCTGCAAGAAGGACACCTGCCCGATGGGTCAGAAGAAGGTGGCTGGGAAATGCCAGTGCCAAACCGACTCCAATTGTCCCAAGGGCGAGGTTTGCCGGGATGGCCAGTGCGTAAAGGAAGTCAAGTCTGCCTGCCCTGCCGTGCCCTGCAAGGATGGCAAGGTCTGTGACAACGGTCTGTGCCGGGACTGCAGGGACGATGCGGAATGCGGCGCCGGCAAGCACTGCTGGCAGGGCTCCTGCCGCGCCGATGGCAACGAGTGCAGCCCCGACCGTGATTGCCCGGTGGGCCAGAAATGCCAGCACGGCTACTGCGTGCCGGATGTTTCGGTCGGTACCTGCGTAGGCGAGGAATGCAACATCACACCGCCCTGCAAGATGGAGAACATCTTCTTCGATTACAAGTCCGCCAAACTGTCCCGGGAAAGCCGTGATATCCTGAAGCGCAACGTGGAATGCATGCGCAAGGCCTTTGGCGCCGGCCTTTCCCGCATCCATTTCATGGGCATGGCGGATCCACGAGGCCCCGAGACCTACAACGACGACCTTTCCAGCCAGCGCCTCAAGAGCGTGCAGAACGAACTGTCTCTCATCGACGCGGAACTGGTGTCCAAGTTCCGCTTCACGTGGGAACCGCTGGGCGAAACCTGCGCCAAGGGAAGCAATGAGGACACGTGGGCGCAGGACCGCCGGGTGCACGTGATGTTCTACAAGAAGGTCGGGCAGGTCTGCCCCGAGGAATGAAGTTTTTGTTCATGCGTTTTTGGCTGTTGGTTTTTCTGATCCTTCTTTCCGGGTGCTCGCGTTCCCTGCAGCCTGCCCGCCCGTCGCAGTTCCTGCGTCTGCATGCGCGCATCACCGAGGTGGAACTGCGCATGACGCGCGATGACAGTTGGCGCCGGAACCAATTGCAGGAGACTGCCCGCCAGACCCGGGAAATCGACGCCATCGCCACGGAACGCTTCACGTTTTCCAATGCGGTGGCCCGTGCATGGGCCGAGGTGCACCAGGAAATCGACACAATGGAGGGGGCGCTGGACCTTGCGGTGCAGGGCATTGATTACCTGGAGAAGAGCGTGGATTTCCAGCGCATGAAACTGGCGGATTCCTGGAAGGAATTTCAAAAGAATTACAATACGCATTTCAATGACCTGCTGCGGGTGGTCTGTGTCCGCAAGCCGGAAAATCCCCGTTGCGCCGCTGTCGGTTCCACTCAGGAGAAGACGCCATGATTGCACGCCGATGGGTGGTGGCGGTCCTGTTTCCGCTGGTGTTTGGCTGTTCCCATTTCGTATCCCGCAAGGAAGCCGATGAGATGGCGTTGCGGGTGGAGAAGGTTTCCCAGGCCTATGAGCAGCGCACGGCCGACGAGGCGACGCTGCGGGAGAATCTGGCCAGGTTGAAAGCCGAACTGGAGAAGATTCGCGAAGAGCGCGCGCAGTACCGCGAAAAGCAGTCGCTGTTCATGGACGAGATCCGCGCGCGCATGGATGATCTTCGCAAGCGGGTGCTGGAACTGGAGCAACGCGTGAATGCCGCGGCGGGCCGACTGGACGACGAGGTGGTCCGCCAGGTAGCGCAGTTGACGGAAGCGCTGTCCCAGCGCGTACGGGAAATCGCCGAACTGGAGGCGCTCTCCCGCGAGGCCGCCTGGGCTTCGACGCAACTGGGACCCGAGGACCTGCGTGATGTGGTGCTGGCGCTGGGCGCGGCCCGGCAGTGGAAGTTGGCACATGGCCACCTGGCGCTTCTGCTCCAGAAGCATCCGGGAACCCCCGCAGCCGGAGAAGCCGTGTCCGGCGTGGCCGAAACTGCCTTTCGCCTCAACGAATTCACACGAGTCATCCTGTATGCGGACCTCTATCGGCGCACGTTTCCCAACGGGCCTGCCGCTGCACGCATGGTCTGGCTTCTGGCTCAGGCCCATGTGCAGTTCATGGATTGCGCCAAGGCCATTCCCACGCTGGAGGGCTACCTGGCCGCCTGGCCACAGGGCACCGATGCCGAAGCCGCCCGCAAGCAACTGGAATACCTCAAGTCCATGCGGCACAGCCGCCAGGTGTGTGCACCCTGACCATGCCTTCTCTGCGTCCTGGTGTTTTTCGCATGGCGCCCGGCATGGAGCCGCGGGGGGATCAGCCGGCCGCCATCGCCGGCCTGCTGGAGGGGCTGCAGGCCGGGGAGCCGTTCCAGGTGCTCCTGGGCATCACCGGCTCCGGCAAGACGTTCACCATGGCCAAGGTCATCGAGGCCTGGGGGCGTCCCACGCTGATCCTGGCGCACAACAAGACGCTCGCGGCCCAGTTGTTCGCGGAGTTCCGCCAGTTGTTCCCCCACAACGCGGTGCAGTATTTCGTTTCGTATTACGATTATTACCAGCCGGAAGCCTACATTCCCGCTAGTGACACCTACATCGAGAAGGACAGCGCCATCAACGAGGAAATCGACCGTCTGCGCCACGCCGCAACCAATGCCCTGCTTTCGCGCCCGGACGTCATCATCGTGGCGTCGGTTTCCTGCATCTTCGGCATCGGCTCGCCACGCTTCTACCGGGATCTCGCGGTGCAACTCGCCGTGGGGCAGGAAGTCGATCGGGACGAAGTGCTGCGCCGGCTCGTGGACATCCAGTATCAGCGCAACGACTACGATTTCACCCGCGGCACCTTCCGCGTGCGGGGCGACGTGGTGGAGGTGTTTCCGGCCGATTCCGACCGCACGGCGCTGCGCATCTCCTGGTTCGGCGACGCCATCGAGCGAATCCGCGAGTTCGACCCGTTCGTGCGCCAGGGGCATCGGGATGTCGCATCGGCGTTGATTTTTCCCAGCAGCCACTATGTCGTTCCCGAGCAGGATCTGCGCCGTGCCATGGAGGCCATCCGGGAAGAGTTGCGTTTCCGGCTGAACGAGTTGCGTGCCGCCGGCAGACTGCTGGAAGCGCAGCGGCTGGAGCAGCGCACGCTCTCGGACCTGGAAACGCTGGAAACCGCCGGATACTGCAAGGGCATCGAGAACTACAGCCGGCATTTCGACGGCCGGCCGCCCGGGGAGCCCCCGGCCACGCTCCTGGATTATTTTCCCCAGGATTTTCTCCTGTTCATCGACGAGTCGCACCAGACCATTCCGCAGGTGCGCGGCATGCTGCATGGTGATCTCTCCCGCAAGAGGAACCTGGTGGAGTATGGGTTCCGTCTTCCGTGCGCGCTGGACAACCGGCCCCTGTCGTTCGAGGAGTTCCTGCAGCGCGTGCATCGCGTGGTCTGCGTGAGCGCCACGCCCGGGGAATGGGAACTGAACAGGACGCAGGGGGTGGTGGTGGAACAGATCGTCCGTCCCACGGGGCTGCTCGAGCCTTCCATGGAGGTGCGTCCGGTGGAGGGCCAACTCGATGATCTGCTGGTGGAAATCCGCCGGCGCCGCGAGCGCGGGGAAAAGGTGCTGGTGGTCACGCTCACCAAGCGTTCCGCCGAACGGCTCACGGAATACTATGCCGAACTGGGAGTGCGCGTCCGCTATCTGCACAGCGACATCGATACGCTGGAGCGTTCCGAAATCCTGCGGGATCTGCGCCTGGGCGAGTTCGACGTACTCGTCGGCATCAATCTCCTGCGCGAGGGGCTGGATCTGCCCGAAGTGTCGCTCGTGGCCGTGCTGGAGGCCGATACGGAAGGCTTTCTGCGTTCGGCCAGTTCCCTGTTCCAGATCAGCGGCCGGGCGGCCCGCCATCGCGAGGGGCACGTGATCCTGTATGCGGATCGCATCACGCCGGCCATGCAGACGGTTCTGGACGAGACCACGCGCCGGCGCGCCATCCAGGAGGCGTATAACCGCGAGCATGGCATCACGCCGGCCTCCGTCGTCAAGGATGTCGTGGATCTCAACCGGATGATCGGCCTCGATGCCGGCGGACGGAAGAAGGCGCCTGCGCGCGTGCCACCGGAGGAGGCCGAGGCGCACATCCTCAAGCTCACCCGCAAGATGCGCGAGGCCGCCCGCAAGCTCCAGTTCGAGGAGGCCGCCCGCCTGCGTGACGAAATCCGCCGGCTCGAGGGACTCCTGCTGGGAACGCCTCCTGAAACCTGATTTTTTTGTGCGCCATGCATGAAATGTTTTCTGGGATTGGATTTTCGTGAGATTTCGGTTTGACTTTGCCGGAATTTGCGAAATACTGCGCCCGGAGGTGTTATGCAATGACGCAACGCATCAATACTATCTTCCTTCTTTTGCTGATTGCAATTTTTTCTTCCTGGCTTTATGGGTGTGCGGGAGGAAACTCCAAACTGAAAGACGAAGACTGCACCAACGGCATCGACGACGACAAGGACGGCCGGGTCGACTGCGCCGATTCCGACTGCGTTCTCCATGTGGCGTGCCTGGCCAGCACCGAGAACTGCACGAATGGCATCGATGACGACGGCGACGATCATGCCGACTGCGCGGATGCCGACTGCGCCGCCAATGTGGCCTGCCAGCCGGGCGTGGAGAACTGCACGAATGGCGTCGATGACGACGGCGACGGCCGGGCGGATTGCACCGACACCGACTGCGCCTCGCATTCGGCCTGCCAGTCGGGCGGGACCTGCACGATCGACGACATCTTCTTCGATAGTCCCCAGACCTGCCAGAACGGATTCATCTGCGGGCTGAACGCGCAGTTGCAGCCCACCTGCCTTCCATCCTCGGATTTCGCCGGTGGTACGCTGTATGGCGCCTGCGGGCCCAATGGCGAGTGTCCCAAGGGATCCGCCTGCTTCAACGACGGAACCACGGATTCCTGCTATCCCTTCTGCACCGACGCGCATCCCGACTGCCCCCCCGGCGGCATCTGCGCCTATGGCATCGAGGGCTCCGACACCATCTTCCTGTGCGCGCCCTACGACGATTGCGACGTGGTGGGCGGGACCACCGGATGTCCCTCGGGCCAGGGATGCTATCTCGTGAGCGACGCGGGCGATGGCCTGTGCCTGACCAACGGGACCGGCGCCACGGGAACCGCCTGCACGTCCACGCTGGATTGCCGGGCGGGCAACATCTGTGCCGACCCGGGCACCGGCAACGTCTGCATCAAACTGTGCGATTCCAGCCATCCCTGCAGTTCGGGCACCTGCAACACCAACGTGGGCCTGCCCACCGGCATCGGCGCCTGCCTGTGATGCCCTGCCGGCGTTTGATACAACGGGCCCGTTCTATCTTTTTCCTTGAATGAAGCCGCCGAACGAATAAAATCCCTTCGCTTCGTGTTGGATGTATGGGCGCAGGATGGAGGTTTTTTGCATGAACCGTGAAAAACGCTTGTTTATATACATGATTCCTTTCGTGCTGCTCGGCTTCGCTTTCGCCGCCTATCTCACCGTGCTGCACGTGAAGGTCTTTACCCAGTTCGATTACCAGGCCAATTCCTCGGTGTGCTCCATCAGTTCCAAGGCCAACTGCGAAACGGTGGCGGAAAACCCCTATTCCGTGTTCCTGTTCCTGCCCGTGTCCGTGTGGGGCCTTCTGGGCTACCTCTTCACGGCCATCGGCGTCGTGGCGGGTCTCGTAGCCGAAAAACGCCGGCTTCCCCTGGTGTACCTGTTTCTCTGGGAAGGGCTTTCCTGCTGTATATCCATCGTGCTGGGCTACATTTCCATTACCCGGATTTCTTCCATCTGTATTTTTTGCTTTGGAACCTACATCCTGAATTTCTCCCTGTTCGGCCTGGCGCTCTGGGGGATGGTAAGGGATCGCATCCATCCCGTGCGCGGCACCATCGAACTGGTGGTGTGGTTCTTCAGGCATCCGCTGCACCTGGGGGCCTTTTCGGCCACCGGGCTGGGCCTTCTGGCGGCCGGCTACCTGTGGTTTCCCCGCTACTGGCAGATGGAGACGCGCATCGAGGTCCCGTCTCTGCCCACTGGCTTCACGTCGGATGGCCATCCCTGGATCGGTTCCGAGAAACCGCTGGTGGTCATCCAGGAGTTCAGCGATTTCGAATGCCCTTCCTGCGCCAAGTATCACATCCAGGTGCGGGATCTGGTGGTGAAGCACGCAGACACGGTGCGGCTGGTGCATTTCAACTACCCGCTGGATCAGGCCTGCAACAAGGCACTGCCCGAACCCTTCCATCTTTCCGCCTGCGAACGCGCCCGGCTGGCGTTCTGCGCAGGAAAACAGGGGAAATTCTGGCAGGCCAACGATTTGCTGTACGCCAACCGCCATACCCGCTTTTCTCCCTATCGGCTGGCTTCGGCGCTGGCTCTGGATGCTTCGGCGCTGGAGGCCTGCGTGCGTTCTCCGGAAACGGAAGAACACATTCGCCGGGATGTGGAACTGGGCAATCGCCTGCAGTTGAATGAGACGCCCGTGTTTTTCATTGATGGCGCCCGCATGCCGGGGCTGGGAGACATCGAGCGGATCATCGCGGAGCGCACCCGGCTGGACACCGGCGTGGACGAAAGTGGGCATCCATGGATCGGCGCGGCCCGCCCGGACGTGGTCATTCACGAATACAGCGACTACCAGTGCCCGCACTGCCGGCGCGAGCACATGAAAGTGCGCAAGATGGTGGCGCAGAATCCGCGCCGTGTGCGCCTGGTGCATCACCACTTCCCGCTCGACCAGGCGTGCAACCGCATCGTGACGCGCCCCTTCCATCCGAGAGCATGCATGCTGTCCCGGATGGCCATCTGCGCCGGGAAGCAGAACGCTTTCTGGGCCGCCAATGATTTGCTGTTCCAGAAGGCCAACCATGACATCTCCCCGGAGAATCTGGCCGCCCGGCTGGGAATCGATGCGAAGGCGCTGGCCGCCTGCGTGGCGGCTCCGGATACGGAATCCCTCCTGCGCACCGAAATCGAGACCGCGCTGCTGCTCAAGATCGATGCCACTCCCGCGTACCGGATCGACGACCAGGACATCCCCCTGGAAAAATTGATTCCCGAGATCGAAAAACGCCTGCAGAAGAAGCCCGACGCGCCACCGGCTCCCTGAGGGGACGCCGCCGGCAGGTTTTCTGGGGCTCCAAGGAGCGGCCCTCGCGGAAGACCGAACCGCTGCCGGCCGCCGCGTTTTGCACGCCAGGGGATTCTCCCGGCGCAGAACGCGCCCGTGGCGTGGAGCTGTCAGCGGCGCTGGGCCACCAGGTCCACCACCGTGATTTCGGCGGGCACGAACAGCCGCAGGGGCGGCCCCCAGGTGCCGGTTCCGGCGCTGACGTGGATGACCGGGCCGGTGGCCAGCCGGTAGGTGCCCCGGAAGAACTTGTATCCGATGCGCACCAGTTGATCGAACGGGAAAATCTGCCCGCCATGGGTGTGCCCCGACAGTTGCAGGTCGAAGAGTCCCACGGTTTCGGCTTTCGGCTGGTGCTTGAGCAGCACCACCGAGGAGGGCCGCGGCAGGGAGCGCATGAGATCGATTTCGGATACGGGTTTCGACCCGGGTTCGGTCTGGGCCACGGCCGGGTCGTCCACGCCGGCGATCACCAGTTGCGGCAGCGGTTGCGCGAACGTGCCCCGCAGCACCGTGAATCCGGCTTTCCGGAGGACCTCCTCGCTCCAGGCGACGCCGGAGTAGGCTTCGTGGTTGCCCAGCACGGCGAATTTCCCGAGAGGGGGAGAAAGTTCGCTCCAGATGCGGGTGAGGGTTTCCACGTCCGCGATGCCCCGATCCAGGAAGTCGCCGGTGCACACCACGATGTCGGGATTCTGCTCACGGATGGCGTCGATGACTTTCCGCGAGAAATCGATGCCTGCGAGGGGGCCGAAATGCAGATCGGAGACCTGCACGAGGCGCACCTTGTGCCCCAGGTCGAAGGTGGGCATGGCCACTTCGACCCGGTTCACGCGGATCCGGGAGGCTTCCATGCGTCCCCAGAAGAACCCCGAAAGCGCCAGCGCCGCAGCCAGGATCCAGGTCCAGGTGCCAGGGACGCCCCAGTCCCAGCGGGAAAATAGCCAGTTCACCGCGGCCAGGCCGAAGTGGGCCGCGAGAAACAGGAAGAGCAGTCCCATCCAGTTGTATCCGATGTGGGCCAGCACGGTGGATAGCGTGCCGGGAAAATACCGGGAAACCAGTGCGATGAAGAAGGGAGAAATCCACAGGAACAGGAGAATCCCTATGAGAATGGCCCGGAGACGGTCCGGCACCAGGAAAGCGTGGAGCAGGCTCTTGTAGAAATAGATGTGCCCGAGCCCATACAGGCCGAATACCACCAGGAGAAAAGCGATCATGAAGAGAAAGGACATTCGGAACCCCTCGCCGCAAAATCCATGCGCCGCGACAAGGGACCTTAGGAGAAAACGGGGGGAGAGGTCAAGACTTGGTTAGAAGTGGAAGCCGAAAGTCAGGCGGGCAGCGGCCGTCGAGCGATCTTCGCCATCTTCCGAGTCGCTGCTGTGGGAATCGAAGAGGATGGACGCTTCGATGCCCAGGCTCATGGCATAGTAGTTCCGAATCAGCGGAATGTAGTAGCGCAGGCCAGCCGCCACTTCGCGGTAACTCGTGTCGCGGCTGGCGATGGGCTCATAGCCGTAGGCGTCCTCGTACGTGGAAATGGTTTCGGCCACCACGCCGCCGCGCATGTAGAAGGAGATCCCCTCTGCCTTCATGCCGCTGGGGAACCACAGCAGGGAGAGGCCGGCGCGCATGCCGTCGCGGTAAGGGGCGTACATGTCTTCCTGGCCGCTTCCCATTCCCAGGATGCTGCCTTCCAGCCCGAAATGGCGGGAGAACATGTATTCGGCGCTCAGCCCGCCGCCCAGCAGCGAACCGTCCTGGTCTCCGGTGGACAGATAGATGAAATGCACGCTCCACTGGGGCATCCATTCGGCAGCCGCGGCCCGGGGAAGCCCGGCCGGGGGCGGCGGAACGGTGGGTTCGTTCACCACCGGGGGCGGCGCATAACGGGGGCGCACCACGCGGGGGCGCATCACCATGGGAGCCGGTTCGGGCGCCGGCGCGCACGGGCCGGAGAGCATCATCCTGCAGTTGTCGCCCGGCGTTTCTTCCAGAATGATGACCTGTGCGGAAGCGATCGAGGACAGCGACATCAGCATCAGGGCGGAAAGGACGAAAAAGAGTTTTTTCATGATGCACCTCCATGCCACCATCGGCGTGACCTGTACCGCAAGAATCGTGCCGCGGACCGCTTGGCTGGAGGGAAAGCGGAAAAGTCTTTGTACGACAATTTCTTTTTCACGCTTTCACCTGCCGCGGGACAGCGTCCGCAGGGCGACTGTAAACGCCAGGTCACAAAAGCGTTCACATTCGGGAGGCACCCGAACCCAAAAAGGAAAAAAGCGACAGGCGCCCGCAGGAAACCATAACCGCTTTTTGCGATCTTGCAAGCCGGGGTCACCATCCCGTGGAGGGCGCATGCGCGGGCCGCGCCTGGGCGGTCTGCCGGCACAGGTCCCGGATGTATTCCGGGAGTTGTTCGTTCTTGGACATTCGCTCGAGCCAGGGGATCATGTTGTCGTCCCGCACCCGCGCCAGCACACGCAGGATGCGTTCGCGGTAGGGTTCCGGGTCGTTGGCGAGGTAGCGGAATCCCTGGATGTTGATGCGGGTGATGTTGATGGTGTCCCGGCGCGGATCGAAGGGATGCAGGGAAAACACTTCCGGCCGGCAGCGGAAATCGGAACTCTTCGCCTCGAATTCCCGGCGAAGGGCCATGAGCGTTTCCACGGAGAGCTCGGGGGCCTTGAACAGGAGGGCGACCGTGTTCATGCAGCGCAGGCGGTCGCTGCCGGCGAGGCTGCGGTCCAGCCGTTCCAGGATGCGCCGGTTCTGCTCGGCCGTGGTTCCCGTCATCCAGACGATGGCGTAGGTGGCGATGACCGATGTGGCCGGGTCCTCGAGCGCGAACGCATCCAGGAATACCGGCAGGAATTCGGGCGTGCGCAGGAAGGCGGCCGCAAACAGCAGATGCGGCGCCGGCGGCTGTGACTGAGCGAGAAATCGCCGCAACTCGTCCTCCAGGCGCCGCACGAATTCCACCGTCGGGCGTTCCACGATCCGGGCGAGCGCCAGAAACGAGGCATGGCGCAGGGCTTCCTGCGGAGATTCGAGATTCCGGGTGATCGCCTGCACGATGGCGGGATCCCGGAGCTCCGCGTTGCCCGCGGCCCAGGTGGCGATGATCCGCTCCCGGTCGGTGCCGGTTTCGAGGCGGCGCACCATCAGACCGACCATGCGCGGATGATGGGTCGTGGCCAGCCGTTCGATGGCGGCCAGCCGATCCTCTTCGTTCGGGCTGCGCAGCAAAGTCATGTATTTTCCAATGGAACCATAATAGGAGTGGAAATTATTATTGATTTTGTCGTAAAATAGCCAAGCGCCAATGAAAACAAGCAAGAAATAAAAATAAAATTGGATGGGGTGCCGGGTGTAGGTGGTGAAATCCGGCGTGTCGCCAGGTGCCGGTTCGTGTTTTTTCGTGATATGCAACAGCCAGGCTCTGCGATTGAGCAGGGAATCCAGCAGGATCGCCGCCAGAAAGGATGTCAGGAGGAGGCCCAGGTAAAAATAGAGGCGCAAGGAAAAGTCGGTGCGGGGAGAAGAACTTTCCTCCCGGATGAACCGGAAGGCGGCGCGTGCATAGAAAAAGAGGGCCGTCCCCCCAACGGCCAGCATGGAGGCCACCCGCGGGGTGCTGGAAAAAATTCGGAACATCCATTCGCGAACGGGGGAGGCGGCAGGATTTTTCATGGCTTCTCCGGCGAAATCGACAGCAGCAGGGCTCTGGCTTCCTCGCTGCAGGCAGATGGCCGCATGGAAAGAACGCGGCGGAACTGCTCGGCAGCGGCGGCAGGATTCCGGGCGGCCAGTTGTTTTCCGTACAGGAGGCGGTACTCCGGATTGTCCGGCGCCAGGGCCACCGCTTTTTCCATATACGCCAGAACTTCCGGATTCTCCCGGTTTTCGGCATGGAGGTGGCGGGCGAGGAACATGCAGGCCGCGGGATGCAGTTGCGGCATCTGGCGAAGGGTTTCGGCCGCACGCCGGATTTCCTCCCGTTCCAGGACGGGGTCCAGATAGCGGATATGCTCTACCCACACGCGGGAAGCCGCTGCCGGGCTTTGCCTTTCCTTCCACATCCGGATGGCCGTAAGCCGCCATTTCGCGGCGATTGGCGGGTTTTCGGCCTGGATCCGGCGGGCCATGCGCAGCCAGGCTTCCGGGGCATCGGGGGCGCTCAACCCCTGCAGAATGGACTCGACCGCGGCGATGCGGCCCTGATGGATTTCCCATACCGCCGCCAGTTCGGCGACGTCTGGATGGGTCGACGCCAGGCGCCGGGCGGATTCGAAGTTTTCCTGAAAAGTTTTCCACTGGTCCATAGCCAGGTCGATTTGAGCCGAAAGCAAAAAACCGCGGAAATCATCCGGAAAGCGCCGCTTCAGGGCACCAGCCCAGTATCCCGCCGCCCGGGGCCTGCCCAGTTTCAGCGCGGCCCGCCCCGCCCGGTACATGCCTTCCGGGTGTTCGATTTCTCCGAGCGCGTCGAGGCGTTCCATGGCGGCGGCGTCATGACCGGCCGCCAGCAGGGTTTCCAGGTGGAGCAGATGATGCTGGAGGGAATTCGGGCAGGCGTCTTCGGACAGTTGCGTCCAGGAAACGGCATCGGTTTCCCTTCCGGCCAGCAGCGCGGCTGCGGCCCACAGGCGGCGCAGCAGGATTCCCCGGTTCGTGCAGTCCCGGGGGGGCTGCAGGGTGGTGGCCAGTCCGAAGGCATCCGTGAAGAACAGGGCATCGAGCCACTCGCGGTCTGCTGCCGGAAGGGACGGGGATGCGGCCAATGGGCGGACCAGGTCCCATCGGTTCAACTGGGAGGCGGCATCCAGGCATTTCCACAGCACGTCCGGCGTCCGGGCATTCTGGCAGATTTCGGCCAGGACGGTTTCATCGCGGTCCGGAATCGCGGCCGCCAGGCGCCGCACGTCATGGGCGTTCGTCTCCGCGGGCAGGTTTTTCCGGCAAGCCTCCATGTAGGGCCGTGCCACTTTCGTGCGGAATCCGGCGAGATGAAAGTCGGCGATGAGGCAAGGTACATCCGGAAATGGAAAAATTTCCAGTTCCGGAATGAGCCGGGTGAATTCCCGAGCATCCATCGGGCCGAGAAAGTATGCGTTCGCCCGGCACCAGACGGACTCGGGTTCCGTGTCCGGGATGCGGGAACAGGCCTCCTGCATGGCCGCGAAGTCTCCCCGCCGCCTGGCGCAGAGGGCGTGCAGCAAGGAGTTGCGCGCGACGACGGAAGGCAGGCCGTCTTCTGACGCCGGTGGGGCGCAGTCCTTGCCGGCTGCAGCCAGACACAACTGCTTTTCCAGGAGCGCGATGGGGTGCTGGGGAGACAGGCGCAGGATTTCGTCGAGCAACTGGAGGGCCTGTTCGGAATTCCCTCGGCGCCGCTGGAGCGTGGCCCGTTCCACCAGGATGGGGATACGGGAGGGTTTGCCCAGCAGTGCCGCCATTTCCAGCGTGGCATCGGCAGCGTCCCATGCGCCCAGATGGAGCCGGGC
This sequence comes from uncultured Kofleriaceae bacterium, assembly GCA_964516435.1. Classification (GTDB taxonomy): domain Bacteria; phylum Myxococcota_A; class Polyangia; order HGW-17; family HGW-17; genus HGW-17. The sequence goes on along the minus strand of CAZEZP010000041.1, from coordinate 34,979 downwards.
CAGGGCGAGTTCATAAAGCAGCATGTCGGAGCGGGGAAAGCCGATCAGGGCTTTTTCAGCTTCCAGTTGGGCCAGGTCGTATTTTTTTTCGACCAGCAGCCGGGCGATGTCGAATACTTTTTTATAGTATTGACCCTTCTGGCGCGACTGGGTCTCGGCCAGGGAACGGGCTTCCGATGCATGGGCCAGGGCCGAGGCATCGCCATGGGAGAGGGCCAGATGCAGGACGTAGCGGGCGATGCGTTCTCCGGTCTCCTCCCGTCCCAGCAGGTCGGCATGGGTCTTCAGGATGGCGATGAGGTGCCGGTAACTGTCGGGCTCGTCCAGTTCGGCCTTCTGCAGCAGGTGCTGCAGTTGCTCGCGCACCCGTAGCGCGGCGTTCTGCTGGTATACCAGGAAGGCCGTCGCGAAAGCGCTGCCAGCGAGCACCAGCATCACCAAGCCGAAGGTCAGCAGGGTGCGCCAGCGTCCCGGCGGATTGAGCAGTCCAGAAGGGCTCACTTTCCGGGGTGCTCGAAATGCCAGAAGCGGCTCGGGTTCGGTTCGGAACCGGGAACCGGCGTCATTCATGCCAGGTGTCCTCCGGCCCGGGCGGCGGTTCCGGATCGGGGCTGCTGGAACCCTGCGAAGCCGCGCCGGCATTCGCTGCCCGCCGGCGGCCGTGCCTCGCCCGGAAACGTTCGGCTTCCTCCTGATCGGCGGCGACCCGCTTCACGGCGCGGCTGTTGAGCACCCACAGCAATCCGAACGACAACAGGGAAAGAGCGATGATGGCGAACCCGATGCGGATCCACAGCCAGTCGGTCCAGCGGAACAGGGTGGCTTCTTCCGGCTGTCCCGGATTGATGTACAGTTCGAAATCCCGGATCGCCACGTAGTTGCGCATGGCCGCATGGGCGTCCATGACGCTGTCGAAGACTTCTGGCGTGAGCGTCCAGTGGAACATGGTCTTGGGCAGCAGAAGCCACGGGGGATACTGGGGATCCATGGCGCCGGGGCCCAGCAGGGAACGGGGCGAATAGCGCAGAACCAGCCGCACCTTGTACTGCGTTCCCGTGTCCTTGAGTACGAGGGAGTCGGGCGCGTCGCGGGAAACCACGTGGGCGCGCTCGATGGAAGCTTTCACGGGGACCCATTCCCGGCGCAGCAGCCAGTCCCGGTAGGGTTCCAGCCCGTGGAGCAGCAGGAAGGGAATGCCCACCAGGAAAAGCAGTCCGGGCCACATGTAACTGAACTGGGTCGCCGTCTTTTCCTGGGCCATGAATAAAGCCTCCTCAGGGTTCCGACGAGAAGAGCGCTTCCACGAACTTTCGCGCATCGAACGGGCGCAGGTCGTGGATTTTCTCGCCGATTCCGATGTAGCGCACGGGCACCTTCATCCGGTCGCAGATGCCCAGGATGATGCCGCCCTTGGCAGTGCCGTCCAGTTTGGTGATGACGATGCCCGTGAAGTCGATGGTCTTCATGAACATCTCGGCCTGCGCCAAGGCATTTTGTCCCGTGGTCGCATCCAGGACCAGGAAGGATTCGTGCGGCGCGCCCTCGCAGGCCTTGGCGGCCGTGCGGCGCACCTTGCCCAGTTCCTCCATGAGTCCCACCTGGGTGTGCAGTCGGCCGGCGGTGTCGGCGATGACGATGTCGTAGCCCTCATCTCTGGCCTTGCGGACGGCGTCGAAGACTACCGACGACGGGTCCGCGCCCTCGGGCTTGCGCACGATTTCGCAGCCGGCGCGTTCGGCCCAGACCGCCAGTTGATCGATGGCCGCGGCGCGGAATGTGTCGGCCGCGGCCAGGAGGACTTTGTGCCCCTGGGCTTTGTACTGGCTCGCGAGTTTGCCGATGGTGGTGGTCTTCCCTACGCCGTTGACGCCGGCGACCAGGATGACGAAGGGCTTGCCGCGTGAAAAGTCCAGCGGTGGGGCGGGCAGATCCAGGATTTCCATGGAAATTTCCCGCAGAGCCTTCCAGACGGCATCGGCATTGGCCAGTTGTTTCCGGGAGAGCCGGTCCTTGATGGCCTCGAACAGGCGGGATGCCGTGGCGGGCCCGATGTCCGCCGTGAAGAGGACCTCCTCGAGCTCGTCCAGGATGGATTCGTCGATTTCCTTCTTCAGGGAGAACAGTTTTCCCAGCCGGGAAATGAAACCGCCGCGGGTTTTTTCCAGCCCTTCCCGCAGGCTCTTTTCACGCTCCGCCTCGACGGGTTCCGGCTTGGCTGCTTCCTGCGCGGGCTCGGGGGCGGGCCGGGCGGCATCTTCCCGCTTTGGTTCGGCCGCTTTTTGTGCCGGTTCGGGAGCGGCCGTGGCAACTTCTTCGGCGGGCTCCTGTTCTTTTTCTTTTGCCTCGGCTTTCCGCTCCATGGGAATGGTTTCGGCGTTCTCGTCCATCGGCGCCGCCACGGGAGCATCCGGGGTGAGGATGGGGCGGACCTCCGGAATGGGGGAGGGTTCGTCCGCGGGCGCCGGCGCGGGGGCATCCTTTATGGCTTCTGCGGATTTGGATTCAGGCTTTTCCGCTTTCTCGCGGGATTCGGGTTCCGGTGAAACTACCTGTTCTTTTTCCTCCCCGGATTCGGGCTCCGGGGAAACTTCCCGTTCCTCGGGTTCCGCGGACTGCAGTTCCTGCCGTTTGCGCTTCTGGATTTGTACGAAACGCACCAGCAGGAACGAGAATGCCGTCAGTACGAGAGCGAAAACAAAGATCGAGAATCCGGATTCCATGTCACCACCGCGTTCTCACGAAGCACGAAAGGAGGCGCCTTCGTGCGGCGAAGTCTACAGTTCCCGCCATGAATTTCAAGCTGACACTTTGTGGGGTGGTCATAAGAATGCAGACGGACGCGGCGGGCCGGTTTTCACGGCCGGATGGCATCAACCCGGGAAGGTGGAAAAACGTTTCCAGGCTTCGGCGACGCGGGGCATTTCGCGGGAGCCCTGGAATTCCACCACGACGGACGCGGCGGCGGCGCCCAGCCGGGCGGCCGTCAGGGGATCGGCGCCGGCGGCCAGCGCCAGGGAGCAGGCACCCGCGAACGTGTCTCCGGCACCGGTGGGATCCATGGCACTGGTGGGATATATACCGACATGGAATGCGCCATCGCGGGTGAGGACATCGCAGCCTTTTTCGCCCCCGGTGACGAAGACGCAGGCGGCGCGTGCCCGCAGAAAGTCCAGAAGGCCGGGGTCCCCGAAGCACGCGATATCTTCCTCCGAAAGGAAGAAGGCATCGGCGCCGGCCAGAGAGAACGGCCGCCTGGAAAGCGGCTCTCCCGCGACGACGGCGCCCGCCGGGCCGGCCGTCTTCATGAAGCCCTGCAGGCAGGCGGCGCGCACCCGGGCGCGGATGCGGGAAAACCAGTCGTGCGCGGGATCGATTTCCCCGAATACGGGCGCCAGCAGCAGCACGTCGGCCTCCTGCCAGCCATGAGGCAGGTCCTGCAAAACCAGCGGGGCGGATACGGATTCGATTCTTTGCACGCGATGCCCGCCCGGGGGGTAGGTGTTGGTGAACACGGTGGTGCGCCCGCGCTGTACGGCGTGGACATCGAGACCGGCCAGGTCGGCTTGCCGCGTGAAATCCTCGCCGAAACTGGTCAGCAGCCGCACGCGGGCGCCCAGGGCATGCGCGCAGCGGGCGCCGAAAAACGCGCATCCTCCCGCCACGAACTCGTCGCCATAGCGGTCGTGGGTGACCTGCCCCACGCACAGCACCTGCAGGTTCCGGATGGCGGCGGCCAGGTTTTCGGCGTTCATGCGAAGAACTCCCCGCCGGAGATGTTGTAGGCTTCTCCCGTGATGGCGGCGGCCTCCGGCGAAAGCAGGAAGGCACACAGCGCGGCCACTTCCTCCGGCTGCACGAAGCGGCCCACGGGAATGCCAGCGCAGGCCTTCTGGTACTCGATTTCCGGCGTGGTGCCGAACGTCCTCGCGTTTTTCACCAGGTCCCCGCGGGCCATGGGCGTATCCACCCAGCCGGGGCAGATGGCGTTGACGGTGATGCCGCGGGGAGCCAGTTCCTTCGCGAAGCACTTGGCGAGGCCCAGCACCGCGTGCTTCGAGGCCGCGTAGGCGCCGTAGGCCGGCCGCCCGAGCTTGCCCAGGCCCGAGGAGATGACGATGGCGCGCCCGCCGGATGGAATGCGCGCGTGTAGCGTACGGAACAACTGCCACACGGCATCCACGTTGACGCGCATGGTTTCGCGCCATACCGCGTCGGCGAAATCGTCGGACAAGGCGGCCTGCCTGCAGATGCCCGCATTGGCGATGACGGCATGGACCACGTCCAGACGCGCAAATGCGGATTCGTAGGCATCCAGATCGGCCACGTCCAGCCGAATGAAATCCAGCGCGTCGGGCGGACAGGGCGAGAGCGCGGCTTTCGCTTTCTCCACGTCCCGCACCACCGCGCGGACGAGCCAGCCGTCGGCGGCCAGGCGCAAAGCGATGGCGCGCCCGATGCCGCTGGCGGCTCCCGTGATCACGGCCGTTCTTCTCTCCATCTTCATGCCTCCAGGGTTTGGACGACGGCATCCCGGATGACGTCGTTGGCCACCGGGATGACATATTTGCCGTTGACTGTCCATGGTTTTCCGATGTCCTGCAACAGGGACATCTGGGTTCCCTCCGTGAGGTATCGCTTGTTGTAGCGCAGGGCATCCATCAGCCCGTCCGCAAAGATGCCGCGCGGAATGGCCGTGGGCAGCCGGTATTTCGTGACGAGGTCCACGTGGGTCTTCACGAGGGAATCCCCGCAGACGTTGAGGATGCGCGAAACGCGCGCGGCCACGAGCATGCCCAGCGCCACGCTCTCGCCGTGATAGAGTTCGTATCCCGACATGTGCTCCACCGGGTGCCCCAGGGTATGCCCATACTGCAGCACCATTCCCACCGTGTGCTCCTTCGGGTCGACGCGGGAGAGTTCGCACTTGAGCCGGATGTTGCGGGCCACCACCTGTTCCAGGAAATCGATGTCACGAACGAAATCCCCTTGGTAGGACATCAGGAAATCCACGTAGGCGGGGTCCTGGCAGAGCGCGTGCTTGATGACCTCGGCCATCCCGTCGGGAACCAGGCGCTCCGGGAGCGTGGAGAGGGTTTCCACGTCCACGAGCACCATGCGCGGACTGTAGTAGGAGCCGATCATGTTCTTGCCGTGCGCGCCGTTGATGGCCTGTTTGTGGCTGATGGCCGCATCGCACTGCGCCATCAGCGACGTGGGCAGATGGATGAGGGAAAGCCCCCGGTAGATGCACGAGGCGATGAAGCCGCAGACGTTGCACACCACGCCCCCGCCCACGCTCACGAACACGGAGCGCTCGTCCACGCCAAGGCGCAGCACGCGCTCGGTCAGTTCCGTGAACGAGGCCAGGCTCTTGCTGCCCTCGCCATCGGGCATGGTGATCAGATGCGCGTTGTAGCCCAGGCGCCGCATCTTCTCGTGCAGAGGGGCCGCATACAGCGGGGTCACCGTCTCGTCCGAGAAGACGAAGATGGGCGATGAGGCGCTCTCGCGCGGGATGAACTCGAAGTCCTCGGGCCTGCGGAAGAAGCCGCGCATCATCACCATCTTGGTGGTGACGGGCTCGCCCACCACGAAGTCGTGCACGGCGTCGGGCACGCGGGAGGAGGCCAGGACTACGTGGGAGAGCACGCTGGCGCGGGCCTGGGCGCGCAGGCGCATTTCCGCCCGGATGAGGTCCTCCGGTGTGTCGATGTCGTCCCAGCCCGCGGCATCGGCGGTTTCGGCCCGCAGGCGGTTTTCCCGGGCGAGTTCCCGCAGGCCGTCGGCCAGCGATGCTGCCGGATTCCGTTCCGTCGCCCGGGCCAGCGCATCGAAGAGCGTTTCCGCATCGGCAAAAAACAGGCCCATGTCTACGCCCGTGGGGTTTTCGACGTGCAGGCCGATGTCCTGCACGAGGCCGTTCTCGCAGCGGACCCTGACGCAGTCGTTCCCGGCCTTCACGGGCGGCGTGGCCGCGTCCACCAGCACCGTGACCGTGCCCGGCGCAGGCTGCACGGCCGTGATGCGGTCCAGGTGCTCCGGGTCGAACACGTGATCGCCCATGCTCAGGACGATCGGTCCGTGAAGGTGGGGGCGTGCGCACAGCACGCTGGCGGCCAGCCCCCCGTCGAAATCCGGGTTTTCGATGAAATGCAGGGAGAGCCGGCCGGCCATGCGGGAGGCGACCTCGCGCACGATGCGTTCCTTCTCGTACCCCACGACGAGGAAGAACTCGTCCACGCCCCGGGCGGATAGCCCCTCCATGAGCCGGATGACGATGGGCACGTTGCCGACTTCCACCAGGGGTTTGGGCTTGTTTTGACGATCCAGCCGCCGTCCGCGGCCTGCTGCCAGGATCAGTGCCTTCATGGTGACCCCTCCATCCTTTCCGCCGGCATCGGCGGTTATCCGTTCAATCGCGCTGATAGCGGTCCGCGATCCGCACGATGTCGTCCTCGCGGAAGGCATCGCCCGTCTGGACTTCCATGATGACCAGCCGGTCCCCGGTGCTGGTGTTGCGAATCCAGTGCAGGGCTTCGCGCGGGATGCGGGCGGTGAAGCCGCGGGACACGGGAAAGACCTCTCCTCCGAGCCGGAAGACGCCCTCTCCGCGCACCACCGTCCAGTACTCCTCCCGCAGGAAGTGTTTCTGGAGGCTGATTTCCTGGCCCGGATCCAGCGCCAGAATCTTGGTCTGGGAGAATTCGTTGCGCGCGAGCACCCGGTAGAAGCCCCACGGGCGGAACACCGCGTCCTGCGGACGCGCCTCCCTGCGAAGCGCCATGAAATCCATCCTGGGATCCCACGGGAGGTCCTCCTCGAGCCATTGCTGGAAGGCTTCCCGGGGCACGGCATTGATCACCCGGCCGTCGGGATCGCATACGGGCACCGCGGTGTCATCGCTTTCCATGAGCGTGCGAACGGCGTCCTGTACCGGACTGTCCGTCCGGAGGAAGGAAGGGAAGGGAATATTCGCTCGGGCCAGGGGGGCGTTCAGATCGTGAAGCTCCAGGAGGGCCGCATGCAGCCGGCGCGCATCCAGGATGCCTTCCAGCCGCCCATGGGAATCCACGAGGATCCGGAAGCCTTCCGGGGTTTCGTCCAATGCGGCCAGGGCATGCGCCAGGGAAACCGAAACATCGGTCAGGAGGGGAAGAATGGAGGGCAGAATGGATTCTCCCGCCTGGGGCGCTTCATGAAAATTCCGGGATGTCACCATGGCGAAGCCTCCATGTTTCAATGGGTCGGGCAGATGGCCATATACAAAATGGCCTGCATGCTTTTAGCAATTCTTGTGCCAAGTCAGGGCATCCCGGACGTGAAGACATGCATGCCCGGTTTGCGGAGCAGTCGGGTATTTTCGAAGCGTGGGGCAGGATGCGGGGAGTGTTCGAATTCCAGAAGAAACTCCAGAGCCACACGAAGAGGCGGGCCGGCCGAAGTGTGTGAAAAAAAAACACAGAGTGAAAAAACAGGAAGAATGGCGCCGGTAAATCATTCCCAGTCGGGATCGCTCTTGAGCTCATCGATGGAGGCGGCCGGCGCGGTCGGATGGGGCTTCGGGGAGGCGGCCGGCGCGGCCGGATGGGGCTTCGGGGATGGGGCCAGCGGCGAATCCGGCTCCATGGAGTCCGAAACGGCCGCCGAAGGCGCGACCACGCGGGTGCGCCGGGATGGAGGAGGCGCCATTTTCGGCCGGGCCAGCGGTGCTGCCGCGGCACGTTCCCGCGAAGGAGCACCGGGGGATTCCTCCTTCACGAATCGCGAGGATTCCTGCTTTTCCGGCCGCGCCTCCACCGGATCATTTTTCGGCAGGAAGATCGTGGTTTTCGCGTGGAGAATGGAAAAACGTTGAAACGACGGCCGAATGCCGGCGGAAACTCCCGGAACGAGAAAAACCGCGGCATACCCTGCGGACAGCCCCGCCAGGCCGAGCCCCGGGAACAGCAATGCCCATAGAAAGAGTGGAGAAATGTGGATCCTGCGGATTCCGGCGTGCGGCCGCAGAGGGGCGGCCGGCGGTGCCGGGGCCTGGTCGCACGAGGATTTTTCGGGGCCGGTTTCCACGCGGGTTTCCACCTCGTCCGCCGCCGGCATGGGGCAGGTTTCGAGCATGTCGAGTTTCGCCGTGGGACGGTCGCCCTCGCCGAAGGTGAACGATGCCGAATCCTCGTCGCGCGCCAGGAGTTGCGTGCAGGCTTCGGATGCGGCCGGCGTGCGCATGTGGGCGGACACCCACTGCCCCAGGACGGCCGAGGCATCCCAGGAAAAGTGCGCCTCGATGGCCCGGCGCGCCGCCTGCGCCGATGGAAAGCGGTTTTCCCGGCCCGGCGCGCACAGCCGGCCGGTCAGGCGGTCCGCCAGTCCGTCGAGGCCGGGCTCCAGATGCGAAGGCGGCAGGTAGCGCCCTTCCAGAACCTCGGCCATGCCGCCTGCGCCCCGCTGGCAGAAGCGGCGCACCCCCGTGAGCATCTCGAAGAGCACCAGCCCCAGGCTGTAGAGGTCCGTGCGCGGGTCCAGCGGCTCGCCGCGCGCCTGCTCGGGCGAGAGATAGGGCAGTTTCCCGCGCACCATGTTGGCGTTCGTCAGCCCGATGCCGTCCTGTGTCCGGGCGATGCCGAAATCGGCCAGTTTCACGTCGCCGTTGATGGAGAGCAGGATGTTGTGGGGCGTGACGTCCCGGTGGATGATCCGCAGGCATCGGCCGGATTCGTCGCACAGGGTATGAGCGTGGTGCAGGGCGGCGAGCACCTTGGAGGCGATGAAGAAGGCCAGTGCCGGGGGCAGGGGGCCGCCGCAGCGCTCCAGCAGGGTCTTCAGATCCAGGCCTTCCACGAATTCCATGACCAGGTAGTGCTGGTTCCTGTCCCGGTTGAACTCGAACACCTGCACCGCGTTGGGATGGCCGATGCGCGCTGCGATGGAGGCCTCCCGCTGGAACATCCTCACGAATTCCGGATCCGCGCACATGGCGGGGCGGATGATCTTGATGGCCACGATTTTCCGGAAGCCGGCCGGTCCCAGCGCCAGTGCCCGGTACACGTCGGCCATTCCGCCGCCGCCGATGCGCTCCAGCAGTTGATAGCGACCCATCGATGATTCCATTGCCAGACCTCGAACGCCGTTTCCATCCCGTATTGTCGGATGTATTGCGAAAGCGTGCCCGGGAAAAATCACAATCACGAAAAAAATCAAGAGAAAAATGAAGTCAGAACACCAAAAAGCGAACATCCTGCATTTTGGTGTAGGCGCATTTCAGCTTTTCCGTTACGCTATCGGCCTGCACGGAGGTCCCATGCCGCTGCGGATCGTGGAGTCCAATCGAACTTCGGAATTGCTGGAGGCGCTGGCCGAGAACCTGGGGCCGGCGCGCCTGTTTCGGGAGCGTCACGTCATCGTGCCCGGCCGGCACTGGTTCTTCCGTGTGAAGGAAAGCCTGGTGCGCCGGCATGGCGCATTCTTCCAGGTATCCATCCAGACGTTCGACGAATTTGCGGGAGATGTGTTTTCGGCGCAGGCTCCCGGCCGGACGCGTGCGGTACCCGACACCCTGGCGGCCGCGATTTTCCTGGAGTTGGCGTTCGGCACCTGCCTGCAGGAGCCGGTTTTTTCTCCTCTGCGCGCGTACCTGCTCCAGGGCGGAAGCGAAATATGCCGGGATGTGGCCTGGCAGGTGGCCCGGCGGCTGGGGGAACTGTTCGCGGCCTACCACGCGCACCGGCCCGGACTGGTGGAAGCCTGGCGTTCGGGGTCCCGCATCCCCGGGGGAGCGCCGGAATCCTGGCAGCGGGAACTGTTTCTGCGCCTCATCGCCTTGCCCGATGCCGACGACGGGCGGATGCCTTTCGCGGACGAGTGGATTCGAAAGAATCTGCAACCTGCCCGCATCGCGTCCGAACTGCACGTGGTCGTGCCGCTCGAATGGACGCCGCGGGAGTCGTCGTTCGTTGCCTGGATGGCCGGCGGGGCGGAGGTGACCTGTTATCTGGCCTCGCCTTCCCGGGAGTTCTTCGAATTGGCCCGCCGCCGGGATTTTCTTCTGGAAAGCGGGGAGAACCACCCGCTCCTGGATGCCTGGGGAGCGGTTTCGGCGCGCACCGTGGCTCTGGCGCACGAACTGGCGGGCTACGATGCGGATGCGCGTTTCGTCGGGCCGGGGGATGGCGCCTTGGGCCGCCTGCAGGCCAGCATCCTCGACAATGCGCCGTCCGGGGCGTCCGGGCTGGATGAAAGCCTGCAAATCTGGCGGTTTCCTTCCCGCCGGCTGGAGTGTGCCGCCGTGCGTGCGGACATCGAGCGGCGCCTTCGGGCAGATCCGCAACTCACCCTGGCGGATTTCGCCGTGGTGGTCCCACCGGCCGACGGGACTTCGCCGGGGGTGGAGGAGGAACTGGAGCACGTCTTTTCCCAGGAGCCCGTGCTGCCCCTGCATCGGGCCCATCGGCGCTCCGATTCCGAGAACCGCATGCTGCAGGCGCTGCAGGCATTCCTGCAACTCCCCCTGTCCCAGGGCCGGGCCGCCTCGGTGCTGGAGGTCGTGCTCCATCCGCTGGTGGAAGACTGGACGCCCGAGGAAGGAATCCGCGTGCGGGAGTGGGTGAATGCCTCCGGCGCGGTGCGCTTCTGGCGTGCGGATGACGCCGGTCCCCTCGCCTCGGGGGCGTGGCGCCATTCCTGGGATTTCGCGCTGCGCCGCCTGGCACTGGGGGTCGCCATGGCCCCCGGCGGTTTCCTGGATCTCGGGCTGCCGGCCGGAAAATCCGGGAGTTTCGGTGTCGCGGCCCTGGATTTCCAGCAGGGGCAATGGCCCGTGCTGGCCCGGTTCGTGACGCTCGTGCACGGGCTGCGCGCCTTCTGCGAAGCCTGCGGCACCGCGCGAACCATGGCCGAATGGACGGCTTTTCTGGAAACGCAGATTCTCGCGTTTCTGCATCCCATCACCCAGAAGGATGAAAAGGTGCTCGCCCGCGTGCTGGAAATCCTGCGCCGCCAGGGCGAACTCGACGTGTGGGCCCGGCCGGATGCGCGTCTGGACTATGCGGACGTGCATGGCGTGCTTTCGCCCCTGATCCTGCGGCTGCAGGTGGCCCACTCCCCGGCCGACGGGCGTGGCGTGTTCGTGGGCCCCCTGTCCGATGCGCTTTTCCTTCCCTTTGCGCATGTCTACCTCGTGGGGCTGGAAGACGGCGTCATCGCCGGAGAGCGGGTGCTGGAATCCCTGGATGTGCGTGGTGACGGGAATCTGCCCGGGCGGGAAGCGTCCATGCGCGAACTGGAACTGGGCGCCTGCCTGGCCATTCTGTGCAATACATCCAAGTCCGTGACGTTTTCCTGGTGCGACCGGGATCCCGTGACGGCGGACCCGGTGGCGCCCAACGTGGCGATCCGCGACCTGATGGCCGCCTTGCGGGTTTCCGAAACGGATTTGCCGTCCCCTCCGGCACCGGAACTTCCCTCGCTGCTCGAAAGGGAATGCGCCGCCCGGATCGCGGCCTGTGGCGCACAGCCGCCGCGCACCCGGCGGGAACGGGATGCGTTTCCTTCCTGGATGGCGGCTTTCTGGAAGACGCCCGCATCCCTGGTTCCCATGGATCCGACCGCATGGGAGCGGCCGGTGTCGTGGCGCCGGCTGGCCGCGCTGTGGAACTTTCCGCTCCAGACGGTGGCGGCGAACTGGTTCGCCCCGGCTTCGTCCGAAGGCGACGCGCCCGCCGAATGGGAGCCGGAGTCCCTGGATTTCTGGGAAAGCCGCCAGTGGATGTGGGATGCCTGGATCGATTCCGTGCGCGATCCCCGTCTTGGTGCACTGGACCGGCTCAAGCAGCGCTTCCAGATGGCCGTCGCATGCGGAAGAGCGCCGGCCGGCCTGATGGAATCTGTTTCCCTGGAATACCTTCTCCAGGAGGCCGGGGCGCTGTTTTCCATGCTGGACCGCTTTTCCGGCGCGACGGATTGGCAGATGCCTCCGCTGGGCATGGATCCCGCCCGCTTCCCCCATACGCTGGCGGCCTTGCGTCTGGAGGGGACCTTCCGGCGTGTCAACGGAATCCTGCCCGCGTTCTCGCACGAAGCCGGCGCGGTGCTGATGGCCGTCTGGGGGGCGGGTCCCGAGGTGCGCCACGTGCTGGAAGCCCAGGTTGCGGTGCTGGTGCATTGCGCCCTGGGGCACCTGCCCGTTCGCGACCCCGTGCGGGTGTTCGTGCTGTTTCCACGGAAGAAGAAGAAAAACATGCACGAATGGACCTTTCCGGCGTTCTCGCCGGATGCCGCGCGGCAGGAACTGGGAGAGTTGGCGAAGAAGGCCCGGGATCCCGGCATGCTGGCCGTCGTGACGGCGGACATGGCGGCGGAATACCTGCTGGAGCAGAAAAACGTCCCCTTCGATTCCTGGTACGAGGATTCCGTCCGGGCCCGGCTTGTGGACGAGAAGAACAATGCGCCCCTTCTGCCCCGGGATCCCGTGCGGGATCTGGAGGAACTGGTGGATGCGCAGTCCGCCTTCCGGACGGCCGAAGAACTGTACCTGAACTCCGGATTCATCCTGGCCCGGCGCTTTGACATGAGCATTCTCCCGGTGGCGCGCACCTTCCTCGCGGATGGGGAGGGTGAGGGGGAGGCCGCTGAGGAAGACGGGGAGGGTTGAAAACATGGAACCATGGGTCGCAATCGCCGCCGGGCATCCCGTGCGTGCACTGGTGGAAGCCTCTGCCGGAACCGGGAAGACCTACACGATCGAACGCTGCGTGGTGGAATTCGTGCGCCGGGGCATTCCGATCGACCGGATCCTCCTGGTGACATTCACGGAAAAGGCCGCCATGGAGCTGCGCGACCGGGTGCGCCGGATCCTGCTGGACGAAGCGGGACGGGAGCTGCCTTCCGAAGAGTGGCAGAGGATGAAAATGGCGGTTTCTTTTTTCGATTCCGCCGTCATCACCACGCTGCACGGCTTCGCGCAGCGGGTGCTCTCCTGGTTCGCCCTGTACACGTCATATCCCTACGAGCAGGAAGTATGCGCCCTGGAAGAGATCTTTCCGGGGCTGGTGCGCGAACGGGTCCGTGGGGACTGGGAGCGGGACCCGCGCCTGGCGGAGGCTTTCCGGATTCTGCTGGAAGAATGCAAGGGGAAGTTCGAGGACGTGGTGGAAATCCTGCAGAAATGTGTGGAGATGCCGCTTCCACTGCGTTTTTCCTCGTCCCTGAACCTGGAGGGGCTTCTGGCACGATCGAAAAACTGGGGGGAAACATTCCAGGCCGTGTTTCAGGCGGCCGGGGCGAAAAAGGAAAACACGCAGAAATGGATGGGCTTCCTGCAGAATTTTTTCCAGGCGAGGGACCTGAATGAGGCCTTGTCCGCGCTTGCAAAACTGCATCATGCCACGCGGCGCGCACTGCTCAGCCACTGCGAACTGGCGATCGACAAACTGACTCCCCCACAGGGCGATTTCGTGCGGGAGTTTGTGCATCGCGTGGAGGAACTGGCGGAACTGGGCCGCGCCAAAAGCCACCAGGCCTGCCTGGTGCTCGTGCCGGAACTGCGCGCGGCGCTGGAGCAGGAAAAGCGCCGGCGGCAGGTCATGACCTATGGGGACATGATCGAACGCCTGGACCGCGCCCTTTGCGATCCGGAACTCGGCGAACCGTTGACGGCGCGGCTGCGGGAGCGGTTCCAGGTGGGCATCGTGGACGAATTCCAGGACACCGACGAACTGCAGTGGCGCATCCTGGGCCGCGTGTTCCTGGAGAACCCGCAGGCGTCGCTGGTGGTGGTCGGCGATCCCAAGCAGGCCATCTACCGTTTCCGTGGCGCGGACATCCATACCTACCAGGAGGCGGCGAACCAACTGAAGAATGGCGGCGCCCTGGTTTTCCGCCTGGAGAAGAACTTCCGCTGCACGCCGGCCATGGTGAAGGCCGTCAATCATTTCTTCGGCGGCGATGGTCCCCACTCGTTTTTCCAGATGCAGGGCGTCGCTTACGAGGCGGCGCTCGCCTGCGGGAAAAGCGGCCTGCGGCTGCAGCCGGACATGGCGCCGATGGTATTTTGGGGGCAAGTGTACTGCCCCCATGTGGACCGGCGGCGCTGGCGGTTTCTCCTGGCGCAGCAGGTGGCGCGGGAAATCCGGCGCCTGATCGGGCAGGGAGTCCGCCTGGAAGAGACGTACGAAACTGGAACGGTCGTGCAGCATCCCATCGATTACCGTGACATCTTCATCCTGGTGCCCAAGCACCGGGAAGGGCTCATCGTGGCCGGGGAACTGCGGGCCATGGGCATTCCCTACGCCTTCTACAAGCGCCAGACGCTCTTCGAAGGTCCGGAGGCGCGCATGCTCGTGGACGTGCTGCAGGCCATCGTGGATCCCACTCGCGCTTCCGTGCGCCACAAGGCGTTCGTGACGCCGTTTTTCGGGCTGAAAGTCCAGGAAATCGCCGAAGCCGGCGGGGTGGCGCCCGAACATCCGGCCATGTCGTTTTTGCTGGATCTGCATGATGCGGCCCGGCAGGGAAACACCGCTCAGGTGCTGCGCTGCCTGGAACTGGATTCCGGTGTGTACCGGCGGCTGGAATCGTTCGCCGCGACCCGGCGCGCGGCCGTCAACCTGGCCCGCCTGATGGAAATCCTGCGCTACCTGATCTCGGTGCGCCTGTGGACGCTTCGCCGGGTGACGGATGCACTGGCCGCATGGACGGGCGGCGCCGGAATCGATCCGGAACTCGCGGATCTGGCCATGGAGGTCACGGACCCGCAGGAAAACGCGGTGCGCATCCTCACGATGCACAATGCCAAGGGCCTGGAAGCGCCGGTGGTGTTTCTCTATGGAGGATTTTCCGATCCGGCCCCATCGAAGGTGTGGATGTACCGCTCGCCCGCGGAAGGGAAGCGGGTCCTTTTCGCGGGAAAACTGGAAAAGGAGGAGAAGGATCAGTTCAAGCGGGAGGAGGCGGGAGACCTGGAACGCCTGATGTACGTGGCCATGACGCGCGCCAAGGCCCTGTGCTATCTCCCGGTGATTGCCGCCGAGGCCGGCGGGGAGGATGCCGATCTGCCGGATGAAGGCCGGGAAGGGCTGTGGGATCCGACGCGGGACTGGGAACAGGTGATGGCGGAACGCCAGGAAATCCGCGGGAAGAGGCAGGAAACCGCGCAGACGGCGGCGGAGAGGAAGAAGAAGGAGAGGAAGAAGCCCTTTTTCAGGGGCGTCATGACGCCGCTGCAGCAGCGACGGGCGGCACTTTCCGGTGATTCTGGAGGACTGTATCGATTCCGGGTGGAAGAACGCTTCTGTTCCAAATGCGGGGGGCGCGAGGAGCCGGCCGGGGCGTTCGCGCCGGAAACGCCGGCTGCGCTCGGAGAGATCGCGCCCTGGCGGGAGCCCGTCGTGCATCCGGGCCAGTGGATCTCGCGGCAGAGCCTCGTGTTTTCGTATTCCGGACTGAAGAAACTGGGCGTGGAAACGATGCCGGAAGAGGTCGACGAATCCGTCGCCGACCTGCTGCCGGAAGTGCCCGAGGGCGAGCCGCCGCCGGGGACGGCCACCGGGCTGGCCGTGCACGAACTGTGCGAACTCGTGGACTTGGACGAGTTGCGCCGGCATCCGGATGCGGAGCTGTGGATGGAACTCCCAGGACGGGAAGAGGCGGTTCGCCGCGTGCTGCGTCGCCATGGCCTGCCGGAAGGACTCTGGCGGCGATTTGCCGGCATGGTGCATGCCGCTTTCCAGACGCCCGTGGCTTTTGGTGATGTTCGACTCCCCCCGCTGTGCCAGGCGTCGGCCATGGTTCGGGAGGCGGAGTTCCGGATCCCGTGGGATGAGCGGCTGCGAATGCGGCTGGCGCAGGCGTTCCCCTACGTTCCGGGAAATTCCGGAAGTCTCATGGGCTATTTCGACGCTCTGGCGGAACTGGATGGCCGGCTCTGGCTGGTGGACTGGAAGACCGACCTGCTGCCCGACTACGCGCCCGAAAGCGTGTATGCGCATGTGTGCGCCCACTACGCCCTGCAAGCCATGGTGTACGAAGAAGTTGTGGCGCGCATGCAGTCGCAGATTCCGTATGGCGGGTTCGTGTATGTGTTCGTGCGGAGAGAGCTGCCGGATCAGGGAATGGTGGTGCTGCCTCCCGGATGGCGTCCCAATGATAAAATCATATAATTTATTGTTGAAGAATTGAAAGACGAGCGGCAATGGAATTGGAAAACATAAAACGCATCATGGAATCATGGAACCTGCCGCCATTTCTGCTGCAGGGCTGGATGGAAGTGGCGCGCCTGCTGGCAGACGCCCATTGGCCTGCCGGTCTGGCGCTGTGGGTGCGCGATGCGCTTCCGGCCGTGGATCTGCCCGAGGAGGAAAGACTGGCGGTTGCGGTGCACCTGGCCGCGCTGTTTCTGGCGCAGGGACAGGGACACACGCTTCTGGAACTGGATTCCCCGCTTCTGAAGGATGCCCTGAACCGCGTGCAGGAGGCCAGCAACGGCGCCGTTTCGGCGGCCGATGCGCCCCTCGTCTTCTCCCGGTGCATCCAGGGGCCGCTTGCTCCCCTGTTCGCGCCCCGGAATCCGCAGGCGCCCTTCGTGCTGGACGATGATGGTTTTCAACTGGCTCGCATCCGCTGGATGGAGGATGGCTGCATCCGGCTCCTGCGCATGCGCATGAAGGCTCCGCCCCGCCCGGTCCCCCGGGGAGTGATGGACGGATATTCCGGAATCCTGGACGAGCGCCAGCAGGAGATGATCCGCCAGGCCCTGGCGCACCGGATATTCTGGGTATCGGGGGGGCCGGGCACCGGGAAGACCACTTGCATCTACGGCCTTCTCCATGCGCTGGACCGGCTGGACCCGAAAATACCGCCCGAGCGGGTGGCTCTGGCGGCGCCCACGGGCAAGGCCGCCTTCCGGATCACGGCCAGCCTGCGCCGCATGGCCCGGGACCGGGGCAATCCCTTCGACGAGGCCATCCTGTCGGGCCGGATGGAAGCGCTCACCCTGCACCGCCTTCTGGAATACCAGCCGGAAACCGACCGCTTCGGCCGGCACGAGGGGAATCCGTTGCCGGTGGACCAGGTCGTCGTGGACGAGAGTTCCATGGTGGATATGGAGTTGCTGCATGCCCTGCTCAAGGCGCTGCCGGTGGAGGCCTGCGTGGTGTTCGTGGGTGACCAGGACCAGTTGCCGGCCGTGGGACAGGGAGCGCCCTTCCAGACGGCCTGGGAGGAGGGCTTGCCCCGCGCGCCGCAATTATTTTTCCGCCTGGAGCGCAACTACCGGGCGCAGGAAGCCCTGTCCCGTGACCTGGAACGCCTGCTGCGGCAGCGTTCGGAGCCGCACTGGCATTCCTGGAAATTGCCGCCGGAAGAGCCGGGGTTGTATTTGCATGAAATCCGGAGCGATTCCGATTTCGTTTCATTTCTGAACCAGATTTTCGAGAAAAACTACGATTCTTCCTATTGGGAAATCGCGCTTCGACGTCACGATCTGCCCGACGGGCCGCTTTCGGTGCAGGACCCGCACCTGGCGAACCTGGTGAAAATGGCGGACCGGGCGCAAGGCTGCCCGGTGCTGTGCGCCGTCCACGACGGGATGCGCGGCACCCGGCGGGTGAACGAATGGATGCATCGCCGCCATCCCGCCGGCGGGGCGGAATTGCTGCCCGGAGAGCCCGTGATGGTGCAGGTCAACGATTATCAGCGCGGGCTCTTCAATGGCGATTTCGGCGTGGTGGCCGACGTGGCGCTGCGGGGACGGCCCGCGCGCTGCGCCGTATTCCGGACTGGGGAGCGCCTGCGCGTGTTCGAACTGGTGAACCTCCGGCTAGAGCGCGCCTATGCGTTTTCCGTGCACAAGAGCCAGGGCAGCGAATACGACGAGGTGGTGGTCGTGCTGCCGGAAAAGCCTTCGGGCATTCTCACCCGCGAACTGGTGTACACGGCGCTCACCCGCGCGCGGCGTGCGGCGCGGCTGGCCGGAGATCCGGAACTACTGAAGGGGGCGCTGGACAGGCTGGTGCGCCGCCGCTCCCGCCTTGCACGGGCATGGGATCCCTGATGCCGCACGGCTGGATCATGTGAGGGCGACGCCTTGCGCGTCGGTATCCGTGGCGACGATTTCGATCAGGAACCACAGGGTCAGGACGATCAGGGGAATGAGCGTCCAGCCGATCAGCAGGGTGATGAGCAACTGCACGATTCCACGCCCGTTGTAGCCTGCATAGAAGTTGTGGATGCCGAAAAATCCCAGGAACAGCCCCAGCAGGATGTAGGCGAGGCGGCTCTTGCCCGCCGTCGGCTGCTGCGCGGGCGCCGCATGCAGGAGGCTTCCGCAATTCACGCATTGATGATTGTTGTCGTGGTTCGGGGTTCCGCATTTCGAGCAAAACATGGCGCATCTCCTTTGTGAATGAAGTCCTTCATTGGCAAATACGAAATGTAGACGCAGAAAAAAATTTCCACGAAGATGCAAGACGGAAGAGAACAATGCGCCTGACAGTTTTTTCAATTTCTTTTATTTTTTTTCGTTGATGATATATCCGGGGTGCACAGCGACCGGAAGACCGCATTGCGGAAAATGCTGGCACGCATGCGCCGGAACCCGCATTTTGACAAGGTAGGCAAAGGATGCTAATGTAGTCTCATGTGCACTTCAGGTGCACAGGAGGCGCACATGCTCGCCATCATCGGAAACGTCGTCATCATGGCCGTTACGATCGGGTTGATGGTCGCCACGGTCAATCTTCGGCGTGGCTAGGAAGGATGCACGCGACGCGGATTACTTGCCGGTCGGATCGCCAGAGGGTCTGTCGGCGGGCTTGTCGGCGGGCTTTGCGGCATCGCTTGCCGGAGCGGGAACGGATGCGGGGCACTTGCAGGGCGCCGCATCGGGGCAGGGCGGACATGCCGGGCATGGACCCGCCTTGGCGGTCCCGGAGGCCTTGGACAGCACGGGATTCCACTGTTCGTCCAGTTCCTTTTCCATGGCTTTCACTTCCGCTTCCAGCGCGGCCATCTTCTCTTCCCGCACCAGGAACTTGCGGCGCACGGCGTAGGACTGGTCGGCGAACTTGACCTTGGAATACTTCCCGGCCGCCGGCGCCTGCGCCTTGTGCAGCGACAGGACGATCTCCTCCAGGTAGCGGGCCTGCGCGGCATACACTTTCAATTCCAGCAGTTCCAGGCGCTTGCGGTTGAGTTTCATCTGCCGCTCGACGAGCGCCTGGTGCTTTTGCGCCAGTTCCAGTTCCTTTTCCGCCTGGGCCTTGGTCTTGAACGGCCTGGCCCCCTTGTCGCCGGGATTGGCCGGCGGGGTGAGGGCGGCGCGCTTCACCTGGAGCTTTGCGGCCTTGACCCACGCCTTGGCGAGTTTGCGGTCCAGTTCCAGCAGTTTCGAGCGGGTTTTTTCCACGGCCATCTCCTTCTTGGCCGCTTCCCAGTCGTCCTTCATCGCGTTGGCGCGACCCAGGAATGTGATGTTCACGGACCTGGCATCGGCTTCGGCCACGGTGTGGCGGATGACGGGCGGGGAACTGCAGGCTGCAAAGATCAGGGAAAACAGGGAAAGCAGGAAGAAAAGCGTCGTACGGCGGAACATGGAATACCTCCTTGTCGGAAAAAAGACGAAAACATCGTGCCACCCACCCGGCAAATGGGCAAGCTGTTTGTGGGATGCCCCATCGGCCGGCCGGTCGTCGACACCGGTTTTTTCGGGAATCGGAAAGGCAGATGCCTACGCCGGTGCCTGAAGAAAAAGGGCTGCTTTTTGTTCAGAATTGGAGGCAGATGCTTCTGGCAGCGTTTTTCGAATTTTGGAAAAACAGGGAGAAATCGTGCAAATCGCATGCGGCGAAGCGTGGGTAATCCAGGATGCCGAATCGGGGCGAGGTCGGTGGATCCAACGATACTCTTGACAATCCAGCATTTTCCCGGACACTGAATCACGGGTTTTTCAAAATGCGCAGGCTCGGATGGCTGTTTTTCGGATGTTTCGTGGGCGCACTGGCGTCTGGTGCCTGCACGTTCGATGCATCGGGGCTTCCTGGACGCGATCCCAAACTGTGCGGCAACGGCCAACTGGATCCGGGTGAACCCTGCGATGGGGATCTCTTTTCCACTACATGCCGTCGGGAAGGCTACGTGGGCGGTTTTCTGCTGTGTCGCCCCGATTGTTCGATGGACATGTCCCGCTGCGTCGCGGGCTGCGGTGAATGCGCTCCCGGGAGCCGCCGCTGTCTGGACAATCAGATTTTCACCTGCACGGAGTATGGTGACGGCTGCGGCATGTGGACACAGGAAAAAGACTGCTCGCAGACGCGCGAGTGGTGCCGCGAGGAGGGGGAAGACGTTTCCTGCCGCGCCACCTGCATCGACCAGTGCCTGGAGGGTCAGCGAGCCTGCGCGGCCGATGGCCGGCTCGAAGGCTGCCGGGAGGTGATGGCCACGGACATCCAGGTGTGCCGCATCTGGCAGACGCTTTCGATGTGCACGCAAGGCTGCGAGGATTTTCCGCGGCCGCATTGCACGGATCCTTGTGTGGACGCCTGCAGGGAAGGCGCCGAGCGCTGTTCCGTGGATCGTTCCCGCCGGGAAATCTGTGCAGAGGGCTATTCCGGATGCCTGGCGTGGATGGATCTTTTTCCCCATTGCGTTCCGGGCCGCGAAATCTGCGAAGAGTATGACAACGACCTGACTCTGTGCGGCTGCCATCTGTGCGAGGCCGGCGCGCGGCGCTGTTCGCCCGATCAGACCAAGGTGCTCTCGTGCGTGGAGGACGGAAACGGATGCACGACTTGGTCGACCCAGGTGGACTGCGATCTCCTGGGCTCGTTCGCCCGCTGTTCCGAAGCCGATGATTACCGTTGCGTGCCGTTCGGGGATACCTGCAGCGCCGTTCTGCCCATCGATCCGTCTCCGAAGTTCGAAGCCAGCACGGATCATTTCGATGATTTCTTCAATGACAGCGCCAACTTCACCGATCCGACCTGCGGGGGAGCCATTCCGGGAGCATCCGAGGCGTTCGCCTCCCTGCGGATGAATCGGGCGGAAACACTGAGGGCCCGGCAGACGGCCGCCAATGGGCCCAGCGTGCGGTTCAGGCTCCAGGATGCCAGTTTGTGCGGGGGGGACAATCCCTGTCTGGCATTCGCCGACCGCACGCTGGTCTATACCGATTTCGTCGGACGCACGGTGATCCTTTCCGCGGAAGTGGACTGGAGTTCTCCCCATGACTCTTCCGATGTGGACCTGGTGATCGAGCGCATCCCCAACGGCTGCACCGATGCGGAGCGGGAGCCCAACGACGGTTTCGCCACGGCCAACGCGCTTTCGATGCAGGCCCTGGAAACGTGGGGCTTCTGCGCGGCCCTCACGCCGCCGAGTCCCGGGGTCTCGGACGTGGATTGCATGGCGTTCACCCTGCCCGCTCCGGGACGACGCATCGAAGTGCGCGCCGCGGCGCTGGACGGGAGCGACACCTGCATCGCGGATCTGCTGCTGCGCCTGTACCGCTCCGATGGCACCCTCGTGGCCACCTCGTCCCGGCCGGCCGTTCCGCCGGGATGCGCGCGCATCGCTCCCGACGAGGACGGGATGGCGGCGCTGGTGGCAGTGGCTCCCGGTATCTACAAGGTTTGCGTTTCCCGCGACCCCGGGCAGCCACAAACCGAAGTCATCACGCGCCTGAAATTCGATCCGCCGCCGGCCACTCCCGTCACCACGGGTTTCTACAACTGCCTTCCTTCCGGGTGGGATACCAGCCCGCTCAACGCCTGGTCGTGCGATTCGACCGGCCGGTTCATGTATGCGAGCCTCACCGGCACCCAGACGGGAGTTTTTTCCCTGCGCACGCCGCAGGTGGATTTGACCGGCTACTCCCATGGCGTGTTGCAGTTCAGTTATCTGTTTTCCACGAACAATCCGGCCGCGCGGCTGCGGGTGGTCTACAACCTGAATAATGATTCTACGGAGTTTCTTTTGGCTGAATACGACCAGAATACCTCGGGACGCAGAACCCTGTATGTTCCTGTAGACGCCATAGCGGGTATTGGACAGGCGCGGCTGGCATTTCAACTGGACGTCCCGACGGCCGGCACAGCTTCCAGCACCCGTGTTGAACTCGACGACGTCGTCTTGTATGTGTGGTGAAGCGTTTTTTGGCGGACGCGACCTGCTCAGGGACCAGATCCGCTTCGTGCCTGGAATCCTGTGCGTGTGATGACGCCTTTTGGGCGGGCGCAGGAGCGAGTCAGATTTGGAGGGCGTCGAAGACGGGATGATCGGCCGCCAGCACGTTGCGTGCCTGCTCCAGGATTTTGTGCGGAGGCAGGGGGCTCCCGGCTGGATTCACGGCGGTCGCCAGCCAGTGCGGCCGGCTGCGTACCTGCAGCAAACCGGCCAATCTCTGTATCGTTTCCGGCTGGCAGAAGACGTGCATGGGACTCTCCACGACCACGCGTTTCACGCTGGCTGCCAGCAGTCCTTCCGCCATGGCCTGCGTGAGCGGGCCGTCGACCGAGACTTCGGCATCGGGGGGGAGGGCGCCGAAATCGGTGGCGTCGCGCACTTCGATGCAGGGGAGAGCGTCCGGGGCGGCCAGCGGGGCTTCCAGCAGGGCCCGGCGTGCGGACAGGTGGATGCCGAATGCGAGGGGATTGGGCGTCACGGCCTTGCAGCAGAGCACCAGCGCGCATTCGCCCTGGTAGAGGGCTGCCTGCCTGTCCAGTGCGCCATCCACCAGCAGGATGCCGTTTTCCGGCAGGAACGCGTGGGCGGCATCCAGGACCCGCCGCAGTTCGGCCGCCGATGGCGGCCCCCACAGTTCGCAGTTTCCGCAGGAAACGGCTTCGAAGAGGCCCAGTTGGCGGCCGTCCACGAATCCGGGAAGCGGCGCCACGAGACGTGCGGCTACATCGGGAGTGGCTGGCAGAATGGTGATGAAGCGCATTCCGGGCGCCAGGGATACGAGGGGCTTCTCGTGTCCGAAGAACTGGTCCCGCGCTTCCCCGTCGCGGCCCAGGGAGGCCAGCACGAGAGCCTTTCCGCGTTCATGGAGAGAGTGCGCCGTGCGCATGAATGCGGTGGTCTTTCCGGAATTCTTGTGGGACCCCACGAAGAAGACGGGAAACGGCGAAACCGCGATGCGCCGCAGCGCCTCGTCGAACCCCGGAGGATGCGTCACGAAAGGCTTCACGGCGCGATGTCGATGGTGACGCGGGCCACGGCGCCCATGGGATCGGGCAGTTTAGCTCCCTTGATGGCGGCGACTACGCACTTGTAGAACCTGTCGGAGACCAGGGATTTGCCCGAGGAGATTCCCACGGGACCCAGTTCCGCATCGGGCAGCACGAAGAAGATGACGCGGAATTCCGAGGGCGCTTCGTTGGAACCGTCGGAGCAGCGGATCATCTTGGAGCGCATCTTGGCATAGGCCGAGCCCAGTTTGGACGCGTCCCATTCATGCCCCACATCCATGGCGGAATTGAAACTCCAACTGAAATTCACCTGTGCCTCGCCGCCCTCCGGCTTCGGGAATTGCAGTTTTTTCGCGAAGTCGTAAATGCAGGCCTCGATTTCGCGGTGTCCCACCGAACTCTTCATGTCCAGGGATTTCACCGTGCCGTCCAGGGCGATGCGGAAGGTGAAATGGAAGGCGCCCCCCACGTACTCGTGGTTTTCGATGCCCTTGTGGATGCAGGCGTTGACCTGGTCGCGGCTCTCGTTGAACTTGCGCTGGACGAGCGCCTCGTCGATGGTGCCCAGATCCCCCTCGATCGTGAGGTTCTTCGGGGGTTCCGGCTGCTTCTCCTCGGCCGGTTTCGGGGGTTCCGGCTGTTTCTGCGGCTGGGTGTTCACGGGAGCCGCCGAGCGGCAGGACAGCAGCCACAGGGCTGCCAGCAGGATGGATGCGCGTTTCATGATGTTTTTCCTCGCATTCGCGTGCGTGATTCGATTTTTCGTCTCAATCCATGAGATTCCGGTTCCGGGCCGGATTTTCACGGTTCTAATAGCCGATGGTGAAGGAATAGGAATACTGGCTTTCCGCCCAGTAGCCCCAGGTGGGGAACTCCACCTGCGAGAGCAGTTCCTGGATGCAGGGCTCGAGCCCGTCCACCTTCAATTTGTTTTCCTTGATGCGGATATCGATGGGATTGGGCTTCAGGCCGATCCGGGCCGCGACGATGAGGTAGCCTTCGATCCCTTTCTGCTTGGTGACCTCGATGCGTTTTTCCACGCAGGAGCGGATGGCGCTGAAGGCGGACTGCCACACTTTCTCCACGGCGTCGAACTGGTCCAGCGGGACGAGTTTGGCTTCTTCCCCGGAAGCCGCCATCGAACTCTCTCCGGTTTCCGGCGTGGTCTTCTTGGAAGCGGGAGATCCCTTGCTGCACGCGGAAACCATCAGGAAACATGCAATTGCCGGCAAAATCCAGATGCGCTTCGTCATGTGTGTTCCTCCTCGTGTCTTTCCGGTCGAAGTTTCACATCCACCACGGGGATCCTTCCCCGCCACGGAGCTGCATTATGCCGAAAGCAAAAGGTCTTGACAAGCGCGAGCGAATCCGTTAACAACGGAATGCCTCGAGGCCGCGGCGACATAGCCAAGTGGTAAGGCAGAGGTCTGCAAAACCTCCATCATCGGTTCGAATCCGATTGTCGCCTCCAGCAAGCCAGTCTTCCGAAAATCCAGTAGCGTCCGCGGTGGCGGCAGACCGCGCTCAGTTCCAGTTCCACGCCGTGTCCGGCTCCGTCCGCAAGCCGCATGCGCATGTCGTGGCAGTTTTCCAGGAATCCCATGCATCCGGGCCCGATTTTATTCCGGGGGGTGGGTTGGAAGGATCGCTCCAGGATTTTCGCATGCAGGAAATCGAAGCCCTCGAAGCAGCCGGAGAAACCGGGATCCGGGCGTTCGGCCGTGCATCCGGGATCCAGCGCGGCCAGGGCGAACATGTAGTACGCTTCGTCGATGCGCGCCCGCTTGATGGCGCGCAGGAAATCCACCTGGAACTCGATGCGCTCGCGGGCCTGCGCGTCCGAGGAGGCCGCCAGTGCCGCCATGGCCGCGCGCACGGGGCCTGGAAGATCCGTGACCGAGTCATCGCCGCGGGAAACGCAGGACGACGGGAGAAGGAAGATCATCAGAAACAGGAAAAACAAACGGGTGGGATGAAAACGCATGCTCCAAAGACCCCTTGCAAGTCGGCCGGAATGCTTTTACAACGGCGCCATGCGTTTTTCCATCCGTACTTTCGGCTGCCAGATGAACGTGTACGAATCGGACCGGATCCGGGACATCCTCATGGCCGGGGGGCACGAACCGGCCGGGGATGCGGACGGCGCCGACGTGCTGATCCTCAACACCTGCTCGGTGCGCGAAAAGCCCCGGCAGAAGGTGGTTTCCGCCATCGCCCAGGCCAAGGCGGCCAATCCGCGGCTGCGGGTGGTGGTCGCCGGATGCGTGGCCCAACTGGAGCCGGATGCGCTCACGGCGGCCGGGGCGGATTGGGTCGTCGGACCGGATCATTATTCCGAGTTGCCCGATATCCTTCAGGATTCCGCAGATGCCGTGCACGTGGACCGTTCCGACGAGTTGCCCTCCTTCCTCATGGCGCGCCCGCAGACCATGCAGGAAAGGGGAAGCATCAGTTGCTTCGTGCCCATTCAGAAGGGATGCGACAACTGGTGCGCCTTCTGCGTAGTGCCCGCCGCCCGGGGGCGTGAAGCCACCCGCCCGCTGGACGAGATTCTCGAGGAATGCCGTCTATTCCTGGATTTCGGGGCGCGGGAACTGTTCCTGCTGGGGCAGAACGTGAACTCGGTGCGCCTGCCAGGCGGTTTTCCGGGCCTTCTGGAACGCGTGGCTGCGCTCGAGGGGGTGCTGCGCGTCCGTTTCACTACCAGCCATCCGCGGGACTGCTCGCCGGAACTGGCCCGCACCATGGGGCGCGTTCCGGCTGTCATGCCCTGGCTCCATCTGCCCGTGCAGTCAGGTTCCACGCGCATCCTGCAGGCCATGAACCGCGGCTACACGCGGGAGCACTACCTGGAACTGGTATCCCTGTTTCGCCGGGAGGTGCCGGACATCGCCTTTTCCACCGACATTATCGTCGGCTTTCCCGGCGAGACCCAGGCCGACTTCGAAGACACGCTGGATCTGGTGGAAAAGGTGGACTACGAGGGCATGTATTCCTTCGTTTTTTCGCCGCGGCCGGGCACGAAGGCCGCCACCATGCCGGACCCCGTGCCCCGCGAGGTGGCCGCCGCGCGGCTGGCGCAACTGCAGCACCTGTACGAGTCGCGGCTCCCCCGCCTGCTGGAGGAGCGCTACCTGGGGCGCGAGGTGGAAGTGCTGGTGGAGGGACCCTCCGTGCGCAATGCCGCCCATGCGGCGGGGCGCAGTCCGCAGAACCACGTGGTGAACTTCGAAGTGCCGCCGGGCATCGGCGTCGATGGCCTGCGCGGCCATGCGGTCCCGGTGCTCGTGACCGAAGTGCGCACGCACACCCTTTTCGGGCGGCTTTCCTAGCCGGCCGGGGCGGCTTCATTTTTCCGGTTGCAGGGAACGGTTCCATCGTATATCCTTTTTCCGCTCTCGTTTGCGCGGAAAATCCGTGGTCGGGGGCGTTTTTTGCCCGCCTGTCGCGGGCGGTTCCGGGCGATGCCTGTTCCAAAAGGAGGCTTTCGCATGGCGGACAAGAAATTCAAGGTCGGCGACAAGGTCGCCTATCCCGGTCAGGGTGTGGCGGAAGTCGTTGGAATTGCCGAGAAATCGCTAGCGGGGCAGGTAATCGTTTTTTTCGACTTGCGGATGCTGGAGACGGACATCCGGATCATGGTGCCGGTGCACAAGGCGGAGCAGGTGGGGCTGCGTCCTCTGGTGAGCGACGCCGAAATCGCTCGCATCATGCAGATCCTCGCCCAGCGGGACGTCGTTTTCGACAAGCAGGCCTGGAACCGCCGCTATCGGGGTTTCGTGGAAAAAATCAAGACGGGGTCCCTCTTCGACGTGGCGGAGGTGTATCGGGATCTTTCCCTCCTCAAGCACAAGAAGGTCCTGTCGTTTGGTGAAAAGCGCATGCTGGAGACCGCCCGCGCCCTGCTGGTGAAGGAAATCGCCGTCGTCAAGCAGCGCCGCGAGGAGGAAGTGGAAGGCGAACTGGAAGCCATGTTCGCCCGTCCCTGAGTCGCTTGCGATGATGGCTGTACTGATGTTCGTGGTGGGTGCATGGGCGAGTGCCTGGGGCTTGTATTCCACGGTGGTGGCTCGCCGTCCATCGCGCCGCGCCGTGGCGGCAGTGGTGGGCCCGGTGGGGGTGCTGCTCATGGCGGCGGGGGTCGTCTTTCTGCTGGTTCCCGGGTTTTTCGATTGATTTTCAGGAGGTGCCGGGTCTCGGGGCCCGGGGCGCGCGGTTTCGCCGCAAAGGATGGGCATGCTCGAGAAACGCAACGTGGTTCGGCGCAATCTGACCGGTCTTCTCGCGCTGGGAGCCGCCGCGGGGCTGCTGTCGGCCCTGCCCGACACCCTGTCTGCCCTGCTTTCTCTGCGGGAAACGGGAACCGTCTGGCTGGGCGTTGTGCTGCTGTTCTTCTTCGACGGCATCGTGACCGGCGGGTTTCTCGGCTTGGCGCGGGGCCTGTTCCGGCTGCTCGTGGAACGTTTTTCCGAAGATCATGCGCAGGCGCAGTCCTGGAACCAGTGGGGCCGGCGTGCGCTTGCAGCCGGATGGGCGGGCAGCATCTTTCCCTCCCTTCCCATGGACATGGTGGACCGCTTCCTGTTCACGTTCATGCTGGCCGCGCTGGCCGCGGGCCTGCTCCCGGCCGCCCATGACTTTTGCTTTCAATCCATCCACCGCCGGGATCGCATTCCCCGGACGGTGTTTTGCATCGGCGCGCTCATGGCGGCCGGATTCGCCGCCACGGCTTCCGCCTGGGGTGGACCGCGCTGGTTCGATGCGCCCGGATTCTGGTTCATGACGGGCTTCTTCCTG
Organism: uncultured Kofleriaceae bacterium; assembly: GCA_964516435.1. Lineage (GTDB taxonomy): Bacteria > Myxococcota_A > Polyangia > HGW-17 > HGW-17 > HGW-17. The sequence continues at coordinate 7,008 of CAZEZP010000041.1, read as the reverse complement.
CACACGGGAGCTATTTCACTGGCGGTTCTGGCCGTTCGCGTGCATTCCGGCAGTCGTGGCCGCGTTTTTTCCCGCCTCGCTTCGCCCCTGTCCGTGGGGTTGCTTCTGCTGCTGGCCATGCTGGGCGGGTCAGCCGCCCGCCGGCTGCTGGACGAGGCCGTCCGGGATGGCGAGTTGCGCCGGGTCTCGGCGCTGGCGTACGGACTGATGGAGGGCGCTGGCGCTCCCGGGCCAGGGGGGGCGGCGGATGCGGGGCCATACGCCGATGCAGGAAGCCGGCCAGACATGTCCGAGTCGCCGCTGCAGGGACTGTCGTGGAAGAGCCAATCGGCTGGGCATCCGATCGAAACCTGGCGCATCGCCCCGGGGCGGTCCCTGCTGGTGGTGACCGCCGTGGAAGGCGAAAATCCGTCTTTTTCCGCAGGTGTCTGCTACACCGGAGGATGGCGCGCGGGGGCCGGCCTGGAAATGGATCTGGGTTCGCTGTTCACGGGGCGGCATCTGCCGCTGTGGGCCGTGACGGCGCCTGAACGGCCGGCGCCGGGGCCACTCTGGCACCATCTCGCAGGAGTGCTGGACGTCGTACGCTACGGAACGCTTGAAATCGAGAATCCCGAGTATTTCCGGGAAATTCCCGGATTCGGATTTCCCGAGCCGTTCAACCGGGAAGGCGTTTCCCCGGTGGAGACTTTCCTGCGCACCCGCGATTTGCTGAAAAAGCCGTTCTTCGCCTGGGTTCATCAGTCCGGAGGTGCACAGGAAGCCGCGATTTCCCTCCAGGAAGCGGCGAAGAAGGACGATTTCTTCGTGCTCTGGCTGACGTTTCGCGAAGAGGGCACGGTGGATGCCTGCCTTTTCGATTCGCGGCAGCCCCGGGACGGAAGGCGGATTTCGGCGTCTTTCACGGTGGCGGGCATCCTGCCCGCCCTCCTGCCCGTTTCCGGGCATCGCACCGAATTCACGGGGACCGGATTTCCGGCCGCCCGCCATCCGCGTGTCCGCTTGGGAAAGGATGGGGTACAGGAAGCCGTCCCCGGCGATTTCCGGCGGCTGAACGCCCGGGTGCGGCTCGCCTTGAAGCGGGCGGGCGGAAAATGGCCGCAAAGCCTGTCGGCGTGGGCGGATTTCCTGGATTCACGGATTTGCCGCGGCGAGATGTCCGCGGCTGAAACCCGCCGCCTGTTTTCCGCAGCCGGGGAATTGAGGATGCGGCCCGAACTTTCCCGGCGTCTGGACATGCTGCAGTGGCGGATGGGACTGGCCGCTTCTCCTCCGGATTGGGCCGTGCGGCAGGAATGGCGCCGCGTGCTGGGAAAAATCGGCATTTCGCTTCCAGTTGGTGAATTTGCGGAGGAGGACCCGCTGCTGGCTGCCTGGCTTTCCGTCATGCGGGGGGATGCGCCGGGACGGGTGCTGAAGCATTGTCCCGGTTATCCGTACGTTTCCTCGTTTCAAGGGACCGTCGGAAAGGGAAACCGGCGGGAGAAAGGAAAATGAACATGCGTTGGATGGTCGTATCGATCCTGGTGGTCCTGTTGGGCGTGTGGGGGTGCGTCTCGGAGCAGCCCTATACCACGACGCCGCAGCCTCGCACGGGCGTGTCGGCTTCATCCGGGCCCGTTTCTTCGCCGGGCTACTATCCGGCGGACGGTCCCACCGATGAGCCCGAAAAAAAGAAGGGCTATTACGAAGAAGGCGGTGATTACAACTACTGATGGCTTTTCTGCTGCAGCGTCCCGCCCCTCCATCGGCAGGCGCGCGCGCATTCCCGGCCGGCGTCGAACGGGGCATGGCCATGGCGCGCAAGGGCGGCGCCAACGGGCGGCATAGGGCCCTGTTCACATTCCGTTTTGCAACTGCAGGAGCACTCGTTCCCGCCCGCCGGCCACCGTCCAGGCATGGTGCTCGCGCCAGTCCGGCGCTGCGGCCGTCGCCTGATCCCGCGAAGCCAGAAACCACAGGTTCGACGCGCATCCGTTTGCCATTTCGATGAAACGTTCCGGGTCGGCGAGCGCCTTGCATACCGCGTGATCCCACGAGATGCGGCGTGCGCGCGAAGTCGCCGCGTCCACCAGCCGTCCCCGTTCCAGCCGGGCCCGCAGCCGGGTGACGCCCGCCAGGCCGAAGTGCTGGCAGACGGCTTCCAGGAACGCCTGCTTCTTGGCATTGGGCTCCACCAGCGTGACGTGCAGGTCCGGGCGCGCCAGAGCCGTCACCAGCCCGGGAAATCCGGCCCCCGAGCCGATGTCACCCACGGTGCCGCCTGCGGGCAGTGCCCATGCGAAATGCAGGCTGTCGATGAAATGGATTTCCGGGGCCGTTTCCTTGCGCGAAATCAGGTTGATTCGCTGGTTCCATTCCAGCAACAGGTGCAAATAGGCATCCAGGCGTTCCCGCAGTTCATCGGGGTCGGCAAACGCGTTCAGCAGGTCGTCGGGCCAGAGAGGGGCGGGGGAAAAAGAGGCAGACACGGAAGAAAGGAGGGAAGAGATGTGCGGGAGAAGGTTACTCCTGCCGCTTGAGAACGTCCTGCAACTTCGAGCCGATCACGTCGCCCAGCGTGGCGCCGCCGCCGCTGGAGGGCAGGCTTCCGCCCATGCTCTCGAGCCGCTTGGCCTGCTTGATGGACAGGGAGATGCGGCGTTCCTCGGGATCGATGCCCAGCACGGCCACCTTGACGATGTCGCCCGGCTTGATGACATCGTGCGGGGTTTCTACGTGCTCCTCGGAAATCTCGGAAACGTGGACCAGTCCGTCGATGCCTTCTTCCAGTTCCACGAATGCGCCAAAATCCAGCACCTTGAGCACCTTGCCCTCGCGCACGCTGCCCACGGGATATTCCTTGGGGATGCGGCTCCAGGGGTCGGGAACCAGTTGCTTGATGCCCAGGCTGATCTTGGGTTTGTCGGCGTCGAAGTCGATGTTGAGCACCACCACTTCCACCTCGTCGCCCTTGGCATAGAGCTCGGAGGGATGGCGCACGCGCTGGGTCCAGGACAGATCGGAGATATGGACCAGTCCGTCGATGCCTTCCTCGATTTCCACGAACACGCCGAAATCGGCGATATTGCGGACCTTGCCCTTCACGCGCGTGCCGGCCGGATACTTGTCGCGCAGCACGTCGTAGGGATTGGGCTCCAGTTGCTTCATGCCCAGGCTGATGCGGTTGCTGTCCCGGTCGATGTCCAGGACGACGGCTTCCACGATGTCGCCCATCTTGAGCACCTGGCTGGGATGCTTGATGTGCTTGGTCCAACTCATCTCGGAGACGTGGATGAGCCCTTCGATGCCTTCTTCCAGTTCCACGAATGCACCGTAATCCTTGAGCGAGACCACCTTGCCGTTGACGACGGTGCCGGGCTTGTAGCGCTCGTGCGCGGTCGCCCACGGGTCTTCGGTGATCTGCTTGAGTCCCAGCGAGACTTTTTCGTTCTCGGGGTCGTACTTGAGCACCTTCACCTGGATGGGCTGGTTGATTTTCAGCAGTTCCCGCGGGTTGGTGATGCGGCCCCAGGACATATCGGTCACATGCAGCAGTCCGTCGACGCCGCCGAGGTCGATGAATGCGCCGTATTCGGTGACGTTCTTGACCACGCCTTCCACGATTTCGCCTTCCTTGAGGCGGGCGAGCGTGGATGCCTTCTGCTCGTCGCGCTCGCGCTCCAGCAGGGCGCGGCGGGACAGCACGATGTTGCCGCGCTTCTTGTTGAACTTGATGATCTTGAAGCGGTACGTCTGTCCGATGTACTGGTCCAGGTTCTGCACGGGGCGCAAATCCACCTGGGAACCGGGCAGAAAGGCCCGCACACCGCCGCGGATGACCACGGAGAGGCCGCCCTTGACCTTGGCACGCACGGTGCCCTCGATGACGCTCTCCTGCTCCAGCGCATCGGAGATCTCGTCCCACACCTTGTGCTTGTCGGCCTTTTCCTTGGAGAGGATGACCACGTCGTCCTTGTTTTCCAGTTCCTCGATGAGCACTTCCACCTTGTCGCCCACCCGGGCGGTGTTGTGGCCCATGGCATCGATGAATTCGGCGATGGGGATTTCCCCTTCGGACTTGAAGCCGATGTCCACGATGACCTTGTCGGGACGAACTTCGATGATCGTCCCTTCGACGATCTGGCCGACGCTCAACTGGCGCTCGGCCCGTTCCAGCATGGCAGCGAAGGAAGAGGAGGCTTTGGAGTTCTGGAAGTGTTGGCTTTTACTCATGTTTTCGACGGATTCCTTTCGAGAGATCTCTTTCCCTCGCGGGAAAGGGTGGTTGGTGAATACAATGCACGCATGCAATTGTCAACGGGGGAAAGCGTTTTTCCGCCGCGGCCGAAATCCGCCGGCCGGGAGGGTTCCCGGCAGGCTTCCGGTTCCCGCCGGGAGGGTTACGGTCCGGTGCGCACGCGCAGGGTGTCGCCCGACAGGAACAGGGTGTCCGGCGGATTGCCCAGCGGTTTGGAATAGTAGAGCACGTTGTTCAGGATGGCGCGGGCGAGCCGGCCGGTAACCGGGCGCGGGAGGGTTCCCGGCTTTCCGCCGTCGTTGCGCACGGGATGAAACGCCACGTTCTCGATTCGCCGGTTCGAGCCGTCCTTCACGAATTCCGCATGCACTACGCCGGTTTCCACGCGCAGGTCCGCGTTGACGGGAAACAGGAAGTTGCCCAGCGAGTGGATGGCGGGCATGGAGCCATGCACGGAAATGCCACGCAGGACGTGCGGATGGGTCCCGATGAAGAGATCGCAGCCGGCCTGTGCCAGTTCCTGGAGCCATTCCCGTTCATGTCGGGCGGTGCGCCATTCCATCTCCACGCCGAAATGCAGGGCCACCACCACGAAATCGGCATTTTTCCGGGCGTCGCGCACCCGCGGCAGCAACTCGCGCATCAGGCGCTCCGGCGGGGCGAAGGCCACGAAAACGCCGGGCGGTTCCGGAAGGTTCAGCAGGGAAGTGACGGAGAACAGGGCTACCTTCACGCCCTGCTTTTCGAACACGTGCGGACGCCAGGCATCCTCCCGCGTGAGTCCGGTTCCGGCGAACGCCAGCCCGGCCGCCTTCAGGTGGGCGATGGTTTCCCGCAGCCCGTCCGGACCCTGGTCCAGGGCGTGATTGTTGGCCGTCCCAAAAAAAGTGAAGCCAGATGCCTTGAGCATTCGCAGGCTGTCCGGGGACGTCCAGAACGTGATCTTGTGCCAGTAGGCATAGTCGGCCTGGGTTTTCGTGCAGGCTTCCCTCGCGCAGTCCCGCGGCGGCTGGACGTGGCGCAGGGGGCGGGCGGACACCGGCGTTTCGAGATTGCCGTAGACGATGTCGCGCCCGGCCAGCAGGGGCGCAACCAGTGTTAGCGGGTTCGGGTGCCGCTGCAGATGGCTTCGGGGGGTTCCGAAGTTCACGTCTCCTACCGCGGCGAACGTGATGCGCACCGGAGCCGGTGCGGCGGCATTTCCGCCTGCCGAGAGGAGCCAGGAAAGCAGGAGAGGGAGGAGACCGCCCGTCATCGGGTGTTTCCGGGGGCCGCCTTCGGCCGCACGACGATCTTGTCGCCTTCCACGACGACTTCTCCGTCCTGATTCCCCAGCGGCCGGGAATGCTGCAGCATTCTTTTGAGGTGGCTTGCCGCCGTGCTGCCCGTGACGTGACGCGGCAGGATGTACCCGGGATTCCCATCGTTGCGCACGGGGTGGAACTCGATGTTTTCCAGGCGTTTTCCACGTGCGTCCCTGACCATGTCGAAGAGCGCCACCCCGCTTTCGATCTGGGCGTCCTTGTTGGTGTCGAACAGGAAGTTGCCCATGGAATAGAACACCACCATGCTGCGCACCACCTGGATGCCGCGCAGCACGTGGGGGTGCCCGCCGATGACGGCGTCCGCGCCGGCGGCTTCCAGTAGCGCCATCAGTTTGCGTTCGCGGTTTTCGGGCAGGTGCACGTATTCCTCTCCGTAGTGCAGCGCCACGATGACGAAGTCGTGCCTTTCCTTTAGCGCCTTCACGCGGGGCGGCAGTTCCGTCAGGATTTTCGGAAACTCGGAAAGCGCATAGAACGCCCCCTTGCGCATGGGCGGGAAGTTCCACAGGGCGGTGACGGCCAGGAGCGCCACCTTGACCCCCTGCTTCTCGAACACGTAGGGCTTCCAGGCATCTTCCTCGGTGGGCCCCGTTCCGCAGAAGGACAGTCCGCCCTTGCGCAGGTGCTCGATGGTTTCCAGGAGACCCTGAGGTCCCTGATCCTCGGCGTGGTTGTTGGCCGTTCCCATCACCGTGAATCCGGCATTCTTGAGGATGGCCACGCCCTCCGGGCGCCCGAAGAAGGTGAGTCGGTGGATCCGGCGATAGGCTTTTTCCTCGTCCGTGCAGGCCACCTGCAGGCAGTTTTTGGGCTTCTTGATGTTGCGGTACTGCTTTTCCGTGATGGGCGTTTCGAGGTTGCCGTAGACGATGTCGCGGCCCTTCCACAGGTGGGCGACGTGGCGGAAGGGATCCTCGAGCCCGAACCGTTCGCCGGCGCGCCCGAACACGATGTCGCCCACGGCGGAGAACGTGATGCGCACGGCCTTTTCTCCGTTCTCCTTCGGTGTCTGGGCCCATGCGTCCGGAATCCATGAAGCGAGCATCCAAACTGCCACGAACGAGAATCTGGAAAACATGGAGAACCTCCCTGCCGGGGGCGCATTATAGCGTACAGTTAACGGAATCCGCCTTCTTTTTTTGATGGAGGAGAAGTTTTCGTCTTCACGGGTGCCCGGGAAATCGCGGATCGCAGGAAATAAAGGCGATATTTCCGGCCCCGGCCGGGAAATCCGAAAAATTTTCAGAAACAGCTTGACAGGGCATCTGCTTCCCTCTATAAGCGTTCCCGCCTGACGCACCCGGGGCTGTAGCTCAGTTGGGAGAGCGCTTGAATGGCATTCAAGAGGTCAGGGGTTCGATTCCCCTCAGCTCCACTCCGGCACGCATGAAAAAATCAAAAAAATTTGAAAAAAGTGTGGGCGTGTAGCCCATTTCATGAATT
>CAZEZP010000040.1:0-26301 GCA_964516435.1 uncultured Kofleriaceae bacterium | reverse complement strand
GGAAGCCAGGTAGGCGCCGACCATCTTTACCCGGTGAATTGCGTCGAAGTGGTGAATGGGCACTACTACTACGAGGTGTATCTGGTGAACATCGATACCCTGGATGCAACACCGATTGCCGATTTGCAGGCCGCGATGGCCACCGGAGTAAATTACCTCGACCCTTATCTCAATAACACGGCCTCGACATTGTCGGCTGTAGCCTGCATCAGCGGAAACTGCGGGGGTAGCCGTATATCGCTTTCCGACACAGACCTGGGAGATGGTTTCCCCGGAACGAAGCGGCTACAACATCACCGGCGATGGGTACGTGCTCTTCCAGCACAATCCGTATGAAGGCGCACTGCCGGAACTGATGCTCTACGACCTGACGACCCGGCAGACCGAACGGCTCGTCGAAGGCTCCGGCCGCCCGTACGTGTACTTTGGCGACAAGGACCACATCGTCTGAGCGCAGATCGTCGACAAATATACCCGTACCCTCATGAAAGACCTGGACCGTGACACGAATCTGTTCATGGTGTATCCCGAAGTCACGGAACAACGCATGGGGTTCCCTGCCATTCTGGAAGTGCAAAAACACCAGATCTTTGCCAACCTGCTGAGTGCGCCCTGTGCGGATTTTTCGGTGTACACCGAGTGGAACCTCGATATGTGGCGCCTCGATTTCGACACGCAGGAATGGAAACCCATCGCCGCTGAACCAGTATGGCAGCAGGTATTCTTTTACATTCAATGGCCGCTGGTGGTCTATCTGGACTACGGGGTCGCCTGCATGGGCAACTACGTCGACGAATACGATTACTCCCGGATGCGCGCCTACATGGTGATTCACAACCTGGAAACCGATGTCCGCCGGCCCATACCGCTACCGTTCCATTTCTACCGGCCCGTCGCGCTATCGAACAACTGGAAGCTCATCTTCCGCAAGTACGATCCCGTGCGCAATCTGGAACCCGCTTACATCCTCGACCTGGTCGCCGCCGGCCTCGTCGATGAAACGGGCAACGTCATCCCGGACCCCACCTTCCCGCCGCCGCCCGCCCGTTGACGGGAACCTCTCTCTCAACTCCAGACCCGATTGCCGCCGTCCCCGGTTGCCGCAAATCTTCCGGCAACCGGTCCGGACAGCTTGATTTCGGGGGCGATTCCCGAGTAAACCCGGAGGCGTCCGGCGGTTGCCGGATACGAACACTCAACACTGGAGGTTTTTTCCAATGCCCATGAATCTGCGCGGTCGGAATTTCCTGAAACTGCTGGATTTCACCCCCCACGAAATCGCCTATCTGCTGGATCTCGCACGGAAACTCAAGGACGACAAGAAGGTCGGCATCCGGCACCGCCTGCTGGAAGGCAAGAACATCGCGCTCATCTTCGAGAAGCCGTCCACCCGCACGCGCTGCGCTTTCGTGGTGGCCTGCGTGGACGAGGGCGCCCACCCGGAATACCTGGGCAAGAGCGACCTGCAGTTCGGCAAGAAGGAGAGCGTCAAGGATACGGCCCGCGTGCTCGGCCGCATGTTCGATGGCATCGAGTTCCGCGGCTTCTCGCACAGGACCGTCGAGGAACTGGCCCAGTGGGCCGGCGTTCCCGTGTGGAATGGACTGACGGACCTGTGGCATCCCACCCAGGTGCTGGCCGACTTCCAGACCATCATCGAGGAATTCGGCAAACTGGAGGGCATCGGCATGGCCTACGTGGGCGACGGCCGCAACAACGTGGCGCGCTCGCTTTTGGTGGGCGGCGCCAAGATGGGCATGGACGTGCGCATCGTCAGCCCCAAGGATCTCTTCCCGGACAAGGCCCTCGTGGACACGGTCAAAAAGATCGCCGCCGAGACGGGCGCCAAAATCACGATCACCGACAAGATCGCTTCCGGTGTCAAGCACGCCAAAGTCCTGTACACGGACGTGTGGGTGTCCATGGGCGAGGAATCCGTCTGGCACGAGCGCCTCAAGAAACTGCGCCCCTACCAGGTCAACGCCCAGATGCTGGACATGACCGAGGAAAACGACGTGATCTTCCTGCATTGCCTGCCGGCCTTCCACAACAATGAAACCGAGATGACCAGGGAAGAAGGCGCGCTCGAGGTGACCGAGGAAGTCTTCGAAGGGCCGCATTCCCGCGTCTTCGACGAGGCCGAAAACCGCGTGCATACCATCAAGGCCGTCATGGTGGCCACGCTGGGCGCCTGATTTTCCCGCCAAACCGTTTTTTTCCCTGGTTTTCTCCCCCAAAACGGTCCTCCCGCTCCCGACCCTTGCACTGCTCCGGCACGGCCGTTCGGCCAGTACGGCCATGCGTCTGGCCGCACGGCTTCCAAATAAGGCGGCCACACGGCGGCGATGTCACCGGATGCCGACACACGCCGTGATCGCATATATTTTCATCTTCATCCGATGCGGCTCCAGCGCACGCTTGCCATGCCAGGCAGCCGCATGACCCGATTCCTCGCTCCCCCTTTCGCCCCACACGGCACCGATGCCCAGCGTTCCGGATGGATGCCCGGCGCACTTCGATTTCGCGCAATCCATCCAACGGGATTGTGCCGGGATCCCGCTTTGCGTATATTCCGCGCGGCACGTCACACGGTCGTTTTTCACGACGGAAAGGAAATTCCCATGTCTCTGCTTCGCAACGGACTCGTCGACATCCATCACCTGAGCACGGACGACATGCTGCAGATCCTGGAACTCTCCGGACGCCTCAAGAACGCCCTCGAACGGCGCGACGTGGCTGCCTACCGCCTGGCGGGCGACCGCGACCTGCTGGTGGCACAACTGTTCTACGAGAGTTCTACACGCACCCGGGCCAGTTTCGAGATCGCCGCCCTGCGCCTGGGATGCCGCGTGACAGGGTTCGGCTCCACGGAAGGCTCCAGCGTGAGCAAGGGGGAAAGCCTGGCCCACACCATCGACATGTTCGACGCCTACGACTGCGATGCCATCGTGCTGCGCCACCCCCTGGACGGCGCCGCCCTGTGGGCCTCCGAACGAACGCACGTGCCCGTTTTCAACGCCGGCGACGGCAAGCGCCAGCACCCCACCCAGACGCTGCTGGATCTCTTCACCATCCGCGAGCGCCACGGCCGGCTCGACCACCTGACCGTGGTGTTCTCGGGCGATCTCAAGTACGGACGCACGACCCATACGCTGGCGCTGGCGCTGAGCCTGTTTCCGGGCAACCGCTTCATCTTCGCCTCGCCGCCCAACCTGGCCATGCCGCGGGCCATCACGGACCTGGTGCGCGAGCGCGGAGTGGAGGTGCGCGAGGTGGAAAACCTGCAGGAGGGGCTCGAGGAAGCCGACATCTTCTACCAGACGCGCATCCAGCGCGAGCGCATGCCGGATGCCGGCGAATTCGAGAAAGCCAAGAAGGCCGGCGTGTTCACCCCGGCCATGATGGAGCGCACAAAGCCCTCCTTCGGGCTCATGCATCCGCTGCCCATCGACAAGCGCATCCCCGGAATCTCGCCGGAACTGGATGCCCATCCCAAGGCCCTGTACAAGCGGCAGGCTGGCAACGGCGTGCCCACCCGGATGGCGGAACTGGCCCTGGCCATGGGCCTGGTGGAACTGCCGGTCTCGGGAAAGCCGCATTCCGCCGATGCCGGAGAGGACGATTTCATCCGCCGGCTGGAGGTGCATCCCAAGCCGCCGCGCGAAGGCGTGTCCATCCGTCCCATCCGCGACCGGGGCGTGGTGCTCGATCACCTGCAGCCGCACACCGAGAGCCTGCTGGCGCTCCTGCTCAAGGTCCGGGAACGCCGCGACGTGTACCGCGCCGGCACCGTGCGTTCGGTGGCGCGCCCGGACCACGTCAAGGGCATCCTGATGATCGAGGATCGCATGCTCACGCGCGACGAAATGCGGCTGGTGGCCGCCGTGAGCCCGGGCGCGCGCGTCAACCGCATCGAAAACGCCCAGGTAGCGGAAAAGTATGAACTGTCGTTGCCTGGGCGCATTTCGTGCATCGATGCCCTGCTGTGCCCCAATTCCGGCTGCATCACGCGCCCCGAGCACCAGGAGCACGTGCCCTGCATCTTCGAGAAGGTGGGCGCGCACACCCTGCGCTGCCATTACTGCGACACCCTCCTGGATGCATCCGAACTGTTCGCCCACCTCTACTGATCCGCTGGCACCGAGTTGCACCGCCCGAGATCTCCAAGCCATGGAGCGCGGGAGATCCCATCCGGAAATCCAGACGCCGCCATATCCGGGGAAATCCGTCGGAAAAATCTCGCACACCTGCAGGCGGAACACGATGTTTTCCCTCGGAAACGAAGGTATTTTCGCGATGGTGGACAAAACCTTGCATTGATCCCTTGACAAGCCTTTCCTTTTCTTCTAATTATCCCGACTCTGAAACACCGCGCCGCAGCGAAAGGGCGCGGAGACGTGCTTGGTTCGTCTGGAAGACTGTGAGAAGGTACCATGGAAAAGACATACAGCGCAAAGACCGGTGAAGTGGAACGCAAGTGGTGGCTGGTGGATCTCGAGGGTCAGGTGCTGGGCCGGGCGGCCACCCGGATCGCGACCCTGCTGCGCGGCAAGCACAAGCCGCAGTTCACTCCCCACATGGACACGGGCGATTTCGTCGTTGTCGTCAATGCCGACAAGGTCAAACTGACCGGCAGCAAGATGAAGGACAAGCGCTATTACTGGCATACCGCCTTCTTCGGCGGCATCAAGAACCTCACCGCGGAGGAAGCCCTCAAGCGTCATCCCGAATGGCTGATCCAGCGGGCCGTGGCCGGCATGCTGCCCAAGAACCGGCTGGGGAACCAGTTGATCAAGAAACTCAAGATCTTCACGGGCCCCACCCACGAACACGAAGCTCAGAAACCCCAAAAGATCAACCTTTCGGAGATGCGTTAAGATGGATACGAAAGACACTTTCTTCGGTACCGGTCGTCGCAAAACCGCCGTGGCCCGCGTGTGGCTCAAGCCCGGCGACGGGAAGATCCTGGTGAACCGGCGCGAACTCGCCAACTATTTCACCCGCGAAACGACGCGCGTGATTTCCCTGCAGGCGCTGGAACTGGTGGGCATGACCTACAAGGTGGACGTGATGGTCCGCGTGCACGGCGGCGGCACCACCGGTCAGGCCGAGGCCATGCGCCACGGCATCACCCGCGCGCTGATGAACATGAACCCCGAGTTGCGCACGCCTCTCAAGCGCGCGGGATTCGTGACCCGCGACGCCCGCGAGGTCGAACGCAAGAAGTACGGCCGCCCCGGCGCCCGCAAGCGCTTCCAGTTCTCCAAGCGCTAGCCTTTTTCCTCTCCTCCATTCGCCTTCATCCGACGTTCGGGTTTCGGTCGCCAGCCTGTTTTTAGGCATACCAAACTTTTTTGGCTTTTCCTCTTGACAATGTCGGCCGCGACAGTTAGAGACCTCTAACGGAGGTGGTGCATGGCCGGACTTTCCATCGTGCTGACTGGCCTGAAGAGTGCCGGAAAAACGCGCTTTCTGCATCACATCCTGAACCGCGTCGAAGAGGAAACCTTTCAGCCCACGCTGGAAATCGCCCGCTTCCGGCAGGAACTCCCGGGAATCGGCGAAGTGGAATGGGTGGACACTCCTCCCCTGTCCTCCCTCTTTTCAGGCTTCGAGCACGAATCCGCCGTGCGCGAATTTCTGTTTTCCCGCAATTACGACATCCTCTGCCACGTGGTCGACACCAGCCAGTTGCATCGCTCGGTCGCCCTGTTCCATCAGTTGACCGCACTGGAAAAACCCCTGTTCGTGGTTCTCTCCGAAAAGGATGCGGACGGCGGATTCGTCCCGGACGCGCCGGCCATGGAACGCAGCCTGGGGACCTTCGTCCTGCCGGCCGGCGAACCGCGCGCCTCCCTGGAAAGCCGGCTGGCCGCCATGCTAAAACGAGGAGTCCCCATCCCCGCCTGCACCCTGGCCGTGCCGCAACTGGAAAAGCGGCGCAAGTCCCTGCCCCAGGCCGAAGCGTGGACACCGGGAAGGTTCCTGCTGGCCTGCATCGAAACCGTTCCCGAGAATCCGCCCCTGCCGCCCGACGTCGCCGCCACCGCCCGGGAATTCGCCCGCAGCAATCCCTTCCTGCGAAACGACCTCTACTTCACCGATCTGTCCTTCCAGGCGGCTTCCCGGCAAATCCATGAATGGAAACGGCTTCGCCCGGCCCCCGCCGAACGCATCACCTTCGCACAGCGCCTGGGTTTGTGGGCGCAGCAGCCCTCCACCGGCATTCCCATCGTCATCGGCCTTCTGGCGCTGATGTATCTGTTCGTGGGGATCCTGGGCGCGCAGATTCTCGTGGATGCCATGGAACAGTGGCTCTTCGACCCCGTCCTGAAGCCGTTCTTTTCCTGGTTCGCAGGCATCTTCCCCGGAGAAATCGTGCGCCGGGTCCTCCTGGACGAGGATTTCGGCATGATCCCCACGGGATTGTTCCTGGTGCTGGGCATCGTGTTCCCGGTGCTGCTCACGTACTACCTGTTCATCGGCCTGCTCGAGACGGCCGGCTACTTCCCGCGGCTCTCGGTGCTGCTGGACCGCAGCATGCGGCCCATGGGGCTCAACGGGAAAGGCGTCATGCCCCTTGTCATGGGGTTTTCCTGCGTCACCATGGCGCTGATGACCACCCGCATGCTGGACACTAAGAAAGAACGCATCATCGCCTCGCTGCTGCTGGTCCTGGGCATGCCCTGCGCGCCGCTTTTGAGCACCATGTTCATCATTCTCGGCCAGTTGCCCTTCGCGGCGACGCTGATTCTCTTCGGCCTCCTGCTGATCCAGATCTTCCTGGGGGGATTCATCGCCAGCCGCCTGCTGCCCGGAGCGAACTCCGAACTCATCATGGAAATCCCCCCCATCACCATGCCGGATGCGCGCTGGGTACTCAAGGCCGCCTGGGTGCGCACGCTGGCGTTCATGAAGGAAGCCACACCGCTGTTCCTGGCCGCATCGCTTCTGCTGTTCGGACTCAACGAAGCCGGATTCATCCAGAAACTCCAGGATGTGGCCGCCCCCATCGTGACGGATTTCTGGGGACTGCCGGCCAGCGCGGTGCAGGTCTTCATCAAGACGCTGATCCGCCGCGAGAACGGCGTGGCCGAACTGGCCCGGATCCAGGGCGGCTTCACCGGCAGCCAACTGCTCGTCACGCTGCTCATCATGACGTTCCTGATGCCCTGCATCAACGCCACCCTCATGCTGTTCAAGGAACGCGGCCCCAAAACGGCCATGGCCATCCTGGCCGTGGTTCTGGTATACACGACGCTGGCCGGCGGCGCCGTGAACTACGGGCTGCGACTGGCAGGTGTGAAATGGTGAACCGTCCCATGAGCGAAGATCTGGAAGAATTCTGCGAAGCCGTGTGGATGGCCCGCGAAAAGGGTCTCGACGACAAGGATGCCGTCGGGCGTCTGCACGCCGATGGGCACTTCGACGAAGCCGTTCTGGAACGGGCCGAGAAAGAAGGGCTCGTGACGTTCACGGATGGGCGCATCCGCTTCACGCCGGAGGGAGAAGCCATGGCCCGGCTGGTCATCCGGCGGCACCGGCTTTCCGATGTACTCCTGTTCTTCGCCCTGGGCATGCATTCCCACGAGGAGCGGGAACGCATCACGTGCCAGGTGGAACACACCCTCCAGCCCGAACTCATCGACGGCATCTGCACGCTTCTGGGACATCCCACGCACTGCCCGGACGGCAATCCCATTCCGCCGGGACCCTGCTGCGCGCAGAATGCCCAGACGGCCCCCTGCGTGCTGCGCAAGCTTTCCACGTGCGAAAAGGGCCAGAACGTGGAAGTGCGTTACATCCAGCCCCGCAACTCCGAGCGGCTCCAGCGGCTGGTTTCGTTCGGCATCGTGCCGGGAAGCCGGCTCACCGTCGAGCAGACCTCTCCCGTCTTCACCGTGCGGCTGGAAAACGGGCTTCTGGCCATGGAAGCCGACGTGGCCCAGGACATCCATGTGATCGCCGTCCCCTCCGACGATTCGATTCTGCCGGGAAATCCGCCTCCCGGACGGCGCTCACGGTTCCGGTTCTGGCGAGGGTTCGGCCGGCGCCGCGCATGGATCGACCATCGAAAATGATTCCATCGAATCGAAGCGGTCCAGTGCCGGATGCATCGCCGGCGCCGCCAGCCACACGTGATGGTGCCCGAAAGCTTCCTCGTCCCGGCGCATCCACGTTTTTCCCTCGATGAGGGCCGCACGCCACCCATTGCGCTCCGCCGGATGCCAGTGGATGCTGTCCGGAAGCCCCAGGATGGTTTCCACGGCCGGCGCCGAGACGGATGAAACAATTACGAGCAGCGGATTCTGGTCATCGTGCGGTCGGGTGATGACCCACAGGCTGGTGGCGGCATCCAGGGACTTCTCGCGCACATTCCAGTCGCCCGGAAGCCGCAGGAGAAACCCATGCCGCGGACTGGCCGCGACCAGTTGGGAACCGTTGCGGAATGCCGCCAGGGGAAGCATGGCCATCATGCGCTCCCAGTTGCCCCCTTCGCGGCGCAGGGCGTCCCACCATCCGCAGAAATGCGGCAAAACGGCTTCGGCCGGAGATTCCAGCAGCAGGGAAACCCACTGCCGGGCCGCCAGATAGTGATAACCGTGCTCGAACAGCCAGGAGGCGACGAACGCGTCCAGCATGCGGGTGGAAGGAGTCGGCCAGGTCACCCATTCTTCCTGCAGCCTGGAGATGCCGATGTAACCCTGGGCATCCGTTTTCCAGGTTCGCCCGGACGCATCGGAAAAGACCCGGCCGCGGCAGGGAGATTGGGCCGTCATCGACTTGTGCGGGCGCTGGCCGGCCTTCTGGCCGATGGACCAGCGCAATTCCACGGAGGAACACGAGTGCGCGGCGGGACGCCGATTCGTGCAGCCCAGCGACAAGCCCGACAGAAGCAGTAACCAGAAACACTTCATTGCAATTTTTCCAATGCGCTCTTCGCAGGCCCGAATTGGGGATCGATTTCCAGGGATTTCTGGAAATTCCTGCGGGCTTCGCCCGTTTTTCCCTGCTTCAACTGCGCCGACCCCAGACGGTAGAAATTCTTGGCGCTGGGAGTCAACTGCACGAGCCGGGCATAAGCGGTTTCCGCCGCCTGCCACTGCCCCGTTTCGAATGCGCATTCTCCCGCCAGTTGCCAGGCGGCGGCATTGGATGGATTGGCGCGGGCAGCAGCCATGGCCATTTCGAAGGCTCGGGCGGCCTGTCCGGAGGCATACAGTTCCCGGGCCGTCTTCAAGTCGTCTCCTGCAGCCGGCGCCATGGGGATTTCCATCGGGACTTCCACGGGAACCGGATTCATCCCATCGCCTGGTTTCGTCTTGTCGGAACGAACAGGGAAAACATTCATATTTTCATGAACACTCATCGCAGGCTCCGGCTGTGCCGGCATCGCAGGCTCCGGTTCCACCGGCATCGCCGGGAGTTGGATCTCCGCAGGCGAAGGCGCGCCCTCCATGTCCGACGACGAGGAAGATGCGCAATGACGGATTCCCCAGAGGACTGCCAGCAGCCCCGCCACCGCGGCCGCGATCAGCATCCACATCCGGCGCGCGCGCGCCGCTTCCTGCAAGCGCTGCTGCACGCGCATCTCTTCCCGGGCCATGAAGGACTGGCTCGGCGCTCCCAGCGGAATCCCATCGACGAGGCTTTCTTCGCCCGCATCCGGAATCTGCGGCTCTGCCTCCTTTCGGACGGCCGCATTTTCTGGAATCGGCTCCTCCGGCGAAGGCGACGATGCCGGAAGTTCCGGCGTCACCTGCAGCACGCCCCCTCCCGGAACGCGCGCCAGGACTGGCGTCTGGGCATTGCGGATGGGCGGCTGCAGATTGAGGTAACTGTTGGTGCCGATGAAAACGGGATGCTTGACGGCATGCGCCGAGGGAACCAGGGGCTGGCCCTGCAGGGCCGCCAGCGCCTCGTAGAACTGGAGCACCGTGCGGTAGCGCTGGTCGGGATTCTTGGCCAGCGCCTTCTGCAGCACGGCATCGATGCCCCGCGCGACCGCCACGGAAGAACCTTCCAGCGGGGGAACGGGGGCATCCAGGTGCTTGCTCATCACATCGAAGACCGTATCCCCCGTGAAGGGCGGATGGCCGGAAAGCGCCTGGTAGACGATGACGCCCAGCGAATAGATGTCCACCCGGCCATCCACGGCGCCGGCCTTCATGGTTTCCGGAGCCGAATACGTCGGATCGCCGAAAATGAATCCCACTCCCGAAACCGAGGGGTCCAGACCGGGATGGATGATCTTGGCCAGACCGAAATCCAGGATCTTGACGAAATCGGAACGCCCGTCCCTTTCCACCAGCATGAGATTGCGCGGCCGCAGATCCCGGTGGATGTACCCCAGCGCATGCGCTTCGCCCAGCCCGTCGGCGACCTGCCTGAGGATCGGAAGCAATTCCGAAAGTGAAAGCATTTTCTGCCGGTTCAGGCGGGCCGCCAGGGTTTCTCCCTGCAGCAGTTCCATGACGATGTAGGGACTGCCATCCGGGGTGTGGCCATAGTCGAACACCTGCAGGATGTGGGGATTCTCGAGATTGGCCACGGCCTGCGCCTCCTTGCGGAAGCGCTCGGACGCCTGGGTGTCGTGCACGAGTTGCCGGTGGAGGACCTTCACGGCCACCCGCTTGCCCAGGGCGACGTGGCGGGCCATGTATACTTTCCCGCTGCCACCCTCCCCCACCAGTTCCAGCAGCAGATACCGATCGTCGAGTTTCCGGTTCACCAGGGGATCCGCGGCCGCCTTCTTCTGCGGCGTACCGCAGCGCGGGCAGAACCGGGCCTCCACGGGCAGATCCAGATGACAACCGACACAGGAAGGCAATGGCACCTCGCTTTGGGTCCACACACGGAACCCATGCTTATCAGACTTTTGAAAAGTACTCAAAAAACGGCGGAGAGGGGAGAAAAAAGCGGGAGGAAAAAACTTACTTCATCGCCGGCTCGGCCTTCATGTCGTCGGCCTTCATGTCGTCAGCGGCGGGGGCGGGAGCGGCGGGAGCGCCCGGAACCATCCCCTTGACCTTCTCGACGATGCCCTTCACGGTATCCATGTCGAGGTCGATCTTCACGGTCACGACGGAACCTTCGGCCTTGATGACGATCTTGTCCATCAGGTTCTCATCCAGCCCCATGGCCTTCAACTGGGCCTTGGCCTGCGGATTGGCCTTGGCGACGGTCATCATGGCAGAAATGGATTCGGCCGCCTTGGCGTCCTTCGTGTCGGCCTTCACGTCCACCTTCAGCCCGTTGGCCACGCCCACCATGGCATCCAGATCCAGGGTCTTGAGGTTGGGGAGCATGCCGCCGGCGCCCTTGGCGAACTTTTCCACGTCCAGTTCACGCACGATCACCTTCAGGCACTGGGGGCCGCCCGGGAAATAGCCTTCCACGTCGCCCTTGCCGATGTTGCCTTCGCCCACCTTCAACTTGGCGACGAATTCCTTCTGCTCGCCGGTGAAGAGCAGGACCTTGTTCTTGTCGATGGCCACCACATGGGAGACCTTCTTTTCCTTGTCCGTGACCTTGTAGCCCTTGGCGCCGCCGATGGTGGCGTCCTCGACCTTGGAATCCTTGGCGGTCTCCTTCACGCAGCCCATCATCTTTTCGGCTTCCACAGGCAGTTCCATGATGGCGATTATGTTGCTCTCGGTGCCATCGGAGAACACCACCACCTTGGACAGCACGTTGACGGGGCTCTTCAGTTCGATACCCAGGCACTTGCCGAGCTTTTCCATCTCATCCTTGTTCTTGCTGTCGGACACGAAACTGACGTTCATCTTGTCGATGAGGCCCGTGTCCTTGAGCAGTGGGCTTTCGGCCATCTTGGCGAAGTTGAAGTACACGGCCACCTTCGGCACGCCGATTTCCGCGATCTGGGTCATCGTCGGAGGGGTGACTTCCTCAGCCTTCGGCTCGGCCGGCTTGGGCTCTTCCTTCATGGGCTCTTCCTTCATGGGCTCCGCCATGTCGGCCGCCATGGAGTTGTCCACCGCCGCCTTCTTTTCTTCCTTCTTCTTGCAGGACATCATGAACGAGAATGCAAACACTGTCGACAGAACGAAAATCAACGTTTTTTTCATGGTCAGCTCCTTATTGAAAATTTTCTACATACACCCTATGCCCCATGCAAGGGCACGACGGATGGGAATATCCACGTTTTTCTTTTTTCTTCAAGAAAAAAATTCAGGCCTCATTTTGCAGGAATTTCAAGAAGTTCAGCGCATCCGCGCGGGCGTGCAGCGTGCAAAACACTACGAAAGATCGCCTGAAACCCATACAAGCCTCCATGAGCCGCTGGAACTGCAACTCGGAAAGCAACTTGGCCGGCATGGGGCCCCGCACTCGGAAATAGGCGAAATCCCCGGTTTCCCTGAGCGATGCCATCAAGGGGTCCCATACGGGAACGATGCCCATCTCCCGGGCCGTGTGCACCACGTGGGCCGCATCCCAGACACCTTCAGCCTGCCAGACCCGGCGCAGATTCTTCCA
This sequence comes from uncultured Kofleriaceae bacterium, assembly GCA_964516435.1. Classification (GTDB taxonomy): domain Bacteria; phylum Myxococcota_A; class Polyangia; order HGW-17; family HGW-17; genus HGW-17. The sequence goes on along the minus strand of CAZEZP010000040.1, from coordinate 13,803 downwards.
CGCCGGCAGGTGGACGAAGTCCCGCAGCCGGTCGAGATGCCTGCGGGCCGGCGTGAAGGTCGCGGGCGTGCGAATCAGCACGGTCTGGGAGCGCAAGAGCCCGGCGGCCCGGCACACCTGCGCCACCACGCGCTCCTGGTGTTCGCTGGGAGCGAACCCCCTCAGTTTTTCAGGCTCGATGCCCCGGAAGGGCCGTTCCCACTCGGGATCCGTCACGGCCTGGGGCACGGCCACGACGAAACGCGACCCGGGCAACGCCGCCTGAGCCAGATTCCTGAAGGTGGATTCCCGGTAGAACCCATGCATCATGTGCCCGAGTTCCACCACATCCAGCCCTTCGTGAAAGCGGACGCGCGGCTGCAGGTTCTGGATTCCCACGTGAATGTGCATGCGAACTTCCCTCCTTCAGGGTTCCTGTTCGATCAAACGCCTGCGGATGTCGGACAGCGGCGGTGGCGCGGCATCGTCCTGCACGGCGCGGAACAGAGGCACGCGCAGGCGGATTGGCGGATTCTTGGATGAAAGCCCACCCAGAGCATCGCCCCATGCGGCCATGCCGGACACATCCGTGCCATCGGTCCCGGCAGGATCGGATCCCTCCGCAGATGCCAGCGCCGGGTCACGTTCGGCCACCAGTTCCAGTTCCACGGCGGCCGAACGTCCTTCGTGCACGCCCCAGGCCCAAATCCGGGCGATGCCCGCAGCGCGGGCGATGCCCAGAACCATCAGCACGGAAGCCGTACGCGCATCGGAAGCGGCCAGCAGACTCACGGCGGCAGGGGGTTCCAGCGCAGAGGCATGCTCGAAGATCTCCCGGATGCGTTCCGGATGGGTCAGCGGGATCTCGGATGACCCGAAAACAAAAAAATTGTTCTTTTCCACCACGACCGGCAGGCCGGGCGCCATCCGGCGCCGCTGGGCCGAAGCAATCCCTGGCCGGCGCTCCCCCAGGTGCCAGACGGCGATGGAGGGAAACTCGCCTTCCTGGCGCAGGGCTTCCAGTTCCAGTACAATATTTTCTGCATCCTGCTTCAAGGATGGCACCCTGGAAAACTCCAGAACGGCTTGCCCGGCCTGCTCCAGCACCGTCCGGTAGATGCGCTTCGCGCAGTCGGGAACGCTTCCCTCCTCCCAGCCGGCCCCCCGGCAGAACCGCAGCAGATAAGCTTCCTCTTCCTGCGAACCCTCATCGAAAGACGGCAGCCCGTACCAGATGGATACGATGTGCGCGAGAGCCGCGGGCAGGGCCGCCTGCATCGGATCGGAACGGGCAGCAACCAGCCGCAGCGCATTCACGGTCTGCACCAGCCGGCCGAAGGTTGCCGGCCGCAACGCATGGCGCACGTAAACCCGCGGGCCGGTTTCCACCGGTGTGGAACAGGCGGCAATCACCGCCAGCAGACAGGCCGCCAGCGTACGGCTCATCGGTGCTTTCCGGACTTCCGGCGGGCCGGGGATCTGGTAGCCGCCGGCGCGGGTTCATGGCGCGGGACGACGGAAACCGCCGGCAATTTCCGCCTCAGGCTCCAAACCATCCAGGCAATCCCGGCCAGCAGCAGCGGAATGGAGAGCAACTGGCCCATGGTCAGGCCCTGCCATTCCTTCACGTCACCCTGGAATTCCTTGAAGAATTCCACGATGAAGCGTGCCAGGAAATAAAGTACGAGGAACAGGGAAATCAAAAACCCGCGAGGACGCTTCTCTCCCAGTCTGCGGTCCACCAGCAGCAGAATCCCCAGGATGGCGACCCCCATGAAGAATTCGTAGAGTTGGCTGGGATGCCGATAGGGCACCTGATCCAGGGGAAGGCCGCGATCCTCGTGGCAAAGGGGGAATTTCACGCCCCAGGTCTGGTCCGTCACCCGGCCGACGATCTCGGAATTGAAGAAGTTTCCCAGCCGTACGAGAGCGGCGCCGGTGGCGGCCGAAAACGAGAACCGATCCCCGAACTCCGCCATGGACATGCCCTTCTTCCGGGAATACCACCAGCCCGCGACGATGAGGCCGATGGTGGCGCCATGGCTGGCCAGCCCTCCCTTCCAGAACTTGATGATCTCCACGGGGTTTCCGAAATAGTATTTCGGCTCGTAGAAAACGACATGCCCCAGACGGGCCCCCACGATGACGGCCAGCATGCCCGGAATCACGAAGTCGCTGACGTCTTCCTCGCGCCAGCCCACCCGCATCATCTGCCAGCGGAGAAAATAGAATCCGCCAATGAATACGAAAACGAACAGCAGGCCATAGTAGCGGACGGCAAATGCGCCGATCCGGAAAATCTCAGGATTGGGATCCCATACGAACGTCATGCTTTCACTCCCTTAAAAACCCGCCGCACCTTTCCGGAACCACGTCTGCCGGGGTTCGGGTCCCCAGGAGACCATCACCACGGGAACGCGCACCGCAGATTCGATGAAGGCGATGTATTCCTTCAATTCGGCCGGCAGTTCGCCGTCCATGTCGTCAGGCAGGACCCAGGGCGAAAACGTCCGGTATACCGGGCGCATTTCGTCGAGCCGGTAGGGATCGCACGGGAACTCCTCGATGCGGCGCCCACCGGCGTCTTCATAGGCGACTGCCGCCAGCACCTCGGGCAGGCCGCAGAGGACATCCACCTTGGTCAGGACCAGGCCCGTGGGCCCCGCCAGGCGGCAGGCCTTGCGCAATGCCACGAGATCCAGCCAGCCGCAGCGGCGCAAACGCCCCGTCGTGGAACCGTATTCCCCACCCACGGCCGCCAGATGCCGGCCCGTGTCGTCCGAGAGTTCCGTTGGAAACGGACCGCGGCCCACGCGGGTCGCATACGCCTTGCAGACGCCCAGCACTTCCCCGACGCTCCCATGGCCGATTCCCACGCCCGCGAGCAGGCCGCCGAACAGCGTGCAGGAAGACGTGACATAGGGGTACGTGCCATGCACGGCATCCAGCATGATGCCCTGCGCTCCCTCCAGCAGAACGCCGCGGCCTTCGTCCGCGGCGCGGGCCGTTTCGCGGGAAACATCAGCGAACAGAGGCACGAGCCATTCCGCATGCCGCTCGAGTTCGGCCGCCACATCGCCGGCGCTGGGAACACTCTCTCCCAGGGCGTTGAAAAGCGGCATCACTTCCTGCTCCATGCGCTGCAACTGCCGGCGCAGTTCCTCCGGATGAGCCAGTGCCGCCAGCAGGACGCCCATGCGCGAGGCACGGCTCTCATAGGCGGGCCCGATGCCCCGCAGCGTGGTTCCCAGCGCATCGGGGCGGGCCTCCCGCAGGCGCTCCACGGCCTTGTGCCAGGGAAGGATCAGCATGGCCTGCGGATCCACGCCCAGCCGTCGACGCACGTCGGGAACTCCCACCCCTTCCAGCAGTTCGATTTCCTCCCGCAGCCGCTCGGGCTCGATAACCATGCCCGCGCCGAGAAGGCAGCGCGATGACTCGTGCAGGATGCCCGATGGAACCAGGTGCAGCACGGTCTTGCGGCCCGCACGCAGGATGGTGTGCCCTGCATTGGAACCGCCCGCGGCCCGGACCACCAGATCCGCCTGCCGCGCCAGCACGTCCACGACCTTGCCCTTCCCTTCATCCCCCCATTGCATTCCCAGAACGGCCCTTACCGGCATGCATCCACTCCTTTTTTTCCTTCCAGGCGGCCCGATCAGTCGAGTCCGGCCCGTTCACGGCAGGCGCGCAGCAGCGCAGGATTTTCTTCCAGCAGGCGAACCTGGGCCATCACGCCCCGTTCGATGCCGGCCGCCACATCCTGAATCTCCTTGGACGGGCGTGATGCCCTCAGGATGCGCAGGGCCGCCTCGGCTTCCCTGCGCGCGCCCTTCGCGTCGCAGTACCGTTCCAGCAGCAGAACGGCTTTCAACCGGTGGGTATCGTAATAGAGGCGATCAAAGTCAATGGATTTCTGCAGGGCTTTTTCCGATTCCTGGAAATGGATGCGCGCCTCGTCCTTGCGGCCTGCGTCCTCCAGGGCCCGCGCCAGGGCGTAGTGGGCCGAGAACAGGCGGGAAAAAGCGCTTTCGGGGTTGGTGTTGTCCCGCGTGCCGCGGCGGGCCGCTTCCAGCAGAAGCCGCAGGACCTCGATGCGGCCCGGCGGCGTCAGGTAGGCATCGGGCAGGCGTGCCAGCACCGAAGCCGTGTGGGTGGCATTGTACAAATTTTCCGTGGGAGCCTCCCATGCCAGCATGGATTCCAGACGCCGCAGGATTTCCCGCACCCCCACGCGCACGGCGGGTCCCATGCCGGCATCCAGTTGCCGCTCCCGTTCCCGCACGGCGCTCTTCATGCGCTCGATGGCCTGACGCGTCCAGGCGCGCGCAGAATCCGGATCCGCGGGCATGCGGCGCACATCCATTCCAGAAGCCGCCAGCGAAGCGCGCAGGGTGTCGACATTTCCCCCTTCCAGGGCGGGCCGCAACGAGCGTTCCAGGTTTTCCACCCGCCGCGCCTGCGCCAGCAACTCGTCGGCGGCCTTCTGGTAGCCGCGCAGCGTGGCCGCGTGCCGCTGCAACTCGGTCAGATCCGTGTCGGTCCGGGCATGGCGCACCACGCTCAGCCCCGCACCGAGAAACCCGGCCAGGGAAGCCGCCAGCACGGTTGCCCCAAAAGCCAGGGACACTGGCTCACGCTCCTCGTCCTGCAGTTGCATCTGCAAGCCGGCTGTAAGACCCAAAGCCATGTAGAACGAGAAAACCGTGGGAATCACGTCGGAGGTCACCAGGCCATGTCCCAGGTAGCCCACCAGCGCCAGTCCCAGCCCCGCCAGCAGGGGGGCGTGCAAGGAAGCCGGATCGCGCCGCGAGGCGCGCAGGGAAACGACCACGCCGAAAAACGCCATGCCGGCGAACAGCACAAGCCCCGGTATTCCCTCCATGGCCAGCACGTCCAGGATCATGTTCTCACTGGAACGGTAATTTACCGTGGGCGCCATCGTGGTCAACTCGAACGTCTTGTATGGAAGAAAACGCACGCGGTACGTCTCCCGGCCCGTTCCGAGCAGCCCGTGATCCCGCACCATCGGCAGCGTGTCCTTCCATATATGGAATCTCGCTTCTCCCTCCTTTGGATCCAGCAGCGTGCGGATCCGGACCGCCTGGTGTGCCGCGTCCAAGAACCAGTTCCGGGAAGCAGGAACGGCGAGCAGGACTGCGGCCAGCGCCGCCAGGCCCCCGGCCAGTGCCCACTGCCGGCGCCGGGAGCCGCAGGCATCCCACGCGGCCCGCACCAAGAGGGGCGAAATGGCGAACAGGCTGAACAGGGCCGTCGATGCGCGTTTTCCGAGGAGATTCAGCGCGGCACTGCGCAATCCGTCGGCCCTGTCCGCGGGCAGGCGAGACAGTTCCGCCTCTGGCGGCAGCACGATTCCGACGTACAAGTAGTACAGGGCGAAACCTGCGGCCAGCAGACCCAGAAATACCAGCAGGCGACGGCGAAGCAGAGGGATTTCCAGATGACGGGCGGGAGAAAAGGCCAGCATTCCCACGCCCGAAGCAATCCCCACTCCCAGAAAGGCGCCCCGCGTCTGGATGATGGCCAGCGCGAAGACGTTCGTGACAGTTACGGCGGCATAGAAGGCGGCCCAGCGCGTGCGCGAATCGGAAAAGTACAGGATCAGCGCCGGCAGCAGGGTGAAGTGGAACTGCAGGGCGAAGTAGTCGGGATTGCCGGCGAACCCGGACGCGCGAAAGACCTGCACGCCGGGCATGTCCAACTCATAGAACGCCCGCAGCGCCCAGATCACGCCCACGGCCAGCCAGCCCCGCAGAAACCATAGGGCACGGACCTTCTCCCGGGCCACCCACAGAGCCAGCGCCAGCGCCGCCCCCATGCAGGCATACAGTGTGACTGCCCCCATCTGGCGGTTGGCCGACCCGAAGAACGTGACGGCGGGCATGCCGGAAACGAGCGTGTTGACGAGCAGGTGAACGGACATTCCCAGAAACAGCCAGGCCAGCGGAGAACCCAGGAATGCGCGGCGCACGGCGTCGCGGCCCAGGTTCAGGACCCACCACCCGGCCAGCAGGACGGACAGCGGATACAGGAATACGATCTTGGGCGTGACATACATGCGGAACGGCCGTCCCGGCCAGTACAACCCGGACGCCAGCAGTCCCAGCCCCACAAGCGGCAGCGCGACGCGCAACGGCCGGAATGCCCCTTCCTGCACCAGACCGCGCCAGTGCCGCCAGGCCGCCCAGCCGCCGCCCGCCAGCAGGGCGGCGATCATCGACCAGCGGGCCCATCTCGTCCCCGGCATTTCGGGGTCGAATCCATAGCCGCACCAGGCCGCGATGGCGGCCATCCACAACAGCCAGGGGATCATTGCCTCCCATGCCGAAAGCACGGAGGACATGCGGTTCGCAGCGGGCATGAACGACCTAGAAGCCGTAATACATCTCGATTTCAGCAGGATGCGGGTTGCCGATGAAGTGCTCGGCGTCCTTGCGGCGCGCGGTAATCCACGCCTTCACGAAATCATCGGAAAAGGCGCCGCCAGCCGTAAGGAACGCATGATTCTTCTCCAGCGCGTCCAGCGCCTCCTCCAACTGGGTAGGAAGCGAACGCAGGGATGCCAGTTTCTCGGGCGGCCACGTGAAGATGTTGTCCTCCACCGGCCCGAGCCCCAGTGCGCGCGGGTCTTTCCGATTCCTGATGCCGTCGATTCCGGCCAGGAGTTGACCGGCCAGGAGAAAATACGGATTGGCGGTGGCGTCCGGGGTGCGGAATTCGATGCGCTGCTCGGAAGCCGAACGGGCATAGGTCGGAATGCGGATGGCCGCCGACCGGTTGCCGGGGCTGAAGAACGCCTTTGTGGGCGCCTCGTAGCCCGGCACCAAGCGCTTGTAACTGTTCACCGACGGGTTGGTGAGCGCCAGCAGCGCCGAACCATTGTCGAGAATGCCGGCGATGTAGTGCAGCGCGATATCGCTCAGGCCGGCATAGCCCTGCTCGTCATAGAAGAGGTTCTGGCCGTTTCGGTGCAGCGTCTGATGGCAATGCAGCCCGCTGCCGGGATGCCTGTACAGCGGCTTGGGCATGAAGGTCACCGACAGCCCCATCTGGCGGGCCACCTGCCGACAGATGTACTTGACCATCATGGCGTGGTCCGCCGCGCGCACGATCGGCGTGAGCCTCACCTCGATCTCGCTCTGCCCGGCCCCGCCCACCTCGTGGTGGTGGTAATGCACCGGCACGCCCAGGTCCACCAGGATGCGGCAGACGTTGGTGCGATACTCCAGGATGCGATCCACGGGCGGAGACGCGTGGTAGGCGCCGTGAACGGCCGGGCGGTTCTCTTCGGAATCCTCGGTCTCGTACAGAGGCACGAAGTGATAGCCGGCCCCCAACCCCTCATTGTGGAGGCTCATCTGCGCAAACACGTAGAACTCGTATTCCGGAGCGAAGAGCGCTTCGTCGCAGATTCCTTCCGCACGGGCGTATTCCATGGCGCGGCGGGCCGTCGCCCGGGGATCCAGCGGAGAAGGCTGCCCTGAGACGATGTCATGCGATTCGCAGATGAACACCATGGTCTTCTCGGTCATGAAAGGATCGATGAATCCCGTTTCCCAGGCGGGCTTGAGCACCATGTCCGACTTGGCCAGGGTCTTCAGGCCGACCGACGAGGCGTCGAATCCCACACCGGACGAATCGAGCAACTCCCAGGCGCGCTTGTCCGCCGGAAGCGTCACGTGCCGCCACATGCCGGCGAAATCCGAAAATTTCAGGTCGATCCAGCGCACGCGCTGTTTTTCGGCAAACTGTCGGGCTTCCTGCATCGAACGAAACATGGATGGCACCTCCGCGAAAAAGATGGGCAAAGCGAAAAAAAGCGCGGCTTTCCAGTGGAAACCGCGCGTGAAACTTGGCACGAAACTGCCACACTTTCAAAGGGGGTTCAAGGTCCTAGCTGAAAATCCGGGGGCCGTTCTTTTCTATTCCCGGAAAACACGGCACCGCATCCCCCGGAGGGCAATGCGTGAAAACCGGAAGATCTCAGGGCAGCAGGCGCAGGGGCGTCAGGCGCAGCAGCAGGGGGATGACCGCCTGGGACGTCACGATCCCCATGTGATCGTACTGGGATTTGATGTACAGGATGCGACTCTTCCTTTCCCTGGACGTGAAGTCCTCGTAGTTGGCGGGAATGCCGGTGCGGGCCACGGCGAAGGAAAACTCCTTCGTGAACTGGCGCGTCTGGTTGTCCGTGTCCGACGTCACCAGAATCATGCGCCTGACCGCGGATTGCGGACTTGCGGAAATGAAATCGCGGAATTCGGCGAAACCGCCATACATGGCATCGAGCAGGATGATCTGCTTGAGCAGCCGGTTGTCCGTCCAGCCGCGCACAGTGCGGAAACCGCCGCTGTGGGCCATGACCACGGTTTCCCCGTCCGGCAGCCGGATATTGGCCGCCTGCACGGATTTCTTCAACTGGGACAGGGACGTCCACACCACGGCCTCGTCCTTGCCGGAGGGGCAGGCCGGCACGATGAACATGGCGTTCTGGCGGCTCTTCTGGAACTGCTCGAACAGTTTGTAGTCCACAACCGCCTTGTCCACCGTGGTGTGATAGCCGTGCAGATACACGACGATGCCGGCTGTCCTGCGGACATAGCCCTTGGGGATCCACACGTGCACGTTCCCCTTGGCGGGATAGGAAATTCGGAAGTGGCGCCCTCCGAGCAGTTCCTTTTCGACGGCGGCGCCCGACGGGCGGATGGCGGCCGTATTCTGCGCCCGCGCGGCGGACGGCATCCATGCCGGCACGAGCGCGAGCAGCGCCGCGAAAGCCGACAGGAGCGGAAACTGGCAAACCGGATGGGAACGCATGCTGCTCCTCGTGAACACCGCCGCCAACCTAGTGGAAAACATCCCCCCGCGCAAGATTACGAACGTGAGACGGCCGATGTTCATTCGGCCAGATTCTTCCTACTCAACTTTTTCAGCAAACGCCAGCACGTGGCCGTCCGGATCCATGCAATAGGAGGCGCGATGCCCCCAGGGCCGCTCCCGCAACGGATTCAATTCGGTGCCGCCCAGCGCCAGCGCCCGGAGATGATAATCGCGCGCGCCGTTCACAATCAGATACAATTCCGCCCGCGGAATCTTGTCTTCCGGGCGCGGATCGGGAAGTTTCTCGCCCAGGATGTTCTTGATTCCCTGCACCGGCATCAACCCCAGCACTCCACCACAGGGCAGGTCGAATTCCGTCATTCCCGGCTCGTGCAGGCGCGGTTCCAGTTGAAGAAGTTCCTTGTAGAAGCGGGCACTTCTCCACTGATCCCGAACATACAGGATGAAAACGGCTTCCTTCATGCGTCAAGACTCCTTGCGGAACTCCAGAGGGTTCCCTTTTGCGACCCCAAACGATAACGCAAATTCGGGGCGATTGCACTAGAAAAAGTGTAAAAAAAACAAAGAATGGGTCCGTAGCGCCGAAAAAGAACCACTTGCGCAATGGCGCGATTTCCATCATAGTGCAGCTTCGGAGCCTTTCAACCGGCTTTCTCGGGTTTTCGTCGGAGCGATGCGATGCGGTGGTTCACCTGGAACGTCAACGGAATTCGTGCCGTAGAAAAAAAGGGATTCATGGATTTCTTCCAGCAATGGAATCCGGATGTGCTGTGCGTCCAGGAAACCAAGGCCCAGTCGGATCAGTTTCCGCCGGCATTGACGGACATTCCCGGATACCGGTTCATGGCGCACAGTGCTGTGCGCAAGGGCTATTCCGGGGTGGCCACGTGGAGCCGCACGCCGCCCGAAGACGTGCAGGCGGGACTGGGCGTCCCCGAATTCGACGAAGAGGGCCGCGTACTGCGGACACGGCACGCGGGCATCTTTCTCTACAACGTCTATTTTCCCAATGGCTCTGGCGGCCCACAACGGCTGGAATACAAAAAGCGCTTCTACTTTCATTTCCGGGACGTCATCGCCGCCCACCTGGCCCGGAAGGAACCCGTGGTGGTGTGCGGGGACTACAACACGGCCCGCCACCCCATCGACCTGGCCCGCCCGAAAGAGAACGAGAAGAATTCCGGCTTCCTGCCCGAAGAGCGGGAATGGCTGGAAGCCTACTTTTCCCTGGGTCTCGTGGATGCCTTCCGCCACCTGCACCCCGACGAGCCCGGGCAGTACTCCTGGTGGGACTACCGTTTCTCCGCCCGCGAGCGGAACATCGGATGGCGGATCGATTATTTCCTCGTCAGCCCGGATCTGAAGGCCCGCATCACGGATTGCCGCATGCTGCCGGAAGTCATGGGATCGGACCATTGCCCCGTCCTGCTGGAGTTGGCGGACGTGCCGAAAGGTTGAGACATGATGCAGGACGGACATCTCCCCATCGGGGTTTTCGACTCGGGCGTGGGCGGGCTCACGGTGGTCCGCTCGCTGCAGGCGGCCCTGCCGCATGAATCCTTCATCTACCTGGGCGACACGGCCCGGGTCCCCTACGGCACCAAGAGTCCGGCCACCGTGGTGCGCTATTCGCTCAACAACGCCCGGTTCCTGCTTTCCCGTGGAATCAAGATGCTGGTGGTGGCCTGCAACACGGCCTCGGCCCAGTCGATTCCCGCCCTGCAGCAGGAACTCCCCATTCCGGTCGTGGGCATGATCGACCCAGGCGCCCGGGCGGCGCTGGCGGCTACCCACAGCGGGGCGATCGGCGTCATCGGCACGTACGGCACCGTGGAATCGGGTGCCTACCAGAAAGCCATCGCCGAATTGCGCACGGGACTGCGGGTGGATGCGGAACCCTGTCCGCTGCTGGTTCCCCTGGCCGAGGAAGGCTGGCTTTCCGGGGACGTGCCGCGAATGGTGATCCGGGAATACCTGCAGCGCCTGCAATCCCGTTTTCCCGAAGCCGACGTCCTGGTGATGGGATGTACGCATTATCCCCTGTTCCGGGACCTGCTGGCCGAAACCACCCGCGACCTGTTCGGGCATCCGGTGGAACTGGTGGATTCGGGCGTGGCCGCGGCCCGCGAGGTGGCCTACCTGCTCGACCGGCGCAATCTGAAGGCCCCCGCCGGAAAAGAGGGGAAACTGACCGTGATGGTAACGGACAAGAGCCGGATCGATGTGGTGGGACAGCGGTTTCTGGGCCGTCCCCTGGGAGAGATCCAGGCCGTGGACATCCCTGTGTGACCATGGCCTCCCATATTTAGTTTAGGTGATTCATGACGCTGGTGTGGTTTCTGGTTCTGCTGGGTCCCCTCGTGTTCTTCCACGAGTTGGGGCATTTCGCATTCGCCAAGGCGTTCGGAGTGAAGGTGCTGCGCTTCTCGCTCGGTTTCGGCCCCGTGCTGCTCCGGAAAAAGCGGGGAGAAACGGAGTATTGCCTTTCGGCCATTCCCCTGGGCGGCTACGTGAGCATGGTGGGAGACGACCCCGAGGAGGAACTCTCCGAGGAAGACAAGAAACGCACGCTGGAAGCCCTTCCCTACTGGAAGAAACTGGTGGTGGTCACGGCCGGGCCACTCACGAACTTCCTGCTGCCCATCCTCTTCTATTTCCTGTATTTCCTCACGGCCGTGGATACCGTTCCGCCGCCCCTGCTGGGAACGGTCCTGCCCGACATGGCCGCCGCCCAGGCCGGCCTGCGCTCGGGAGACCGGGTCGTCGCCATCGATGGCGAGCGGGTGGAAAGTTTCGACGATTTCCGGCGCATCATCACGAACCATCCCGGCACTCCCCTGACCGTCACGGTGGACCGCCCCGGCGCAGGAACCGTCACGGTGAAACTGACGCCCACCGCGACCGCCGGCAAAAACGCCGTGGGACTTCCGGCCCGCGTGGGACGCGCCGGTGTGCTGCTGCATGGCACGCTCGCCCGCGTCGGGATCTCGGATACATCTTCCCCGCTGCACCAGGCGGGCATCCGTTCCGGAGACCGGATTCTGGGCGTCACCCAGAACGGCAAAACGACACCCGTGCGTTTCTGGGCCGAATGGGAGAATCTGCGGGAACGCCTGGAAAAAGGACCGCTCACCCTGCACATCCTCTCGGCTGGAGAAAACGCAAAGGGAACCCATCTGGCCGAAGGCGTGATCCGGGACATTCCCGTGGAAGACCCGTCTTTCCTGAAATCCCTGGATTCGGGCGAACTGGTGGTGGCCTCCGTGCGCCCCGAAAGCCCGGCCGGACGGTGGGGCGTGGCACCCGGGGACCGGCTGGCGGGGCTGCGCCTGATGTCCGACGATGAACCCGTGGATGCCTGCCGCTTTCCAGAAAAAATGGCATCCTCGCTGGCCGAGATCGAGGACGTCCTCGCGCGCGCCGAGGGGCGCCGCCTGTGCCTGGCGCTGGTGCTGCCCGGCCCCGGCGGTGGATGCCGCCAGACGATGGTGTTGCGCCAGGACACCTTCCGAAGCGTGGATCGCTTCGGGAACCGCCAGATTTCCTACGACTTCGGGATCTCCACCTACCGCCAACTGGATACGCCCGCCGAAATCCCCATATCGGGCCGGTTTTCCTTCGCCATGCGCGAATCCTGGACCACCGCATGGGAAATCACGGCCGGCATGGTCCTGGGAATCGGGTACATGATCACGGGCGAGGTGGATCGGGAAAACGTGGGATCCGTGGTCATGATCGCCCAGATGGCCGAGGTGGCCGCCCAGCGGGGATGGCTGTTCTTCCTCCAGATGATGGCACTGATCTCCCTGAACCTGGGGCTTTTGAACCTGCTGCCCATCCCCATGCTCGACGGGGGCCACGTCCTGCTCTTCACCATCGAGGCCGTCCGCCGCAGACGGCTCGGGCTCAAGGCCCGCGCCGTCATCACCTACGTGGGCCTGGCGCTCATCGTCTCCCTGATGCTGTTCGGCTTCCGAAACGACCTGGTGCGCTGCTTCCGGCCCAAGAACGAGGCGCCCACCCGCGTGCAGGACGCCGCGGACGCCAGGAACGGCTCTGGCCTTTCGGCGCCCGGCCGCAAACCGTGTCCGGAGGCCCTTCCATGAGCCGGCGCATCCTGAGCCTGGATACGGCCTCGCCGCAACTGCGCCTTTCCTACGGACCCGAGGATGGCGGCGCGTGGGCAGTCTTCGAGGAAGACGTGCGCAGCCACGGGCCGGGACTCCTCGCGCGCATCGACGATCTGCTCGGCGGCGCCGGTCCGGATGCCGTGGACGCGCTGGCCTGCTGCCGCGGGCCGGGGTCCTTCACGGGAATCCGCATCGGACTGAGTTTTGCCAAAACGCTGGCGGCCATCCGAAAAATCCCCCTGTATCTGCTCGATTCATTCGAACTGCATCTGATGCTGCACAAACCGGATGCCCATCCCGTGTGGGTGCTGCTGGATGCGCGGCGCGACGAACTCTACGCCATCGCCCGCGGGGAAACGGCTCCCGAAGCCGGCACGGCGCGCGTGGCCTCCCTGAAGGACGTCCTGGAAACGGCCTCCCCGAATGCCTGGTTCCTGGGCTCCGGTGCTATCCTGCACCGCCGGGCGCTGGAAGAGCGATTCGGCTCCGGATGCGTGTCCGACGTCCAGCCCGACGCCCGCACCCTGCACGAGGCAGCCCGAAACTGCCTGAAGGCCGCCTCTCCCGTGGATCCCGTCCGGGCCGGCGCGGCCCCGCAGATCTTCAGTGCCCGCAGGGACGCCAGGCCCAGGGCTGCACACGTCTTCCGCGAAGACTGCCGCCGCGCCGCCAGCCGCGGGTACGTAGGAAAGGCGCAGATGCCGCGACGCCGTATCCAGGCTCAGGAGGCGCCGGCTCATGGAAGGGCCTCCAGACACGGTTGGCGGCCTGGGGCCGAAAGGCCAGATCCGTTCCTGGCGTCCACGGCGTCCTGCACGCGGGTGGGCGCCTC
>CAZEZP010000039.1:0-7981 GCA_964516435.1 uncultured Kofleriaceae bacterium | reverse complement strand
ATAAACCCTGTCGTTTCCCGCTTTTTTCTTCGTGCAAACTGAAAACCGGGGGGAAAAGATCCTGCAGGGCCCCGAAGGGAGGGGGTTTTTGATGTCCGGCCGGGGGCCCCTGCGGCGTATCCGAACGGGGGCTCCACTGTTTCTTTCACATTGGCAAACTCCTTTGTTCACTTCCAAACGTTTGGGGGAGGCGCATGAATTCTCTGGCGGGTTCACCCGAAGATGGCGAGGCCGTCTAAATTCTTTTGCGGGTTCACCCGAAGATGGCGAGGCCGTCTAAATTCTTTTGCGGGTCACCCGAAGATGGCGAGGCCGTCTAAATTCTTTTGCGGGTTCACCCGAAGGGGGTGAAAGGCCGTCAGGTTTTTGGGTGGTTTTTCCCGGTTCAGGAAGCACGCCCGGGCTCATGGCACCTTCGAGCCATGCCGTGAGCGTGGATGAGGAAGCCGGCGATGAAGAGGACATGAAATCATGTTGTTTGTCATCCGGCGGGCAGCATGTCAGGAACGGAAAAATCACTCCCGGTACATGAAGCAGTAGAGGGCCGGCATCAAAAAGAGCGCCACGAAAAACTCCGCCACCAGTCCGCCCATGGCGCCTGCGGCCATGGGCTGGAGCATCTCGTTGCCACCGCCCAGATTCAGCGCCAGCGGTAAAAAACCGACGAAGGTGGTCAGCGTGGTCATGACGCGGGGGCGCAGGCGGATGACGGCTGCCTGAATCACGCTGGCCGAAGGGGTCTGCCCGTGGCTGCGCAGTTCCTCGGCGAACGTATACAGCAGGACGCCATCGTTGATGGCCGCGGAAACCACCACCAGCATGCCGATGAGCACCGTGGCGCCCACGGCGAACCCGGTGATTTCGAGCCCGAACACGACGCCGGCCAGGCAGGGAAAAAGCCCGGCGAGCAGCAGCAGCGGCAGTTTGAAATCGTCGAACTGCACGGCCAGCACGATGAACGCGAGCAGCAGCGAGAACAGGAGGATGACGAGCATGTCCTTCTGCATGTCCCGCATGACCTGTGCCTGTCCGCCCACCACGGTGGAAATGCCGGCGGGAAGACCCATTTCTTCGATGAGTTCGTGCACCAGGCGCTGCGCGCGGGAAAGGGACACGCCCCGCGTGTCGGCCAGGAGGGTCACCTGCTTGATCTGGTCTTCCCGGCTGATTTCCACGGGACCCAGGCCGGGCTCCACGCGCGCGATGTCGCTGAGCAGCACCTGGCCGCCCCCCCGGCGCGCCACGGGCAGATTGCGCAGGTCTTCCGCCCGCCGCAGGGCGGTTTCGGGAACGCTCACGCGCACGTCGAAGTCCTGTCCGGCTTCGCGGAACGAACTCACCACGGTGCCGCCCAGATACGTGCGCAGGGCCCGGGCCACCTCATGGGCGCTCAACCCCAGAAGCGCGCATCGCGCGCGGTCCAGATGCACCTGCAACTCCGGTTTGCGGAAATCGGCCGACAACTGCACGTTGGCGAACGACGGGTGATTCTGCAGCCGTGCGAACACCTGCTGGGCGGCGTGCTGGAGCTCTTTCATGTCGTCGCCGCGCAACTTGATTTCCAGTTCGTAGTCTCCCATCCGCCGGATGCCGCGGATGCGCTGCTGCGCCACCATGAGGGTCGCCCCCGGCCAGCGGATGGCGGCCACCTTCTTCCGGAACCCTGCGATCCAGGCGAGCGTTTCCATGCGGCCGCCGCCGGATTTCAACTGCACGCTGATTTCTCCCTCATGTGGGGATTCGAAGAGCAGCGGTCCGCGGGACATGCCTCCGGCCACCGTGAAATAGGAAGCCACCCGGGGTTCTTTCGCCAGCAGTTTTTCCACCTGCGCGGCCAGCCGTTCGGTCTCGGCCACCGAGGTGCCCGGCAGCAGGCGCAGGCGGATGGCCACGCGCCCGTCGTCCACCGCGGGCAGGAACTCGCCGTCCAGGCGGGTCCAGGTCCAGGCGGCACCCGCGATCAGGGCCAGCATGGCTGCGAGCAGAAGACGCCGCTTCCGGACGGCTGCCGCCACCATGCCGCCGTAGGCCGCCGCAATGCGCGAAAACCATGCGAGCCGGGAATGTCCGGCAGCCTTTCCCGCATGCGGCCGGGCGACGAGCGCATCGGCCAGAAGCGGCGTGAGCGTGAGCGCCACCCCCAGGCTGATCAGGACGATGCCCGAAATGACGAGGATCAACTCGCGGAACATCAGGCTGACGAGGCCCGGAATGAACAGGAACGGCAAGAAGAGGGCCAGAAACGAGAGGGTGCCGGCCACCAGCGAAGAGCCGACTTCACCCGTGGCCATGGACAGGGTGCTTTCCGTGTCCATGCGGGGATTTCCCATGCCCAAAACGCGGGTGATGTTCTCCATGACGACCGTGGAGTTGTCCAGAAGCACGCCCAGGGCGATGACGAGTCCGCCCAGGCTGAAGATATTGAGCGAAAAGTTCCCGATTTTCATCAGGATGAAGTTGATGACGAGGATGACCGGGATGGCGATGAGCAGCACCAGCACGGGGCGCAGGCCCCCGAGGAACAGCAGGACGGTGCCTATGACCAGGAGCGCCGCGCCCAGGGCCGAGGAGCGCACGCCGGCGATGGCGTCCTTGACGTAGATGGACTGGTTTTCCAGCACCACGGCGCGCACGTCGGCCGGAAACAGCGGCGCCAGTTCGCGCAGGCGTGCGGCCACGGCATCGGATACCTCCACGGTGTTGGCCAGGGGCTGCTTGGTGACGTTGAGTTTGAGCGCCGGATGGCCATCGAGCCGGGTGATGGTCCGCACGTCCTCGGCGCCGTCGACGACATCGGCCACATCGGAGAGCAGAATCTTTCCGGCAGGCCCGTCCTGCAGCACCAGATTGCGGAAATCCTCCACCGTGCGCGCCTCGGCCAGGGTGCGCACCACCCAGTGCCGGCGTCCCTCGATGAGGCGGCCCGCAAACATTTCGACGTTTTCTGCGGCGATCCGGCTCTCCACGTCGGCGGGCGTCAGGCGGTGATGGATCAGCGCATCCGGACGCAGGAACACGCGGATTTCGCGTTTCTGCCCGCCCACGGTTTCCACGCCGGCCACGCCGGGCACGGCCAGCAGTTCCTTTTCGAGCCTGTCCTGCACCCACGTCCGCAGCCGGGTGAGGTTCCAGGAGGACGAGGTCAGCGCCACCTGCAGGATGGGCAACTGGCTGGGATCCGCCTTGGTGATGACCGGCGGCTCGATGTCGTCGGGAAGCAGGCGGTTCACGCGGCCCATGGCCGCGGCGGCATCCTGGAACGCCACGTTCACGTCCACGCCGTAGCGGAAACTGAGGACGAGCCGGTAGTTGCCCTCGGTGATGCTGCTTTCGATGTAATCCACCCCGTCCACGGAGGCCATCTGGCGCTCCACGGGGTCGGCGATGGAGCGGTCGATTTCCTCCGGCGTGGCCCCGGGCCACTGGATGCCGACCCGTATCAGCGGGTAGGTCATGTCCGGCAGGAAATTCACCGGCATGGAGAAGAAGGCCGTCGTCCCCAGCACCATCAGGCCCGCGAGAATGGCCAGGGTGGAAAACTTGCGGCGCAGGACCAGGGAAGTGATGCGCATGGCTTTTTTAGCGTTTCCCGTCCCGGGGGTGCGGGCGCGAAGACGGCATCATTCCCGGCGGGGGCGTTTTTTCGGTTTCCGGCTGGCCGCCCGCGTCCGCGGCCGGCAGTACGGTCTGGCCATCGCGCAGTTGATCCGCGTTTTCCGCCACTACCACGTCGCCCTCCGCAAGCCCTTCGAGCACCCGTACGAGGCCGCGGGAGGAGGGCCCCGTCTTCACCGGACGGCTCCGCACCGTCTGGCCCTGCAGCACGAACACGCGCGTCTGGCCATCGGCCGTCTGCACCAGCGCCGATTCGGGCAGGGCCAGGGCCTCGGGCGTCTCTTCCAGCAGGACCTCGACACGCGCGAACATGCCGGGCAGCAGGCGCACGGAGGCGTCGGGCTCGGCGTGCGCCCACAGCACACGGGTCTGTTCGTCGATGACCGGAAACAGGCGCGTCACCCGGCCGGAAAACACCTGGCCCGGATGGGCGTCGAAACGCATGCGGACGGGCGCCTGCGCCTGCACCTGCAGCGCCATGCGCTCGGGTATCGCGAACCGGACGACCCGTTTTCCCAGGTCGGCCATCTCCAAGAGTCCGGCCCGTGCGGACACGGTATCGCCGGGGCGGGCCAGCACCCGCGTGATGGTGCCGGAAAACGGGGCATCCACGATGTTTTCCTGATATTTGCTTTTTGCCTGCTGCCACTTTTCCCAGGCTTCCCGCTCGGCCGCCTCCGCGACGGCCACCTGCGTGCGGGTGGGACCGGTCCTGGCCATCTGCAACTGGCTTATGGCCATCTCCAGCCGGGTGCGGGCATTGACGAGCTCCACCTGCGCCTTTTCCAGCGTTTCCCGGGAGATGCCGTTCGTTTCCAGGAGCTTTTCCAGCCGTTTGTAGTCGCGCTGTGCAAATTCCACGCGTTCGCGGGCGGCTTCCACCTCCTGCTCCAGCCGCCGGATTTCCTCCTGCCGGACGCCGGCCTTCACGTCGGCCGTCCGCGCCGCCGCGGCATAGTAGGCCTGCCGGGCGATGTCGGTTTCCCGGCGGGAAGACTCGCGCTCGATCTG
The DNA here is from genome assembly GCA_964516435.1 of uncultured Kofleriaceae bacterium. Lineage (GTDB taxonomy): Bacteria > Myxococcota_A > Polyangia > HGW-17 > HGW-17 > HGW-17. Next base: position 3,355 of record CAZEZP010000039.1, on the reverse strand, counting down.
GAAGAGGGTCTGCCCGGCCTTCACTTCGTCGCCTTCCGTCCAGAGGCAGCAGGCGACGCGTCCGTCCGTGGTGGCCGACACGACGGCCGTGTGCAGGGCGACGACTTCGCCCGTGGCTTCGAGCACGCGGGCGAACGTCTGTTTCTGGACCGTGAGCGTGCGCACGGGCAGGGGCATCCGGCCGCGCTCCTTCCGGTCGCCGGAACAGGATGCGGTGAAAATCCACAGGAAAAGGAAGGCGGCCCATCGGTTCATGGCGAATTTCCTATGGCCACGGCCAGTTGGGCCGAGAGCGCATACATCTGGGCGGCCGTCTGCAGGACGCGCAGGCGGGCGTCCTGAGCATCGGCCTCCATCAGGCGGTATTCGGTGAAGGTGATTTGCCCCTGTTCCAGTTTCTGCCGCTGCACCTGCAGGGTGCGGTTCGCCAGTTCCCACGTCAGGCGCGCCGTCTGCAGGCGCTCGGACTGCGCGCGCAGTTCCTCCAGGAGCCGGCGGATCTCCAGCACGGCCGAAAGTTCCATCTGGCGCAACTGCTGCCGAAGGACGGCCAGTTGGAGGCGTTCCTGGGAAAGGCTCTGCCACATCCGGCCGCTCTCGAAGACGTTCCAGGAAACTTCCAGCCCGAAGTAGCCCGCGCTGTTGAGGCGTTCCTGCGGCACGGGCCATTCGGAGAAATCCAGGCGCTGTCCCCAGGACGCCACGAGAAAGAGCGCCGGCCAGAATTCGGCCTCCAGCGCGCGCACGCGTTCGGCCTGCGCCTGGAAACGGGAGCGCGCGGCCCGCAGATCCGGCCGGCGGGCGAGGATTTCCTTCCATTTCAGGGACGCGGCGTCCGGGATGGGCGGCGCCGCTTCCGGCAGCGACTCCAGTTCGGCCGGCACGGGCGGCGTTCCCAGCAGGAGGAACAGGCGCAACCGGGCCAGTTCGGCCTGCGACTGCGCCTGGCGGGCCTGATCCCGCACCGCGGCGGCGCGCACCCGCACGGTGTCCACGTCCAGGGCGGAGGCCTTGTCCTGACCGGAGAGCGCCTGCAGGCGCTCCGCCTGCTCCTCGAACGCCCGGGCCGAACCTTCCAGCGCCTGCGCGGCGGCACTCTGCGCGAGCGCCTGCGCATAGGCCTCGATGACGGCCGCCTGCACGGTACGAAGCGTGTGCAGATCGTCCTGTCCGGAGGCATCCAGACCGTGCCGGGCTGCGGCGATGTTGTGGGCATCGCGCCCGAAGGCGAAGAGATTCCACGAGAGGGCCGCTTCCTAGGTGGCCAGTTCCTGTGTGGAAACGGCCGTTCCCGAACTGGACGACGATACGGGCGCCACGCGCTGGGGCGAACTGTATTCGGCCCCGCGCCCCGTCAGCCTGAGGGTGGGCCCCAACTGGAAGAGGTTCTGCCGCAGGGCCGCGCGCGCGGATTCCCGGGCCAGCCGGGCCAGAATGATTTGCGGATTTTGCGCTTGCGCGATGTCCAGGCAGCGCCGCAGGGTGAGTTTTTCGCCGGCAGATATGGGCGGGCGCGCCGCGTGCAGGGAAAAGCCGGGTTCGGGCAGGGTCTCCATCCGGCCCGGAAGACAGCCGGAGAAAACCAGGAAAAGAAGAAGGAAAACCGCCCGCAACGCCATGGCAAAAGCACCCTATACCCCGCTTTCGCCCGCGTCAACCCGTCAAATCCGGGGCCGGGCCGCGAGGAGCCCCTTGCCATGGTGCATCGCCCGTGCTAAATCGCCGTGCGGCGCGAGGATGGCGAAACGGGTAGACGCGCTGGATTTAGGTTCCAGTACTTCGGTGTGGGGGTTCGAGTCCCCCTCCTCGCACTCCTTATAATTTTATTCTTGCTTCGAGATGAATTCTATCATTGAAATCATTGAAATAAGTTCGAAAATTGAATGACCATTCTGCAGTTGCAGGATTTCATGCTGGCTTTTTTTGAAAAGACGCGTGTGCGGTTTCTCTCGAGTTGCCGGTGCATGACATTTTCGCCGTGGTTGAATGATTGAGGCGTTTTGTCGTAGTGTAGGCGCACCAGGAGGCGTGCATCATGTGGCTGCTTTTCATCCTGTCCAACCTGTGGCTCTCCCAGTCGGCGGTCTTCGATTTCTCCCAGATGAAGCCCGCCGAAGGCCCCTGGGGCGCCAAGGTCCAGTTGCTGGGCAAGAACTTCGATCCCAGATCCGTGCGTGTGTACTACGCCAACAAGCCCATCACCCCCGTTTCGGTGACCCCCTCCGTCATCACGGTGGTGGTGCCCGAGGGCGCCGAAAGCGACTGGTTCGAGATCGAGCAGGGCGGCCGGCGGCTGCGCGCCCCGTCCGTGTTCACCGTCAAGAACGACGCCATCATCGAGCGCGCCGATCCGCCCCGCGGTCCGGCCGACATCTGGGTGACCCTGCACGGGCGCTTCTTCACGGAGGAGACCGAATTCTTCCTGGAAAAATTGAAGCTCCAGACCAAGTTCGTGTCCGACAGGCAGGTGCAGGTGTTCTTGCCCCCGGGCACGCCCTCGGGCGTCTTCTTCTGCACGAGCCATGGCCAGCGCGTGAAGAGCAGGATCCGCTACGAAGTGCTGCCGTTCCCGACGGTGACGGGCGTTTCCCCGGAAAAGGCCTGGCACGAGGACAAGATCGCCATCCGCGGCAAGAACTTCTGCGCGGATGCCGCCGTGTGGGTGAATGACAAGGAATTTTCCGTCGTGCGCCGTACCCCCGATCTCATCGAGGCCGTCGTTCCTGCGGGCGCCCTCACGGGCCCCGTGCAGGTGCGCTGCTTCGGGCGCGCGTTTGCGGCTCCCAAAAATCTCGCCGTGGAGCCGCCCTATGGTGTCATCACGGCGGTCAAGCCCGACGCGGGCGCTCCCGGGGACTGGGTGGAGCTCTCCGGCAGCGCGTTTACGCCCAAGGACCGCTTCTGGCTGGGCAATGCGGCCATTGCCGAGGTGAAGTGGATCTCCGAAAGCGGCGTGCAGGTGGGCATTCCGGCGCAGGCGCAAAGCGACCGCTGCGACCACGAAAGCCATGGGCGCATCCCACCGGCGACCGTGCGTTTCACCACGGCGTCCCCGCCGGAACTGGCCGGGAAGGGTCCCGTGAAGGCGTGGAAGGGCGATCGCGTGGTGCTCAACGGCGAGAATTTCTGCACCGACGGACGTGTGGGGGTGGGCGGCGTGGACTGGGCCGTGGAGCCGCTGACCGCCACCACGGAAATCGCCCTGCGCGTGCCGACGAACGCCGCCAACGGGAAACTGGCGCTGACCTGCCGGCATTGGCGCATCGAGACCGATTTCGAACTGACGCCGCCGGTGGTGGCCTTCACGTCCGTGGGGCCCGAATCCGGCCCGCCGGGAACGGAAATCGTGGTGGAG
>CAZEZP010000038.1:0-76533 GCA_964516435.1 uncultured Kofleriaceae bacterium | reverse complement strand
CCGTCGAAGTATGCGTTGTAGGCAGTACAGACCAGGGGGTGGAGACGGATGGCCTCGCATTCGATGAGGACCGGCTCGAAGGCCTGGATCGAAAGCCGGTGCAGCGTGGGCGCGCGGTTGAGCAGGACCGGGTGGCCCTTGGTGACCTCTTCCAGCACGTCCCAGACCTCGGTGGTCTGGCGCTCGATAAGCTTCTTGGCCGAGCGAACCGTGTGCACCAGTCCCCGTTCCTTGAGGCGGCGGATGATGAACGGTTCAAAGAGCACCAGCGCCATCTTTTTCGGCAGGCCGCACTGGTGGACCTTCAACTCGGGTCCGATGACGATGACCGAGCGGCCGGAGTAGTCCACGCGCTTGCCGAGCAGGTTTTGGCGGAAGCGCCCGGACTTGCCCTTGAGCATGTCGGAGAGGGACTTGAGCGGGCGCTTGTTGCTGCCGGTCACGCTCTTGTTGCGGCGGCCGTTGTCGAACAGGGCGTCCACGGCCTCCTGCAGCATGCGCTTCTCGTTGCGGATGATGATGGCCGGAGCGGTCAGTTCCACCAGTTTCTTCAAGCGGTTGTTCCGGTTGATGACGCGCCGGTACAGGTCGTTGAGATCGGACGTGGCGAAGCGCCCGCCATCCAGGGGAACCAGCGGACGCAGGTCCGGCGGAAGAACGGGCAGGATCTTCACCATCATCCACTCGGGCTTGTTCTTGGATTCCTTGAAGGCATTGACGGTCTTGAGGCGCTTGGCCAACTTCTTGCGCTTCATGTCGTTCTTCTCGTTGCGCAGTTCCTCGCGCAACTCCATGGACAACTTGGAGATGTCCACCTGCGAGAGCAACTCGTAGATGGCCTCACCGCCAGTTTCGGCCTTGACGAAGCCGGGACCGTACTGGTCCTCGAGATCCTGGTAGTCGCGCTCCTTGAGGATTTCGCCCTTCTGCAGATGGCTGCCCAGAGGATCCGTGACGATATAGGCCTCGCAATAGAGGATGCTCTCCAGTTGCTTGAGCGGAATATCCAGGATGTTGCCGATGCGCGAAGGCAGGCTGCGCAGGAACCAGATGTGGGCCACGGGAGAAGCCAGTTCGATGTGGCCGAGCCGTTCGCGGCGCACCTTGGCCGAAATGACCTCGACACCGCATTTCTCGCATACGACGCCGCGGTGCTTCATGCGCTTGTATTTGCCGCAATTGCACTCGAAATCCTTGACGGGCCCGAAGATCTTCGCGCAGAAGAGTCCGTCGCGCTCGGGTTTGAAGGTACGGTAGTTGATGGTTTCCGGCTTCTTCACCTCGCCATGCGACCACTCGAGAATGTCTTCCGGGGAAGCCAGCCGGATCTTGATGGCGTTGAAATCACGCGTTTCCTGCACCGGATCGATAAAACTGAAAAGATCTTTCATCGGGTATGACCTCGCCAGGAAAGAAGATACGAACCTCCGGGCCATGCACGCCCGGATACTTCAGCTAGGAAATGCCTAGCCCCGGGCACCCGTCCGCATGTCGTCGCCGATCGTCTCCATGTTCAGGCACAGGCTCTGCAGTTCCTTCAACAGGACGTTGAAAGACTCGGGCAGGCCGGGCATCAGGGTGTTGGTGCCCTTGACGATGGCTTCGAACATGCGGGTGCGACCATTGACGTCGTCGGATTTCACCGTCAGGAATTCCTGCAGCGAATAAGCGGCGCCGTAGGCCTCGATGGCCCACACTTCCATTTCGCCGAGCCGCTGGCCGCCGAACTGCGCCTTGCCGCCCAGCGGCTGCTGGGTGACCAGCGCATACGGCCCCGTGGAGCGGGCGTGGATCTTGTCGTCGACCAGGTGGTGCAACTTGAGCATGTACATGACGCCCACCGTCACCGGCCGGTGGAAGGCCTCGCCCGTTCGGCCGTCGAACAGGATCATCTGCCCGGACGTGTCCTGGCCCGCCATCTTGAGGAAATCCTTGATCTCCTCTTCGCTCGCGCCCTCGAAAACAGGGGTGAAGAGATGCAAACCTTCCTTGCACTTCTCGGCCCAGCGGCGCAGATCGCCCTCGGTGAGGGAATCGATGAATTTCGCCGCCCGCTCGGAGGGATACAGTTTCTTCAGTTGCGTGCGCACCACTTCGGGATGCCAGGACACTTTCTGCACGTAATCGTGGATCTGGCGGCCCAGTTCGCGGGCAGCCAGGCCCAGGTGCGTCTCGAGGATCTGCCCCACGTTCATGCGGGAAGGCACGCCCAGCGGATTGAGCACGATATCCACGGGCGTTCCATCGGCCATGTACGGCATGTCCTCGGAAGGCAGGATGCGCGAAACGACGCCCTTGTTCCCGTGACGGCCCGCCATCTTGTCGCCCACGGACAACTTGCGCTTGATGGCGACGTAGACCTTGACCTTCTTGAGCACGCCCGTGCCCAGATCCTCGGTCTTGGTCAGACGCGCGATCTTCTCGCGGTAGTTCGTCTCGATCTCGAGGATGGAATCGTTGAGCGCCTTGGCCAGGCTCTCGAGTTTGTTCTCGACGATGCCGTTGGAGTCCTTGACCTGGATTTCCGACCAGTACCGGCGCGGAATGCGATCCAGAATCGCCGCATCGAGCACCTGCCCCTTGGGCAGGAGCACCTTGTTGTTATCATCGATGAGCCGCGCCGACGTGGTCTGCCCGATGAGCAGTTTCTTCATGCGGGAATAGAAACTGTCGGACAGGATGCGGATCTCGTCCATCTGGTCGGTGAGCAGGCTCTCCCGCAGGGTTTCCTCGATCTCCCTGGCGCGCTTGTCCTTCTCCTGGTTGCGGCGGGAGAAGATCTGCGCGGCGATGACGATGCCCTGCACGCCGGGCGGCACCCGCAGGGAAGAATCCTTCACGTCTCCGGCCTTCTCACCGAAGATGGCCTTGAGGAGCTTCTCCTCGGGCGTCAACTGGGTCTCGCCCTTGGGCGTCACCTTGCCCACCAGGATGTCGCCGGACTTGACCTCGGCGCCGATGCGCACGATGCCGCTCTCGTCGAGGTCCTTGAGCGCCTCCTCCGAGACGTTCGGAATGTCGCGCGTGATCTCCTCGGCGCCCAGTTTGGTCTCCTTGGCATCGCACTCGTATTCCTCGATGTGGATGGAGGTGAACACGTCCTCGCGCACGAGACGCTCGTTGATGAGGATGGAGTCCTCGAAGTTGTAGCCGGACCACGGCATGAACGCCACGACCACATTCTGTCCCAGCGCCAGTTCGCCCATGTCGGTGGAAGGCCCGTCGGCGATGATGTCGCCGGCCCGCACACGGTCGCCAACTTCGACGATCGGCTTCTGGTTGTAGCACGTGGACTGGTTGGTGCGGCGGAACTTCACCAGGTTGTAGATGTCGGGCTTGACGGAGGACGGGTCGAAGTTCGTGGGATCGGCATCGGGCTTCACCACGATGCGCGCGCCGTCCACCATCACCACGGTTCCGCTGCGCTTGGCCACGACGGCCACGCCGGAATCGCGGGCGATGTTGGGTTCCATCTGTGTCGCCACCAGCGGGGCGCGCGGGATGAGCAGCGGAACCGCCTGGCGCTGCATGTTGGCGCCCATGAGCGCGCGGTTGGCGTCGTCGTGCTCCAGGAACGGTATGAGCGACGCCGCGACGGATACGAGTTGCTCCGGCGCCACGTCCGTCAGTTCCAGTTCGCTGGACAGCAGGCTGGTGACTTCGCCCTTGTAGCGGGCCGATACCAGGTTGGGGATGATCGTACCGCTCTCGTCGGTCGGAAGGCTCGCCTCGCCGATGCGCTTGTTCTCTTCCTGCAGCGCCGTGTAGAACGACACGCTTTCCACGCCCGGCATGATCTTGCGGTCCTTGACGAGACGGTAGGGCGTCTCGATGAATCCGTAGTCATTGATGCGGGCATAGGAGGCCAGCGACGCGATCAGGCCGATGTTCGGGCCTTCGGGCGTTTCGATGGGGCAGATGCGCCCGTAGTGCGTGGGGTGGACGTCGCGCACGTCGAAGCCCGCGCGTTCGCGGGTCAGGCCGCCGGGCCCCAGTGCCGACAGACGGCGCTTGTGGGTGATTTCCGACAGCGGGTTGGTCTGATCCATGAACTGGCTCAACTGGCTCGAGGCGAAGTATTCGCGCACCGCGCTCGCCACTGGCCGGGAGTTGATCAGATCGTGCGGCATGGCCGTTTCCATCTCGCTGTTGGTGGTGGCCATGCGTTCGCGCACCGCGCGCTTGAGCCGCTCCAGGCCAGCGCGGTACTGGATTTCGAGCAGTTCGCCCACCGCGCGGATGCGGCGGTTCCCCAGGTGATCGATGTCGTCGATCATGCCCTCGTTTTCGCGCAGTTTCAGCAGGAAGCGGATGGTCTCCACGATGTCCTGCTTGGTGAGCACGGTGCACGTCTCGGGCTGGGAATAATTGAATTTCTCGTTGATCTTGCGGCGGCCCACGCGGGAGAGATCATAGCGCGTGGGATCGAAGAACAGCCCTTCGAAATAGCGGCGCGCCGTATCCAGGGTCGGCGGTTCGCCGGGACGCATCCGCTTGTAGATTTCGAGCAGCGCCTCTTCCGGAGAATTGACCTTGTCCAGGGTCACCGTCTGGCGCATGTACTCGTGCACATGCCGGCCATCGATGTAGAACGTCTTGAAGGACTTGATGCCCAGTTCCCGGATCTTCCTGAGCACGTCCTTCGAAACCGGCTGGTTGCAGACGGCGAGGACCTCGCCCGTGGACGGGTCGATCACTTCCTCCGCGAATACCTTCGTGCTGAAGCCGTCCTTGCCCAGCAGGTAGTTGTCGTACACCAACTGGACGTCGCCGCCCTGCTTCTTGGCTTCCTTGATGAGCTTCTTGTTGATCTTCTTCTTGCGGGGAATCAGGACGACGTTGCGCTTGTCCGGATTCACGATGTCATGCGCGAAACTGAATCCCTCGAACAGGGCCAGATCGGCTTCCTTGCGCCATGCGCCGTCTTCCAGCGGAGAAAAAGTCTCGGTGAAATAGTATTCGTTGAGGATGTCCTGCGTGGACATGCCCAGCGCGCGCAGCAGGATCGACGCGTGCATCTTCTTGCGGCGGTCGATGCGCACGTACAGGATGTCCTTCGCGTCGAACTCGAAATCCAGCCACGAGCCGCGGGCGGGAATCACGCGAGCCGAATACAGGAGTTTCTTGGAAATGTGGGCCTTTCCCTTGTCATGATCGAAAAACACGCCAGGGCTGCGGTGCAACTGGCTCACCACGACCCGTTCCACGCCATTGATGAGGAACGTGCCGTAATCGGTGATGAGCGGGATCGTGCCGAAAAAGACTTCCTCTTCCTTGAAATCGCGGACTTCCCGCTGCTCGTTTCCAGAAGTCTCGTCGTCCTCCAGGGAAGGCTTGTCCCAGATGATCAGACGGATGGTGACCCGCACCGTGGCCTCGTAGTTCAAGCCCCGCTGGCGGCACTCGTCCACGTCGTATTCCGGCAACTGGATGTTGTACTTCACGAACTCCAGCGAGCAGATTCCCTGATAGTCGGTGATGGGGAAGATGCTCTTGAAAACGGCCTGGAGCCCGATGTCCTTGCGCTGCTCGGGAGGAACGTCCAACTGGAGGAAATCCTCGTACGATTTTTTCTGGAATGCAATCAGGTTGGGGATGGGAATCAGGCTCTCGGTCTTGCCGAAATTCCTGCGGACTCGCGTGTATTTTTGAATCAGTGAAGACATCCATTTCTCCTAGAAAGAGAAAAAAGGTACCCGGCGCAGACAGCCTGCGCCGGATACCTTATCCAACTCTGACCAGTTTTTTGTGACCATTCCTGTATGAAAACGAACAGGAAAATGGTTACTTGATCTTCACTTTCGCGCCGGCTTCTTCGAGTTTCTTCTTGATGTTGGCCGCCTCTTCCTTGGAGACGCCGGTCTTCACGACCTGGTTGTTCTCGGCCATTTCCTTGGCTTCCTTCAGGCCCAGGTTGGTGATCTCACGGATCGCCTTGATGACGTCGATCTTCTTGGCGCCGACGTCTTCGATCACCACGTCGAACTCGGTCTTTTCCTCTTCGGCGGCAGCCGGAGCAGCGGCGCCGGCGGCGGCCGGAGCGGCAAACCCGCCAGCCATAACGGCCGGAGCGGCCTCAACGCCCCACAACTGTTCCAGTTCCTTGACCAGGCTGGCCATTTCCATCACGGTCATCTTGCTCAGAAAATCCACAACTTGTTCTTTCGTTACTGACATGATGTTCCTCCCATCAGGACTCGTAAAGAGTTCAAAAAATCATTAACCTTCTTGTCCGCCAGATTCCATCTGGCGCTTCTTGGCATCCAGAACCATCAGCATGCGCGAAGGCGCGGCCGTGAACAGGCGCAGCAGTTTCTGCGGGGCCGCGATGAACGTGGCCAGCAGTTTGGCGCGCAGTTCCTGCTTGGAAGGCATGGTCGAGAGCATCTCGACGCCTTTGCTGTCCAGCAGTTGCCCATCCATGTAGCCCGCGCGAATCTTGAACTTGTCGTATTCCTTGGCGCACTTGAGCGCGATGCGGGCCGGCGCAGCCGGATCCTCGCGCGAGAACAGAACGGCCAGCGGTCCCGACAACTGCGGACGGATCACTTCGGCCGGCGTGTTCTTGGCGACATGCCCCAGCAGGGTGTTCTTGATGACCTTGTACTCGCAGTTGGCGGCCCTGAATTCGCGGCGGATCTTGTTGACTTCCTCCACCTTCAGTCCGCGGAACTCCACGAACACCATGGACTGGGCTTCCTTGATGACCTTTTCGTAGTATTGGATGTGCTCGCCTTTTTGATTCCGATTCATTTCACACCCCCATCATCAGGCCGCCAGCATGGCGAGGAGTTGGTGCACGTCCAGTTTGATGCCCGGCCCCATCGTCGGAGCGAGCGTCACGGACTTGACATAGGTGCCCTTGGCGGAAGCCGGCTTCAATTTCAGAAGCATTTCCATGACAGCCAGCAGGTTTTCCTTGATCTTGTCCTGACCGAAGGAGACCTTGCCAATGCCGACATGCACGATACCGGCCTTTTCCACGCGGAATTCCACGCGGCCACCCTTGAGTTCCTTCACCGTCTTTTCGATGTCGAACGTCACGGTGCCCACCTTGGGGTTGGGCATCAGGCCACGGGTACCCAGCAGGCGGCCGATGCGGCCGACCAGCGGCATCACGTCGGGAGTGGCGATGGTCTTGTCGAATTCCAGCCAGTTTTCCTTCTGGATCTTCTCGACCAGTTCCTCCGCCCCGGCATAATCGGCGCCGGCGGCCAGGGCTTCCTGGACCTTGTCGCCCTTGGCGAACACCAGCACGCGCACCGTCTTGCCGGTTCCGTGCGGGAGCACGACCGCGCCACGGACCATCTGATCCGCATGCCGCGGATTGACCCCCAGCCGGACCGCCAGTTCGATCGTCCCGTCGAATTTCGTGGTGCTCAACTTGGAAACGAGAGCCGCAGCTTCTTCCACCGAGTAGCGTTTTGCACGATCATACAACTTGAGAGCATTTTGATACTTTTTACCTACATGAGCCATATATCCTCCTTTTCGGTCTCTGCGACCTCCCACCCGGCCCCCGGAATGAGGACCTCAACTGCAGGTGGTGCGTGAGGCGAATCAATCGACGACATCGATCCCCATGGATTTCGCAGTGCCCGCAATCGTACGCATGGCTGCCTGCAAATCCGTGGTGTTGAGATCCGGAAGCTTCAACTGGGCGATGTCCTGGATCTGCTTCCAGGTGACCTTCCCGATCTTCTTCTTATTGGGCTCGCCGGAGCCGCTCTTGGCGCCGATGGCCTTGAGCAGCAGCACGGATGCCGGCGGCGTCTTCAACACGAACGTGAAGGAGCGATCCGAGAAGACGGAGATCACCACCGGGATGATCATGCCATCGTCCTTCTGCGTCTTGGCGTTGAATTGCTTGCAAAATTCCATGATGTTCACGCCATGCTGGCCGAGCGCCGGTCCAACCGGAGGAGCGGGGGTCGCCTTGCCGGCAGGCAACTGCAATTTGATCTGACCCGTCAACTTTTTCATGGGATCACCAACTCTGCAATACCGTAACCTGTTAGAATGATTGAGAAAAACTCAAAAACACACACCTTGCGCCAAACGCGCCGGTCGGGTTTCTACAATAAACCGCTGCGAAAATCAAGCAAAAACTGCTTGATTGATCAACTTTTTTCCACCTGGGTGAAATCCAGTTCGACGGGAGTGGCCCGGCCGAAGATCATCACGAGCACTTTCAACTTCTGCTTTTCCGGCTTCACTTCCTCGATGATGCCCTGGAAATTGCTGAACGGCCCATCGATGACGCGAACCCGCTCACCTTCCACGAACTGGATCTTCGGCTTGGGCTTGGTGGTGCCCTCATGGACCTGCGCGCGCACCGATTCGATTTCGCGCTCGGAAAGCGGCGAAGGATTGCGCCCGCCCAGAAATCCCATCACCTTGGGCGTGTCGTTGACCAGATGCCAGGCCTCGTCGCACATCTCCATCTGCACGAAGATGTAGCCGTTGAAAAACTTGCGGGTGGATGTGCGCTTCTCGCCATTCTTCATGTCGATCACGCGCTCGATGGGAATGAGGATCTCCCCGAAAAGATGCTCTTTCTTCTCGGCGCGAATCTTCTCTTCCAAAGAAGCTTTCACGGCCTCTTCGGCCATCGCGTAGGTGTGAACGACATACCACTTCATCGCCATGGTGGGCCTCGTCAGCTCAGTTGAGCAGGATCTTGTCCGTCGCAAACGCCCAGAAAGCGTCGAAAATGAACAGCAGAATCGTTGAAATGATGACAGTGATAATGACCACCACCGTGGCGCTGTAGGTTTCCTGCTTGGTAGGCCACGTCACGCGCCTGAGCTCGTGCACGATGGATCCCACCCAGTCGAAGGTCTCCTGCTTGAGCCAGTAGAAACTCACCACCAGCACGCCAGCCGTTACGCCAATCAGTTGCGGCCACAATTTTGCGGGGCGGGCAAAATACGACCACACCAGATCGACGAGGTTGATGGCCACCCATGAAGCGACCACCGCCAGCACCATGAAAACCAGATGGATGTACTTCCTGTCGCCCATGTGATACCTCACAGGTCTGGAATCACCAGATGGCAGGGCAGGAGGGACTCGAACCCCCAACCTACGGTTTTGGAGACCGCCGCTCTACCATTCGAGCTACTGCCCTACACGGAAGGACGGGCCTTCCGTATCCGTGAAGAAAAGGCGGGCGGCATCACACCGCCCGCCAGACCATCACCATCCACACGTCTGCAAGGCTATTTGCTTTCCTTGTGGACCGTGTGCTTCCGATCGAAGGGACAATACTTCTTGAACTCCAACTTGTCCGGGGTAGTCCGCTTGTTCTTCGTCGTCGTGTAATTCCGGTTCTTGCACTCTGTGCACTCCAATATGATCATCGTGCGGTTACCCATGGCAAACACCCGTCATCCTTGCAAAATTACTCGAGAATCTCCGTGACGACGCCGGAACCCACGGTGCGGCCGCCTTCGCGGATGGCGAAACGCAGACCCTTGGCAGCGGCCACGGGGACGTGCAGTTCCACGATCATCTGGGTGTTGTCGCCCGGCATGCACATCTCGACGCCTTCCATCAACTTGATGGTGCCCGTCACGTCGGTGGTGCGGAAATAGAACTGCGGACGATAGTTGCTCTTGAACGGGGTGTGGCGGCCACCCTCTTCCTTCTTGAGGACGTACACCTCGGCCTTGAACTTCTTGTGCGGGGTGATGCTGCCGGGCTTGGCCACGACCTGGCCGCGCTCGACTTCCTCGCGCTTGACGCCGCGCAGCAGCAGGCCGGCGTTGTCGCCCGCCATGCCTTCGTCCAGGATCTTGCGGAACATCTCGACGCCCGTGACGACCGTCTTGAGGGTTTCACGCATGCCGACGATTTCCACCGGGTCGTTGGTGTGGATCACACCGCTCTCGATACGGCCGGTGACGACCGTGCCGCGGCCCGTGATGGTGAACACGTCTTCGATCGGCATCAGGAACGGCTTGTCGATCGCGCGCTCGGGTTCCGGGATGTACTTGTCGCAGGCATCCATCAACTGCTGGATGCATTCGGTGTCCGGACCCGGAGCGGAAGCTTCCAGCGCCTTCAGGGCGGATCCGCGGATGATCGGCAGATCGTCGCCGGGGAAACCGTACTTGGAAAGCAGTTCACGCACTTCCATTTCCACGAGGTCGATGAGCTCGGCATCCTCGGGAGCCATCTGGTCGACCTTGTTCAGGAACACCACGATATAGGGCACGTTGACCTGGCGGGCCAGCAGCACGTGCTCACGAGTCTGCGGCATGGGTCCCTCGGGGGCGGACACGACCAGGATGGCTCCGTCCATCTGCGCGGCGCCGGTGATCATGTTCTTGATGTAGTCGGCGTGTCCCGGGCAGTCCACGTGGGCATAGTGGCGCTTGTCGGTCTGGTATTCGACGTGCGCAGTATTGATCGTGATGCCGCGTTCCCGTTCCTCGGGGGCCTTGTCGATTTCATCGAATGGCACGAACTTGGCCTGGCCCTTGGCAGCCAGATACTTGGTGATGGCGGCCGTCAGGGTGGTCTTCCCGTGGTCGATGTGGCCGATGGTGCCGATGTTCACATGCGGTTTGTCGCGAACGAATTTTTCTTTTGCCATTAGAATCTCCTCCAAAGTGGCTCAAAGGCCGGGTTCTTGGAAAAAGGACCGTCTGAGCCCACAATCGGATTTGAACCGATGACCTCCTCCTTACCAAGGAGGTGCTCTGCCGACTGAGCTATGTGGGCATTGCCGGCACAACCAGAGCGGGAAACGGGAATCGAACCCGCGACCCTCAGCTTGGAAGGCTGATGCTCTGCCAACTGAGCTATTCCCGCGCCAACAAGACCTTTTCGCGGCCGCGGCTCCGCGAAAAGTGGTGGTGGGGGGTGGATTCGAACCACCGAAGCCATCCGGCGGCAGATTTACAGTCTGCTCCCTTTGACCGCTCGGGAACCCCACCATGAGGGTGGAACGGCATCTTCCGTTCCGCGGCAAGCGCACGCCACACATTATGCAGGATGAGTGAACGTGCGATCAGAGCTGGCGATGGGACTTGAACCCGCAACCTACTGATTACAAATCAGTTGCTCTGCCGGTTGAGCTACGCCAGCGAGGGACCGCGTCCACACGAAAGCGTGCGACTCAGCTTTATAAGTAAGTGAACCCGCCTTGTCAAGAACTTTCTCCCGGAGTTCCCGAAAAATTTGAAAACCGGAAAATTCCCGGATTTTTTCTTCAATTCATTGATTTTCCACATTTTTTTTATTGTAAAAAAAATGATTGACTATTCGCATACCCACTTTTCCCACCAGAATCCGGCTCGAAAAGCCGCTTTTCGCACATTGCCGGCCGACAGCGAGATCTGACAGTCCGCCTTTTCCGAATCCTGAAAGAAGAACCTTCGACTTTTCACACATTCCCGCACGCGGGCTGAACGAATGAACGGGCCGCATTGAAAAGCAGTCTTGCATCCATGCAAAAAAGGGAATAGGATTCCCGGCGGTTTCGGCTTCACCCGTGCGTACCGGAAGCCAACTCCATCTGGAAGGAGGCCGTCTTGCCTGACGACGAATATTCGGAAAGCACAAAAATCGTTTCCATCGCGAACCTGCAGGCGACATCTGCCAAGAAGAACTATGCCTGCCTGATCGTGATCGCGGGAAGCAACGTGGGCCAGATGTTCCGCATCGAAACGGAGGAAACCGTCATCGGCCGCAGCCACCAGAACCAGATCGTCCTCATCGACGATGGCATCAGCCGCACGCACTGCCGGCTCATCCAACTCCCCGGCGGCGAGGTGATGCTCGAGGATCTCAACAGCACCAACGGCACGTTCGTCAACAGCGAGCGCGTGACCCGCCGCATCCTCAAGGACGGCGACAAGATCCAGGTCGGTTCCACATCCATCCTCAAGTTCACGTACCACGACAACATCGAGGAGAACTTCCAGCGCCAGATGTTCGAATCGGCCCTGCGCGACGGCCTGACCAAGGTCTACAACAAGCGCTATTTCACGGAGCGGCTGGACGCCGAATTCGCCTACGCCCAGCGGCATCATTTCCCCATTTCCCTGTTCATGTTCGACCTGGATCACTTCAAGCGCTTCAATGACACCTATGGGCACCTGTGCGGCGACGCGGTGCTGGTGGAAATGGCCCGGCGCATCACTTCCTCCATCCGTTCCGAAGACGTCTTCGCACGCTATGGCGGCGAGGAATTCGCACTCATCACGCGCGGCATCCCCCACGAGCACGCGCTGATCCTCGCCGATCGCCTGCGCCAGAGCATCGCCAGCCGGCCATTCCTCTATGAAAACCAGCAACTCTCGGTCACCGTGAGCATTGGCGTGGCCAGCCTTCCCAACCCGATCATCAGCACGCCGCAGGAACTCATCGAAGCCGCCGACCGCGCGCTCTACCAGGCCAAGCGCAACGGCCGCAACCAGGTCTGTTCCTTCAACTGACGCCTGCGTTCCCTCCATGGACGCTTCCTCCCGCCCAATCCGATTTTTTCCCCGAAAAGAACGGGCATGGATGTTCTTGCTAGTTGGCGTGGCCTCGATCCTTCTGCTCCTGCACACCACGCGCATGGGATGGTTCGTCTGCGACGATGCCTACATTACACTGCGCTATGCCTGGCAATGGGCCACGAACGGCGCTCCCTTCTTCAACAATCCCGGCGAGCCGGTGGAAGGCTATACGAGTTTTTCATGGATGACCATCCTGGCGCTGGCCCACGCCCTGCACCTGAACGCCGCGTTCCTTGCGCTGCTGCTGGGCGCGGCATCGGGAATCGTCATCCTGTCTGTCCTGCCATCCCTGGCGGGCATTCTCGCCGATGGCGAGAAAAACAGGTGCCCACGAATCGCCCTCTCGATTTTCCTGCTGGCGATGTCCGCAGGGTTTTCACCTTTCGCCTTCTGGGTTTCCACCGGCATGGAAACCATGGCCTTCACGGCGCTGCTCCTCCTGGCCGCCCGCTCCACGCTGCGCTTTTCCCCCACTCGCCGGAGCGCCGCCGCCATGGCCCTGCTCTGGGGCGCAACCGCTCTGACGCGGCCGGAAGGCATCTTTCTGGGCGCCACGGCTTTCGCCTGGCTCCTCTTCTCCATTTCACGGCAGGAAAGCGGACGCCGGCCCGCCCTGCTGCATGCGGGCGCCGCCCTTCTGGGATTCTCGGTCATCGTGGCCGCGCATCTCGTCTGGCGCCGCCTCACTTACGGCTACTGGGTTCCGCTGACCTACCATGCCAAGGTTTCGGGCATCGACCCGCTCTTTCTGGCCCGGCACGGAGCCGCCTACGTGCATGCCTTTTTCTCTTCCTTCTTCCTGTACCCGCTGGCGGGGATCGCCCTGCTCGCGGTTCTTCCCGGAACGGACGCGCTCATTCGCCGCGCATGGACACTGCCGTTTTTGATCGTGACCGCCTATTGCGCCCACGTCGTGCGTTCGGGGGGCGATTTCATGGCCATGTTCCGGTTCCTGGTGCCCATATGGCCATTTTTCCTGCTCCTTGTTGCATCCGGTCTTCTGAGACTTTCCCAACTCATTGAAAAAATACGATTTCATGAAAAAACAAAAGCCTTCGTCCTTCCGGTCCTGCTGGCCGCGGCCGCCATTCCCGTGCTCGCGTCCTCCTGGAAATTCGAAAATGCGTCCCTGGCTTCCGAACGTCCGCAGTTCATGATGGAAAGCACAACGGGGATGATCCATTTCGCCCAGGACCGCGTCCGCGTGGGCCGCATCCTGCGTGCGGTCCTGCCGGAGCCGGTACGCGATGTCACCTTCATGGTCGTGGGCGGCGCTGGCGCGATCTCCTACGAAAGCCGCATCGGGCGCATCGTAGACACCTTCGGCCTGCTGGACCCTGAAGTGGCCCGCATGCGCATCGAGCCCGGGTCCTTCACCAAACCCGGACATCTCAAGCAGGCTTCCCCACAGCGCATCCGCTCCTTCGATGCGGACATCCTCTGCAATCCGGGCGTAGCCTGGATCGGCAGCGGCCAGCCTCCCAAAAACTGGTTCGCGAACCTGCAATTGCGCTGGCCGGGCTACACGCCCTTTTGCGTGGTGGCGTCCCTTTCCCGCGATGACCGGGGAATGGCCCGCACCCATTACTGCTGCCTGCGCAAGCAGGACCGGCTTCAAAACCTCACGCTGCACACGGTGGCACCATGAACGCTTTCTCCGGCGAAAATCCTGTCATTCACGGCCGCTACCGCCTTCTCGAACTGGCGGGACGCGGTGGAATCTCCAATGTCTATGCGGCGCTCGACACGAAGGAAGACCGGAAGGTGGCAGTCAAACTCCTGCACCCGGAACCGCGCCCCACGCCCGAACAGGTCCAGCATTTCCTGGCCGGCGCGCGCTTCGGCATGCAACTGTCCCATCCGCACCTTGTAAAGACGCTCGATTACGGGGAAGACCCCGTACACGGTCCATTCTGGATCATGGAATACTTGGAGGGAGAGAGCCTGGCCCAGCACATCCGCGACCTGCCCGACCTGCCGGAATCGTTCGTGCGCGCCGTCGGCTCGCAGGTGGCTTCCTGCCTGAAGACCATCCACGAGCACGACATGCTCCATGGGGACATCAAGCCAGAAAACATCCTGCTGACCCGGGGCCCGACGGATCCCTGGGTCACGGTGCTGGACTTCGTGCCCATGCGCCGTCTGGACGACTGGCTGAACCTCAACGTCACGCGGGAATACCTCCCGCCGGAAATCTTCTCCGGCGCCATGCCGAACCCGGCTGCGGATGCCTTCGCCCTGGGCGTCCTGCTGCACGAGATGACCTTCGGCACGCTGCCCGTGTTCCGGGAATCCGGGGAACTCGTGCTGCCACTGGACCGGCACACCGTATCCCCGACACTGGCCGCCTACCTGTTCGGGCTCCTTTCCTTCACCCCGAAGGATCGCATCATCACGCTTTCCGATCTGGCACGCGAAGAGGATGCCGCCGCCGCGAGGATTCCGGAAATTTCCCGGAAAAAACCGGCACCGCCCGCGCCGCCCGTCGAACCGTCGGAAATGCTGCGGCAGCACCCCTTCGGCATGATGCTCCTGGATTCCCGCCTGACCATCACGTGGGTCAACGAATCCGCCCGGAAATGGCTGGGCGATGGAATGGAAAGGCAGCGCTTCCACGTGACGCCGCTCGCGTTCATGGCGCCCGAAATCCTGGGCGACCTGGAAGAAAGCCTGGAAACGGGCCGCATCACGACCCGTCTGCTTCCCGGAACCGAACTGATTCTGTGGATCTCCCCGCTGGTCCAGGACCAGATCATCCGGGGCGTCATCTGCACCCTGTGTCCCGCCGGCCTTCCCGAATGAGGCATCCGCTTTCTGCAGATTTTTATTGAATGTCACCATCCAGAAACGTCCAGGGTACCTCGAGGATGGAGCCGAAATTCACTGCTTTCCTGCCGGATGTTTCTTCACCGCGAAACCCTCGATTCCAGCGCATTCGCGGAACCACCCACAGGACGGGATACGGCGGAGGACGTTTCGGAAACTCGGACAGCAGGTCAGTGATGCCGATGAAAAGGCTGGGCAGGATGTGGTTTTTGCGAATGTAATCGAAAACGGGAAGATGGGATGTGCCGCCTCCGCCCCGCCAGCGTCTTTCTTCAAGGAAGCCGAGAATTTCTTCCGTGCGGACTACATCGTGGATCCGGGCATCGCAGGTGATGACGAGGCATTCCTCGGCTTTGTCAGCCAGACCCCGGATTTCGGAGGCCACAATATCCAGGAAGCGGGAATCCATGGAACCGGACGTATCCACTGAAACCACCAGCATGGAGAGTTTCTCGTCCGTCAGTCCCGGAACGATGAAATCCGCCTCGAGATGGCGGCGGTTGGGATGCGAAAGCGAGAACTCCTCCCTGCCGATGAAGGGATCCGCCAACTGGTGGAACAGGCGCCGCCAGTCGACGGCCATGCCGGAGGCTTCCCGGATCACCCGTGCGATTTCGGCGGGAATCTCTCCCCTCGCGTCCGTGGCCTTCCACTGCTGGTAGCAGTCGATCATCCGCTCCAGAACCCGCTCGCGGGCGCGGGGGTCGGGAGAAGGAATCGGCAGATGGACATCGATTCCGCTTCCATGCTGGACCACCTGCAAATTCCAGGTTCTCGCAGTTCGCTTTCGGGATGCCCCTTTCGAATCCGATTCCCTTTTTCCGGACGAAACTCCTTCATCGCCGGCGTTTTTTCCCTGGCCACCCGAATCAGGGCTTTCATCCGGATCCCCAGGCGTTCTTCCACTCTTTTCGTCATATCCACCGGATTCGGATCCCGAATCCGGACTTCCGCCCGGGTCGGATCCCATCTGCGCGCCCGAATCCGGACTTCCGCCCGGAACGGATTCCGGCTCCCGCTCCGGCTCCACGCCAGAACCAGAACCCGGCTCCTGCTCCAGTCCCGCTTCGGTTTCTGCGGCCTGGCCCGCGGCTGCATCGGAATCGAGAGGCAGTTGCAGATCGAGCGCCATGCCGGAGTTCTCCTCGTATTCTCCCGATTTGCACAATTCCTCGTAGATGAGTTCTGCGGGCAGTCTGTCGTAGCGCGGATCCAGGAGCGGACGGAATCGGACTTCGCCATCCATGAGCACACCGGGCGTCTCGTAGATCCGGAAATCCGTCCCGCGGATCTCTCCGCACAGGCGCTCGATGTTGCGGTTGATGGCCAGATCCGTGGCCACGTTCCACAACTGCACGCGGCGGGCTTTGCGCCGGTGCTGGCTTTCGAACGCCACATGAAACACTTCGTGCAGGAGCACGTAACCCAACTGGCGCAGGGGAAGGAAGCGTGTCGACTCGGGATCGAACCAGATCCGGTCCACGCAGTCCGTGGCCATCAACCCTCCCCCCAGCCTCGCAGGAATCAGTTTCATGGGCAGCAGCATGGCGCCCCAGAAGACGTGGACATCGAGCATCTGCATGCGCAGGCTCGAAAGCCGCTTCAGCTCCTTGCCGGACAGTTCCTCCCACGTACTGGCCGGCGAATGGTCGATCGCCTCGGGTATCGGATTCCTGCTTCCGGATCCGTTTTTCATGACGGCGAATCCTCCATGGAATCCAGAACCGGGTTACCGGAATCGTATGCGGTCCTGCGCAGATCCACCAGTTCCCCTGCCAGCCGCCGGAACCCGGCGTTCTTCCGGAATTCCCCGAAACCCTCTGGAAGTTTCTGATAGATCTGCTTGAGAAAGAGCATCACATATTCCGGATCCATGCCCGGCGACCGCAAAAACGCCACCGCATTCTTCACTACGTCCTCATTCAACTGGATGCGCTTCGAGGACAGAAACGAGGCCACGGAGAAAACGGCCGCATAAATGAAGGAAGGATCCGCATGTTCTCCCTTGCTGAAGTCCATCTTCTTTCCATTCTTGAGGATGGCCTGCACCGGAATCCGCTGGTAGACGCGCATGAACGAGAAAAATTTTTCCGCCTGCGTCGGTCCCACGCACGCGGCCACGGCACGCTTGGCATCCTCGGGAGGAACCGCCGCAAGCACGCGGGAAGCCATTTCCCAGGAGCGAGGCGAGGGAAACGCCAGCCCGCCGTCGTTGCAATACAGGGCATCCCTGCCCGAAAAGCCGATGTAGGCCAGGATCTGCGGGTGAATGCCGGCGCGCGTGCCCCAGTCCAGCCAACTCTCCACGTCCACGCGCAGGATGAAATGCGCAAACCGGTTGCAAAGAGCCGAGGAGAGACTGGTCACGATGGCGTTGTCCTCTTCGAGGTTGCCCGCGGCCAGCACCACCGTCTGCGGGTGGAAATGGAAATCCCCGATGCGGTGCTCCAGCACGATCTGGTAGGCCACGCTCTGGTGGAGCCGCGTCACGGCGGCATTGATCTCGTCCAGGAAAATGAACGTCGGCTCCTCGCACGCACGCTTCACCCAGGCTGGCGGAAAAAGTTCCAGCCGGCCCTTTTCGCGGTCCGGAAAATACACGCCGCCAATGTCGGCCGGATCCCGCTGCGCCAGGCGGATGTCCACCAGGGGCAGGTTCATCTGCCGGGCCAGTTCCACGGCCATGGAACTCTTTCCCACGCCGGGATGCCCGCGCAGCAGGACGCTGGTGCCCGTGGCGAGGATCGTACCCACCAGCGGCATCAGTTCGGCATAGGAAAAACCTTCCTCCACGATGGGGGCCGCATCGGCTCGTCGGGAATTCATGGACGCCTCCAATGAATATGAATTGAAATCATAAAAAAAGTTCCAGCAACTGACATTTCAATTCTTCATATAAAAACAAAACCGCAATGATATGCTTGCAATAACCGCGGTTTTGCCGGGATGCCCGATTCAGGAAATCCGGACAGGTGCAGGCGGGCGATTCCGACCAGTCTTCGCGCACCGTCACATCGTAGGGCCGGGTTCCACCCGTGACCCGGAAGGTCCGTCGTCTGGCCCCCGAACGGGTCGTCTCATGGATGGAATACTTCTTCAGCACGTCTTGGATGGCCCGCAGCATCCGGATTTCGCGCGGGTACAGGTCATGACTGAGGCTGCTCATGCTCCGACTCCTTTCGGGCCTTGCCTTCCCGTTTTCACGGACGCAGGAAAAAACCGGCTCTGACATCCGGCTGAAAAATGTACCACATTGGATGAAGCGCCGGAAATCCTGCCGAAAATCCCGGGCTCACTTGAGATTTTTTTCGATTTCTTCCAGATCCAGCGAGAGTTGGCGATCCTGAACCCGCAGTTTTTCGATGCGGCGGCATGCATTGATGACGGTGGCATGCGACTTGATGCCGAAATACTCCCCGATGGCGGGATAACTGGTGCCGGCGTGCTTCTTGGCCAGGTACATGGCCATCTGGCGGGGGCGCGCCACCTTCAGGGAGCGGCTTTTTCCCGCCAGTTCCTCCTGCGAGATGCGGAAGTGCTCGCACACGATGCGCTCGATCTGCGCCAGTTCCAGCGCGGCGGCGCCTTCGCCCGCCCGCTCGATCTCCTCCTGGACCTCCCGCAGCCCCACCGTGCAGCCGCCGATTTCCATGCGGGCCTCCAGGCGCTTGAGCACGCCTTCCAGGGCCCGGACGCTGGAAAGCGGTGCCTCGGCGATGGCGGCCGCCACGGCGTGCGAGACGCGCCCGGGCGTATTCCATCTTTCCACGATGCGCCGGCGGGTTTCCGGCGATGGCGGCTGGAGTTCCACCACCAGCCCCCACGTGAAGCGCGACACCAGCGCATCCACCATGCCGGTGATGTCGCCCGGAGCCCGGTCAGCGCCCAGGGCGATCTGCGCTCCCGAATCATGGAGCACGTTGAAGATGTTCTGGAACGTCTCCTGCGTGCGGTCCTTTCCCTCCAGGTACTGGACGTCGTCGATGCAGAGGAGATCCAGGCCCCGGAAGCCCTGATAGAACGCCTCGTAGGTGCGGCCCTGCACAGCGGCCGTGTACTGGTTCATGAACTCGAATCCGCGCATCAGGCGGACCTTCCGGCCGCGGCGCTCGAAGATGGCCGCCAGGGTCTGCAGATAGAGGCTCTTGCCCACGCCCGTGCGGCCATGGATGAACAGCGGATTGTAGCGCCCCGGATGCAGGACGGCCTGGCGCAGCGCCTGCCAGGCGAAGGCGTTTTCGGGCCCTTCCACCACGGCCGACCAGATGTCCTTCTCGGAAGGGATCTGCGGGGCAGACGGCGCGACGGGAACCGCCCGCGCGGCTGGTGCCGGCGCAACGGGCCGTGGCGCGCAGACGGCCTGCACGGGCACGTCCGTCCCGGTGTGTTCGGCCGCCAGTTGGCGGATCCGGGACAGGAACTGCACCTGCACCTGATCCAGGATGAATTCGTTCGGGCACGACAAGAGCAGGGTGCCGTCTTCCCTCTCCTCGGCCTGGATGGGCGCGATCCAAAGGCTGTACACCAGCGGCAGGTTTTCCTGCTCCAGCACAGAGGTGATGTATGGCCAAAGGGATCCGGTCATCTCGGGGTCGACTCTCGCGGTCCAAAAGCGGATCCGAGTTAACCCGCACCCCCTCCGGATGGCAAGGAGCCGCTCTTGTTTTTTTCATGACCTCACAAAAAAGGCTTGCGGCGCAAATGGGATATGGGCGATAGACATCGTAAAAACTTTCCATGTTGGCATAAACAAAAATTGTAACTCTTTGATTTTACAAATAAATTTTACACATGTCTTTTTTTGCGTTGCCCGAACTCGTGGGATATGAAGAAAAGCGCCCGTGGGTCCGTCCTTTTGCCGGCGATCCGGCCCTTTTGAGGACCAAGGACGAGAAAAAATGGAGGTCCAAAAATGTTTCATTTCCGCCTTCTGGTGATCTCCCTGTTCATTCTGGGATTCACGATTCCGGCTCATGCGCGCCCCGTCTCCTGCCCCAGGGGAGCCACCCCCGACAAGCGGGGCGTGTGCCATTGCCCCAAGGGACAGAAACTGCATCCGAACCCGCATGGAGGCTACTGCGTTCCCGCCGAATGCGCGCCCGGCCAGTTCCGGGCCAGCGACGGGCGCTGCTACTGTCCCGGCGGCACGGCCATCCTCCCCGGGGCCACCCGGTGCGTGCCCAAGCAGTGCGCGCCGCACGAAGTGCGCGCTACGGACATGACCTGCAAGCCCGCCTGCACCGGAGACGTCCGCTGGAGCGCCAGGGCGAAAGGCTGCGTTCCCGTGAAATGCCCAGGCAGGAGCGTACGGGATCCCGAAACCGAGAAATGCGTCAAAGCCTGCCCAAAGGAATTCGCGCCCGACAGGGAAGGCAACTGCATTTCCACGGCGCCATGCCCGGCCCATGCGACGCGCGGCCCGGACGGGAAATGCACCTGCAAGGCCGGCATGGAAATGAAGGACGGGAAATGCCAACTCAAGGACTGCGGCGAGGAAGCCTACCTGGCCAGCGATCTCAACTGCTATCCATGTCCCGATGGCCATTACCGGCCAGCGGGAAGCCTCGTCTGCGTGCCGCGCACGTGCGATCCCCAGAAACGCTGGAATCCGGCCACCAGGTCCTGCGAATGGATTCCCTGCCCGGAAGGCATGGTGCGTCCCATGGACAAGGACTACTGCGTGGAAATCACGTGTCCGGACGGCACCGTGCGGGACAACGTGACCCAGAAGTGCGTCCCGCTGACGTGCGCCGATCCCCTGCGTCTTTCCGCCGACCGCAAGCGCTGCGTGCACAAGGTCTGCCCGCGCGGCGTGCCCCGGGATCCCGCAACGGACGACTGCAGGTTTCCCCCCTGCCCGTCGGGCATGATCCGTCCGGTGGGACGCCTGCAATGCGTGCCCATGCAGTGTCCCGAGGGCGCCATGCGGGATACCGCCGGCAACTGCGTGTGCCCGGTTGACCAGATGATGAACGCCGCCAATACGCGCTGCGTGCCGCAGACCTGCCCGGAAAACCAGGACCGGGACGCCGAGCAGCGCTGCGTGCCCTGCGCCGAAGGCCTCTTCCGGCCCGCGAAGGCGCCGTCCTGCGTGCCCAGGCAATGCCCCGCGGGAGCCGGCCGGGATCCGAAGACGTTCGCCTGCGCCTGCCCCGCGGGAACGGCTCCGGGACCCGACGGAAAGCACTGCGCACCGCTCTCCTGCCCGGAAGGCCACGAGAAGAATCCGCAAACCGGCCTGTGCCAATGCCAGGCGGGTTTCTTCAAGCCGGAGAAACTGCCCTACTGCGTACCGCAGGACTGTGGAACCAGCGCATACCGGGATCCGGCGACCATGCGCTGCACACCCTGCCCGGCGGGAAAGATCCGCCCGGAGGGTTCCCAGGTCTGCGTGTGGCAGCCCTGTCCCGCCGGCCAGAAGCGGGGCCCCGACGGAAAATGCCAGGGACCGCTGGAATGCGAGGAGCATGAACGCCTGTCTTCCGACGGCACCCGCTGCGTGCCCAAGGCGTGTCCTGCCGACACCCGCCGCGACCCCATCTCGGAAACCTGTGTGAAACTGCAGCCGGACAAGCCGGAAAACGAGCCGGGACCGCGCAAGGCCTGCCCCGCCGGCTTCCACGCCAACCCTGCCGGCGAATGCGTGGAAGACACCTGCCCGCGCACCCACGTGCGCACCAGCGGGGGCAAGTGCGTTCCCGGAACCTGTCCCGCCGGCTGGAAACGCCTGCCTTCGGGCGCCTGCGTGCAGGAGGAATGCCCGCAGGGAACCACCCGGGACGCCAGGACCCAGGCCTGCGTGGCGCCGCCGGTGACCTGCCCCGCCGGCACTTTCGCCAACCCCCACGGCAAGTGCGTGCCGGCACCCTGCCCCACCGGTCACGGCCGGCCCTCGGATCGGCTCGAGGTCTGCCTGCCCTTCCACAAGGATTGGCAGAAGCCCTGTCCGGGCAAGCAGTTGCGCGATCGTGAAGGCAAGTGCCAGCCGCCCAAGCCGCTGCAATGCCCGCCCGGATCCCGCCGCGTCGCCAATCGCTGTTATTACGGTATCTGACGATTCACGCACGAATTCCGATTGCAATCCCATCCATTGTAATTGCGATTTTAATACTTGAATCCAGGTTTATTGCATTATTTGATATACAGAGGCCAAGGGGAGGAGAACGCTACAGGCAGTCCGGATCCTGGCCGTCCGTGCGGCCGTCCACATCGTTGTCCAGGCCGTCGCTGCACTCCGTCTCCGTCAGGTGATACGAGGAGCAGACGGCCTCCACGCGCACGAATTCGACGGCATTGCGCCGGGACACCACGATCTGGGCCCCGCGGGACGGATAGTTCCAGGGATTATCGGCGGGATCGCATCCCTGCGTTTCCGAACCCTTCGGGCAGGGAACCGCACAGTTCGCGTTGAACTGCAGATGCCAGCACTGCTCCACCGGCAGTTGGGGATCCTCGGCGGCGGGATGGCCACCCGCATAGTCCGCCGCACACGGCGGCACGGAAACCTGCGAGCCATCGGCACGATGCAGGGTCACGGTGCAGTCGGGGCGGCACAGGGCGGCTTCATCCGCGGGCAGCATCGTGAGCGCCGCCTCGCCGAACGCCGCCGCCGGATCCGGGCAGCCGGCGGGCACGGCCGCCAGGCACTGCGTGCCCACCACGGTTGCCAGGCGCGTGCTGACACCGGTGAGGGCGGGCGAAAAATCCTCGCTGCAGATGGACGTATGCGCCCAGGAGGCATCCGCGGGATTCGAAAGGAAATGATTCACGAATTCCTTCAGGCGGACGGCCGGCATGGCATTGTTCGGTGTGCAGGAGGCCGCCAGTTGCGGATTCTGGTTGACATCCGGCTCCACGACGAGGGTTCCGTCGTAGGGGCCGGCCACCAGGGCGGCGATGACCCGGCTGGCATCCTTGATGGTGGACAGGAAGGACGTATAGCGCGAAATCGGATGCAGCAGGCTCATCGGGTCGCCCTCGGGGCGGGAAATGCAATTGTGGTAGGTCTCGGCACCGTTCGGGGTGCGGTTCCAGGGCTCGTCGCACACCACGCCGAATTCGGTGCAGCGGAAAGAGGTCATGACGCCCAGGACGGAGTTGATGTCGCCTTCCGGATTGAAGATTTCGGTGTTCTCCACGGAGCAGTCGTCCTCGTCGCTCATGAGCACCACGGCCAGATAGGCATCCTGCCGCAAAAATCCCCGATTTTCCGGCGCCGGCGTAGTCAGAGCGCGCATGACGGCTTCCAGGGGCTGCTCGATGCCGCAGCCATCGCTGCCGACATTGGCGATGCATGAAAATACTTCGGAAAGAGTTTCATCCTGGTAGTTCCTGCAGCGGGGGCAGCCATCCTCGTCCTCCGCCAGAATCAGGCCGGCCGGCTCCGTGAAGCCGCCATTCCCATCGGAAAAGGCGTCCCGGTCGCAGTTGGCCTGCGTGCAGTCATGGGAAACACACCGGGTTTCGCTCCCGACGAGCACCTTCTCGATGCTGCAGCCGGCCGGCTCCACGTCCACGATGTAGAAATGCGCCGGATTGGCGCACTGGTCGTTGGCGCCCTTCTTGAAAAGTCCTCCATCGCCGCCGTTTTCGCAGGACGGGAGGTTGTAGGGCTCCGACCCCAGATCCGGCGTGATGACGCCGATGTGCAGGTTGGGCATGCCGCCATGGATGGATTTGAGCCGTTCGACGAACAGCGGGAAGTTCTGGATCAACTTGGCCTGTTCCTCCACCATGGACAGGGACGTGTCCACCATGAACACCAGGTCTACGTTGCGCAGGGGTTCCTGGGCGGACATTGGAAATGGCGTGGGGTAAGGATTTTCCTTTTTCTTTCCGCCATCATCGCAAGCGGAAAACAGGAACACGAACAACGACAGGAACAACGGGAACGACTTTTTCATGGTTTCCTCCCTGCGGCTCTCCGGCCGCGATTGTGGCGTGTGAATGCTGGAAAGAAAAGACAAAAATGGAACGAATGCCTTCATGACCCCTTCTCCTTTCGCGAAAATGAAAAAATTCATTTTCAAAGGCCCTGATTCGTTGACTTTTCAAAACGGGAAACAATTGCGACGCCGACGCAAACCCCTGCATCCCCTTTTCGTCGCTCTGTTTTTTTCCTACCCGTGGAAAATTCCTCTGTCAACTATTTTTTTCCTGAATTTTTCAAGCCTCGAAAAATCAAGGTTCTTTTCATCGGTCTTCCCGGATGGCCGTTGATCAAAACCCGGGGAACTGCTACAAAGCTGGTACCGGAGGGACCCCTCATGAACCTGTGGATTCCGGACTCCCCTGATTTCGAGATCCTGGCCGGACGGCTGCTGGAAACCCTGCCCGATGTGCCGATCCGGCGCGGCATTTCTCCCAATCCGGACGACGTCTGCGTCCTCGAGTTGCAGACGGCCGAAGATGAACGGATGGTGCAGGTTTCCGGAGGCGGCAGGATCCGCACGGAATACCGTCATCCGCGTGACATGGATCTGCTCGTGGAGGACATCCGCCTGCGCATGGCGGCCGCCGGATCCCGTGCGGATTCCTCCGAGGTGGACGCGGCTCCCGACGTTCCGGATCTCGACGAGGAAGTCTTCACGCTGGGAGGACTGCCCGCGCGCGCCTTGCCGGAAACGCCCGAGCACTCCATGGACGGCGTGCATGCGCCGGCCCCGGAAAACGCGATGCAGGGAGTGCCAGAAGTGCCCGAGGATGCATTCGCCCTGGGAACCCCGGTCATCAAACAACCGTCTGAAAACATTTCCGCCGACGGCCCTTCCGGGCAGGAGGAACGGGGTCCGGAGCAGACCACGTCTCCCGGCATCCTGCGCCGCAACACCATCGTCGCCAGCGTGGAGGAAATCGAGCAACTGTCGCTGGGCGGCGGCGTTTCGAGGGAGTTCACCATTCCCCAGTGGGACGGCAACATGGCACTCTTCCTCCTGGATCTGCACCGCCATGGATTTTCCGGGCAGGTGGAAGTCTCTCTTCCCCATTTCCGCATCACGTTCTCCTGGGCGAACGGCCGAATCCTGGATGCGCAGGGCATCGCCCCCATCCTGGCCCGCCTGCTGCAACTGGGAGCCGACGGTATCGGAATGGACTTGACGCGCACGCTGTCGGACCCCATCGAATGGGCGCTGCGCCGGCGCCTGATCGCTTCCGGAGAGGAACGGCAATGGGCGCTGCGCTGCCGGCGGGAAGCGGTTCGCCTGGCCATTTCCGCACGCCGGGCGCCCGTGGTGACAGCCGGCAGCGAAAGCGCTTCCTCCCTGCCGCCGCTGGATCCGCGTGGCGCCATATTCGGCGGCATCCTGGAACACATGGGAGCCGATGAAGCCTGCGCCCTGTGCGATGCCGAAGAGCCCCGCACGCGGCTCAAGGAATGGGACGAACTGTTTGCGGATCCCGATTTCGACCCCGTGTGGCTTCGCGCCCTGCACCTCTTCGGCAGCGGATCGACCTGGGAAGAAGCCTGCATCCGCTCCGGAATGGGAACCCTGGAAAGTTGGAAACTGGCCTATGCCTGCCGGCTTTTCGGTCTGATCGGCCCAACTCTTCCCGCCAACCCGGCGACCGAGATCCGGCGCCGCCGGTTCCGCCGGTTCGAAGAGAGTCTGTACACTGGCGACCCTGCGCACGTATTCGGCAATGACCCCGTGGCGGCACGGCGTCTGCAGCAGGATATCCTCCTGCAATTCTCCCAGTTGCCCGCACCCCTGCGCCTGCTGCTCTCCGGAGACTTCGAAAAACTGAAAAAAAGCATGGACAAAGCCTTGTCCCTTTTGTCATTTTGATGCACCCTCGGCACGCTGCCGGGGAGGTATGGGTCCGTGCGCATCGTGTTCCTTGGTTCTCCCGAGTTTGCACTTCCGGCACTGGAAGGCCTGCATGGCACCCACGAGGTGGTGCTCGTGGTGACGCAGCCGCCCCGCCCATGTGGCAGGGGGCAAAAATGCATGCCCACCCCCGTGTGGCAACTCGCCCAGAAACTCGGCCTGGAAACCATCGCACCAAAAGCCGTTCGAACCGAAGCGTTCGCCCAGCGCATCCGGGACTGCCGGGCCGACTACCTGGTCGTGGTGGCCTACGGGCGCATCCTGCCTCCCGAGGTTCTGGAGGCGGCCCGATTCGGTGCGCTCAACATCCATCCGTCGCTTTTGCCGCGCCACCGGGGGCCGGCGCCGGTCCCCTGGACGCTGTGGCATGGCGATCCCGTCACCGGCGTCACCATCATGCAGATGAACGAATTCATGGACGCCGGCGACATCGTGCGGCAGATCGAAACCCCCGTGCAGCCGGATGAAAACGCGGACGAACTGCTGCACCGCCTCGCCGTGGCGGGAACACGGGAACTTTTGGACGTGCTCGCCCGGGAGGAAGCCGGAAATCGACTGCCACGCACGCCCCAGGATCCTTCCCGCGCCACGACGGCGCCCCTCCTGACGACCGAGATGGCCTGGGTGGACTGGGATGCCGGTGCGCAAACGGTGGCCAACCGCATCCGCGCATTCGATTCGAAGCCTGGCGCCTACACGTTTTTGAGCGACGTGCGCCTCAAGGTATTTCGGCCGGCCGTCCTGGAAAACGCGGAAGGCGAACCGGGAAGCGTGCTGGGAACGGATGCGGGCCGCCTGGTGGTAGCCTGCGCGCAGGGCGCCGTGGCTCTGGGAGAACTCCAATGGCCCGGAAGCAGAAGAATGCCGGCGGCCCACGTTCTGGCCGGCCACCCCATCCCCATGGGAACGAAGTTGCGAGGAAGAGGAAAATGAATTTTTCGGAGGAACCCCGGCTTTTGGCGCAAGAGGTGCTGGCCCGCGTGGAACGGCACAATGCCTATGCATCGATCGCTTTCGATGCCGTGGCCATGAGCGGCAACCTTTCCCGGGAGGTGAGGGCTACAAGCAAGGAATTGCTGTTCGGCGTGCTGCGGCACATGACGCGTCTGGAACGCGCCATTTCTGCATATGCCAACCAGCCGCTGGACCGCTGCCATCCCTTCGTGCGGCGGCAATTGCTCATCGGGGCGTACCAGATCCTGTTCATGCGCAACATTCCGCCCGCCATCGCTGTGGACCGGGCCGTGGAACTCACCCGCCTGCACGTGGGAAACACGCCGTCGGGATTCGTCAACGCCGTGCTGCGGAAACTCGCACACCAGGGAGAGCCTCCGTTTCCGCCCGATCTGGACCTTCCCCGCCGGCTGGAGCAGGAATACTCCTTTCCGGAATGGATGGTGCAGGCGGCGCTGGACACGGTGGGCGAATCGGAAGCCGCGAGCCTGCTGGATTCGCTCAATGCGCGCGCCCGCACGATCCTGCGCGCCAACGTGCTGCGCACCACGCGCGACGAGCTCGTGGAGAAACTGCGCGCCCAGTTTCCCGATGCCGACGTGAAGCCCACCCGGCATTCTCCCGTGGGGGTGGAAGCCGCGGGCCTGCCGGATCCCGTGCGTCAGGATCTCCATCGCGAGGGCGCCTATCTGGTGCAGGACGAAGGCTCCCAGTTGGTGGTGTTCTACGTGGACCCGAAAGCGAATGCCCGCATCCTGGACGCCTGCGCGGGAACGGGCGGAAAGTCGCTGCACATGGGCGCCCGTCTGAAGAACGGAGCCGACATCCTGGCGGCGGACCTCAAGGCTTCCAAGATGGATGCCCTGACCCAGCGTGCCCGGCGGGCCGGCGTGACCTGCATCCGGACGGCCACGCTCAACCTCGTCAAGGAGCCACCCGATGGTCCCTTCGACCTGGTCTTGCTGGATGCGCCCTGCTCCGGTCTGGGCGTCCTGCGGCGCCATCCCGAAGCCAAGTGGCGCCTGACCCTGGAAGAAGCCAGAGCCATGGTCAAGAAACAATCCCAACTGCTGGAATCACTGGCGCCCAAGGTGGCGCCCGGCGGCCAGTTGGCCTACGTCGTATGCACGTTCTGGCCTCCCGAAACGACCCGGCAGGTGGAAAATTTCCTCGGGTTGCATCCGGAGTTCGAACGCATGGGCCCTCCCCCCTCCACAGAAGTGGATTTCGGCCCCTTCCTGAACGAAAAAGGCGATCTGCTGCTGCTGCCGCACCGGCACGACATGGATGGATTCTACGTGGCCAGGCTGCGGCGCAAGGAGTGATGTCCCATGGTCCGGGTGGCGCCTTCCCTGCTGAGCGCGGATTATCTGCACCTGGAGCGTGAAGTTTCCACGCTGCAGGGATGTGATTATTTGCATATTGATGTCATGGACGGGGATTTCGTGCCCAACATCACATTCGGCCCCGGCCTGGTCAAGGCCCTGTCGCGCACGGGAATCCCGCAGGACGTGCACCTGATGATCGCGCAGCCCTCCCGGCACGTGGACGCCTTCATGGCGGCCGGCGCGTCCATCCTCACGGTGCATGCCGAAGCCGACGTCCACCTGCACCGGCTGCTTTCCCACATCCGGTCCCGCGGCGTGAAGGCCGGCGTGGCGCTCAATCCTTCCACGCCGGTGTGCGTGCTGGAACACGTGCTGGACCTGGTGGATCTGGTCCTGGTGATGACCGTGAATCCCGGATTCGGCGGCCAGGCATTCATCGATCTGACCGGAAAAATCTCCCACGTGCGCGCCATGCTGGACGCGGCCGGCCGTGCCGATTGCCTTCTGGAGGTGGACGGAGGCATCGATCTATCCACTGCGCCCAGGGTCGTTGCCGCTGGCGCCAACGTCCTGGTCTCCGGGTCCGCGCTCTTTTCCAGTCCTGACCGTTCCGAATTCATAAAACGATTGAAAGAAATTTAAATCACAATCACCAAAAAATTCAAAGCAAATTCAATTATTTTCCCGCACTCGATATAATTGTGCGCGGCATATCCGCCAGCGGTCGAATGCAATGGGCTCATTGCGCAATTCGACCTCCAGGCGCAGGCGATCCTTCTGGCTTTCCCTGCCAACGCTCTCCTTGCGGCCTTCCTTGCCGGATGAAGGAAGGGCATCCAGTTGCACGCGGGCAGTTCCGGCATTTCCGGAAACCGTCCGCGGCGGCGACAGGACTCCCTCGAGCGCGGCCGCCATCTGCAGGGTGCGCTTCATCTCGCAGCCGGGAGCGGAAGAAAAATACGCCGCCAACTCCTCTTCCGGCGACCTGAGGCGCAGCATTTCCACAAGAGCCAGCGCCAGCCACTCCGGATGCTGCTCCTTGAAAGGAAACAGCGCCAGTCCCCGGCGCGGCTCCATGCGCCGGGACTGCGGGTCCCAGTGGAAGACGGCCCAGCGGTACCGCCATGGCGGAGGCTTGTCCTTCCACGCATTGGTCACCACCACTTCCTGAAGACCGTCGTCGTCCACGTCCCAGTAATGGAAATCAGGGGGCCTGTAACTGCCTCGCGCATCCAGGAGGTCGTATGCGTGCACCACCTTCCAGACCTCGATGAAACGCAAGTCGTTGAAATTCTTGTCTTTCTTGACATCCCAGTAGATGCTGGACAGCACCTGGCTCTCCCCTTCCCGGCGCACGGATACGCTGAAAAGCAGTTGCGCCTCCAGGGAAGCGCCGAGCCGGATCGAATGGATTTCGAAAATCGTGCCGGGCACCTCCTGGAACACGATGCCGGGATCCCCCTTCGCGGGAAGCGCCGTGGGAATCAGCACCAGCGCGCTTCTCATGGAGGAAACCGGCGCGCCCGCCTGCAGGTAAGCGAAAGAAAAGAACTTGCGGGTCCCCCTCCACAGAATGCCCGGAGCCGTCAGGTAATGCTCCCATTCGACACCTTCGCGACTGAGCGTCTTGAACCGCTGCGCGACCGTGGATGCATCGGGCATCTCGAGCAGAGGCAGGGATTTTTCCGGCGGTTCATCCTCCGTTTTCCGGCCGAACCAGTCACAGGACGGCAAGAGCGAAAGCGCTATGAAGGCGGCAACGGCCGCCAGGAGCCGCGCCCACCCGGAACCCTGGTCGAAGGAAAACGAGCCAGTCATTGCGCGCCGCAGGTGGGGCGTCCCTGATCCTGGCCCGGATTCTGCGGATCGCCCAGAATGGCCCGCAGATACGCGAAATCTTCATCGCAGAACGCCTCGAGCCGTCCCCCCTGCAGGCCGGCCCGCTCCACGAAGGAACGCGCATTGCCGGCGTCCATCAGGCGCAGCGGAACGTCCCCGACGTTGTGGTAGGAGCCTTCCACGTAGGGCTGCGCCAGCCCCAGACTGTGCCCGATCTCGTGCGCCAGGGTGCTTCCCAGGAAGGTTCCCAGCGTGTAGACCGCGCAGGAGAGTTGCTGCAGGCGGTTTGTACCCGCGCCGTCGCAGACCCTGCCATCGGAGGAGGGCACGAAGGATGCGGCTTCCTGGGCGCTGGCGGGCGTTCCGCGGCGGTCCGGCCGGAAGGGATCGAATATCGCATCGAAGCGCGGGTCCGCAATTTCCATGGATTTCACACCTGCTGGCGGATGCAGGGAAAAGCCAAAGAAACTGTGCAGGAAAACGCCGCCATATCCAGGAAATCCATCTTCCTGCGTGAGGGCGTTGCGACCGCCCAGCACATCGTGCAGCCGCCGGTTCTCCACATCCTTGCCGGTGGAGTTGTCGTAGCCCAGAAGGCCGTAGCCATTGGGGTCGTATCCGTGGATTTCCACCCGCGAATACAACTTGTAATCCTCGATCGGCTCCTCGGTGAACTCGATGTGCACTCCCTCATAGATTTTTTCCATCACATCCAGCGCGCGGCGGCGAATGGCGGCATCCACGCCGGAAAGCCCCCAATGCCCGAGCGCGGACACCCAACTGTCCTGGTACATCAGGCGCACTTTCTGCAGCACCGGCAGGATTTCCAGCCGCAACGGAATGGAGCCGCTGTCACGGCAGTCCGAACCGCAGCACACCCGGGCCGTGATGTTCCCCTCCAGCGTGCCCCAGGCCGTGCGCAGGTTTACGAGGGTTCCCAGATCCGCCTGCTCGTCGAGTACGTGGCGCGCGTGCTCCCCGTCGAGCACTTCGGGAATCCACACCATGTCCACGGGCATCGGCGAGCCGGTGTGCGGATTCCACGTGCCCTCCACGAGAAACGTGGTGCCGCACTGCTCCCCGGGAGGAGCGAATGCATGTCCATACACCTCCACGTATCCGCCAAGGGATGTCTTTTCCGTCCCCACGCGCGCCAGATCCACCTCCAGCAGTTCCAGGTCCAGGACCAAGGAGGCGCTCTGCAAAAAAGAACCATCGGAGAAGCGGTTGAGAAGGCGGATACTGCCGGTGAAGCGGCCCGGATCCACGCCGAACACCTCCGATGGAAGCACGACCGAAGCCCCCTGGCGCGTCTTGACGTCCACGTCGATTACCGGCAGTTCCACGGGTCCCACGGCCCTGCCGCTGGATGCGCAACTCCCCGAAGCGCCCTCCGGCAGCAGGCAGCCTTCCACCACCGCGAAACTGCCGCCGTCTTCCCCAGGCAGCAGCAGGCCCCTGGCCGTGATGCCCAGCCTGCCCTCCAGGTACACGAAGGGATCCGGCTGAATGCCCAGAAGTTCGGGCGTCAGCGCGTCCGCAACCGTGAAATTCACGGGCAGCGCCGTCGATTCGTACTCGCGTCCTGAAAAGAGCGAACGGGCGCGCACCCATACGCGCACCGGCAGTTGGCCCGGCCGAATCCCGCCCCCGCACAGGCGGGCCAGCAGGGATTCCTGCAAATCCACGTACACGCGGTCCGGGCGCAGGCGCACGGCCGGAAGATTCTCGAACACGCGAACGAATCCGTCATCGTGATGGAACGTGCCTTCCACCATCACGGAAACGGTTCCGAAACTCTCGTCGGGAAATGGCCCGCCTTCCACCCACAGCCGGGTGCCGGAGAGCAGCGTGCCCGGATAGGCCAGTTCCACGCTCATGGCGCCCCACTCCTGCAACTGCGGCGGCGTGTTCTTTCCGGGGTCGGCGCACCCCGCAGACAGCGCGAGGAAAAGAAAGACCTTCAGCGGACCGGCAATTCTTCCCATTGGACCAGACCTTCCCCTTCCCGGATGGAATACACGTAATTGGCCGGCAGGTTCTCCAGCGTGGTGACGGTTCCTCCCAGATTCGGCCAGGTGATTTCCAGGCGCTCGATGGTGCAGGCATCCCCCAGGCCAAATACGGCATCCAGCGGGACGAGGATGCCGAAGTGCCCGAAATTGGCCTGGATTTCACGCGTCTGCGTCATTCCTCCTGCCGTGACGCGCACC
This sequence comes from uncultured Kofleriaceae bacterium, assembly GCA_964516435.1. Taxonomy (GTDB): domain Bacteria; phylum Myxococcota_A; class Polyangia; order HGW-17; family HGW-17; genus HGW-17. The sequence goes on along the minus strand of CAZEZP010000038.1, from coordinate 44,032 downwards.
CGCGCGCCAATGGCGCTGGTATTGGCGTTCCCGTAGCCGCCCGCGCCGCTCAGGCGGATCACCACACGGTTGGCGGTGGAGCCGCCTTCGTTCGCGAACAGGCGCACGCGTGGTTCGTCGAAGATGCAGTCGGTGTCCGAAGCCGCGCAGCGCATGCGGGAGAAACCCACCAGCAGGTCGAGGTCCCCGTCCTGGTCGTAATCCAGATACGTCACCCCGCCCGCCCGGGGAGCATTCAGGCCGAGATCCAGCGCCACCTCCTCGAAGGTGTGGTCGGGTTTCTGGTGGAACAGGCGCGCGCGGGTGCCCGGATAATCGGAATCCCCCACCAGGATGTCCAGCAGGCCATCGTTGTCGAAATCCAGGGTGACTGCCGTGATGTCGCCTTCGTTCCAGTCTGCGGATTCATGCACGCGGGCGAGCCCCGTGACATCGTTTCCGGGCCGCTCGAAACGCAGCGGGGTTTCTCCGGTGTTGCACAGCAGTTGCGAAGAATCTGAACTCTTTCCGATGTGCCAGTGATGGATTTCGGCGTGGTAGACATCCATGTCGCCGTCGTTGTCGAAATCGGCGCACAGCGTGGTGAAGGTGTTGCCGCCATTGCGGAAGGGCTGATCGTCGAATCCCACCTGCCAGTAGTCCTCGGTGCATGAGATCATGCGCGGTCCAGGCGGTACTTCCTGGCATTCGGGGCCCGGATTGAGCACGCAGTGGCAGATGTAGAACTGGTTGTCCGAATAATCCGTCACGTCGTCCGCGCGGTAGGTGGACGACTCGGACACGTCCGTGAAGGTGGCGCCATCGCTGCCCAGGAACAACTGGTTCCAGGCGCGCCCGTAGGAACTCGACAGCAGATCCGGCCAGCCATCCGAGTTCACGTCGCACACCGTAACGCCATAGGTCGGCTTGTGATTCTTGCCTTCGGCTTCCCCTCCCGTGAAGGTGGTGATCCCCACGGAGTCGGTGACATCGCCGAACGCGCCGTTTCCGGCATTCTTGTACAGGCGGTCCTGCTGGGGCGCCGTTCCGAATGTCTTGTAGAAATATCCCATGAAGAGGTCCAGCGTGGAATCCCGGTTGTAGTCGGTGAGCACCGCACTGGTGGCGCTATATAAATTGTCATTCTGCCAGGGTTGCACCGTTTCGTCCGGCGTGAAATGCCCGGCGCAATCGCCCTCGAGCACGAGGGTGCGGTCCACTACGGCCGTTTCGGCCGTGGAGCGGTACACCACGGAGATCAGATCCAGGCAGCCGTCGCCATCAATGTCGCCGGCCACGGCGAAACTGGCCCCGCGCCCCCGTTCTCCGGTACCGGGCACCCGGTCGTATCCCGATTCTTCCGTGTATTCCACGAACCGCCGCCCGCCGGGCGCCTGCGGATCCGCCACGTTGCGCAGAATCCGCTTCCTGCGCAGGTGCACAGGCGTATCCGCCGCATCCCGCGTATAGCCGTCCACTGTATGGATCACCAGTTCCGGATAGTGATCGCCATCCAGATCGATGGCGCCCATGCGGTTTCCCAGCAGATGCTCGCCCTCCACGCCGATGCCCACGGCGTCGGAGACGTCCGTGAAAGCGACCGGGTCCGCGGGCCGGGACTGGCAGCGCGCAGGTGGCAGATTTTGATTATTATTATTATTATTGCTGTTGTTGGATTTCTTGGATGAATCATCACAGGAAATCATGGAGACAAAAATGAAAACCATCCAGAAAATGCGTTTCATGAAGACTCCTTCCCTGGAGAACCCGCCGTCCAGAGCATCAGGCGAAAACGGGTACCCTCGCCTTCCCGGGAATATACCTCGATTTCGCCGCCGAAGCCTACCACGAGTTCATGAACGATGGAAAGGCCCAGACCCATGCCTTCGCCCACGTCCTTGGTGGTGAAGAAGGGGTCGAAAATCCTTTCCCGGACTTCACCGGACATTCCCACGCCCGTATCCTCCACGTCGACGGCCACGCGCCCGGAACTGGCGGGCGCGGCCGAGACCGTGAGCCGGCGCACGGACCTGCTCTTCATCGCGTGCGCCGCATTCACGAAGAGGTTCGTGAACACCTGCTCCAGTTGGGTCTTCCTGGCGAGCACCACCCACGCCTCTTCGACCTCCACGCGCATCTCCACGTCCGAAAGGGGCTCCCGGAGCAGTTCCAGCGTGTCGTGGACGGTCTGGCGCAGCGGCACGTTCTCGAGTGGTTCGCTTTGCGCCGCCCGGGCAGCCGTGACACGTTCCACGATCTGCTGGATGCGGCGCGTGCCGCGCTCTACGATGCGCGCCATGGTGGCCAGTTCCGGCACCACGGACGCAACTTCTCCCGGATTCTCCCGCAGCCGGGAAATCGCTTCCTGGAACGGGGGCAGCACGTTGGACACTGCATTGACCGGATTGTTGATCTCATGGGCGATGCCGGCCAGCAGCCGGCCCACCGCCGCCATCCGACCCGCGGCCACTAGGCGGTCCTGCGCGGCCTTGAGATCCTCCAGCGCGGACTGCAACTGCCGGTTGGCCTCCTCGAGGTCCTCGGTGCGCTGCTTCACCTTCTGCTCCAGTCCCAGGTTGAGTTCCTCGATGGTGGCAATCTTTTCCACGATGGTGCGCCGCATGTGCTCGAACGCCACGCACAGGCGTCCGAGTTCATCGATTTCTCCGCGCGGCAGGATCGGGTCGCGCATCCGGCCCGCTGCGATGGCATTGAAACGGGCTTCCAGTTCCGAGAGCGGATCCACCACTTCCCGCACGAAATGGGTCACACCGCCCAGCGTCATGAAAAAGATGGCGAGAAAAAAAACGGCCAGGTGCAGGATCTTCGAGCGGGAATCCAGTTGCGCCCACGTATCGTCCTGCGCCACCAGCACCACGAGCGTCCCCAGTCGCCTCTCCGGAGAAATTTGCAAAAATCCTCCATACAGGTTCCGGTCATGCCAGGCGATATCGCCTTCCCGGGCATTGCGGATCTGCGAACGGATTTCCACGGGGAGCCGCAAGGGTTCCCGGGCGCCCACGAGCAGCGGAAAATTCTGGTCGGGCGCCCAGTAATACAGGGCATCACCCTGCTGGGCGGCTTCTTCCAGAAGCGATTTCATGAGCGCAGCCGGATCTCCGCCCGGGTTCCACGTCATGCGCTCCTGGTGGGCCTGGGCGACGGCATGGATCCGTTCCCGCGCCAGCCGCCGGGCGAATTCCGAGGCGCTCGCGGAATGCTGCAGGATGCTCCATACGGCCGAAATGGAAATGGACAGGAACGCCAGCATGCCGAACCACAGGCGCAGTTTCATGCGCAGGCTCAGGGGAGAGCGCAACTGCCGGTAATCGATGTCCTGCGCTTCCAGAAGACGGCCCATGAAAGGGGTCAGACACTTCTGCAGATGGGGAACCTGCACGAGGTAGGACGCCAGAAAGAAGATGAACACCACGACGCCGAACCACAGCAGGAACATCCGGGGAAAGAGGAGATAACGGATGGACAGGAATAAAAAGAGGAGCAGCAGCGCCAGAACTCCCAGGATTTGCGTCAGTGCCAATTGATAAGGCAGCACCTGAAAGAAACGGAACGTCGCCATCCGGCGGGAACCGTCCGCATCCATTCCGGGACGCAACGGATGCCGGATTCGAAAGAAAACGAAAACTCCATATCCCAGAAGAAAAAAAAGATACAGGGACTTGCCCCAGACGAAGACGACCGGCGGCACATCGCGCAGCGGGGGAAGCATCCAGATGCCGAGCGCAATTCCTAAAAAAAGAAAGAGAGGCAAAAAGAGGGTGGACTGCCAGAATATCTCCTGGAACCAGCCGCCCGGAAATGCGGGCGCCGCAAGCCATCCGAGCCGCCGGAGGAGCGTATAGGCCAGCGGTGCCGCGGCAGCCGCTGCCACGTCGAACACGCCGGCGGGTCCCCAGAGGGAACCCGTCGCCACTGTCAGGGCGAACACGCCCAGGAATCCGAATGGCAGGAAGGAAAGAATTCCCGGGAGATATTTCATGCGCGCAACTGCAGAATCGTATCGCAATAGGACTCCCGGACCATGAAGGCCATGAGATCCACACGGACCGAAGGGTCGTTCTCACTGGAAATCACCGCACGCATGGGCTGCCACTGGCCCGTGACGAGGAGGGCCAGACGGAAGCAGGTCAGGATCGCGCCGCGACGCCAGGCCTGGAGATCATCGGGCGACGGGTTCAGGAGCCTTGCGGCTTCGGTGCATTCCCTGCGATCCGGCTCGGGAATGCGGCTCCACCCCGGAATGGTGTTTTCCCTGTCATCGCAGAGCCGCCGCAGGAGGTCGGACACCTGGCCCACGAATCCGGATTCGTTGGGAAACACGGTGAGGATGCGCAATTCCGGGCGGAAAAGCGCCATCTTGCGGGCCAGCAGGACGCGCTGTTCCTCGATGGGGCGCTGCATGAAGAGCTTTCCCACCACGAGCGACGGGAGCCACAACTCCGTCTGGCGGGTGTGCGCGTGCAGAAGATCGATTTCCTCGTCGAGGTAGTACACCTCCGGCTCGAACGGCAGCAGAAGCCGGGAGAGTTGATACACCATGCCCAGCACCGGCTCCAGGCTGCGCCGGCGGGAAGCCGCGTGCTCCCCGCCCAGATCGTGGGCCGCCGCGGGCGCGCAGGCGGCGAACAGGAGCGGATTGGCCAGCACGGAAAGCAGCGGCGTCAGGGGCGTCCGGATGGCCGGATGCGCCACCACGTTGAAGAAGATTTCCATGTCCACAGGCTTTTTGAGTTGATGCAGGCCCGGAAGGAACACCTGCGCCAGTTCGCGCGGGCAGAAATCGGGCTCCTGACGCAATTCGCCCACCAGCACGGAAAGCACGCGGGCCCGCAGCAGGGCGCCGTCGGCCACTGCCTGCCGGACCTGCTCGGAAAGCACGTTGGCGCTGGGCACGGGCAGCGCCTGCGGGGCGTCTTCCCGCGCCGAGCGGTACAATTCGAACAGCCTTTCCGATGAAGCGAAGGAGAACTCGCGTTCCTTGCGCTTTCCCAGACCCGCCGTGGTGAAGAACATCACCACGAACACGAGCATCACGAACACGAAGAAAACGGATGCGAAGATAGCGATTTCGACGGGACTCATGCGGTTTCCGTCTCCCCGACAGGAATACCCGAGATTCCTTGCGTCGCGCAAGCTGATCCACCATTCGTCCCGTGGAAAAAATCATAAAAAACAAATTGCAAGTTTTGAACATATGTGCATAACAAGATGTGCACAGGAGGAGTCATGCCTCGTCCGCCCCATTGCCGCCGTATCGAACAGAACCCATCGATCATCGATTTCGGCCCGCTCGGAGTCGTGGAAAATCCTCTGGGACCCGTAGTCATCACCATCGACGAGTTCGAAGCCCTGCGGCTGGCGGATTTCCTGGGACTGTACCAGGAGCAGGCGGCCCAGCGGATGGGTGTTTCCCGGCCCACCTTCTCCCGCATCGTGGATTCGGCCCGGCACAAGGTGGCCGAAGCCCTCGTTTCCGGCAGGCGCCTGCGAATCGAAGGCGGCATCGTCGCCCCTTTCGCAACGGACGCATGTCCCCGCAAAAGACGCTGCCTGCGCTGCCGCTGGCGCGAAAACGATCTGCAACCGCGGGAGGATTTCGTCCCGCAAGGAGAAGAAGAACCATGAAACTCTGCATTCCCGTCATCGAAGATCAAGGCATCGAGAGCCGCATCAGCGCCCACTTCGGATCGGCTCCCCATTTCGCCGTCGTAGAGAGCGACACGGGCGAGTGCCGTATCATCGCCAACAACAATCAGCACCACGCACACGGCATGTGCCACCCCCTCACCGCCATCGGGCGTGAAAATCCGGACGCCGTCATCGTAGGCGGAATCGGAGCCGGTGCGCTGAACAAACTGCTCTCCGCCGGCATCGATGTGTATCTTTCCGACCGGGCGACGGTGGAACAAGCCTTGGAAGCGTTCAAGAACGGCCAACTCGCCAGGATGGATGCCGATGCGGCCTGTGGCGCTCATGGCTATGGTTACGGACACGGCCATGGACACGGACACATGCATGGACACGGACATTCGCACGACATGAATTGACTTTGCACGTCAGCCGCGCGAAGCGAACTCATCCAGGATGGACATGGCGGCTTCCAGCCCGTCGGAGGCCGCCATCACCCCTTGCCCCAGCGAGCCGCGACGGGCATCGCCCACCACCCGGACCCGATTTGAGAAACGCAAATCCCGGTTTCCGGAAAAACCCGGACGATGCAGGGCGCTGATGCGTCCCCCACAGAACAGCACGGCATCGGCCACTTCCGTGATTCCTTCCGGGAGCCGGCACAGGAGGATGCCGTCCTGCTCCCGGACTTCCTGTACGGGCGCGGAAAACATTTTTCGTATGTGCGGATGGTCCAGCACGCGCCGCGCCAGGATGCCGCGCGCCTTCAGACCGTCGGAACGCACCGCCAGAACGACCTCGATGCCGCTTTCCGCCGCCTGCAGGGCGCCATCGCAGGCGGCTTCCCCCCCGCCTACCACCAGCAGGCGCCGCACGCCGGCCGGAAGCCGCGCATATTCATACACCACCTGGGAAGAAGCCTGCGCCCACTCCCAGGAAACCGGCACCGTGCCCACGGCCAGCACGAGCGCATCGAAGGATTCCTCGCGTCCTTCCCGATCCTTCACGAGCACGGCTTTCGGGGTTTCCCGAAAATCCGCCATTTCCCGAGTTATAGGTTGAAGTCCAAAAAACAAGGCATGTTCCTGCAGGCGGCGGCAGCAATCGCGCCCACTTTCGCCGACGGGCATGCCGGGCCAGTTTTCCACCCGGTGCGCATTGACGAGCAGCCCTCCCACGGCGCCAGTGCGATCCCACCAATGCACGCAGGCGCCCAGACGATGCAGTTGCACCGCCGCGCTCACCCCGCCGGGACCGGCTCCCACCACCAGCACGTTCAACGGCATGCGTCGATGATCTCCTGAACGGTCAGGATGCCCGCAAAACCGGACGCCATGGCCAGAAGCGAGTTCTGATGAAAAATTTCCAGGTTCGCCGCGCAGGCATCCATGGCCACGAACGGGGCGAAACCGCGCACGAACGCCGAACGCACGGTAGTTTCCACACATAGGTGCGTCAAGACACCGGCGACCACCACCTGCGTGCAGTCCTGCTGCCGCAGGTACGCTTCCAGCGCCGTGCCGAAAAAGGCATCATAGGTTTCCTTGCGCTCGGCCCACTCCCCTGGAAAGGGTGCCAGGTGAAATTCCGCATCTGGAGAAAACGCTTCGATGAGCGAACCCCAAAAATCTCCATGCAGACAGGGCTTCCCGGGCGATTCGTGGGCATGGCGCGTCCAGGCCACGGGCCGGCGGTACGCGCGCCAGGCATGCACCAGGCGCTTCAGGCGGTCCTCGACGGCCGAAAACGCCGGCAGATGATGGGACCCGGCGGGATCGCAGAAGGCGTGCTGCACGTCCACCACCACGAGCGCGGCCCGCGAGAGTTCCAGACGCCAGTGCGGGCGCGGCCGCACATGGCGGGAAATCATGGACTTCCATTCCTGGATCTTCTGCTCCATCTCCGCTGGATCGGCGTAATTTTCGGCTCTCATGGCAGTTTTCCCCGATATCCGTCCGGCTCCCGCTTTACGAGCCGCACCTGCACGAGTTCGCGCCTCAAAAAGCCGGGAGGAACCGGAAAGCGCACGGGAAAGAAACGGTCCGCCATCCCTTCGGCGACGGCGTCCTGCGTGATTTTTTCAATGGCGACCTGCGCCGTGCGCCCCTCCTGCGCCTGCAGGAAGGATTCGCGCAGACGCTCTGCCAACTGCCGCATGCGGGCGGCGTGCTCCCGGATGACGGCCGGCGGCAGTTGCGGCATCGACGCCGCCGGTGTTCCAGGCCGCGGCGAGAAGGGAAACACGTGCAGGTAGGAAAAACCGCATTTTTCCACGAACGCCAGGCCTTCCTCGAACAAGGCGCCGGTCTCCCCGGGAAACCCCACGATGACGTCGGCCCCCAGAGCGCAGCCGGGAACGCGCGCGCGCAGCCTTTCGACCAGCCCGGCATATTCGGCCGCATCCAGCGGGCGCCGCATGGCGCGCAACACCTCGGATGTGGTTCCCTGCAGGGGCACGTGGAAATGCGGTGCCAGGCGGGGGTGGTCCAGCAGGGACAGCAGATCGCCGTCGATGGTCTCGGGCTCGATGGAACCCAGCCGCAGGCGCCGCCCGGGCGGCGTTGCATCCAGAAGCGCCCGCAGGAGGTCCGCCAGTTTCGCGCGCGGGCGCAGGTCGGCCCCCCAGGCGCCCAGATTGATACCGGAAAGCACGACCTCGGATACCGGCTCCCGGAAAAAACGCTCCAGTTCGCGGACGGCCTCTTCCATCGGGCGGGATTTCGACGGCCCCCGGGCGAGCGGAATGATGCAGTACGCACAGCGCCGGTCGCAGCCGGTCTGCACCACCAGGGGCGGTCTTCCGGCCGACGGCCACGGGGATTCGCCCTCCGGCTCCGCAAAAATGGGCTCCGGCGGCGCCTGCAGGCCGAAATGCGTTTCGATCCAGGCCGGAATGGACGACTTCTCCTCCCGCCCGAACACGAATACGCCCGGCTCGATCTGCCGGGACGCCTCCGGATGGATGTCCACGTAGCAGCCCGTGAGCAGCACCGTCCCCTCCGGCGAGGCGCGCCGGGCGCGGTGTACCATCTGCCGGGTGTCCCGCTCGGCGGTCCGGGTTACCACGCAGGAATCGATGATCGTCACGTCGGCGCACTGGCCGAAGGGCACGATTTCCACCTCGCCCTGCAGCCGTTCCATGAACTGGCGGATTTCATACTGGTTGACGCGGCAGCCCAGGCTCAGGAAGGAAACGGTCAGGCGGGACATGGAAAAATCGGACAATCAGAAAGAATACTCGGCGCTCAGCAGGAAATCGAAGGCGGCGAAGGCGCCGGAACCCGCGTCGTTGCGGAAGGAGGGTCCCAGCGAAAGGCCCAGTTCCGCGCCGGCCGCGAACTCGTCGGTGAAGGAATAGCGAAGCCCGCCGGCGACCCGTGCCACTACGGCGGCGCCATCATTGGGACCATTGGCGATGATGAAGGAGACGCCGGTCAGGGCGCGCGCGTAGGGATTGAGGGGAATGTTCCAGTGCGGCCAGTTCAGAAACTGCATCATGACGCCCACCAGGATGTCCGCGCCGAAACCGGAGAGCCCGCCGCAGGCGACGGGTTCCCCCTCCCGGGTGGAGGCATCGCAGCGGCCGCCGAAGGACGCCGAAAACTGGGAGTCCAGCCAGAAGGCGCGACTCACCTGCCAGGCATACTGCACGGCGAAATGGAAACCGCCGGTGGTGTCATCGGAAAGGCCGGCGCGCAATCCCAGGGAAGCCGACACCAGATTGGGTCCGCGCGCCGAAAGGCGCGGCAGCGTCACCTGCAGGAAGCCGGGGTCCACGGTCTGCGTGATGACGGGTCCCACCGCCGGCGCCGGCGTTCCCGTCGCGTCTCCCGTGGGCGCGGATTCTGTCATTCCCGTCGCGTCTCCCGTAGGCGCGGCCTGCGGTGTTGCAGGCGGGATCTCGGCGGGCGAACCGGCGGAAGTTCCAGGTGCCTGGGCTTTGGCCGACGTGCTCAGGACCATGAATCCTGTCCAGGCCATCATGAAAGCAAAATGTTTCATTCGCACGCTCCAAATAAATAAAAATAAAAAAGTTATTACAATATCAATGGATTATAATAACCATTACACCAGCAAATCTTCAGCCGGCATGGAGACTTCAGATTTGGCGCGTTCGGTGTGCTGGCTGCGCTCCACGGCCACGGCGTAGACGTGGGAGAGCAACTCCGGAAACTGGACCGCCAGTTTCTGGAAGGCTTCCCGCCGAAGAGCGAGGAGGACGGCCGATGGAGAGTGCACCTGCACCGTGGCCGTGGCCGCGCTCTCGCGAATCAGGGAAATCTCGCCGAACACCTCGCCCGCGTTCAGGCGGGCCAGCAGGAGGCTGTCCCTGCCATGTCCCGAGATGACGTCCATTTCCCCCGAGGCCACCAGATACAGGCCCGCCGAGGGTTTTCCCTCCTGGACCACCACGTCGCCCTGTTGCAGGAACTCGGGCGTGAAAGCGCCGGCCACCGCCAGTTTGGCCTCCTTGGGCAGAAGACGGAAAAGCGGCGAAGTGGCCAGCAGGTTCTGCAGCAGGCGCATGCGCGTGTAGCGGGCCAGTTCGTCCGCCAGCGCCGGATCGTTGCCCAGCATGGATTCCAGCAGGTTCCACGGGATGCGCAGCACCAGCGATGACTCCAGCGCCTGCACCGTGGCGAAACGCGGGCTTCGCGTGACCAGCGCCATTTCCCCGAAGAACGAACCGGAACGCAGGTAGCCCAGCCGCCGCCGGATGCCGTCCTCCTCCCGGAAAACCTCCAGCACGCCCGTCACCAGCACGAACAGGGAATCATCCGTGTCCCCCTGGCGAATCACGACGTCCTGCGGCGCGAGGAAACGGATTTCGCCCTTGCGCAGCAAATCCCGCAGCGAATCCGGGCTCATGGCCGAAAACAGGGGCACCCTCCAGCCCCGGGCCGGCGGCAGGACGGGCAGTTTCCCGCGCGCTTCCTTCCATGCGTCCAGGGCGGCCTGGAAGACTTCCTCCTCGTCCACGGACGGCAATGGGATTTCTTCCCCGTCGTCCTCTTCCGGGCCCCTGTCCGTCTTGGCCGGAGGCGCCCCGTGCCCGGCCGGCTGCGACGGCCCGAACGTATCGAGAAAGCGGCGCAGCAGGGCGTCGTCGTGTTCCCGGGGAATGCGCCCGAGCAGCACCAGCACGGCCAGCGCGGCAGGGAAATTCGAACTGGACAGATAGAAATCGAACAATTCGAAGGCGCCCTCGACGGGCACGCGCGCCGGATCCCGCATGACCAGCGCCGCCAGCAGATCCAGATGGAACGATGGATTCTGCGGCTGGCGCGTCAGGTTCCACGTGGCCCGGTGCAAGGCTTCGGTTCCATCACCATGGGCGAGTGCTTCCTTGGGGTCGTACTGCATGCGTTCAGAACCTCAGCACCGTGACGCCGGAGTTGGGAATGGGCTCGCCGCCGAATCCGGGAGGATTGCTCTTCTTGCCATCGGTGCTGCTGCTCGAACTGCCATCGAGCACCAGGGCGAGCACGACGATGCCCACCACTGCCACGCCGGCCCAGAACCACCAGTGGCTGGTGATGGAATTCTCGTCGCCGCTCACGATTCCCGGCTCGCCGTCGTTCAAAGCGACTCCGAACAACCCGAAACGGGGCCCACGGTTGCGACTGCGCAACTCGTCCTCGAGGAACTGGATCCGGCTTTCGGCCCTGTAGCGATCCGGCCATCCCGGCTGGAAGGACGGCGCTTCCAGGTAAATCCTGTAATGCTGGATGGCCATCTTGTAATTGCCTTCGCGGTCATAGGTGACGCCGATGTCCCAGTCCATCTTGTGATTGTACAGTTTGGCGGCGATGGCTTCCTTCTTGTTCTGCTCCAGCAGCGCGCGTGCTTCCGCAGGTTTCCCGTTTTCCAGCAGCCGGCGGGCCTTTTCCGTGTTGCGTGCAAACTTTTCCAGAAGTTCCTTGGAAGAAACCTGAGCCTGAAGCCGCTTTTCGAGGTCTGCAATTATGGCTTTGAATGTGCTTTTCGGCAGATTGGGCTCCTCATTGGGGGAATTCACATACAACTTGTAACTCTTGATGGCTTCCTGATAATTTTCCTGCGCTTCGTACGTGCGGCCGATGTAAACTTCGATCCATTCCCGGTAGGCTCCCCTGGACTGCATATGTTTCTTCGCATTTTCGAACGAAGCGCGCGCCATGGCGAACTGGCGGTTGTTGTACCGCGCCTGGCCTTCCTTCCACAATTGCCGGGTCCTTTCATCCATCTGCACGGAGGAAACAGCCTTTTTTTCCTGTTCTATGGCCACTTGCATTTCCTTGATGTACCGCTGAATCTTCAATTTGTCAGGCCAGTTGGAATTCAACTCCGGCGCTTCCAAGTAAATACTATAATGCTTAATTGCATTTTCGTAATCTTTCATCCAATAATAGCAATATCCAATTTGATAATCCAGGATATGCTGATAAAATTTGCCTTTGACGGATATGTCCTTGACTTGCAGATACAAGGCCAATGCCGCTGCAAAATTGTTCTCCTTTACGAACTGGTCGGCCTGATTGTACAGATTGCGTGCCACATTCCTGAGTTCATCCACATTCACAGATGTTTTGGTTTCCACCTGCACCAGTCGTTTTTCGAGTTCATCTATTTTCGCTAGCGCTTCTTCTCGCGTAGCAACTTTCTCATTAATGTCATCTCCATCTGCATAAATCTTGTAATGCTTGATTGCTTCCTTTAGATTTCCTGCTTTTTCATAGCAAAGACCAATCCGGTAATCGATGGTTTCCGTGTAAAGGCCATCTTCCAGAGCGAGCCGCTTCACTTCCAGAAACAAGGCGGCTGCACGGACATACTCTCCTTTTTCATACAGTGCTTTCGCCTCATCATAGACTTTTTTATAAACTGGTTCACTATCCTGCGCCAGCGCCGGCAGGGATGCCAGCGAAAACATGGCCGCCACCAAAATGAAGACCCACTTTGCCCTTGTCATTTCAAAACCTCCTGGATGCCGCACAGGCGGGAACATCCATCGATAATCATCAATCCCACTCGAACTTCATGCCCATGACCGGTTCCATGACCGGTTCCATGACCGGATTGAACAGCGGCTCCATGGACATGGTAGATGTCATGGATGGCTCCATGGACGAAGTCCGCATCTTTTCCATGGACACCTTCACCCGCGCGGGACCGCTGGCCGCGATTTCCTTTTCCACGGTTTTGTAGCCGTCCCTGGATATCTCGATCCGGATGCTGGACCCCTTCTCCACGGAAAGCGTCGCCGGGGATTCCTGCTCCGCGCCCGCCGGAAGGACGCGAATGCGCGGGGCGGGAGTCAAGGCGTCGATGTTGGTGAACACCACGACGGACACGGTTTCCACGGCCGGCATGGGCGGCTCCGCCGGCATGGGCGGCTCCGCCGGCATGTCGGGTTCGGCCGGCATGGGCGGCTCCGCCGGCATATCGGGCTCCACCGGCATATCGGGCTCCACCGGCATGTCCTTGGCGTTCGAGGCATCGGCTACCTGTTCCGTCGTATCGCCCGCCGGCTTGGAGGCATCCTCCTTCTTGTCCCGCAGGAAGAACCACCAGCCGGCCGCCCCGCCGCCGCCCAGCAGCAGAATCACGAGGATCGCGACGAGGACGCCCTTGCCGGAACCTTCCGAAACCGGCGACACGGTGGTGCTCTGGCCGGTGTAGGGCGTCTGCGTCTGGTAAGCGGGGTGCATCGTGCCGGCGGCGGCCGGAATGCCATGCGGGCCGGTGACGGGCGGCGGGGTCATGGGACCATAGGTGCCCGTGGCCGGAACCGGCGGCGGCGGCAGGGAGGCGCCCGGCGGCAGGGAAGCGCCCGGCGGCATCATGCCGGGCGGAACCGACGGAATGCCGGGCGCCGGCGGCGGCGGAACCGTCTGCAGTTGCATCGCCGGGCTTCCGATGCCCAGTTCTGCCATCACGCGCTGCAGATCCAGGATCAACTCGCCCATGGACTGGTAGCGCCGGTTGGGATCCTTGTCCATCGCCTTGAGAATGATCTGCTCGATCTGGGGGGGCAGATCCGGCCGGTAGGATGACGGCGCCGGCGGCGGCGTGGTGATGTGCTGGGTCAGGATGCCCATGAAGGATTCCGCCTTGAAGGGCACGCTCCCGGTGAACAGTTCGAACATGATCACGCCCAGCGAGTAGATGTCGGTCCGGTGATCCAGGGCCCGGCCCATGGCCTGCTCCGGCGACATGTAGTGGGGCGTGCCGAAAATCGTGCCGGTCTTGGTCAGTCCATGGCCTTCCCCTTCGCCCGAGGACATCTTGGCGATGCCGAAGTCGAGGATCTTGACCTTCTCGCGCCCCATCCGGTCCCGGATGATGAACACGTTTTCGGGCTTCATGTCGCGGTGGATGATGCCCTCGGCGTGCGCCGCGCCGAGACCGTCCGCGATCTGGATGATGAAATCGATGGCCCGGGCCAGGTCCATCGGCCCGTTGAGCATGATGTCGGCCAGCGGAGAGCCTTCCAGGAACTCCATGGCCAGGTAGATCGTGCCATCGTCGAGCTTGCCGAAGTCATGGATCTCGATGATGCTCTCGTGCTTGATGCGGGCGGCCGATTTGGCCTCCTGGTAGAAGCGCTGCACGGCTTCGTTGGAAGAGGTGATCTCGGAGCGCAGGAGCTTGATGGCCACCTTCTTGTTGAGGTAGGTGTGCTCGGCCAGATAGACTTCGCCCATACCGCCTTCGCCCAGGAGTTTGATGATCCGGAACCGGTCGGAGATCATCTGCCCTTCCCGCGAGGAGGAGGGCTTGCTGCCCGCGTCCAGGAGGCGGGTGCCGTCCTTGGCGCAAAATGTGACGCTGTCGTCATAGGTCGCGTTGCATGCCGGACAGGATTTCATGGTTTCCTCGACCGGGTCGGGCCGCGGCGAACGAAGCGGCTTCTCCTGGCCCGAATGGACGATGCCTAGACGCGCTTGCACCAAAAAAATTCAGTCGTCTCGCATCCCTGGTGCAATCCCATCCGAGTGGAGGGCCCAGACCCCGGCGGAGTGTAGCACGCTTTCATTCCGACTTCAAACCGGCATTCCCGTTTTTTCATGGGGCCCCTGCGAGATTTTCCATCGGTTTCCTTGCTTTTTTGCTTTTTTTGATGAACTCTTGCGAACAAAGGCGGCTCTTCGGAGCCGCCGCGTTTCTCGATTCCGCATCCGGGACCGCGACGATGACCTTCCTCCTGGCACTGGGCTTCATCCTCCAGAATCTTTCGCCGGCAGCCGTGAACCTGCAGGAACTGTGGCAACTGGCCAAGCGCCGCTCCCCGGACGAGCAGAAGGCTCGCATCCAGTTGGCCCGTGCGGAGGAACTGGTGGAAGGTTCCCGTTTCCTGTGGCTGCCCCGCCTTTCCTACAGCCTGCAGGGAGGCCCCTCTCCCACATACCGGTGCATCCTGCCTGACGCATGGATGCCCGCCACCCTGCCGGAAGGCATGACCGAACAGGATTTCCGTGAAACCTACTGCGTGGGGACGGACCGCGACGATTCCATCACCCTCAACCTGGACGGCTACGTGCTGCGGTTCGAGGCACGGGCGGTCATGCCGATCTACACCTTCGGAAAAATGGATTACGCCAGGGCCCAGGCGCGCGCCATGCGGGAGATGGCCAGGGGCAACGCGCAACTGACCCGGCAGAAGTTGTGGCTCGCGGTCCGCAGGGCCTACTATGCCCGCCGCGCCTATCTGGAAAGCGATCGTCTAGGGAAAAAGGCCCGCAAGATTCTGGAAGAAGCAGCCGAAAAAGTAGCCGAATACGAAGAAAGCGGACGAATTTCTCCGGTGGATCTGCTACGCTTCAAACTGGGCCAGAACGAATTCGAGCAGCGCATGCTGGAACTGGAGCGGATGGGGGAGATTTCCCGCGCCACGCTGGAATATCTGGCCGGAAAGCCCGTGGAAGTGCGCGAAGACGAGACCTGGGAACCCGATCTGTCCATGCCGGAGCCGCTGCCGGCGCTGGTCGCTTTCGCCGTGTCCCGGCGGCCGGAAATCCGGGTGCTGGCGGCTGCCCGGGCACAGGCGGCGGCGGCCGTGGGACTGGCACGGGCACGCCTGCTGCCGGACGTGGGATTCTTCGTGCGCTACCGCTTCGCCGACAGTTCTTCGGACGACCCGCGAAGCGCCTATGCCAACGACGCCCTGCACGGCAATTCCCTGGTCCTGGGGCTGGGCATCGAGGGTCAACTGGATTTCGCCATGCAGATCACCCAGATGCGCCTGGCGGAACTGGATCAGCGGGAAGCCGAGTCCCGCTATGCCGCGCTGCGCGATGCCATCACGCTGGAACTCGCCACGCTGCGGCAGGACGTCGTCACGGCCGTGCGCAAACTGGAACTCACCGAAAAGGCGCTGAAACTGGCCAGAGCGCAACTGGCCGCGCTCGTGGAGCAGGAAAACGCCGGCGTGATCAAGCCCCGGGACATGGCCGAAGCCATGGCGACATTCTTCAAGTTGCAGTTCGGCTACTGGGAGCAGCGGGTGCAACTGGAAACGGCCCGGGCGCAACTCTCCCTGGCGCTGGGCAATCCTGTTCCATAGAGAGGCGAAAGTCGCGGAATGGAGCCATGTTCGACATCTCGTTCGGTGAATTTCTGCTGATCGTGGCGGTAGCCATGGCCTTTCTGGGGCCGGAACGCATTCCGGAGGCCGCCCGCGCCATCGGCCGGGGGGTGCGCCGCATCCGGGACGCCTTTTCCCAGGTACGCGACGAGATGGCCGCCGACGAGCAGACGGCCAGGGCTATGAGCGAAATGCAGGAAACCATGCAGGAAATC
Source organism: uncultured Kofleriaceae bacterium (assembly GCA_964516435.1). Lineage (GTDB taxonomy): Bacteria > Myxococcota_A > Polyangia > HGW-17 > HGW-17 > HGW-17. Next base: position 27,622 of record CAZEZP010000038.1, on the reverse strand, counting down.
GCCCGGGCCGTGAACGTGCGGCACGTGGTGCGAGAATTGAGCGAACCCCTCCTGACCTCGCCGCTGGTGCGCGAACCAGGGGAAACGCGAAAGGAAGAAGAAGCATTCCCCGCCAAACCGGAAGGTTCGGAAAAATCGAAACCTTCTGCTCTGGACATTTCCGGCCCGCAGGAGGAAGCGCTATCCGCATCCGGGGATTACCTACCGTCCGTCGATGCCGCCCCCGACCTTCCCGGTCCACAGGGCGAAACACCCCGGCGCATCGAAAAAAAGTTCCATCCCGCCCTGGAAAAGCACGAAAACGGCGAAAACGTTCCTCCTCTGTCCGGCTGATTGCAATACATTATTAATAAGCAATAAAACTATTACGTTATTGCAATATCCTGCCATGGGCCGCCGGCCAGGCAGGCGCGGGGCCGACTACAGAATGGAACGCATCAGGTGGCTCCGTTCCAGTTCGAAGGATTTTTTAAAAATAGCCTCGGTGTGCGTATCCAGAACGGCGCGCGTGGCCTGGAAATCATACACCACGGCGCGCAGCGCCAGGTTCAGGTTGTACAGATGGGCCAACCTCGCAGCCGTCGGATTTTCCAACTCTGCGTGATCCGGTCCGCGGCGGCATGCATTCCGCTGGCACAATGGGGATTTCCGGCGCGGTCCACCCGGGCGAGAACACCGCCCGGCGCAGTTCCAGAACGGTCGAGAAAATATCGGATTCCGGTTTTCGAAGAGCCCGAAACGCCATGATCCCCCTCTATCATGCCCGCAGATTGCCGATGGCTGCGCGGGCCGTGTCATGCCGGCTCCTGATGACGTTGGAGAGCGTGGTGAACCAGCGGTTCTCGGCCTGCACCTCCATCTGGAGCCGAAGATACTGCATGTTGGCATCCATCTGGGACTGCTGCAAGGCGCCGAAATCCGTGCCGGAAGAAACCGCCGGCAATCCCGCCGCAGACTGCGCCAGCGCGGCGCCGGCGCCCCCCGACAGCAGGACCGGCACTGCGGTTCCCACCTGCACCAGCCGGTCCTTTGCCTTCTGGAGCGCCGCCTCGAACGGCTCCTGCGCCCGCGTGCGCTGGCCGGATGAAAAAACCTGCATGACGACCTGATTCTGCACTTTCATGACATGCCTCCTTTTTCGCAGTTGCCGTATCCATTTTCGGGGTTTCACCAAAAAGGTTGCGCTTTTCGCGTTTTTTTTCCATTTTTTCCACCAGGAGGAATGCATGACGTCCACGGATTCCCCACGCAACGAGCCCACCTGGCTGGAGTACCTGATCGTCTATATCGCGCTCGGCCTGACGGGATTCTTCCTGTACCGAACGGTGCTCGCTCCCAATGGCTACACGTTTTCCGCCGGCTGGGCCGCCCTGCGGGGAAAAGCGAAACCGGCGGCGGCCGCCCCGGCGCCCGACATGAAGCCGGCAAACGAAAACGCGGAAAAGGTCGTCCCGGAGATGAAGCCGGAAGAAGACATGCAGCCGGAAAAAACGGCCGACATGGGGATCGCGCCGCCAGCACCCATGCCCGCCGCCGCGAATCCGGCGGAAAAAGCTCCCGCCGCGCCCATGCCCCTTTCCGAGGAAGACGACTGACGGCTCACGGTAATTTTTTTAATTTAGATTCAGTGATTCGGGATGGAAGCCCGGTGAAGGTGCAAAAGCGCACAGGAAAAGCGCCCGCGATGCACCCTTGCACGAAACCGGACGTGGTGCTAGAAGAGGCCAGCTGGGTGCGTCCCGGCCCCTTCCGCCGCCGCACGCGGGAACCCGTTCGGCTCGTGCCGTCCACGCTTCTTCGGTCGCGAGGTTTCCCGATGGCGTATTTCATTCGTTCCGGCTACGACGTGCGGATTCGTCATCTCGAGAGGCAGGCGAAATGCTGTTCGACATCGACGGCACCTTCTTCGTTCATCTCGTGTGGTTTCTGCTGTTGATGGTGCTTCTCAACGGTTGGCTGTTCGCTCCGTACTTCGATTTGCGGGAACGCCGCCGGGCCGCCACGCAGGTTCGCATCGAGACCGCCCGGCAACTTCTGGACGAAGTCCGCTTCCTCGAATCGAAACTGCAGGAGGAACTGGAAGCCCACCGGCAGCAGGCGAGCCAGAAGCGGCAGGAAGCCCGGCGCGAGTTCCAGCGCCAGGCCGACGCCATGCGCCAGGAAGCCGACCGGCAGGCCGAGGAGGAACTGGCGGCTGCGGAAACCCAACTCCAGTTCGAGGCCGAAAAGGTCCGTTCGAAACTCGAACAGCAGATTCCGGAATACATCCGCAGCCTGAAAGCCAGGGTATTGAGGGACGCATGATGCCCATTCCTGCCGTCTCTTCCGTCAACTGGGTGGACCTGCTGCATTATCCACACGTCGGCAATCCGCTGCCCGGCCAGTACGAAGGCCCGCCCATCGTCTTCGTCCTCATCGATTTCGCTATTTTCTTATACTTGGCTCACCGCTTCATTCTGAAGCCGCTGGCGCGCATGGCGCGGGAAGAAAACGACCGCTTCCGGCAGAGCATCGAGGAAGCCCTGCGCCACGAGGAGGAATCTTCCAGGATTCGTGAGAAGGCGCGGCAGTTGGAAAGTTCCATGGAGGAACGGAAATCCGAGATCGAGGAACGCATCCGTCAGGAGATCGAAATCGAGCGCGAGCAGATATTCCGGAAAGCCGCCGATTACCAGGCCATGCGGAAAAACGAGACGCTCAAGCAGATCCTCATCAAGCGGGATCTCATGGTCCGCCAGATCCGCAACGAGATCCTGGCCGATGCCGTGCTGGCCTTCCGCTCCGATCTGCATGCGTCGGTGCAGCCCGCCACGCATCCGCACCTTTTCCAGAAGGGACTCGACTCCACGTTCGAAGGGGAGGCGCGGCATGAATCATGACCTCATCGCTTCCCGCTATGCCAGGGCGCTGGAGTTCGCCGCCGGCGAAAGCGTGCAGATGGCCCAGCGCATCGCCCGCGAGTTGATGCTCGTTTCCGACCACTTCCAGCACGGCCTGAAGGATCTGATGGTCAATCCATCCTTCACGCAGGCCGAACGCCGGCGGGTCATGCAGCGGCTCTGCGAGGAACGCAACTTCCTCCCCGTGACGCGCCGCTTCCTGTTCCTCCTGCTGGAACGCGGGCGGATGTCGGCCTTTCCCGACATCTTCCGCGAATATCGCGCCCGGCTCGACAAGCGCATGGGACGCATCCAGGTATCCGTGATTTCCTCCCACCCGCTGCCGGCGGAACTCTTCACCGAGTACCGGCGCAGAATCCACGAGGCTTATGGCGAAAGCGCCCTGGTGCGCCAGGAGGTCGATCCCGAAATGGTCGGAGGCGTGCTCATCCGGGTGGGAAACAAGCTCGTGGACGGAACCCTGCGCGGTTCCATCCAGCGATTCTGCAACCGTTTGAACATCGAAATCTGAGAACGAGAAATGGATTGGCGCCGTGATGCAACTTAGAGCCGATGAAATCAGCAGTGTGATTCTTCAGGAAATCGCCCAGTTCGAGCATCGCGTGGAGGTGTCCGAGGTGGGCACCGTCCTGTCCGTGGGCGACGGCATCGCCCGCGTGTACGGGCTGGAAAACGTCATGGCGGGCGAACTGGTCGATTTCGGCCACGATCTGTACGGGATGGCCCTCAACCTGGAGGAGGGCTCCGTGGGATGCGCCCTGCTGGGATCCGCCGAACACCTGCGCGAGGGCGACATGGCCCGGCGCACCGGCGACATCGTGAAGGTGCCGGTGGGCGAAGCCCTGCTGGGGCGCGTCGTCAACGCCCTGGGCCAGCCCATCGACGGGCAGGGCGAAATCACGGCGGCCGAACGCCTTCCCATCGAGCGCAAGGCGCCGGGCATCGTGGATCGTCAAGGCGTCTGTGAACCATTGGAAACCGGCATCCGCGCCATCGACGCCCCCATCCCCATCGGACGCGGCCAGCGCGAGTTGATCATCGGGGATCGCCAGACCGGCAAGACCAGCATCCTCATGGACATCATCATCAACCAGCGGGGCAAGGACGTGAAATGCATCTACGTGGCCGTGGGCCAGAAGCAGTCCACCGTGGCCACCCTGGTGGACCGCCTGCGCTTCCATCACGCCATGGACTACACCACCGTCGTATGCGCCTCGGCTGCCGATGGCGCGCCCCAGCAGTTCATCGCCCCGTATGCGGCCATGACCATGGGCGAGTATTTCCGGGACCGCGGCCAGCATGCCGTGGTGCTCATCGACGATTTGAGCAAGCACGCCGTGGCGTACCGCCAGATTTCGCTCCTGCTGCGCCGCCCGCCCGGCCGTGAGGCGTACCCCGGCGACGTCTTCTACCTGCATTCCCGCCTGCTCGAGCGCGCCGCCAAACTCTCGCCCGCGCGAGGGGGCGGCTCGCTCACGGCCCTGCCCGTCATCGAAACGCAGGCCGGCGACATCTCGGCCTACATCCCGACCAACGTCATTTCCATTACGGATGGGCAGATCTTTCTCGAGAGCGAACTGTTCCACTCGGGCCAGCGGCCGGCGGTGAACGTGGCGCTCTCGGTGTCCCGCGTGGGCGGCGCGGCGCAGACCAAGGCGATGAAGAAGGTGGCCGGCCCCCTGCGCCTGCAACTGGCGCAGTACCGCGAACTGCAGGCGTTCGCCCAGTTCGGCTCGGATCTGGATCCCGTCTCCCGCGATCAACTCGCCCGCGGCGAGCGCATGATGATGGTCATGCGCCAGCCGCTGAACGTGCCCCAGCCCATGGCGCGCCAGGTGATGCTGCTGTTCGCCGCCACGCACGGCCATTTCGATCACGTGCCTGTATCCCAGATCCAGCGCTGGATCCAGGAACTCTCCACGTTCATGACGGCGCGGGGCGCATCGGTGCTTCAGAAACTGGAAGCCACCGGTGAACTGACGCCGGAACTGGAGCAGGAACTGTCGGCCCTGCTGGATGAATTCCGCGGGAATTTCGTGGTGCAGGAGGAGTAGCCGATGCAGGACCTGCGCACCCTCAAGCAGCGCATCCAGGCGGTGCACAACATCCGCAAGATCGCCGACGCCATGAAGATGGTGTCCACGGTCAAATACTGGAGGCTGCAGGATGCCCTGCACCGGTCCCGCAAACTGTGCCAGGAAATGCAGTCCTTCATTCCACCCGCGCCCGACGTGGAACCGGACCCGAATCCCCAGGATTCGCCGTCCGTCCATCTGGTGCTGGCCTTCTTTCCGCACCGGGGCATGTGCGGGCCGCTGACCCAGAACCTCGCCCATGCGGTCACCGCGTGGTTTCCGGCCGGCGATCCCGCATTCGCCGGCATCCGGTTCGCGGTGTTCGGCCGCAAGGGGCGGGAAGCCATGCCTTCGGAGCGCTTCCCGCGCCCGGAATGGGAGGACATGTTCGCCCTCTCCACGGAAAATCCGGATGAGACGGCCCTCTGCGAGGCGGCCCGGAAACTGGCCGGCTGGGTGATGGAGGGGCGCGTACGGCGCGTGGAAGCCGTGATGGCGCGCTTCGAAAACCTGCTGCGCCAGAAGCCGGAACGCATCGAACTGTTCCCGCTGCCGCCGGGGCCCGAGGATCCCGGCATGGAAGTCGACGTGGAGCCGGATTCCCGGCGGTTCATGGAAACGTTTCTGCCTATTTACCTGGAATCGGCTCTTCGCCGGATCCTGCTGGAATGCATGGTGTCCGAGCACGCTTCCCGCATGACGGCCATGGACAACGCCTCCAAGAACGCCGAGGAACTCATCGGGCGTTTCCGGCTGGAATACAATAAAATTCGTCAATCCAAAATTACATTGGAGTTGATGGAAATCATTAGTGGATCCGAGGCATTGCAATGAACCAGAACGCCATTGAAATCCATCCGGCGCCCCAGGGCACCATCCTCCAGGTCATCGGTCCCGTGGTGGACGTGGCCTGGCAGGGTCCCGAACTGCCTCCCATCCAGACGGCGCTGCGCATCACCAATCCGGTCATCGACGACCGCGAATGGAATCTCGTGGTGGAGGTTTCCCAGCACATCGGGGAACGCACGCTGCGCTGCATCGCCCTGGACACCACCGACGGCCTGCGCCGCGGCCAGCCAGTGCTCGATACCCAGGGGCCGGTGCAGGTGCCCGTGGGACCGCAGGTGCTCGGGCGCATCATGAACGTCATCGGCGAGCCGGTGGACGAGCAGGGCCCCATCGCCAGTTCCCAGTTCTTCCCCATCCATCGCCCGCCCCCGAGTTTCGTGGAACTGGACACCAAGGTGTCGTACCTGGAAACCGGCATCAAGGTCATCGACTTCCTCGCCCCGTACCGCAAGGGCGGCAAGATCGGCCTCTTCGGGGGCGCTGGCGTGGGCAAGACGGTCATCATCCAGGAGTTGATCCACAACGTGGCGCTGCATCACGGCGGCACCTCCGTGTTCTGCGGCGTCGGGGAACGCACGCGCGAAGGCAACGACCTGTGGGTGGAAATGCGCAATTCCGGCGTGCTCGACAAGGTGGCACTCATCTACGGGCAGATGAACGAGCCGCCCGGCGCCCGCGCCCGCGTCGCGCTCTCGGGGCTCACCGTGGCCGAATACTTCCGCGACGTGGAAGGCCAGGACGTGCTCTTCTTCGTGGACAACGTGTTCCGCTTCACGCAGGCCGGCTCGGAGGTCTCCGCCCTGCTCGGGCGCATCCCGTCGGCCGTGGGCTACCAGCCCACCCTGGCCCAGGAAATGGGCGAACTGCAGGAACGCATCGTCTCCACCCTGCGCGGCTCCATCACCTCCATCCAGGCCATCTACGTGCCCGCCGACGACCTGACGGACCCCGCGCCGGCGACCACCTTCTCGCATCTGGACGCCACCACCGTGCTTTCGCGGCGCATCGTGGACATGGGCATCTACCCGGCCGTGGATCCGCTGGAGAGCACGTCCAACATCCTGTCCCCCGAGGTGGTGGGCGAAGAGCACTACCGGCTGGCCCGGCGCGTGCAGGAAATGCTGCAGCGCAACCAGGAACTGCAGGACATCATCGCGATCCTGGGCATCGACGAGCTCTCCGAGGAGGACCGCCTGACGGTTTCCCGGGCGCGCAAACTCCAGCGCTTCTTCTCGCAGCCCTTCTTCGTGGCCGAGAACTTCACGGGCATCCCGGGCGTCTTCATCCCGGTGGAGGAAACCATCCGGGGCTGCCGCGAAATCGTGGAGGGACGCTGCGACGAACTGCCGGACCAGGCGTTTCTGATGTGCGGCACCATCGACTCGGTGCGCGAGAAGGCCGAACGGCTCGCCCATCGGCAGATCTTCTGACTCAGGCGGACCCATGACCAGGAACACGTTTTCCGTCCACATCCTGCACGCCCGGCAGGGCCCCCTGCTGAACATGAACAATGCCGTCCGCGTGGATTGCCGCATTTCCACGGGAGAAGTGGGCATCATGGCCGGGCATGTCCCCTGGGAAGCCCTGCTGCTGCCGGGATGGATCCGCGTGCACACGGCCCGGCGGGAGCACGCCCTGCTCGCCCGCGGGGGGCTGGTGCGATTTTTTTCCTCCGGAAAACTGGTTTCCGTGGTAGAGGATGTGTTCGATGCGGATCACGCAGACGCCGCTGCCCTGCGCGCCCGCGTGGAGGAACTGCAGGCGAGGCGGCCCTTTCCCCCGGAAGAGGCCTCGCGGATGGAACAGGAAATTTCATGGCTCCTGCTGTGTCTGGAGGCAGTGGAAAAACATCTGATCCGGCTGGATGGAGACGACGATGAAGAAACGGAAGAAGAATGAGAGGTCCAGTGGCGCAGGCGGCCTGCTGATGGGCATGCGCGGCGGGTTCAAGAAAGCCGCGAAATCCGTGACCGGGCAGGACGAGAAGCAGAAGAAGGGCGGCGTGATGGACTGGATCCTCACGCTCGCGACCGTGCTGCTGGCGGCCTACGTGATCTACAAATTCTTCCTGCGGTGATGCGATGCAGCATGTACTGGCATGGCTGCTGGCGGGGCTTCTTTTTGGAGCCGTGCCGGCGGGCCCACCCAAAAAAAACGCAAAGAGCGCAAAGACAGAAAAGGAGCCGTGGAACAAGACACCGCAATTGATCAAGGACATCAAGCGCATTTCCGTTCCAACGGCCGCCATGGACAAGGAATGCCTGGCGCGCCTGAAGGCCGCGGGGGTTCCCTACCAGTTGTACGACAACGTTCCCCATGTGCGCACCCCCATCAAGCCGCTCACCGACAAACTGGGCGGCATCACCTACCGGAGGGCCTGGAACAACCCCGATGCGCCCTGGATCCTGGAATGCAAAACCGTTGAAAACCTGGTGCTCGCCGGCCCCAAACTGCAGAAGTACGGCGTGGCCTCGATGTACTGGAACTCGGCCTGGCGCGTGTCCTACGTGCGGGGGAAGCATCAGTTGTCCCGCCATGCCTATGGCGAGGCGCTGGACGTGACGGCCATCGATGGAACCTTCGGATACGCTTCGCTGGTGGGGCACTGGAACTCGAAATCCGCCAAGGGCGCGGCCCTGCGCGGCGTGATGGCCGCGCTGCGGGACTCCGGCCTGTTCAAGACGGTGCTCAGCCCCGATTTCGACGCCTACCACCGGGATCACTTCCATATCGATTCCCCGTCGCGCTCGGTCGCACTCAAGGTGAAGTACGACGTGAAATCGCTGGAGGTCCCGGCCTCCTCCACTGAGCTTCCGAAAACCGAGGTTCGGCCGAAAGACGCCCAGCCGGCGGCCCCCGACCGCAACCACGAGCTTTCGTCGCCGCCGCCCTGGCCCTGGGAACCGCCCCGTTCACGCCCAAGGCACTGGTGATCCGCATCCTTCCCGCATGAACGGAATCCGCAAACCCGCTCTTCCTGGGCCGGCGCTGACAGATGCACCTGTCCGGCCCGTGGTCCATCGAAGCCGCAGCGACGATTTCCTTCCATGTCAACCCGCGCCCGGAGGCCATGAAGATTTCATGCTTCGAGCTCGCAATGACAGGCTTCATCTTCCGATTGCTGCGTTCCATCCAGTCTCCCTCTGAAAGCCGGCACCCATCCTGCGGCCCTTCTTGACGCCCTCCGGTTTTTGCGCTTTGTTCGGGCGTCGCGGAAGAGAAGATTCGTTCTCCGCTGTGAGGTTTTCCATGCGACTTGCCCCGTGGCCATCCATTCTCCTGCTTTCACTGCTAATCCAACTGGCCTGCGAACGGGTGCAGGAATCCCGGCCCGCCGCCGAAAACGGCATGGGTTCCGCCAATACCGCGCCGCCGCCGGCCGCCCAGGATTCCAAACCGGTTCCGGCGCCCTCTCTTTCTTCCCCGCCCGCCGCCTCTGGGAGTTCGAAGCCCGCCAGCGCGGGCCAGGCCCAGGCGCGGCTTTATGCGATGATGGATTTCACGGTCCTGCGCAACCTGCAGATCCTGAAGGCCCGCCCCGACGTGCTGCGCCGGCTGGCCGCCCAGCAGGGACTGCTCGGGAAACTGGTGGCATGCGGCGCCGATCCGCTCTCCAGCCTCGACCGCGTGCAGGCCATCCTGCCTTCCGATTTCCGGAACCGCCTGCAGGGCGCCGTGGCGGCCGCCGGCTCCTTCGATGCCACCCGGGTGCGTTCCTGCCTTGCCGGCGAGTTCCAGAAGGAAAATTACCGGCACGAAGCCCGGAAAGATGCGGACGTGTTCATCCACCCCCGGCTGACCTTCGAAATCGCCTCGCCGGGCCCCGGACGGTTGCAGGGAGCGAGCCAGGACTGGAATGAACGCGAATTCCCCGCCGACGTGCAGGAACTCTTCCGGGAACTCGGAGCCGGCCAGGCGCTCTACGTGTGCTCGAAAGGCGTCCTCCTCCCGAAGCACCCGGAAATCACGACCCTGGCCCTGGCTTTCGCGCCGGAACAGGATTCCCTCGCCGTGCGGGGCCGCATCGTCTTCACCCGCGAAGACGTGGCCGCGGCCCTGCAGGCCGCAGTTTCGGCACAAATCCAGATTCAGCGCAAGAACCTGGCGATAGCGGCGGATCCCCGCATGCAGCAGGCCGCCCGCGTGCTGGAGCGCCTTTCGCTGACGCGCGAAAAGGATCGCCTCGTCCTGTCCGCCGTCGTTCCCTACGCGGACGTGATCCCCCTGCTGAGCCTGTTCAACTTCAAAATCCGCAACACTTTTTAATGTTAACTATAAATTACTAATGAGAATTTAAATTATTTGCAATTTTAGGCTATTCAATCAAAACTCCCGCCATCAGGTTTCACCCGCTGCACCTCCAGTTTCCGGATCATCCAGGAACCAGGCGATGGCGGTCCTGCCCACGCGGCGCAGGACGGCGGCATCCACCATTCCCGACACGACGCCGCCCGCCACGGGAACGGCCTTGACCAATCCCGCGGCCGTCTGGCGCGTGGCGCGCTCCAGGAAAAGAAGACCGAGTCTGCGCTGCACCGCCGCGATGGCAGCCGCCGGCAGGCGAATCATGAAGGACGCCGTGAATTTGTTGAACAACTGGACGCCGGACGCCTTGAGGACCTCCTTGACCGCATCGCCGAAGAGCGCCCATATCACGAGCTTGCGGATGCGCGGATCCTCCAGGTCGTGGCCTCCCAGTTTCGCCACGGCGGCCACCAGCCGGGCCTGGAGCACCCAGGACGCCAGAATGGAGGAGGGAATGGCCATCGGCAGCGTCACGAATCCTCCCAGGCCGGTGATGAATCCCGTGGAAAAATTCTTGTACGACTCGCGCTTCATCAGTTTCTTGGCGAGTTCCCGCGGCGGATCGGCGGGATGGGCACGGCGGATTTCCTCCACCAGCGCATCGGCGGGCGAAAACGGGGGTACGCCCTCCAGCGCCTGCCGGAGAATCCATTCCATGAGGGTTTCCGGGTTCATTTCCCATCCGGAGATCGGGTTTTCGGGTTCCTGGGACTGCGAAAAATCGGTCATGGCGGGCCTCCTGCGAAATGCAAGGTTGCGGTTGATTCCCCGCAACCGGTTGTATACAATCCCGTTCGCCTTGTACAGATCCCTTTTTTCCTTCTCGCGCAAGGCAGGATCCTCCATGGTCCGATGGATTGCCACGGTTTTCATGCTCTTTCCGATGATCGGCTCCGCGAATGCGGCGGCATCCCTGCCCCGGGAAGCGGCCGCCGGGTTTCTGGCCTTCACCGGCATGCCGGGCCGCCCCGCCTACGACATGGTGCAGGCCGAAAGTTCGCTCGCCTGCGATCAACTCCGCTGCAACGGCCTGCGCACCGGGCAACTCCCGTTTTCCGGCCCCACGTCGGGTGGTGAAGAAACCTGCTCCATCCAGGACAAATCCATCCTCGCCCCGTTCTTCGCGTACGAGGAAAACCGCTTCTTCCACGTGATCTCCAGCCGGGGCGAACTGTGGAAGTTCAACCACCGCCTGCAACTGCGCGACCGCTTCGGCCGCGCCCGCTTCCCGGCCTCCGAGGGCATCCGGATCCAGGAAGGCACCTACCTCTTCGTGGGAAGCCGGGAAATCTCGCTGCGCCAGGCATCGGGCAACGTGCTCTGGCGGGAATCCCACGCCGCGCCCACCCTGTGGTTTCCCCCGCTGCGCATCAGCGAGCAGATGGTTCTCGTGCATGGCAACGTGCCGGCTTCCCCCACGGCGGGCCGGACGGCATCCCCGCGGGCCGTGATGCGCCTCGTGCAGGTCTCCACCGGCAAAACGCTGATGGAAGTGCCGCTGGGAGGACACTACGCGCCCCGGCGCTTTCCCGCGCTGGCGGTCCTGCAGAACCAGAAGATCATCCTGCCCGATCCCTACGGCGGATTGGTCGCCTTCTCCCTGACGGACCTGCTGAAAAAGAAGAACCGCGTCCTTTGGCGGACGAAATTCCTGGGCACCGGCCAGATCCTGTCCATCGTCGCCGACCCGTCCACCGCCCGCCTGTATGCCGCCTACGCCGGCAATCGCGGACAGAAGAACCTGGCGGCCTTCGACACGGAGACCGGCGCCTCTGTGTGGGCTATCTCTAATGAAACCATCTCCACGCCCCTGGCGCTGTACGGCGGCACCCTCCTCTTCGGAACGCAGACCGGCCGCATCGTCGGGTTGAAGACCACTGATGGAAAGGTCGTCATGGACGCGGCCCCGGAACTGAACCTGGCCCCCGACGACGAAACCCGGGTGATGGCCGTCAGCGAGCCGGTGGTGGATTCCATGGGCCGCGTGTACGTGGCGTTCGCGGCCGTGGGCCTGGAACTGGCCAGAAAACTCGCGCTCAACCGGAACCTGGCGGACGAGCCCCTGGAAGATTCCGTGGAAGTGGAGGTCGTGGGCGTGCAGGCGCCGGGAAAACGGCTGGTCTACCGCAGTTCCATTTTCGAGCTCCAGGATCTGCAATACTGGAAACTGCTGGTGGGAATGGAGTTCGTTGGGCTGTTCGGCCTGGCGGAACAGTTGTATCTCTGCAGCCCAGAAGGAGAAGACGACCCGTGAATCGGACGGATGGCGGCGGTATGACGGACCGGGAAGAAACCCTTCAGGAAGAACGGCTTCTGCTGGAGCGGATCCTGGAGGGCGACTCGCGGGCATTTTCCGAGTTCTACAGGCGCTACCAGCGTCTGGTGGCATCCTGCGTGCGCAAGGTGTTTCTCAAGTGGTCCGTGGATTTCACGGAGGACGAGATCGACGATGTGATCGGCAGCGTCTTTCTCGGCTTTCTGCAGAACGATTACCGGAAACTGCGCATGTTCGACCCGCAGCGCGGCTTTCGCCTGAGCACGTGGGTGGGAATCATCGCCACCAATGCCACGGTGGACCATATCCGGCGCAATCCGGCTTCCACCGTTTCGTATGAGGACACGTTCCAGAAGAAGGAAATCCGCAGCTCCTTCCTGTCCCCCGCCGAACACCTGGAACGCGCGGAGGAGCAGCGCCTGCTGGAAGCCGCCATGGAAATGCTCTCTCCTGGCGATCGTGAATTCTTGAAAATGATTTACGAATTGCAATTACAACCAGAAGAAATTGCAACAAGATTACAATTAAACATCAATACTGTTTATAGCAAAAAAAATAAAATCATTCATAAACTAGCCGATGCCGTGCGGGAACTGTCCACGGCGCGGCTGGCTCGATGAGTGGGCCGGAGGGTGTCGAGATTTTTCCATCCGCCGCGTACGCTGGAGCGAGGAAGGGCTGCCATGGATGCTTTTTCGAACTGGGAAGAAATCCTGAAACGGTTTTACGAAGCGCAGAAGGCGCCGCCCCTCCGGCCGGACCTGAATGACATCGTGGACATGGCGCGAGGGAAGAAACGCATGCCGGAAGATCTGGATCCAGGCCTGCGGGAAATGGTGGAAATGGTGGCGGAGTGGGAAAACTACGAATGGAATCGCGCCCCGGCACCCAATCCGTTCGAACTGCTGGTGTGCCGCGTGCGAGAAAAGGTGGACGTGCTGCTCTCGAGCCTGCAGTGGCAGGCACAGGCCGCGGGCGTCCGTTCCGGGTCCGGCGCGTCCCTTCCCGTCGTGCGCACCCGGACGGAAGAAGGCGTGGAACTGGCCATGAGCCCGGATGCAGGACATTCGGCCGCCCGCCTGACCCTGTCGTTTCCTGGAAACACGGCCGCTCCAGAACGCGTGGAACTGAAGCGGGACGGGCAACTGATGGATTCCGTTCCCGTGCTGGGCGAATCCGTGGAATTCATGCTGCCCGTGCCCGGAATCTATGAACTGGTCCTGTGCCACCCCGATTTCCGGCGCCCGCTTTTGGCCCTGACCCTGGAACCCTCTCCCGACGAAGAAGATCCTGCATGAGCATGACGTGCATCTTGACCGTGGATGCTGGCAATACCCATACCCGCCTGGCATTCTGGGACGAGGCGGGGAACCTGCTTTCCCGCGAGTCCTTCCTGACCGCCGCCATCCGGGACCGGCACGACGACGTCCGGGATGCCTGGTGGCGCCTGCTGGACGGCAACCGACCCCGGTTCATGGCGATTTCCTGCGTAGCCCCGGCCGTGGCGGGAATCCTGGCCGCATGGACGTCGGAAACCGGAATCTCCCCGACGTTCGCGACCCATCGGGACGTCCCGCTGGAAATGGCCATCCCCCATCCCAACCTCGCGGGCATCGACCGGCTGGTCAACGGTCTGGCCGCATGGAGCCGTCTGCAAACTTCATGTCTGGTCATCGATATGGGCACGGCCGTGACCTGGGATGTGGTGCTGGAACCCGGCATTTTCGCCGGCGGCGTCATCGCGCCGGGACTGGAAGTGCTGGCCGGGGCCCTGAGCCGGCGCACGGCGCTGCCCGCGGTTCAGCCGCGTCCCTGCGCGGACGTGCTGGGGCGGGATACCGAGTCCTGCCTGCGCTCGGGCGCCTGGTTCGGGTTCCTGGCGCAGGTGGAGGGCATCGCGCGGCGCATCCTGGAGAGGTTTCCGCAAATCCGCGATGTGATCCTCACGGGCGGAACGGCGCCCTTCGTCATGGAACACCTGCCGGCTTCCTGGCAGCACATGCCGCTTCTCACCCACGAGGGACTCTTCCGGATCGCCATGAACCGCCTGAACGAACCCGCGGCGAAACCCGATGGTCCTTGACTGCCGGGCGGGCAGCGGACGACAGCCGCGCACGGCGCGCCCCCTCCGAATTTCTTCTTTGCAAGCCGTCGAAAATCGCCTATCGTCTCGTTTGTCCGCCCGCGGACGCCGGAAGAAATGCAAAATGCAAATGAAAAAGAGTGAACCGTCATGATGAAGAACTCGCAAGTGGCCCGTTTGACGCTGGCCGGGCTGGAACTGGGAATAGGCGTGGCGCTGGGAGCGGTGGCCGGCATGTATCTCGACCAGAAATTCGACACGGAGCCTTGGCTCATGCTTGCGGGGCTCACGCTGGGAGTGGCCTCGGGCTTCCTCAACCTCTACAGGCTCGTCGTGGCTGCCGATAAAAATAACGGCGATGCCGGCCGCCGGGAGAAGCCATGATTCCACTGGCCCGCATCCGCCGGCACCTGGGAAAGCCGATTTCGCATTTCCACCCGGTGATTCGGTGGGCCGTCGCTCCATACCGCTTCTTCGTGCATGTCTTCCGGTTGTGGGAACGGCGCGACTGTTTCCGCATGGCGTCATCCCTGGCGTTCGAAAGCCTCTTTTCCCTGGTCCCACTGGCGGCGCTGGGCCTGTGGTTCGTGGATGCGCTGGGACAGAGCGAGCAGGTGAGCGGCCTGGCCCAGTACGTGGGAAAGGAATTCTTCCCGTCCTTCGGTCCGGCCGCCGTTTCCATGATCCGCAAACTGGCGTCCCGCATCCGCGGGGAATATCTGGGAACTGTGGGCGCCGTCTTCACCCTGCTGGTGAGCGTGTGGATCTTCGTATCGATGGAAAGCGCCATCAACGCCATCTGGGGCGAGCGGGGCAAGCGCCGCTCGTTCTTCAGCCAGTTTTCCACCTACTGGACGCTGGCCAGCCTGCTTCCCGTCATGGCATTGCTGGTTTTTCTGCGCCGTACGGACTTTCCCGTCCTTTCCAGCCCCCTGCTGGGACATTTCCTGCTGATTTTCTTCTTCTTCCTGGTCAATAAACTGGTCCCGATCCCCTTCGTCAACGCTTTCGCGGCCCTGGCCGGCGGACTGGTGTCATTCAGCCTGTTCTCGGGAGCCCGCTGGCTGGTGTCGCAGTACTTCACCAGCAAGTATTTCGGCATCTATGGCGAAATCGGCATCCTGTTCCTGGCACTGCTCTGGATTTATTATATATGGCTCATCCTCCTTCTGGGAAACGTCGTAACGTATGTCTTCCAGCGTTTCTCCTACCTGGAAGTCCGCCGCATCACGGAAAGCCGCTGGGCGGTGTTTCCCGGCGAGCCTCTGGCCTGGCGGGCCTGGAGCCTCCTGGATTTCATGTATCACAACCGGCAGTTGCACGATGCGTCCACGCTGGCCCTGATGCTTGGCGAAAGCCAGGGCGTCGTGGAAGGGATCTGCCGCCGGCTGGCCGATGACGGCCTGCTCTTCCATGTGGATGGGCAGTATGGCATGGAAGAGGAAAATGCGCGCAAAATCACCCTTTCCCGCGTGGCGCGCCTGTTCTCGCAGCCCATCCACGGCGATGTCGGCGGTGCCACACTGGTGTGGCAGGAACTTTCCGACGCCTTCATGCAGGTGGGAGAACAGGTGACCCTGGCGGCTTCGTGGGAGGAACTCTCGGACGTGCGCGAACTGTTCGACACCAAGAACATGGGAAAGAAGCCAACGGGGCCCCAGAAGCCGGCGGAAGAAACGACGCCCGATGCACTTCCCGAAGGCGAGCCGCCGCCGGCGGAAATCGCCGAAACCGCCCCCGTGCCCGAAAATCCGGAACCGGAAAAGACGAAAATGCCCGATCTCTCTCCTCTCTTCTCGCCTGCCCGGAACATGCTGGAAAAAAGTTCCCGCAAAGACGCGTGATCCGCATCATGTTTTGTATGGCACTTCCAGTTCGTTTTGATTAACATGTTGGCCGCGAACGGCCGATGATCTCCCCTGGAGAGCGGCCCCGCGGTTTTGCGAAACCAGAAGACCGCAGGAACCATGGACGGTGAAGTGACATGAATTCCAAGATGATTTCCTGGATGGGATATTTCCTCCTCATCGGCGGCATGGGAATCGTGACGCTGGCCATGGGCTGGATCACGGGATACCACGGTCTTGGAACCCTGCTGTCGGTGGCCATCATCCCCCTGTTCCTGGCAGGCCTGCTTTCGCTGTTCATCGTGAGCACCCAGGATGGCGGCTCCGTGCGCGAACTCGAAAGCATGCTGCAATTGCGCACGGCGCAGTTGCAGGACGCCAAGGCCACCATCAAGCGCATGTCGACCAAGGACCGTCTGACTGGCCTCTACAACCGGCGCGGATTCCGGGATCTGCTCAAGCGCGAGATCCTGCGCGCCAAGCGCATCGAGAGCCCGCTGGTGGTCATGGCGCTCCAGTTCCAGTTCCCTCCGGGCGCCGATGCCGCGCGGCAGGCGTCCATGATGTCGGTATTCGGGAAGAACATCGCCCGCTGGATCCGCGGAACCGACGTGTGCGCCCGCATCGGGGAGGATACCCTGTCGTTCCTCCTGCTGGATACCGACCTGGAAGGCGCCCGCATCTTCTACGACCGCATCCGCGAGCACCTGGCGGCCAGCGAATTCCAGTTTCCGCCCTTCTGCGCAGGGGCGGCTTTCTTTCCCGAACATGGCTCATCTTCCGAAGGTCTCATCGAACTGGCCGTTTCGGCCGCCCGGACCGCCCAGGTGGGCGAAATGGTGGTGGCCTCGCCCTCCATTCCCGTGAGCAACACCGCCGAACCCGAAACCATGGTTTGACGGCGCCCCGGAATCATCACGGATTTTCAGTTTCCTCTTTCTGCAGATACGGCAGGATATGGCGCGCCCAGAGGCGGTATCCTTCCACGGACAGATGCAGGCCGTCGGGCATCAGGCGGGGATTCACCCGGCCATCGGACGCCAGGAACGAGGCGCTGATATCGAGGTAGTGGATGCGCCGTCCGTCGTGCAGAACCGAAATGCGCTCGTTGATCTCCCGGATGGCGGCCATCAGGCGGCTCCCAGACCGCGGAAAGACGCCCATGAGCAGGATGCGCGCCGACGGGCACCGCTCCAGCAGCAGATTCACGATGCTCCCGATTCCCCGGGCGACGTCGGCCGGAGAATCGCCATCGGTGAGGTTGTTGGTGCCGGCCAGCATCACGATCCACCCGATTTTCCCGCACTTTTCCGGAAGATGCCCGTTCTGCAGGCGCCACAGGATGTTTTCGGTGCGGTCTCCCGCGACTCCCACGTTGATGGCGCGCGCGGCGAAATGGAGCCTCCAGGTCTCCTCGCCGGCTTCCAGCCAGTTTTCCGTGATGGAATCTCCCACGAACAGCCATTCGGCATCCGGCATTTCACGCACCTTCCTCTGCAGTTGAATCACCCGCGGCATCCACCAGCGCACCCGGAGCCGCGGCCGCGGATTCTGCGTCTTGCCCGGCGGCGCCGGCGCCTTTTCCTCGTATCCTCCCGCCAGTTCCGGCCCCGGAACAAAGTGCTGCACCATGGCGGCCGCCGGCCTGGCAGAATCGGATGATGTGGAAACGGCCGGTTCGGGCGTGGCGCGGCGGCCATCGAGACAGCCCGCCCCGCACGAGAGATTCGCAAAAAGGAAAAAAAATGCGGAAATCCCGACAGCGGCCCGGAACTGCATGCCCGGCATGCTAGCCGGCTTTTCCGGCAAAGCCAAATTTTCGGTTCAACCCGTCCTCGAATTCTGTTAGTACGGGGAAATTGATGGAAGAGGTGTCTCATGGCATGCGGAACACGAAAAAAACAGGAAGAAACGGGGCTCACGCAGGCGCTGGAAGATTACCTGCTCACCATCTACCAGTTCGCGCAGACCCAGGGTTTCGTGCGCGTCAAGGACATCGTGCACGCACGGCAGGTGAAGGCCGGCAGCGTTTCACCAGCCATGCGCCGGCTCTCCGAACTGGGACTGGTGGAATACGTCCAGCGCGAGTACATCAAGTTGACCCCGGAAGGGGAGATGCAGGCCCGGCGCATCTTTTCGCGCCATGAACTGCTCTCGCGCTTCTTCCGCGAAATCCTGCGCATGGACGAGGAATCCTCCGAATTCGAGGCCTGCGCCATGGAGCACAGCCTTTCCGAAACCGCGATGGACCGGCTCGTGACGTTCTTCGAGTTCCTGAACGTGTGCCCGCACTCGTTTCTCACCTACTGGCAACGCTATCAGACCTGCCGCGGCGCCCACCCGCTGGATGCCGACTGCGCGGTGTGCAGGGAGCACGAAACGGCCGGGGAACCCTGCTGCCGGCCGCGCAACTCGCTGTGCTCGGCTTTACCGGGCGAACGGGTGAGCATCCTCAAGATCGAGGGATCCCCGGAACTGCGGCGCAGCCTCCTGGATCGCGGCCTGCTCCCGGAAAGCCAGGTGGAGGTGGATCATTTCGCCGCCGACGGCGTCGTGGTGCGCGTGGATGGTTTTCCTTGTAAATTGACCCAAACCGAATGCGAAGCCATTCTGATCCAGAAAACAATGGAGCAAAAATGAAAATTTTTTTCCTCCCCGTGCTTTTCGTTTTTTTTCTCGCCTCCGCCTGCGATGACGGCGAACGCCGTCCCCTGGGTTCCGCCTGCTCGGAAAAGACCGTGTGCGAAGGCGTGTGCAACCTCGGGCTGCCGGATGGCATGTGCACCGTCGCCTGCTCGGACGAAGAACCCTGCAGGAAAGGAAAATGCGTGCGCTTCGAGGAGAATTCCTACTGCCTGCCGGATTGCTCCACCAATGCCGACTGCCGCGCCGGCTACGGATGCATCGACTTCTTCTGCGCGCCCCTGCAGCCCGTGGGCGCCCGCTGCGACGACAACGCGGACTGCCTTCCCTGCGCGGGCCAGGAACACTGCCCGCAGGGCTCGAAACTGGAGTGCCGCGAGAACGTGTGCTCCATTCCCTGCCGGGATCAGGCCGATTGCGTTTCGGGAACCATGTGCGCCTATTCCTTGGACGATTTCTGGTGCGTGGGTGTGGATTACGAGACCGGACCGGGAACCGCCGGCGCCGACTGCAGCGTGGAACCCTGCCTCGAGGGACTCTCCTGCGCCACGTTCTTTTCTCCCGATGGTTCCTCGCAAACCTGCACACGGGAATGCGAGGACGACCGCGAGTGCCCGCCCTTCATGGCCTGCCGCCAGGATGAAACGGGGCGGCGCTGCCACCCGCGCACGTACTGCGAACCCTGCTTCCTCGACAGTTCGTGCGGCACGCCCGGCGACCTGTGCGTGGGAGAGAATCCGGATGCGCCCAAATACTGCGCCCGCGAATGCGATCCCGAAATCCCGGGCACCTGCCCCCCCGACACGGTCTGCCGGGAAGTGCGCCGGTGCGAATCCAAAAACGCCTGGGTGACGGATTGCGCCGGCTGCGAGGGCTGCGAAACATCGGCCGCGCGCCATCAGTGCATCCACTGGCAGGACACCTGCATCGGCGATGGCGGCGCCTGTTCCGGATGCTTCGTGGATGCGCAGTGCGGCGAGGGGCTTTCCTGCGTGCTGGGTCCGGACTCCTGGCAGACCGTGTGTGCGGAATCCTGCACCTGGCCGGGCGAAACCTGCCCCGCCGGCACCTGGTGCCGCACCACGGATCGCGGGGAATTCTGCCTGCCCCGCACCGGCTCCTGCCAGAATCCCTCCGGCGGCCGCTCGGCCTGTGAAATCTGCACGCGGCACACCGACTGCGCCCAGGGATTCTGCGCCACGGTTCCCGGCGAGACGTCCGGGTTCAAGCACTGCCTGAACCTGCCCTCCGATGGTTCCTGCGGCCCCTATGCCCGGACGGCCACCGTTTCCACACCGGATTTCGGCGCCCTGACCCTGTGCGTGCCGGAAACCGGCGTCGCCACCTGCGAGCACTACATCGAATGCCTCTCCCTTTGCCCCGATGGTCCTTCCACTTGCACCACCGGCCCCTCCTATTGCCAATAGCGGATTTCTCAAATCTGTCTCCATAGTTTCAGTGCAGGAGACGAAAGCCGGAATCCGGCGGCATCGGACTCACCCTGCCGCTGCGTTGAAATAGCCTGAATAATTCAAATGATTCGAAAAAATATCACATGGCGGGTTCGGAAGCCGGTTCGGGTTCCCCGGCCGGCATGGGCGGCGCATGCGGATGCACGGGACGGCGGGCATGGCGGGCGGCGCCCATGTCCCAGGCCAGACCCAGGCCGAACATCGGATAGTACTGCACCGGATCCGTGGTAATCGGCTGGAAAGCCATCACCAGCAGGCGCAACTCGGGCGCCAGCAGGAATTCGGCGCCCACCGTCAGAATCGTGTAGAAATTTCCGGCATCCACGTTGTTGTCGAAGGCATAATGCAACTCGTTGGCGTAGATCTCCACCTTGGGCGCGGTGGGATGGTTGCGGAACGTGACGCCTCCGAAAATCTTCGCATTACCGAGATTCAGGCGCGGCAGGATGGAAAACGAGAACACGCCCACGGACTCGTTGCCGTATTCCACCGGCGAGGAGATGCCGTTGGTGATGCTCTGGCGCGCATACGGCACCGAATAGCTCAGAAATTCCGTAGCCAGCGCGACGGACCATTCACGGTCGATGTTGAAGTTGTAGCCCATGGAAAGGCCGATGCCCACCACGTTGCCTTTGGGCTCCAGATTCACGTCATCCTTGTATGTCTTGAGTTTCCCGGCGGAAACGCCCCACTCGCCCGAAAGGCCGATATCGAAATTCCTGCTGACGCGGTAGCGCCAGTTCAGGTTGGTCTGCGAACGCGGCACGTAGTTGGCCGCGCCCGTGGTGATGCTGTAGGTGTCCTGATCGATCGTGACCTGCTGCGTGCCTTCCACCGGCTTCTGGCCCGACAGCAGCATGGCGCCCGCCGACAGCAGGCTGCGGCCTTCGGAAGGCGCCCCCGAACGCATGGGCGGCTGCGGCAGCGGAACATAGGCGGCGCGATGCACTTCGGTCACGGCGCAACCCCACGCGAACAGGGGAATCAATCCAAGAATCCAGAAACGAAAAGCGAATTTCATGGAAAACCTCCTGCAATATTCATCCGGCGAGGGCCGGCTACCTCACACTAGCACAAACCTTTTCCAATGCCAGAAGGACGGTTCATTTTTTCTGGAATTTTCCGCCGCATTCGCAATCCCGATCACATGACACGTCGTGTCAAAAAAGTCATGACACAATGACAGGACCATGATACAAACGCCCGGTGCAATCCGCACGGAATTCTTGAACGAGGTGCTTCATGTTGAAAAAACTTTGCCATGCCTTTGGAATCTGCGCTTCTTCCTCCGAAGAAAAGGCAGGTCCCCTTTCCGGAATCATCCAGGCCGCCATCCGCAGGGCGGGCTCCTGTTTCGATCGCTTCTTCGCTTTCGTGGAACGGCATCGCAGGAAAAGCGAATCCGCCGTGCCCGAAATGCCGCCACCGCCCGTGCCCGGCCCGGAGGACCGCGTGCAGATCGGCTGCAACTACAACCGCCAGCCCCTGTGGAAGATCGTGATGGGAGTGCCCCTGATCTACCTGCCCCTGATCATGACGATCCCCTTCATGATTCCCTCCATCTGGACCGTGAAGACCCACCTGAAGATGGTGGGCGGCATGAACATCAAGAGTTACTGGGATTTCGTGCCGACCTGGGCCACGCATCGCTACGATCACGACACCCAGATCGTCCTGCAGACGGTCCGCAGCCCCGTGGTGGCCTGGCTGTGCAAAACCAAGGTGTTCTGGCTCTTCAACTGCAAACTGTACTGCCCGCTTTCGGTCGGTGTATTTTCATATATGGCTTATCTGGTGAAAATCGTGGAAAACTGGTGGTGCCCCTTCGGCCATGACCGCAAGGACCTCTACGCCGACGGCGCCATCGACTACAGTTTCTGGCATGTGAATCCAGAAAGGAATCTGCTGGATCCGCAGGATGCCTGCAATCCCGTCTGGAATCGCGACTGCGTTCTGCAGCCGGCCACGAATCCCGCCTGATCCGCAAACTGGGAATCCGGAAAAAATCCATCCGGAACCCCAGTCTTCCGGAACGGTTTTCCCCTGGATTCGGATTCGCTCCCCTCGCCTCAGCGGCGATGGCCGTAGGCATGGCCGCGGCGATGATGCACTACCTTGCAGTGTGTGCGGCCGCGGGCGTCCGTATAGCAGCGGCGCGGATGGCGCGGCCCCACTACGATGCATCCCTGCAGCAGAATGGAAAGCGCGAAGATGGAAACGATGGCGAAAATCATCCGGGGGTGCATGACGACTCCTTTGGGAAAAGAAATTCCGGTTCCGGCAGCCACGCGGAAAGTATAGCTGCTTTTCTCCCGCAAACAAGGATTCTTTACATGCCGGCCGCAATCTGGTAGTCGGAACGTGCCGGGCGGTTGCTGCCCCCGCCCTGAAAGGATGCACACGATGAAAACCATCATTCACACCGACGAAGCCCCCAAGGCCGTGGGACCGTATTCCCAGGCCGTCCGCACGGGGAATCTGCTTTTCATTTCCGGCCAGTTGCCCCTGGATCCCGCCACCATGAAGATCCACGGCGAAACGGCCGCCGACCAGGCGCGCCAGGCGCTCTCCAACCTGGGCGCCATCCTGCGGGCCGCGGGCATGGACTACCGCCACGTCGTGAAGACCACCGTGCTCCTGGCCGACATTCGCGATTTCGCATCCGTCAACGAAGTGTACGCGCAGTTCTTCACGGGCGATTTCCCGGCCCGCGCCGCCTACCAGGTGGCCGCCCTGCCGCTGGGCGCCAGGGTGGAAATCGAAGCCGTGGCTTCGGCGGATTGAAATAAATACCGACTGAAATATCCACCATAAATCATTTTGCATCCCCCTATGCAATAATAAAAATAGATTGCAAATGTAGTTTTATTTTTCCTTGTCTGCGATTTCCGAGGCGCAGCGGCGTACTTCCCACTCCGGCGCCGCCTTGGCCCAGATGGCGCGGGTTTCCCCTGGAGCGAACGACAGCGCGCGGCAGCGCACCACGGGCGCCGGATACCACAGTCCGGAATCCACCGCGCGCAGGAAGGTTTCATCCCGCTCGCCCGCGAGGGACAAAGCCGACAGCAGAAGCGCCCGTTCGCCCGCTAGCTCCGGAACGGTATCCTCCGCCAGCAGCGACAGGATTTCGTCCCGGATTCCCGGCGATCCCAGGCGGGCGAGCGCCAGCGCCAGGCGAGCCATCGGATTCCTGGAAAACAACCGGCGCAACTCCTCCTGCACGGCTGGTTCCTGCGTCCTCTCCAGTTTCGACAGGATGAAATCCGCCTGCTGCGGATTGGCGGATTCCAGGCGGGACAGCAATTCCTTCGCTTCCCCCGCGGCGGCCAGCACCGCAAAGGCGGCGTCCTGCACAGCCGGTTCCGGAGAATCCGCGGCCTCCATCACGACCTGCGGCAATTTTTCGCCCGGTTTCACCAGCGTGGCCAGCACCCGGAGGGCCGCGGCCAGAAGCGGCGCCGGCGCGGCGGCCAGCATGGCATCCACGATTTCGCGGGCGCTGGCGACTCCCGAAAGCGAATTCAGTTGGCGGGCGAAGCGCTCCACATCGAATTCCGGCATGAACAATTCATGCTCGTCCACGGCCGTCGCGCGCGACCGGTACGCGTCCAGGAGCCGGGAAACGTCGTTGGCGGGCGGCTTGGGAATCCCGGAATCCTCCGTCGGCGCCACCAGGTCCATGGCCTGCCACGTCCGGTCCGGAATCCATTTTTGATACTCGAATACATACCGTTCCCACGATTTCTTCGCCCACAGGACGACCTGGGGAGCCGTGGCGGGATCGGCTGCCAGCAGCCGCAGGGCAGATGCGGGGAGTTCCTCCAGGCGGGCCAGCGCTTCCTTTTCGAGGCCCGCATCCGCCCTGCCCTGGCGTTTCAGGTATGCAAACCGCAGCGGCAGCGGCCAGGCGGGATCCACCGGGCAGCCGTCCTCCACCTGCGCCACGAGTTCCGGATCCGCCAGGTTCGCAAGTTCCGAGCACGGCAGTTTCCAGTTCCTGCGCAAAAGCGTTTCCGTCAAGGTTTCACGCGGGAGATTCCGGGCGAGCACGTCCATGGTGCGCCGGTCCAGTTTCGGCGCGGCCTCCAGCCAGGCCGCGAGCAGCGTCTCCGGTTCCGGTCCGCCCGCCGCCAGCACGCGGTCCAGCATTTCGGTCTCCCCGCCGCGCGCCAGGGATTTGGCCGCGATCTGCACGAGAAAGGGATCCGAATGAGAAAGGGCCGCCAGCAGAAATCCAAGATCCGCGGGCGTGCGCAGCCGCCCCAGTTCCTCGAGGCCCGCCGCCCGATCCATCGCCGCCGGCGCCGCGAGCCCCTCCAGCGCCCGCATGCGCCTTTCGAACGCCTGCCACGCCAGGATGTCCTCCACCCGCCAGCCACGTTTCCTGAAACCTTCCACCACCTCCCGGCGCACAGCCTGGGCGGGATCCTCCAGTGTCCGCATGAGCGCCACCACCACGAAATCGGCCGCCGGCAGCGTATGCAGGCTTTTGACCACCTGCACCCGCACCCGCGGATCCGCATCGCGCAGCCGCCGCACCAGCGGCCACGCCACCGGCATGCCGCGGCCGGCCAGCGCTTTCGCGGCGGCTTCCCGCACCAGGGAACTGGCATCGGTCAGCGCATCCACCACCGTGTTCTCCACCCGCTCATCCCATTTTCCACCCGCCAGTTTTTCGATGGCCTTGATGCGTGTCGCCGCATTACCCTTGCGTGCGCCCTCGATCAACACTTCGCGTTCGGACGTGCAGGCGCCGGCGGCCAGCATATGCAAAAAAATGAGGAGCGTGAAACCACGGAACAAAAAATTACATTGTATCACGAGCACCTCGTTTCATGATTATTGTTTTACTCACCATAAAAATTGCAATTTCTATTTTATGGCCGCATGCAAAACCCGGTTGCGAACCCATGCCGCATGCGAACCGGAATCGAACACCGCGGCGCACATTCGCCCGGCTGGCCCCGTTTCCACGGAAAAACCTGCGCCCAGACACATCGAAGTCGCCAGAGCGCAGCCTTCCAGGGTGAAAACGCCTGCAGGTCCGGACTATACCCGCACATCCCCCGCTTTTTCAATCCGGATTTTTCCATGGAAACGTCAAGGGAGGCTCTGGATGGTCAATGCAAAATATTCCACGCTGCCCGCGGTTCCGGACACCGTATCCACCACCCGCAGTTCCCAGATTCCATTGGCGGGACCCGAACCCCCGAATCCCTGCACGGCGCGGTCGCGAACGAAGATTTCATTGGCTTCGCGGTCGAAGAGCGTCACCGTCTGCCCCGATGGATTGACGAGCGCCACGAACAGATCCGAAGGCCGCGGATGGGCGATGTACAAATCCACGGACACCGCGGCCGCATGGGAAGCCAGGCCGTACGCCGGCAACTGCACGGCCACGCCGCCCGCATCCCCATCGGGAATCCCCATGGACGGCGAAATCGCAAAACGCCCCTGCATCCACGCCGGCTGGCACGTGCCCGAGATGCAGGCCAGTCCCGAGCCATCCGGGCAGGGACTCCATTCCGAGCAGGAAGCATCCTTCGCCGGATGCTCCACGGCCGACGGATCCAGGCAGGCGCCCCGATGGATTTCCCCGGCGATGCCCGCGCATTCCAGATCCTCCCGGCAATCCGCATTCTCCCGGCAATGACGGCGCTCGTTCCCCCAGAACGCGGTGCAGTCGTAGATGTCCCCATCCCCGATGCGCGCCGCGGCCTGTGTGGTGCCCCATGCGAAAATCATCCCGTACGAATTGTCCCCCGCGCCGAATTCATAGCCCGCAAAGGCCCGACGGGAACTGGCATCCCACAGTTCCACGCGGTTGATTTCTCCGCCATCGACAACATCGAAGGCTTCCTGCGCCGTCGTCACGTCATCCCACGCGCTGGCTTTCACGGCCGCCACGATCTGCTCCTCCTCGAGCGGCGAGAGATTCGAATCCGCCGTAAGGACTTCCTGCGCCACGACGACCACCGGCCCCGGCCGGTCCCACAGGGAACGCCAGGACACACCGAAAACGCACGCCTCGTCCCAGACGGCATCGAGCACCACGCGACCGCAATCCGGCAGGACCTGGACGGCAAACGCCTCGAAACCCATGGTGCAGACGGGATCCTGCGGATGCTGCGCGCACCAGCCGTCCCACGCGCCGGCCACCACTTCCGCATCCGTGCAGGTTTCGGCCAGATCCATCCGGCTCACGCGGTACGGGTCATATTCCGGATCCGCCTCCCCATCCTCCACGCACGCGAAAATGGCCTGCACGACGGCATCGGGGCAGGCCGCACTCCAGTTGTTGGCATTGTTTGCGTTGTTGGTTGGGTTATTGATATTGTTTATATTGTTTGTGTTATTCGTATTATTTTTATTGTTATATGAATTGTTTTGCTTGCTGGTTTTCCCGTCATCGCAGCCCAGCATCAGGCACGAAACCAGCACGAACAGCCGCAGATACTTCCATCCATTGTGCATGAGCGCACCTCCCGGCCCACTTGTTCCAGAAATGCCCTTTCCTGTCAATCACTCCCCCATTCGGCTTCTGCAAGATTTTTCCTAGATGCGCAAGGGACCCGGTAAAGATCGCGTTTTCACGAAACGATCCAATAAAGATCCAATAGGAAATTCTCGGATTCACGGGCGAGGATTCAATCCTCTTCACTATGGTGAACATCTAATCGCTTCAACAGCTAAGGGGGATCAAAAGGTTCTCCGGATCGGGTTCGGAGAGCCCGCGACCAAGTTTCAATCGCTTCAACAGCTAAGGGGGATCAAAAGACGTTAAACATAGGGTCAAAATAAAATGAACACCAAGTTTCAATCGCTTCAACAGCTAAGGGGGATCAAAAGGCCCAGGGGGAGACGCTCATCCACACGCCCCCGATGTTTCAATCGCTTCAACAGCTAAGGGGGATCAAAAGTTCGGCCGGAGATGCAAATCCCTCCGTGAAGCTATTGTTTCAATCGCTTCAACAGCTAAGGGGGATCAAAAGTACGTCTCGCTCTTCCCCACGAACGTCATGACGTGTTTCATGGTGTGGCTCCGAAAAGGTAGACACATTGGTTATGCTGCCTTGGCAGCGGTCTGAACGCAACCCGATTTTTCGAACGCCAGGGGGCTGATGCCTCCCAGTGTCGAATGCCTCCTGATTCTGTTGTAGAAACCTTCAATGT
>CAZEZP010000037.1:0-6338 GCA_964516435.1 uncultured Kofleriaceae bacterium | reverse complement strand
GGCTTCTACGAGGGAACTCTCGCCTGCCGGACCGATTGTTCCGGCTTCGACACATCGGGCTGTGCGGGCATGTGCGGCGACGGGATTGTGCAAGTGGAACACGAGTCCTGCGACGGGAACGACCTCGCGGGACAGACCTGCCGGCGCCTGGGCTATTTCACCGGCGAACTCTCCTGCGCCACGGACTGCACGTTTTCCGGCTGCTGGAATGCCACCCGGGTGGCGGCCGGGGCATATCACTCCTGCGCGCTGCTGGAGAACGGGACCGTGCGCTGCTGGGGGTACAACAGCGAGGGACAACTGGGCGACGGCACTGCCACCAGCCGTCCTGTGATGGTTCCCGTGACGGCGCTGCAGGGCGCCATCGCCGTGGCGGCGGGTGCCAGCCATACCTGCGCGCTGCTGCAGAATGGCGCCATCTCCTGCTGGGGCGCCAATACCTATGGGCAACTGGGCGACGGCACCATCACGCCGCGCACGGCTCCCGTCGCTGTTTCCGGCATCACCACGGCCGTTGGCATCACCGCGGGAATCGCCCATACCTGCGCACGGCTGCAGAATGGCGGGATTTTCTGCTGGGGGCGCAATAACGTGGGGCAGATCGGAGACGGTACCATCATCGATCGCTATTTGCCAACGGCTATCACTGCACCCATCCCGGTGATGCAGATATCTGCCGGCGGCTATCACACCTGCGCGTTGCTGCAGGCGGGAGCCGTGCGCTGCTGGGGCGCCAACAACCAGGGACAACTGGGCGATGGCACTACGACGGGCCGGCTCGTTCCCACCCCGGTAGCGAACATGGCCACGGGGGCCGCCATCGCCGCTGGCAGTTATCACACCTGCGCGTTGCTGCAGGATCAGACCATGCGCTGCTGGGGCGCCAACAACCAGGGGCAACTGGGTGACGGCACCACGACGGGCCGGCTCGTTCCCACCCTGGTCGAGAATCTGGCCACGGTATCGGCCATTTCGGCCGGCAGCGAATTCACCTGCGCCGTGCTGCAGGACCAGACCGCGCGCTGCTGGGGCGCCAATACCTATGGCCAGGTGGGGGACGGGACCCTCACGGCGCGTTCACTGCCGACGGCCGTGTTCGGGCTTCCGCATGCCGCAGCCATTTCAGCCGGCAGCGTCCATGCATGCGCGCTGCTTTTCGATGGAACGGTGCGCTGCTGGGGCCGCAACGCCTTCGGGCAGGTGGGTGACGGCACGACGACCGACCGGCCGCTGCAGACCGAGGTGTATTCGCAGTGACCGCGATCGTGCGGCCGGTTCCGCATGCCAGCCATTCCGGCCCGGTTCTTTCCGCTTCTATTCCTTTGCGGACCTTTCCTTTGCAGACTTCTTCTTCCGGGCGGCGGTTTTTCCGGCGTTGGATCCCTTTTTTCCGGATTCTTTCTTTCCGGTTCCGGTCTTTTTGGCCCGGGATGCCTGTTTCCGGGTGGTTTCGGGTTCGGCCCGTGCATCGGAGGAGGAACTGGAACGTTCCGTCTCTTTCTCCAGTTCCTGTGTGGAATCCTCCTGCGCGTCCTCTTCTTCCCCCATCGTTTCCTTCGGATACCCGTCATCGCAGGCCATGAAGTCTTCCTCTTCATCGTCCGGACAGGGGGAAAACTTGAGGCCATATACGGACGTCGTGCTGACTGGGCCGCAGGCGACGCCGTTGCCCGTCATGCAGTAGATCAGCAGGTTTTCGTCGTAGCCCACGCTGGCGAGAAAGACCTGGAATTCCTGCCCGTAGATGTCGATATACTCGCCATGTTCTTCCCATATGGCCTCAAACTTCGGACTGGAGTTGATCAGTTCTCCTTCGGTGAAAATGAATTCGACATGGTCGCAGTTGCCGAAGTAGCAGTCTTCACCCTCCGTCAGACGCTGGCCGCAGAACGGGCAGAATGCCACCGGAAATCCATATTGGCTGAACTCGATGACCTGGGGAAGTTGGCGATTCGTGCTCATGTTCGTCTCCTGTAGGCTTCCGGGAAGTGAAGGGCCGGAGGCGCTTTGCTGCCAATGGACGCGGCAATGCTGCATTCTGACATCTCCATATTTTTTCATCTTCATTTTCCAGCCAACGGGTTCCCGCCAGAGGCACCGGTTTACCATGCAGGCATTCTTGACAAAAAATATTTTTATTGTATACAACCCACGGCGAAACTCTTGCAACCCTTTCGGGAGGTTCGACATGAAAAACTTGACTGTCATCCTGGGCTTGTTCCTTCTTTTCTCTCTTTTTTCCTGCGACGATTCCTCTTCCTCGAAAAAACCGGACGATCCCTGCCGGGATGTGACGTGCGACGGGCATGGCACGTGCTCGATCGATGGGGAGAACCGCGCGCTGTGCCAGTGCGAGACCGGCTATCACGTGGAGGATTTCATCCACTGCGTGGCCGATGAGGCGCCGGATGTCTGCGCAGGGGTCACATGCGACGGGCACGGCACGTGCGTGGTCATGACGGATGCCGAAGAGCCGTATGCCCGCTGTGCCTGCGACGAAGGCTACGTGCGCCAGGAAGAGACCCGCTGCGTGGAGGATCCGTGCGCCGGCGTCGACTGCGGCGGGCATGGCTCCTGCAGCCTGGTGGAGACGGATGAGGGGCTGGTGCCCCAGTGCGCCTGCGATGAAGGCTATGTGCCGGCCGGGCTGGATTGCGTTCTGGCGGTCTTCTGTGGCGACGGCGTGGTCAACGCGCCGGGCGAGGAATGCGACGACGGCAACGCCGACGATGCCGACGGATGCACGAGCCAGTGCCTTTTCTCCTGCCATTCCCATCTCGAATGTCCGGCCAGCGGGGACGTGTGCATGCCCAACGAGTGCCAGCCGGCCGGCAACGGGCAGATGTGCGTGAGCGTGCCGCAGGACGGGAATCCCTGCGACGATGGCAACGCATGCACCTATGGGGACGCTTGCGTGAACGGCGTGTGCACGGGAATGCAGATGACCTGCGATGATGCCAACATGTGCACGAATGATACCTGTGATCCGGTGGTGGGCTGCGTGTATGTGCCGCTGTCGGGGAGGGCATGCGATGACTTCGATGTGTGCACGGCGAATGACACCTGCCAGAACGGCGTCTGCGTGGGTTCTCCGATTTCATGCGATGACGGCGATTCCTGCACGGCGGACAGTTGCCATCCGCTGTCGGGTTGCGTGTACACGCAACTGCCGCGGTGGTACCGGGATTCCGACGGCGACGGATTCGGCGCGGGCACGGCGACGTGCGCCGCCACGCAGCCGCCCGGGTATACGAGCAGCAATACGGACTGCTGCGACATGAACAGTTTCGCTTATCCGGGAAATTCCGTTTTTTATACAAATTCATATAATTGTGGCGGGATAGTTGCGTATTGGGATTACAATTGTAATAATATTGTTGAAAAACAATACAATCAACTGGAAAACTGCACGGCCCAGACGACACTGACGGGCTGCAACAACGCGTCCGGCTGGATTACGACGGGCAGCATTCCCAACTGCGGCGTGACGGGCCAATACATCACCTGTCGCTGGCTGGGCAGCGCCTGCGTCGCCACCTCGGCCGTCAGCATGCAGCAGGCCTGCCACTGACGGGCGCCATCATCACTCTTGTTTTGGCTTCTGCCGCCGCTCCTTTTCCCGTTTCCTCCAAAGATTTCATTCCTACCACGATGGCCCCGTGACGCACGGGGCGGCCGCTGCATGCCATCGGCGTGGCGAAAACGCGCCGGTGGCCACCTCTGCTCCTGGAGCGGGAAATTCCAGTCGTTTGCTGGAGAATCGGCTGCCTGCACTCACTGCACCGGGCAGGCGGCGGGACTGCAGTGGGCCACGAGGAACAGCGGGGCGTTTTCGACTTTGGGCGTATAGACGGCCTTGCCGCGGAAGAACCAGCCACTTCCCGGCTGCAGGATGTGGGTGTCGGAGCCGGAGGACCACTCGCCGGCTCCGCGCAGGACGAAGGCCGAAACGAAGCCGCCCGCGGGCGGAACGAGGGTGACCGGGCGTTTGGCACTTGCCGTGACGATGAACCATTCCCCCGCCTTGGGAATGGAAAACCAGGTTTTTTTCATGACGCCCTTCGGGTCGCCGGCCGGCAGGGCCGAATCAAGGACCCGCCATTGGCCGGCATTGCCATAGGAAGCCTGCGGGCGTGTTTCGGCCGAACCGGGGGGCGGGAAGAACAGCATGTCGTGGCGGGCGGGTTCGCCGTTGGCAAAGAACGACTCCATTCCGGCGGGGGTGGCCCACAGCAAGAAGACGAGCGGCTCCTCGCCGGACGGCCCGATGAATTCGTGGGGGATGCCGGAGGGAATATGGCCCCCCGTGCCCGCCGAGAGCGGATGTGCGGAGGTCTTTCCGTGCTCGAGGCTCACGTCCAGACGGCCCGTGCCTTCGAGCACGAAGAAGGCCACGGCCGTCTTCTGGTGCAGGTGCAGCGGGATGCGGCCGTTTTTTTCCACGCGGACCACGCTCAGGGAAACGGCCGCGCCAGGAACCGAACCCGGATGGATGAGCACGCGGGCCGCCGTGCCGTTTCCGGCCGCACGCGAGATGGGCACGTCCGCGGCCAGTACTCCAGCCTGCGGCAGATTTCCCGGAAACGAGAAACGCAGCGTCAGCGGGCTCTTGCGTCCGGGAAACGCCATATTTTGCAACTGGTAGCGCACGCAGCGCTCCAGGATGGCATCTGCGGACGTGTTTTTCACGATGGAGAGCGAATCCACCCGTCCCGTATCCGCCAGGGTCAACCGCACTTCGAAATCACCGCCGATCTTCCAGTCCCGCGCGCGCGCGGCCCGGTGGCATTCGTTGAGAACGGACAGGTCGGGCGCGGGCGGTGTCGCCGCGAGCAGAATCCACGTCATCCAGAAATCCATCATCCACATGAACGGCCTCCACGATTTCGAACGGTTCCGAATCCGCGCTGTCGTACGTTCCGGAACGGGAAAGGATTCATCCCGCCCCACGGGTTTCTGCCAGGAGCCAACGGCCATCGGCATTTTTCCGGGCCGCATCGGTCACCCGGCTTTCGCGTCGGGCCACCACCAGGCGCAGGCGGGATGCGTCTTCGAGCATGGCCCAGTCGCCTGCGGAATCCCCGGCGGCGAACCAGATGTTCTGGCACAGATCCGCATCGGGGACATACCAGGCCGGCTCCATGCGTTGCCCGATGACGTGGGAAATCCAGGCCCGCTTGCCGCGGCCATAGGGAATGACGCCCGCGCGCCGCCCGCATGGCGCGAGTTTTGGCGTGAGGCGTCCTGCCACGTCCACGTGCGTTCGCACTCCCAGCGGGCAGGCCGCCGGCAGTTCGAAGAACGACAGGCAGGCTTCCACGGCCGGCTGGGGCGAAGCCGACACCACGGCCACCGAAAGCCCGGCCGATGCCAACTGCCGGAACAGTTTCATCATGGGCCGCACGGGGCGCGCCTTCC
The DNA here is from genome assembly GCA_964516435.1 of uncultured Kofleriaceae bacterium. Taxonomy (GTDB): domain Bacteria; phylum Myxococcota_A; class Polyangia; order HGW-17; family HGW-17; genus HGW-17. Next base: position 920 of record CAZEZP010000037.1, on the reverse strand, counting down.
ATTCTCCGGGATGACCATACCGCATCGTCCCCGGCGGAGCCGAAAGCAGTTCGCGCAGCACGTCGAGCGTGAGGCGGGAGGCTTCCTCCACCGAAAGTCCGGCCAGCAGGCGCGCGCACCAGGCGTAGGAAGGGTGGCAGGCGGTTTCGTCGAAACCCGCGAAGGCGGTTTCGCCCGCCGTCGTCTGCTGCCGGAAATAGATGGTTTCCATTTCCTGCCGCAGTTCTGGCGTTTCGGGAATGCAGCCGCCCCGCTCCCGGCGCAGGAGGTTTTCCAGGCGCCGCAGGGCCGCCGGCGTCAGGTGATCCGACGTGGCACGCCAGTCCTGCGGCTTCTGTACGAGCCGGTGATGCAGCATGTACGAGAACAGGGCATCGCCGATGTCCCCGTCCAGCAGGGTGAAATCCCAGTCGAACACGGCCCAGGCCCGATGCCGCTGCGGGTCCGCTGCGCAGGCCGCCGTGAATGCTTCCAGGCGGCGGTGCACGGCCGGGTCCCAGTTTTCGGGTTCGCCGGATGGACAGGCATCCTCGGGAAAGGTCGATTCCTGCATCGGTTCTGTTGTCTTCACTGGCCGAAATCGGTGGTTGGGGAGCAGTAGCGGATGCCGTTTCCGTCTTCCAGGCACTCTTCCAGAGAGGGTATGGGGCAGTCTTCGGTGGTGGTGCAGCCGTTCACGCACACCGGCGAGTACTCTGCGCCGTAGGAGAAGCAGTAGCCGGTTCCACCCATGCATTCGTCCGAAGACTGGCAGGGAGAGCCGCGCCTTCCCTGGCCCAGGTTGTACATGGCATCCAGCAGGCGGTCGATGCAGAACCAGCCTTCCGCGGCCGCGGAGAGATCCATGGCCACGGGGGAGGCGAACGGGGCCACCTGCACCTGGTAGACGCCGGGTGCGACACCGGTCAACTGATAGGCGA
>CAZEZP010000036.1:0-8164 GCA_964516435.1 uncultured Kofleriaceae bacterium | reverse complement strand
GCGCTTCCCCCCGCGAATCCCACGCCGCCAGCCCCCACGGATGCCTCGCCCCAGCCTCCGACCGCCGCGGGTGCGGATCCAGGCACGGCCGCTTCCCCGCTTCCAGCCGCTCCGGCCGCTGGGAAGCCGGCTCTCCCGCCGCTGGAGACCGCCGCCAACTGGAAGGGCTACTCCGTTCTCAACCCCCGCGCCGTCCAGAAACCGCTCGCGGACGTCTGGAGCCAGGATCGCCTCAACAAACTGCTGGGCGATGCACAACTGCTCCAGTACCACTGGGTGCGCATCCAGGTGAAGGGCGTGGATCTCAATCCGGCCAAGTCCCTGCGCCTGGCGCTGCCCGCGGCGCCGGCCCTGGCGTACGTGTTCGCATGGACCGACAGGACACAGGAAAAACGCTTCTTCCTGGGCGATCTCGCCCAGTGCCAGCAGCGCGCCGGCAAGGGATGCCCCATCCGCGTGGACGGAAAGAACTGGTATGACCTCACCGGGCTCATCACCACCACGCGCTTCGTGGCCCAGGCCACACCGGACGCTGCGGGAAAATCGCAGATGATCCTGTGGCTGGCCTTTTCCTCGCCCGTGCGGGAAATCGGTTACATCCACGCTGCCGGCGGCTCCATCTCGGCGGCCGGATGGAGCGCAGCCACAAGCGGAGAAACCACTGAAACCCCGCTCGCACCCGCCGCACCCGCCGTGGCGGGATTGCCGCAGGACGGTCCCATGCAAATCCGGCTCAGTCCCAAGGCCGTGACCTATCCGGCCGTTTCCGGCTATCTGCGTGCGCTGGGGCTCGTGCCGCAGGACAGCGGCCTTCTGGAATACCCTTACCTGGTGCGCATCCAGATCAAGCCCTCCGCGGCCCAGGCGCGTGCGCTGGAAATCCGCCTGCCATCGAATCCCGCCGTGGTGCTGGGCCGATCCGAAGGAATCACGCCACATGCCAGGTATTCCGTGGTGCAAATGGGACAGCCGGGCAAGTGCCGCATCCGGGGAAGCCAAATGCATTGCCCGATGCACTTCCATGGCCTCGGCTGGCGAGATCTCTCCGGCGGGTTCAGCCAGGGGAAGACGCGCCTGATCCTGTCCGCCGATGCCCAGTCCCAGGCGAAGGAAGTCATATTGCTCCTGGCTTTCGAGCAAAAGCCAGACTTGGTGCAGGTGGAGGAATATCCCGCCGACAATCCGCCCACGGCCATCACAACGTCCTTGTATCGCGTCCAGCAATTCCGCTAGTATGTCGGGCGGATGACGACCGCCTACGAACCTTATCCCCCTGGAACCGTACTGGCGAACGGTCAATACAAGTTGACCCGGCTTCTGGCCGTCGGCGGCATGGGCGCCGTGTACAAGGGAGTGAAAAAGGGCGCCCTGCAGATGGAACTGCCGGTGGCCATCAAGGAGTTGCTTCCCCATCTCTCCGAAAAGAAGCCTCTGGTGGACCTGTTCTTCACGGAAGCCCACCTGCACGCCAAACTGAACCATTCCAACATCGTGCGGGTCATCGACCTGTTCACTGACCGGGGCCGCTACTACATCGTGCTGGAGTGGGTGGAAGGCATGGATCTGCGCGTGCTCATCAAGACGCTGATCAAGAAACACTACTCCATGCCCCTGCCCGTGGGACTCTTCATCCTGTACGAATTGCTGCAGGCCCTGCACTATGCCCACCACATCGTCATTCCCGAAAAGCACGTGACCGGCATCGTGCATCGGGATCTCTCGCCATCCAACGTGCTGCTCTCCCGGGCCGGCGAGGTGAAGCTCACGGATTTCGGCATCTCCCACGCCGGCGAGCGGCTGGTACCGTTCAAGCGCGTGCTGGGCAAGGAAGGCTACATGCCGCCCGAACTGCGCGATGGCGGGCTCGGGGAGAGCCGATCCGATGTGTATTCCCTGATGGTCTGCTTCTACGAGATGATGGTGCTCTTCAATCCGCTGTCCTCCGACACGGAGAATCCCGATTTCAACATCGGGCGCGCGCGCCCGGACATCCCCAAGAGCATCCGCTTCATCGTGCAGGAAGGGCTTCTGCCCAACGTGCACGACCGCCCGTCGAGCACCGAGATGCTCTCCATGCTGGAACAGGCCATGGCCCGCGAAGGCATTCCGCTGGGAAGCACGCTGCTGGCGGATTTCCTGCAGAAAATCCAGGACTCCTGAGAGCCCGGGGCCCGGTGAAGCTCCTTCCTGCGGTGCAAACCGGGTGCGGGGTTGACCTCCCGGGCGAAACGTGCCACCTTGCGCCCCGCGACGAGGTCTGCCATGAGCACGAAAGCCCCCTTGCCCCCCACCGGAACCCGCGACTTCCTGCCGGATGCCGTCCGCGCACGCCGCCGCGTCACGTCCGTCATCATGCGCTGCTTCGAGCGGCACGGATACGAGCCCCTGGAAACGCCCGCGATGGAGCGTCTGGAAGTGCTTCTCGGCAAGTATGGCGAAGAAGGCGACAAACTGCTGTTCAAAGTGCTGCACCGGGGCGACAAGCTCCGGCGGGCGCTGGAAAATCCGACGGTGACCGAGAGCGATCTGGCGGAACTGGGCCTGCGCTACGATCTCACCGTGCCCCTGGCGCGCGTGGCGGCCAATTATCCCGAGCAGTTGACGCGCATCTTCAAGCGCTACCAGATCCAGCCCGTGTGGCGCGCGGACCGGCCCGCCAAGGGCCGCTTCCGGGAATTCTACCAGTGCGACGTGGACATCCTGGGAAGTTCCGAACTGCTGGCTGAACTGGACATCTTCTGCGCCATCGGCGAAATCATGGACGAACTGGGCCTGCCCGACTTCGAGTTGCACCTCAACCACCGGAAGTGGCTTTCGGCGTTCCTGCGCGCGCTGGACATCCCCCCCGCGCAGCATACGGCGGTGCTGGGCGTGCTGGACAAGATGGACAAGGTGGGCCCCGAAGCCGTCCTGGCGGAACTGCAGGAGAAGAACCTCTCCGCCGCCAGCCGCGACCTGCCGGCCTGGTTCGAGCGTTTCTCGGTGAAACGCCCGCAGCCCGACGCCTTCACGGAACTCGTGGACGCCGAAGGACAGGGGGCGCTCTCGGACATCGCCCGCGTGCTGGAATGGGACGCCCCGCGCGGCGGCCGCATCGTATGGAATCCGCTCCTGGCGCGCGGCCTGGACTACTACACCGGCCTCATCTACGAGTTGCGCATTCCCCCGGCGCCCTCCAGTTTCGGCGGCGGCGGCCGCTACGACAATCTCATCGGCATGTTCTCGGGGCGGCCCGTGCCGGCCGTGGGATTCTCGTTCGGCCTGGAACGCCTGCTGGATCTGCTCGAGGAGAGGCAGGCGCTTGCGCCATCCGGCGGCCATGCGCAGGCCGTGGCCGTCATCCTGGATCCCAGTGTCCTTTTTTGGGCTTTGGATGTGATTTCGGCCCTCCGCTCGCAGGGGATCGCCATCGACCTCTACCCGGAGATCTCGGGGGCCGGCAAGGCGCTGAAATGGGCCGACAAGAAACATGTAGGCCGAGTGCTGTTCTTTGGACCCGACGAAAAGGAACGCCAGACGGTTTCCTGGAAGGATCTCGCCACCGGCGCATCCGGACAGGCACCCCTCGCTGACCTGCCGCCGCTTTTGGCGTAACCCGATTTTCCGAACGCCTGCAACCGGCGCGCGGTCCGGCTGTCTCTTCCCTGGGCCGCGGAAAGTCGTCCCTTCACCCTGGAAGGGAGAAAATTATTGCTTGACTTTCCCGGAACGAATGTTACAAATGCCGTGCTCTGTACGTGGCATTCTATTGTAGAGAGGTCGGTGATCATGGCTGGTTTCTTTCATGTCTTCGCAGTGAGGGGTGGCTGGTTCGCCCTGCTGCTCGTCGCAGGCGCCCTGCCCGCCGCCGGCTCCTCCGTCATGCCCGCCCGTACCGTGTCTGCCCTCATCCAGCGCCAGGAAGCGGCAGATGCTCCCGCGCGCAAGCTCTCTCCCCAGGAATGCCTGGACGAAGCCAACCGGATGTCCGGAACGTGGGATGGCAAGCTCAAGACCGTGCAGCAACTGCTGGCGGCCGCCAAGAAAACCAAGAACGTCATTCGACAGAACTGCATCGAGCCCAAGCTCAAGGACGTGCAGTTCGGCATCGATGAAGGCCGCGCCACGGTTGCCGACATGAAGCAGGGCATGCGCGGGACCGTCAACGCGGACCGCATGGAGCTCCTTCTCCAGAAGGTGCGCGTGATCGACTCCAACATCGAGGAATCCGTCATGGAAGCAGGCCGCTGCATCGGTGACGAGCAATTTTCTTCCGGCGAGGGGTTCGAACTCAAGGCGTCCCATCCGGACGAGGTGCCGTTCGATCCCGATTCTGCCCCCGTCATTCTGGACCATCCGCTGGGGAACGACAATTCCTACATGCCCGTGAACCCGGACTGGTCGGTGGAAATGACCTGGCCGAATGCATCGCCGTACAAATAATGGATTCGTATCCCCCATGAAACTTTCACGGGTTTTCTGTCTTTTTCTCGCATATCCCGGACTTCTGGCCGTTTCGTTCCTGCTGCTCGCGGGCATCCCGTCAGCGGCGCTCGCCCAGGAAGGGCTCATCCCGGTGCCCCGCGAAGTCAAGGTGATCGCCACCGATTCCCAGATGGAGAGCCGGCCCGGCTTCTCCGGCAACGTGCTGGGGCTGTTCGGCTACGACACCAACATCTCCTACGGCTCCGGGGACGACTCCACGCCCGAGACCCAGTTCGAATCCGCTGTGCCGGGCCTGTCCATGGCCATCATTCCCGGAATCCGCTACGTCTCCCCCCAGATGATGGAAACCAAGCGGGATTTCGGCAAGTTCCACTACGGCATCGATCTGAACGCCACCTACCGCCAACTCTACAGCCCGGACAAGTCCGGCATCTACAACGATCCCCGCTTCGGCGCCCATCTGGGGGGCACGTTCGTGTACATGCCCAATCCCCATTTCACGCTGCAGGGATACGAGATCTTCGACCGCTATTCCGAGCCCCACTACATGGTCCGCGACACGTTCACCATGTCGTGGGATCAGAACCAGTTGGGCCTGCTCATGCGCATCGTGCCGGGCGACGAACTCTTCGAGACCGTCATCCGCTACAACTTCGGCCTGTACTATTTCGAGGACAGCGACCTCTCTTCCGCCAACAAGATGGAACACAACTTCCAGGCGCGCGTGTCCTACCGGTTTTTGCCGCATTCCCTGCTCTGGCTCGTGGGCTCCTACGACATCAACTCCTATTTCGAGAACGGCGGCGTGCGCGACAGCATGCCGGTCAAGGCGTCCGGCGGCATCTCGACGCCACTGTGGGGCACCAACGTGGCCATCAGCCTGGGCGGCGGCTACGGCTGGGGTTTCTATAACTCCGGCCCCTCCCCCAGCACGTGGTTGGCCTTTGCAGGATTGCAATATGCGGTGTCCGCACGATTGAAAATTGCATTGCAATACGAGCACACTTTCAATGATTCCCTGCTGGGATCTTATAGCGATGAACACAACTTCACCGCTGGCGCCACCCTGCCGTTCGGCGAGCGCATGCTGCTCACCGGGCAGGCCGGATACCGCCATATCGTATTCGCAGGCGTGGTGCATGCCGATGGTGCCACGGGAGACGACACCCGCGTGGACGACGTGGTCTTCGCCAACCTCCAACTGGGGTACAAACTGCGCAATGACCTCATCCTGCGCGCCTCCTACCGGTTCATGACCGACCAGACCCCTTACCGCACCACCACACCCACCAACCCCAATCCGGGGCAGGGTTTCCCGCTCACCATCGTCAACAACCCCTCGTTCACCAAGAACGAACTGTTTTTGCAACTGGCCTGGTTCTTCTAGCATGCTCCGGTTCCGGCTCTTTCTCCCGTGGATCGCCGCCGCGTTCTGGCTGGCCGGGTGCACGAGCAACCCATTCGCCTCCTCCACACCCAAGCCCGACGACGGCCCGTTCCGGGTCACCCCGCCGCCGCGCCTCGTGGGGCCCGACGACGTGCTCACCATCACGTCCTTCACCAGCCGCCTGCCGTCCGGCGACTTCATCGTGGATTCCGACGGGGCTATCATGTACCCCTACATCGGCAAGGTCGTGGTCTCCGGCAAGCAGGTGGCGGAAATCAACGAAATCCTCATTGCCCGGCTCAAGGAAGGCTATTTCCGCAATCCCATGCTGTCGGTCACCCTGAAATCGGCCCAGAACCAGCAGTTCACCGTGTTCGGCGCGGTCAAGAACCCGATGACCTACCCGTACGTGCCCAACATCACGGTGCTCGAGGCCTTGGCCAAGGCCGGCGGCATGAATTCCAGCGCGGACGACAGGGAAGTGACGATCCTGCGCAACGCCAACGGCCGGCAACTGCGCATGCGCGTGTCCATCCCCGACATCATCGAGGGCAAGCTCTCCAACTTCTTCATTCTGCCCGGGGATATCATCATCGTCCGGGAGAAGACGCTGTGACCTCCCCCCGGCATCCGGCTGGCATCCAATCGAAAACGGAGGAGCGCCATGGGTGAAAACCGCATCCACGCCCTTCTGGCGCATGGCGTGGGGCTTTTCGCAGTGGCCGCCCCCGCCCTCATGGGCTCCGTCCATCCCCTGACCCGCACGGCCCTGATCTTCGGCGGCCTCGGGCTCTTCCTCCTGGCCGTGGCGGGCGCCCGCACCCGGCACCGGCGCATCTCGTTTCCACTGCTTTTCGTCCTCTATCTGATTGCATTTCTCGTTGCACTATTGCAATGCATCCCGCTTCCCGTCTCCTGGCTCGAATACCCCTCGCCGCACCTGGCCGATCTGCGCACGCGGCTGGGGCACGATTTCTCCCCGCTGGCCTATGATCCCCCCGCGGCCCTGCTGGAAGCGTTCGAAACCCTCTCCATCGCCGGCCTCCTGTTCGCGGCCTACCAGGTCACACGGCAGGGGACCTACACCCAGCGCATGGTGCAAATCGTGGCATTCGGCGGCGCCCTGCTGGCGGCTGTGGCCTTCTTCCACCATTTCGCGGGCGTATCGCGCATGTACGGCCTGTACGCGCCGCAAAACACCGCCTCGTTCTTCGTGCCCTTCGTGAACTCCAACCACGCGGCCGGCTATTACGCTTTCATCTTCTTCGTGCTGCTCTCCCTGGGCATCGCCGAACCCGGCTCGCGCCTGCGCGCTTTCACACTGGCCGCCGCCGCACTGCCGTTTCTGGCCGTGCTCTGGACCGGCTCGCGCGCCGGCATCGCAGCCCTGGGCGCCGGTGTCCTCCTCTGGCGCGTCTTTTCCCGGTTCGCACGCGACGGCGCCGGTTCCGGCACGGCCATATTCCTCACGCTCGTGGGACTGCTCGTGGCCATTCCCCTGATGGATTTCTTCGTGGCCCCCTTCCTGCAGAGCCCGTCCGGACTGGACGAGGACGTCAAGATCCGGATGTGGGAAAACGTCTGGCCCCTGGTGCGCGATCACGCGTGGACCGGCACAGGGCCGGGCGCATTCTCCTCGGTGTATCCCCACTACCACGCCCTGCCGGACCGGGTGCACCTGGACTATGCGGAAAACATCGTGCTGCAGTTCGCCTCCGATTACGGCCTGCTCGCGGCCGGGATATTCTTCGCCGGCGGAGCCTTCCTGCTGGCGCGCTATCTGCGCCATATCCGCATGCGCGCATGGAAGGCCGGCCTGCTCGCGGCCGCATCCACCCTGATCCTGCAGAACCTGTTCGACTTCAACCTGGAATTCCCCGGCACCGCGCTGCCGCTGGCCGTCATCCTCGGCGTGCTCGCGGCCCAGCACTACCACGGCGACGAGGCACCCCCGAAACTCGTGGCGCGGCCCGCCGTTTTCTGGTCCCTGGGCATCCTTTCCCTGGCTGGCGCCCTTTTCGCCGTACCCTTCTACGCCCTGCCGCACGGACTGGAAAAGGAACGCGCGCAGGCGGCCGCCCTGGCCCAGGAACGCCGCTTCAGCGAGGCGGCTGCGGCCGCGGCCGACGCCCAGACCCGCCATCTGGCGGATGACACCCTCGCCGCAATCCGCGGATAAGCAGAAACCTTCGTGCCGCTAGGAACGCCCCGGCGCTGGCTCGGCCCGGCTTCCTGGCGGGTCCCGCCCCACTCCTGTCTCCTATACACACCAGACGATGCCGCCGAGCTACACTGTTTAGAACTCCTCGGTTGTCGTGTTATTTATAAAAAAACAACGTGTACATGAAACTT
>CAZEZP010000035.1:0-19751 GCA_964516435.1 uncultured Kofleriaceae bacterium | reverse complement strand
CTCTGTCTCTGTGTCTGAGTTTTTCCAGAGAGCGCCCCCGCGCGACAGTTGCCGCGCTTTATCGAGGGTCGAGCCGCGGCGACAGTTTTGCTTTATCGAGTGTCGACCCGCCGCGACGGTTGCGATTTATCGAGTGACGATCCGGCGGCAGAGTTGCGATTTATCGAGTTGCGCTCCGGCGGCAGTGTTGCGATTTATCGAGTGACGATTCGGCGGCAGGGTTGCCGCCTCAAGAGGGCGTTCGCCTGCGGGGTCCTGTCGCCGGTCACCCCCGCCACCGCTTGACGCGGCTGGACGGGGGGCCCCCACCGCCGCCACCCCTGCGGCTCACTTCCCCTGCAGTCCGGCTTCACGCCCCTGCCTCCGCCTCTGTCTCTGTCTCTGCATTTATCCAGTGAACGACCCGGCGCCACGGTTGCCGCGGTTTATCGAGTGACGACCCGGCGCCACGGTTGGCGCGGTTTATCGAGTGACGATCCGGCGCCATGTTTGGCGCCTCAAGAGGACAGGTTGCGGTCCCAGAGGTCGCGCAGTCCGTCTCCGAGCAGGTTCGCTCCCAGCACGCACAGGCCCAGGCAGGCGCCCGGAAAGAGCGCCAGATGCGGCGCCACGAGCAGGTAGCGGCTGCCCTGGGCGATCAACTGGCCCCAGGAAACCGTGAGAGGAGCGATGCCAAGGAAACTCAGGCCGGCCTCCACCAGCAGGTAGGAAGCGAAGGCGAAACTGGCCTGCACGATGAGCGGCGGCAGGATGTTGGGCAGGATGTGCGCAAAGAGGATGCGTGCGGGGGAGGCGCCCAGGGCCCGGGCGGCGACGATGAACTCGCGCTGCCGCAGTTCGAGCGCCTGCCCGCGCGCCACCCGCGCGAAGCCGGCCCAGGACGTCATCGCCAGCGCGAACACCAGATGGCCCGTGGACGGGGTCTTCACGAGCGACAGGATGAAGAGGTTGAGCAGCAGGCCGGGAAACGAGAACACCACGTCCACCAGCCGCATGAGCAGAAGTTCCCACAAACCGCCGAACGTGCCTGCGAAGGCGCCGGCGAGCCCGCCGAGCACGAACCCGCACAGCACGGTCACGAAGGCGATGCCGAATCCCGTGCGCGCGCCGGCGAGCACCCCCGAGAGCACGTCGGCGCCGTTCTCGTCCGTGCCCAGGGGATGCGCCGCGGAAGGCGCCGCAAATGCATGGGCCAGATCCATGCGGCCGGGATCTTGCGGCGCCAGCGCGGGCCCGAAGAGCGCCACGAGCAGGAAAGCGCCCATCAGGACCGCTCCGATGCGGCCGGAGAGGCTCATGGCGAAACCCCTCCCGCGCCGGCGCGCAGGCGCGGGTCGATGAGCGCGTAGAGCAGATCGGTCAACTGGGTCACGATCACCACCAGCAGCGCCACCACCAGCACGGTGCCCTGCACCAGCGGGTAATCGCGCTGCAGGATGGCCCGCAGAAGCAGCGTGCCGATGCCGGGGCGCGCGTAGATCTTCTCCACGATGACGGCCCCGGAGAGCAGGGCGCCGAACTGCATGCCGGCCACCGTGGCCACCGGGATGAGCGCGTTGCGCAGGGCGTGCACGAACAGCACCCGGGCCTCGGAGAGCCCCTTGGCGCGGGCGGTGCGCACGTAGTCCTCTCCGAGTTGGCGCGCCATGGAGGAGCGCATCATGCGCGCGAGCATGGCGCAAAGCGCCAGCCCCAGCGTGACGGAAGGCAGTATCAGGCCCGCCGCGCCGGCGTAGGGGCTGCCCGGCGGCGGCAGGAGCGGCCACTTCACCACGAACAGGTAGATCAGGAGCGGCCCCACCCACACGGCCGGCATGGAAACGCCCGCCACGGCAGCGGTCATGGCCAGCGTGTCCACCCAGGTGCCACGGCGCACGGCGGCCGCCACGCCCAGGGGAATGGCCAGCGCCAGCGCGAAGGCCAGCGCGAAGACGGCCAGTTCCAGCGTATGGGGCAGCACTTCCCCGATGCGCCGCGCCACCGTGACGTCCGGATTCATGTAGGTGCGGCCCAGGGAGCCGTCCGCGATGTGGCCGAGATAGCGCACGAACTGCCGGTGCAGCGGCTCGTCCAGGTGGAGCCGGCGGCGGAAGGCTTCCTTGTCGGCGGCCTGCACCTGTTCCCCGAGCAGGTTGTCCACGGGGTCGCCCGGGATGGCGTGAATCATGAAGAACACCAGCACCACCACGCCCGAAAGCGCGAGAAACGCGGAAAGGAAGCGGTGTGCGAGCGCGCGTCCCATGACAGGCACGCAGTGTACGCACCCCCGCGCGCCGCCGCAAGAAATCCCCCCCTCTCGAGGCGGCAAACATGACGCCGGATCATCTCTAAATAAATAAACAAATCGCGCAACCCTGGCGCCGGATCGTCACTGAATCTGGACGCTAGGGAATCGTCACCACCACGGCCCGGCTTTCCACGTTGCCCAGGCTGGCGGCCGAGATGGCGAAGCGCCCGGAGGGCAGGTCGAATTCCGTCTGCGCGGCGGGCACGATGCGCTCGAGCCGCCATGCGCCGCCGTCATCGGCGTAGACGACCCATGCGCGCAGGGTGTCGGGCGCGGCGTGGGACATGCGCACCCGGCTGCCATCCACCTGCACCTGCGGCCAGGCGGGCACGTCGCCCAGGGCGGCCACCACCGGCGGGGTGAGCGCGGGGACGGCATAGAACTCGTCGTGCAGCATCGTGGCCACGCCGGAAGCGTCGGTCCGGATGTTGTTCACGTGGTAGAAGACGTTGCCCATCACCCGGGGCCGCAGGTCGCGCGCGATCTGCACTTCCTGGCGGAATTCGTTCACCGTCCAGGAGGAGGAACTGCCGAGTTGGTACAGGGCGTTGCCCGCGAAGATGTAGCGGTCCGGGGAAAGCCCCGCCCACCAGGTCAAAAGCGGCTCGTAGGGCTGGCCGCTGGACGTGGTGGGCCAGTACAGTTGCGGCGCGATGTAGTCCACGTAGCCTTCCTGGATCCATTTCTTCGGATCGGAGTACAGGACGTCGTACTGGCTGGTGCCGGTCACGCCCGGTGGTTCTCCCGACTTCCAGATGCCGAACGGTCCCACGCCGAAGCGCACGTACGGCTTGAGCGCGGCGATTTCCTCGCCCACGAGACGGACCATCTCGTCCACGTTGTGGCGGCGCCAGTCGGCCTTGCCCATCGTGCCGCCCGCGGCCAGGTAGTCCTGGTACAGGGGATCGTCCGGGAAGGTGTAGCCCGTGGCCGGCCACGGATAGAAATAGTCGTCGAAATGGATGCCGTCGACGTCGTAGCGGCTCACGATGTCCATGATCACATCGATGATGTGATCGCGCACCGGCACGGCGCCCGGATCCATCCACAGCAGGCTGTCTCCCCAGGGATAGGCGTACTGGGGAAAGCGGCGCGAAACGTGGTTCGCGGGCGGCTGGATGCTGCGGTTCACCAGCGCGCGGTAGGGATTGAGCCAGGCATGCACCTCGATGTTGCGGGCGTGCGCCTCGGTGATGAGGAAATCCAGGGGATCCCAGCCGGGGTCCTGTCCCATGGTGCCCGTGAGAAACCGGCTCCAGGGCTCGAGCGTCGAGGCGTAGAAGGCATCGCCCTCGGGGCGCACCTGGAACACCACGGCGTTGAAGCCGTAGCGGGCGAGCGCGTCCAGGATGTCGAGCAGTTCCGCCTGCTGCGCGGAAACGGAGGAGGTGGAGGAGGGAAAGTTGATGCCCCACACCGTGGCCACCCACGCCGCGCGGAATTCCCGCTCGTGCGCGGGATCGGCCAGTTCGGGGAGCACCTCGATGCGGGCCGAGCCGGAGATTCCCCCGACTTCGGCCGTGACGAGCGCCGTGCCGGGACCGAGCGCCGTGACCCGTCCTTCGGCATCCACGCCGGCCACGGCGCGGACATCGGATATCCAGACGGCTTCGGCCGTGAGTTCGCGCGAGGAGCCGTCGTCGTACGTTCCCGTCGCCGTCAGCGCCAGGCTCTGGCCCACCTCGAGCGTGGCCGTTTCCGGCGTCACGTCGATGCGGACCAGTTGCGGATCGACGTGGTTGTTCGCGTTGTTGTTGGTGTTGTTGCCGTTGTTGGCCGTGTTGTTTTCATTGTTCGCGTTCGTGCTGTTCCTGGACGAACCGTCGTCGCACGAAGCGAACCCCAAGAGCAAGAGCCAGAACATCCATGCGATTCGCGACATTTTCATGAGGCACCCCCGCGCCCGTACGCTATCCCGTGCCGGCAGGGGAAGTCAACCGGGCGCCGGGGGTTTTGGACGCCAGCCGGCGGTCCGGCCCGGACAACGGACGCTCGCAATCCGCCCACGCACGGGCCCGTGGACTCGATTTTTTTTACAGCATCCGGGATTCGAACTTCGCCGGAGGAGCGATTTTCCTTTGTGAGAAGGGCCAGTTCAGCGGTTTCAGGACGAAAAATATTTCATGTTGACAACATTGGCCGCGAAAGAGACGGCATGAAGAGCGGCCCCTTCACGGGGATTGGGCGGGCTTGAGGATGGCGTCCGAGATGGCGTGGGCGATTTCCGTCAGGCGGAAGGGCTTGAGCAGTACGGCCGAGGCCTGCTCCCGCAGGGCGGGATCCACCGGATCCTGGCCGCTGATGACCACCACGCGGGGGCGCTGGCGGGCCGGGAGCGCTGCTGCCTGGGCGATGAATTCCTGGCCGCTCATGGCGGGCATCTGCAAATCCACCAGCACCACGTCATAGCGCTCCTTGCGCAGCATCTGCAGGGCTTCTTTCCCGTCGTCGGTGTGCGCGACCTCGTGTCCCTGCTTGTGCAGGTAGTTGGCCAGGAGTTCGCGCAGGTCGAGCTCGTCGTCGAGGATGAGCACGCGCAGTTTCATCAGCGGGACGAAGACGGTCTGCGCGGGGGCCGAGTCGTTGGCGCGGCGCACCTGCGAGGCCGGCAGTTTCACGGTGAAGGTGGTGCCCTCGCCCAGGCGGCTCGCCACCTCGATGGTGCCGCGGTGGTTGAGCACGATGGAATGGCTCACGCTTAAGCCCAGGCCCGTTCCCTTGACGCGGGCCATGGGGGTGTCGCCCTGGGCATGCTCGCCCTTGGTCGTGAAGAACGGGCTGAAGATCCGCTTCATGTGCTCGGGCGGAATGCCGCAGCCCGTATCGGAGATGGACACGCACACGAAGTCGTTTTCATGACGGATGCGCAGGACGATCTTCTTCTCGGGCCGGTCGATGAGCGCATGCTGGGCATTGATGATCATGTTGAGGAAGACCTGCCCGATCTGCGACGTGTCCATGAGGCAGTCGGGAACTTCCTCGTAGTCCTTCTCGATGGTGATGCCCGAGTTGGCCAGTTCGTGGCGGATCATCTGGAGCGTGTCGTCGAGCACGGCGGCCACGTTGGCGAACGAGACCTTGCCCATCGTGCTGCCCGCGAACGTGAGCAGGTTGGAGGTGATGTTCTTGGCGCGCAGGGCGCTCTTGCGGATGACCTGCAGGTAGTGCGCCGTCTCCTCTTCCAGGTCGGGGCGCATCAGGCCCAGTTCGGCATAGCCCAGGATGGCCAGGTTGATGTTGTTGAACTCGTGCGCCACGCCGCCGGCCAGCGTGCCCACGGCCGCCATGCGCTCGGCCCGGATGAGTTGATCCTCCAGGTTCTTGCGCTCGGTGATGTCGCGCAGGATTCCCTCGATGCCGCCGATGGCGTTGTTCTCCTCGACGAAGTAGTTGGCGTTGGTGGACACCCAGATTTCGCTGCCATCCTTGGTGCGCATGCGCGCCTCGAATTCCATCACGCGACCCTGGGCGTCGAGCTTTTCCAGGAATTCCAGGCGCTTCTCGCGCTCCACATAGAAATCCTGCAGCAGGTTGCGCCCGATCAGTTCCTCCGGGTCGTATCCGAACACCCGCCGGCAGGATGGTGAAATCATGATGATGCGCCCGCCCAGATCGGTGCGGTAGTACACGTCGTGGAGGCTTTCGAAGATGCTGCGGTACTTGTTTTCGCTTTCGCGCAGGGCGTCCAGGGCGCGCTTGCGGCTCTCCTCGATGCGCAGGCGGTACACCGTGTGGCCGATCAGTTGCCGGGCGTCCTCCAGCAGGGCCTTGAGTTCCGGGGAAATCCGCGTGAACTTGCCGACCTCGGGGTGGCCCTTGCACACGCTCAGCATCAGCGCGCCCTCGAAGTCGTTTTCCAGTTTGATGGGGCAGGCGATGACCAGTTCCAGGTTGTACGTGTGGTAGATGCCCCAGACGATGGGGTTGGCCAGCGGGCGCACCATGCTCGGCATGGCCTGCAGGACCGTCTGCGGCGTACAGACGTAGAAGTTTTCGGTCAGAAACGGCTTGACGATGAAGGGCAAAAGCACGAGTCCCACGCTGGGCTTCATCTCCTCCGTGGCACACCATTCGATCTGGCAGATGAGGCTCTGGTCGGGCTGCATTTCATAGAAACTGGCGCGGCTCACCCCGATGCCGGAACCCAAAAGGCTGAGCAGTTTGAAGATGCCGTTGCGGTTTTCCGGCGGGTCCTGTGAGAACATGCGCCACATCTCGAAGCGCAACTCGTCGTAGGTGTTGCTCGTCACCGGGGGGGCGGGAGAGCGGCCGGGATCCGTGGAAAGGCGGATCTCGCGGGAATTCTCCAGGTAGGCCGAAACGTTGGCGATTTCCTCGGCCTCCAGCCAGAAGCCGCCCTTCTGCGTATCCGGCGTGCGGATGAACCGGTAGATCCCGTCGAAACTGTCGGGGGTCTTGAGCACCTCGATGGAAGCGGACTGGGCGACGGCCTCGTACTCGGGAATCACGCCGGAAGCCTTCGCAGGAAGGGCCGAAAGGGAAAAGAGCACCCGGGCGGCATCGTTGGCCCAGTCGATGCGATGGCCGGAATCGATGTGCAGGAAGGCGCGGTGGGAAGCGTCGAGCACATCCAGCAGAGGGGGGGCGGAAAAAGGCTGGGGGGCCGCATTCTCCTGCGCCGGAGAAGGCCGGGCGGCATCGGGCGCAGTGACGCC
Source organism: uncultured Kofleriaceae bacterium (assembly GCA_964516435.1). Lineage (GTDB taxonomy): Bacteria > Myxococcota_A > Polyangia > HGW-17 > HGW-17 > HGW-17. The sequence continues at coordinate 12,788 of CAZEZP010000035.1, read as the reverse complement.
CGGGGCCTTTTCTGCTGGGGATTCGCGTTCGTTTGTCTGGATTCCCGGCCGTTCGGCGGGCATCTCCTGCGGGCGATGCACGAGCATCCACCCCATGATGAGCATCACGATGGCGGAAATCACCAGCAGGGTCAGAAGGAGAAACGTCACGATCGGCATCTCCCCGCGCGGGAAAAAGGAGCGCCCGATGCGGTCGGGGCATTATACCCACGCGGTGGCTGCGCGCAAACGCAATCTTGCGGCCTGGATGCCGGCGCCTGAGACTGGGTCGAACCGCAGCGGGATCCCTTTCCGGTGCCGCAGTTACGGCCGGCAGGCGCCGTGGGATTGCGAAAGTCCGTTTACGCACGCGCGGCCGGGCATTGACGCCCGGAAGAGGAAGGCATACGCTACGCCGGGAGTCTGCCATGCTGCCGGATTACCAGACGCTGATGCTGCCCACCCTTCGTTTCTTTGCGGACGGCAAGGAACACACCGCTTCGGAACACGTGGAGGCCATGGCCCGGGAATTCCGGGTGACCGAGGAGGAGCGCCGCCAAATGCTTCCATCCGGCACCCAGCCCGTGCTGGAAAACCGGGCCGGCTGGGCCCGCACCTACCTCAAGAAGGCGGGACTGATCAAGCAGGTCCGCCGGGCCGTGCACCGCATCACGGAGCGCGGCCGCCAGGTGCTGGCCGAGAATCCGGAGCGCATCGACAACGCCCTGCTGTCGCGCTTTCCTGAATTCCGGCAGTTCATGACGCTGCAACTGCGGGGGGAAGATGTGCCCTTGCCGGTGCAGGAGGGGGTTCCCGAAACCGGGGAGGAGCGCCTGGAGAAGACCTACCAGGTTTTGCGGTCCCGGCTGGCCGCTGAACTTCTGGCCCAGTTGAAGTCCTGCTCACCCGCATTTTTCGAGAAGGTCGTGGTGGACGTCCTGCTGCGCATGGGGTATGGCGGCTCCATGCAGGATGCCGGCCGCGCGCTGGGGAAGAGCGGGGACGGCGGCATCGACGGCATCATCAAGGAGGACCGGCTGGGGCTCGACGTCATCTATCTGCAGGCCAAGCGCTGGGATGGCGTGGTGGGGCGCCCCGAAATACAGAAGTTCGTGGGTGCGCTGACGGGTCAGCGGGCCAGGAAGGGAGTCTTCATCACCACGTCGTCCTTCACGAAGGATGCCGTCGACTACGTGGCCGGCATCGACCTCAAGATCGTGCTCATCGATGGCGAAACGCTGGCCAGTCTCATGATCGATTTCGACGTCGGGGTGACCACGATGACCACCTATACGCTCAAGCGCATCGATACCGATTACTTTGCGGAAGAGTGAGTGGGAAGGCGTGCGGTCGGGCGTGCGCGGTAACCCATGGAAAATCCTGGGGTGATAAAGCAAAAAAAGGATGGCAAATGCCGGATTTTCTGGCATGCTAGGCTTGTTGCGAAGAGGATGTGTTTTTCCAGGATTTGCAGCATGAAGACATGGATTTTCGCGGGTGGAATCGGGGTGATGGCTTTTTTGCTTGCGGGCTGCCTGTTCGATTCGAGGGGTATGATCGAAGCGGATTGTCCTCTGCCCGTCTGCGGAAACGGCGTGCGCGAAGGGCTGGAACCCTGCGATGGGACAGACCTGGGCCATCTGACCTGCGCGGGGCTGGGGCATGCGGGCGGTGAGTTGCGCTGCACAAAAGCCTGTGAACTGGATGTATCGGGCTGCCATGATTGCGGCAACGGCCTTCTGGATCCCGGGGAAGCCTGCGATGGGACGGAACTGGGCGGGAGGACCTGCGCGGATCTGGGGTACGCAGGGGGAGAATTGCGTTGCACGGCCGCCTGTGAACTGGACGTTTCGGGGTGCAATGCCTGCGGCAACGGCCTTCTGGAACCCGGGGAAACCTGCGACGGGACGGAACTGGGCGGGAAGACCTGCGCGGATCTGGGGTACGCAGGGGGAGAATTGCGCTGCACGGCCGCCTGTGGACTGGACGTTTCGGGGTGCAATGCCTGCGGCAATGCCCAGCGGGATCCGGGCGAGGAATGCGATGGGCCGGATCTGGACGAGCAGTCTTGCGAAACTTTGGGTTTCACCGGGGGAGCCCTGGCCTGCACGCCGAACTGCCGTTTCGACCTGGACGTCTGCTGGCGCTGCGGCAACGCCCGGCCGGAACCAGGGGAAGAATGCGATGGTGCGCCGCCCGCCGGGCAGAGTTGCCGGGGGCTGGGCCATTTCACGGGGGAACTGGGCTGCTCCGTCGCCTGTGGCGTCGATGAATCCGGTTGCCGGCAGGCCGTGCAGGCGAGTGCCGGGTTCTATCATTCCTGCGCCCGGCTCGACGACCAGAGCCTGCGCTGCTGGGGCGAGAACGGGTATGGGCAGGTGGGTGATGGCGCCTTCGGCAACGTTCGGCTCACACCGGTTTCCCTGGTGGGCGTCAATGCGGTCCTGTCCGTTTCGGCCGGCTACTATCACACGTGCGCGCTGTTGGCCGACCGTTCCGTGCGCTGCTGGGGTTGGAACCACCACGGGCAGATCGGGGACGGCACGATCCTGACTCTGCGGCCCTTCCCCACGGCCATCGCCGGACTGTCCGACGTCGCGGCCATTACGGCCGGTGGATATCACAATTGCGTCCTCCTGAACGACCAGACCGTGCGCTGCTGGGGGTACAATGGCTATGGCCAGATCGGGGACAACTCCACCACCAGCCGCCTTACGCCCGTGGCCGTCTCCGGTCTGTCCGGCGTGACTTCGCTGGCCGCCGGGGAACAGCATACCTGCGCCATTCTGACGGACCGATCCATGCGCTGCTGGGGGCTCAACAACTACGGTCAACTTGGGGACAACTCCACCACCAACCGGACCACCCCCGTGGCGGTAACCGGCATCACGACAGCCACCGCGCTCGCGGCCGGAATCCGTCATACGTGTGCCGTCCTGGCGGACCATTCCATGCGCTGCTGGGGACTGAACAACTATGGGCAATTGGGGGACAACTCCACCAACAACCGTCATGCTCCCGTGGCGGTAACCGGCATCACGACGGCCACCACGATCGCGGCTGGCAGTTATCATACCTGCGTCATTCTGACGGACCGATCCATGCGCTGCTGGGGTTACAACGGCTATGGGCAACTCGGAGACGGCTCCACCACCAACCGAACCACCTCTGTGGCCGTTTCCGGCGTCAACGATGCGGATGCGCTCACGGCTGGCGGCTATCACACCTGCGTCTTGCGGCAGGGCCGCATTGGATGCTGGGGATACAACGCTTCCGGTCAACTCGGAAATGCATCCACGGCATCCAGCGCGTTGCCCGTGGAAACGGCGCCCTGACCAAGGCGGAAACGTTCGGCGTTTCCTGCGCGGATTCGCGAGGGCGCGCATTGCCCCTCATTTGCATTTCTTCTGCCGGGTGCTATCTTTCGTCAGGTTAAAAAGAACGAGTGCATTTCTGGAAAGGAGACGAACAATGCGAAAATTTCTTTTTCTTCTGTCGCTGCCCTTGCTTTCATTCTTCGCGCTGACGGCTTGTGATGATTCATCGGGCAACTCCAAGGCTGCCGTTTCTCCGGAACTTTCCACGCTGGAAGTCGGGCCGGTGCGCTATGACACCACGCGTCATGCCTTCGTGGTGCAGGCGACCATCACGGTGAAGGATGTGCAGGACAAGCCGCTTTCCGGTATCACCGTGTATTTGAGTTCTTCCTCTGAAAACGTGGCCATGGACGAAGCGCAAAAGATCACGGATGTGGAAGGAAAATCCGTGTTCGAATTGATTTCGCACCACATCGAGGATGTGGAGATCACGGCCTTCTACGTCAAGGCCGGCAAGAACGACGCGGCTGTTCCCATTCAGCTGGCGGAACCGGTCAGTGTGCATTTCGGCGCCACGCTCACCCTGGAACTTTCGGGAACGCCGGTCTATACGGCCCAGCAGGGCACGTTTCCCCTGCGTTTGCACCTGACCGACGAGGCCGGGGATGTGGCTGGGGCCGAACTGGTATGGCAGGCCATGGACAATGGGCTCGAGGTCACGCCTGGCGAGATGGTGACCAACGACCAGGGGGTCGTGGAACTTTCGGCCGTGACGGCCCGGGCCGATCAGTACCGCCTGGATTTCGAACTCGCGGGCATCGAGGAATTTCTTTCGGCAGAAGTCGCCCTTCTGGGGCCCGCCATCGGGGGGACCATTGCCATCGGCATGTCGTTCCCGGAAATCACGCATCCGCGTGTGGGTGTTTTCGGTATCAATGTGATCGATGAACCCCCTTCCATTTTCGGCGAATTTCCCGGGTCGGTCGCGGTAGACATGAGCCAGGAAGAAGCCTCCTTTACGGTTCATCTGCCCATCGTGCCCCCCATGGAGTGGCTGCGCGAGGCCAACGCGGGCGTGTATGCGGGCTATTTCCCGCCGGCCCTCTACAACGACACCAATGAGAACGGCGTCTGGGACCCGGACGAATACATCATCGCCGCCCACGGAACGCCGGGGGTGTTCCTCTATCTGCCCGCGGACCCTGCTTCTCCCCATGCGGGATGGCGTTTCTTCGAGGAACTGGGAGGCCGTCCGCAGCCCATGCCCTGGGAAGACGCCTCCATGGCCCAGGACATGCTCGTGACGTCGGCCCCCGTGCGCGTGCCGCAGGTGACGGGTGCAGCGCAGACGCCCCTGACGAACGTGCGCGTTGCCCTGTATGTCGTGGATGCGCCCCTGTTCCTGCAGATGGCCGAAGAAGGAGGCAATCCGTGGACCCTGATTTTCGACCCCGCCCATGCGGCCCCGATGATGGATGTTCCCGCCATGGGCGATGTCTACAGTGGAAGCATCGATGATCCGCTGGAAGTCCTGGACGAGGCGCAGTTGGCGGCATGGAGCATCACCACACCCATCCGGGCCGGATTCGAGCTCACCCAACTGGTAGCGCTGCCGTTCACATATGTGGACGCCGACGACAACGGCTCCCTGAGCCAGGGTGACATGCCGGCTACGACGCTCGACCCGCCGTATGGAGTCGAATGGCAACTGACGTATGTGCTGGATTTGCCGCGCATCGGCGGATTCTTCTCCACCGGCGCGCTGTGGCTGCATGCCGGCTGGAACTGGATTGCCAGTCCCAAGGAATACGAGATTTCGCAGGTCGTCGTGAACATGCCGGGCTTTCCCACGCTCGAGGTGGATGAGGACGTTCCGGCAGGCCTGACGGGAATCCATTTCGAGGTGCTCGACGCCACTACCGGGAATGTCGATGCGTCCGGCACATTCGCTTCCGGCGGCTCGTCCCGCTACATCAACATCACGGATTGCCTGGACTGCCAGAACATCCAGGTGGGGGATACCCTGCGTGTGACGGAAGTGATATCGGAAACCACCTTCATCGACTGGGGGCAGGACCTGAATTTCGGCACCATCTACGGTCCCTGATTCTTCCCCGATCCTCTTTCTTCCAACTTTTCACGGCATCCGGATGGTAGGCGATGCCGGCTGCGGCATCACTCGGAAGCGGCGCCCTTCAACTGCAGGGAAAACGTCCATCGGGTCTCGAAGGCGCGCGTGTCGTCCGATGTCCCCACGGTCTTCTGGTGCAGTGTTTCCCGGCAGCATTGCAGGAAACTGGGGATGGCCGCCAGCGAGCCTCCCATGCTCAGGACCCGCGCCGTGCCCTGCTTCATTTCCATGGTTACGGATACCGTGCCCTGGTGGGCGAAGCCCCGGGCGCCGGCTTTCTGGAAGCAGGCCACGATGGCCCATTTCTTCTGGCCGAGCCAGCGCCGCACTTCCAGCGGCGCTCCGGGAGGGATGAGCCCCTTGTCGCTGGCGCCGATGCCTCCTGCGGAATCAGGGGGAATCTCCAGCATGGAAGCCGGTGCGTTCATGGGGTCGGGGTTGTCGGGCATCATCACCGAAATGGAGGGATTGGCCGGGTTTTGCTCCATTGCGGCCAGGTCATCCGCAGAGGCCACGTACACTACCGGATACAGGCACGCCCCCGAAAAGCGCTCCACGCGTCCCTGGGCCAGCCAGTCGCCATCCAGCCGGCAGACGGCGCCCTCCGGCAGTCCCCATTCCTTGAGCGCGCTGGCGGGAAGCGGCCGCAATCCGTCCAGCGTGGCCGTAACCACCTTGTAGGGAATGGAAGGATCGGCCACGCCCAGATACAGTTCGCCCGCCGAAGGGAGGGCTTCGCCCGGTTTGGCGTTGCGGGACTTCCAGAAGGGAAGGACATGGTTTTCGTAGAGGAACTGGCGCAGCGCCACTGGGTTGTGGACGGTCTGGCCCTCCACGGTCACCCGGGGAATGCACGGGATGCCGCGCCGGTTTTGCGCCGGGCACAGGCTCCTGCCGCCCACGAGCACGTCATAGCCGCCGGCCGTCACGCGCACGGTGACTGGCGCCGGGGCGTTCTCGCCCGTAGCGCCTGGAATGCCCCAGGGCAGCAGATCGTCCGGAAGCGTCCAGTCCAAGGGACTGGCCGCGGTTTCCAGGAGGGCATCCACCTTCTCCGGCGTCAACTGCTGGGAAATGAAGGCTTGGCGCGTCAGTCCGGCGCCCCGCGCCGTGCGCGAAACCCGCTCCACCACGACCCACGGCACGTCGGGATCCGCATTGATGCAGGCAGTTTGCAGGGGAGACGCGGCCGTTTTTCTCAGTTCCGCGATCCGGTCCGCGAGGGGGGCGATTTCTTCCGCATCCTCGGGCTGTCCGGCGATCCGGGTTCCCGCGACGAACACAGCCGTCTTTCCGTTGACCTGGATTTCCTGCGTGGAAACGCGGATGAGCGCGGCCCGGGAGGGATGGCACACCTCATTGCGGCGGCGGGTCACGAGGCAACTGACGAACACGGAGCAGTCGCCGTTCACCGAGCCACGGCAGGAATCGGCCTCGGCTTTTTCCTGGAGGAGATCCAGCAGTTTCAGGGAACTGTCGGAGCGTTCCTCCTCGGCTTTCAGGGTCGTGTTGCAGGAGGAAACGACGGCGTCGGCGGCCGTCCGGAATTCCTGATGGATGATTTCCTTCTTGCACTGTGCCAGTTTTGTCGCCAGTTTCCGGCAGGATTCGGAATGATCCCTTTCGCGCTTCGGGGCGGGCGGCTGCGTGGAGGGCGCCGCGGGAGCCGGCGCCGGGGCTGGCGCCTTCTGGCTCTTTTCCTCCTGGCATGCCGCGACGATCGAGAGGACCAACAGGAACAGGAATCGGAACTGCACCATTCCACCTCCGGAAAATCGAACAGTGACAATGCGTTACTCAAAAAAGAATGGAAAGTCAACCGCAGAATCGCGCCCGAATGGCTTTCGCGCGCGGCGCTCACCCGCGGAAAATCCTCTGTACGCGTGGACCGATGCGCGTGAGCAGTTCGTAGACGATTGTTCCCGTTTCGGCCGCCACGGCTTCGGGCCGCACGCATGTGCCCTCGTGTTGCCCGAAGACCAGCACATCGCTGCCGCGCTGGGCTTCCGGCAGATGGGTGATGTCCAGCATCAGCGAATCCATGGATACCCGCCCCACGATGGGCGCTTCCTTTCCGGCCACCCAGAGCCGCCCCCGGTTGCCCAGCGTCCAGGGGATGCCGTCGTGGTATCCCATCGGCACGAGTCCGATGCGGGCGCCTGTTTCGGGGACCACGAAGGTACCGCCGTATCCGAGCCGGGAACCGGGAGCGGGTTCCCGCACGTCGACGATGCGGGTCACGAGCGCCACGGCCATGCGCAGTTGAACCGTTTGTGCGGCTTCTCCGGGATAGAGTCCGTAGAGTCCCAGCCCGATGCGTACCATGTCGTAATGCGCCTGCGGAAAGCGGATGGCCGCGGACGTGGCCGCCGCGTGGGAGACGAAGTCCTGCAGCCCCCGCCTGTGCAGAAGCGCCTGCGCGCGTTCGAAGCGGGCCATCTGTTCGCGCGTGAGGGCGTCCTCGCGCGGGTCGTCGGCGCATCCGAAGTGCGTCATGAGCCCCGTGATGCGCAGGGAGGAATGGGACATCACGCGGGAGAGGAGGGCATCCAGCCGCTCGGGGAGGATGCCCATGCGCCCCATGCCGGTGTCCACCTTGATGTGGACGTCCACTACCCGGCCCCACCGGGCGGCTTCCTGGGCCACGGGGTCCACGAGGTTTTCGGACGTGATGACCGGCGTGAGCCGGTGCCGGACGATTTTTCCGGCTTCCTCGGGGGTCGCGATCATCACCAGGATGGGCACCCGGCACCCCAGGCGGCGCAACTGCGTTCCCTCGTCGGGCGTGGAAACGCCCAGCATGTCCACGCCCATGCGTTCCAGTTCGAGCGAGAGCCGCGGCATGTCGCTGCCGTAGCCCAGTGCCTTGATCATGGCCAGGATGAGCCGGTTCGGCCCGACCAGACGGCGGAAGATGCGGATGTTTTCGGCGATGGCTTCCAGGTCCACCACCAGCCGGTTGGGGGCGATGGCCTCGAACACCTCGCGCGCCACGGCGGCGATGTCGTTGCCGCGCGGCCCCTTGAACAGGAGGGTGTCGTTGCTTTCCACCCGGTTCTGCAGGAGCGCCGTCAATTCGCGGCTTTTGGCGTACCGGAGCACGAGCCCGGCGGGCGCGTGGCGTTCGAATGCCTGCGCGGTTTCGTCCAGCGGCGGGCTTTCGGGCAGGATCAGCCAGTCCACGCCGTGACGGGCCGCCAGTTCCCCGATGTGGGCGTGCGCCTGCAGGCTCTGCTCGCCCAGTTCCCGCATGCCTCCGAACACGAAGATCTTGCGGCCCGGACCGCTGGCGACACTGTTCAGGGTGCGCAGGGCGGATTCCACGGAGATGGGATCCGATGAGCAGGCATCGTTGATGAGCGTCGCACCGAACGGGGAACGCCAGATTTCCATGCGGGTGGGGCCCATGCGCAGGGCCGGGATTCCGCGCACGATGTCTTCCGGCGGGGTTCCCAGGAGCCAGGCGGCGGCGATGGCCATTTCCAGGTCGCAGACCAGTTCCCGGCTCAGCGTCGGCAATCCGACCACGTGCATGCCGCCGTCGGGAAAGCAGAGGCGGCCGAAGAGGGCGCCGGGACCGGGATGGACTTCCGTCAGGCAGGGGATGCCGGCGCTGGATGCGGCGCCTCCCACCCGGTAGACCCGGCAGCGCAGGGAATCCAGCAGGGGGGCGAGCAGGGGCTCCCCCGCCGGCACGAGCACCCAGCCGTTTTCGGAAATGCCCGAAAACAGGCGCATCTTTTCCCGGGCGATGGCTTCCCGGCTTCCGAAGCCCGCGATGTGCGCCATGCCCACGTTCGTGAGGATGCCGAAGTTCGGCCGGAGGATGCGCTCGAGCGGGTCCATCTCGCCAATGCGGGAGACGCCGGCCTCGCAGACCCAGGTCTGGACGTCCAGGGGCATCTGGAGCAGGGCCAGGGGAACGCCCATCTGGCTGTTCCAGGACCCCACGCTGCCGGCGCAGGGAACGGCCGGCGCCAGCAGTTCCACGAGTGCGTCCTTGACGATGGTTTTGCCGTTGGAGCCGGTCACGGCCACCACCAGGCCGGGAAAGATGCCGCGCCACCAGCGTCCCAGCGCCTGCAGCGCCTTCAGGGTATCTTCCACCACCACCCAGGTGCGGTCGGTGACGGGCGGCTTCACCCGGTTGAACCAGACGTCCGAGACCAGCGCTGCCTGTGCGCCATTGGCAAACGCGTGATCCACGAAATCATGCCCGTCGAAGCGTTCGCCCTTCAGCGCCACGAACAGGGCGTGGCTGCCCACACGGCGGCTGTCGATGGTCACGGAGCCGATGGAAAAGACGTTGCCGGCGCCCAGAAGTCGTCCGTCGGTGATGTTGGCCAGTTCGTAGAGGCTCAGCGTCTGCATGCGCGCGGGCATAGTACAACGGCCCGCCGAAATCAACCGGGCAGTGCCGTCCGTTCCCGGATAGTTCCAGCAGCATGCGGGTTTGAACCGTCGTTTTCAGGAGCGTCTCTCGGCGTTTCGGTAGATCGCAAAGGATGGCGGGGCGTATGCGCTCGAACCGTCGTTTTCAGGAGCGTCTCTTGGCGCCTCCTGTTGCTGGATTCGGATTCGGGTCAGTCGATGACGACCGGAATCGTGCGGGTGTTTTGGCCCTGTTCCACCAGGATCGTGGCGCTGCCCTTCGCGGCCTGGGCGGGCATGGCGACCACGGTGCGGCCATGTGCGAGGCTCACCACCGGCAACGTGTGGATGCGGCCAGCGGCGTCGCGCAGGTGCAGGCGGGGCATCTCGGCGGCCGAATTGCGGATCTCGAAGGGGCGCTGCGCCGAGAGATGCGGGACGGGCTGCGGATTCTGGCCCAGCATGGGGGATTCGCTTCCGGAGACGTACCACGAGCCGTGGATGCCGTCCCAGACCAGGGCGAATACGCCCGGCAGGATGCCAGGGATGAGCCAGAGCACATCCATGATCACGACGGCGACGTCGAGTTGCCCGCCCCGGGCATTGGCGTTTCGCCGCTGCGGATAGAGGATGTAGCCGCATCCCAGGGATGAGAATCCGAGAAAAGCCACCGTAGCCCACGTGAAAAATTTCTTGCGCGTCATGTTCATTCTCCTTTCTCTGTCGTGTCGCTGGAATCGTCGTTCTGTGCCGCATCCGGAAGGGTTCGGGTGCCGGAGGCGCGGGAAAAATGCCGGATCCAGAAAAACAGGCCCACCAGGAGGGCCAGCAGGATCAGCACCCACGGCAGCCACGCGCGGGTGCGTTTCTTGGCCATCGTCGTCATGGGGGAGAGCGGCTCCACGTCCGGCCCATCGATGTCGGAGATGGAATCGGTGGATTCCCGCTGCAGGCGGATGAGAGCCTGGCTCTCGCTGCGCCGGCGCGGCGGGGATGTGTCCTCCCCTGGAAAGTCGGAACCGGGTCGTGAATCGCGGTCGGTCATGGCACTCCTCGTCAGGTTCCCGTGTAACGGCCCAGGGTCGCCAGCAGTTCGTGGAATTCGGCTTCCGACAGGGCGAACAGGTTGCGACGCAGGCTGACGGCCACCGGCTTGCGCTTCATCTCGAGCCCGGGATCCAGAAGGGCGAGTCCGCGCAGCGACATCAGCAGGTCATCCCGCTTGAGGATGCTGTCGAGTTGGTTGATTTCATGGAAGAACAGGTGCATGTTGCCCGCCAGATCGAAAGTGAGCAGGCGTTCTCCCGACAGGCCGCGCACGCCGAAGAACGGATGCTCCAGCGAGGTCCCCGGCATGTACAGTTGGCGGGAGACCACCCATTCCAGCACGTGCTGGAGCCGGCGCGACAGCAGCGGGTCGGCTACGGCGGCGATGGCGTTCTCGATGCGCCCCGGGGTCCAGATGAAGGTGTCGGTGTTCTCGGCGGCCTGTCCGCGGCGGGGCGCCCCCACGATGCGGGGCACCAGGAGCATCGAGGAGGCCTCGTCCCCGAAGAGGCGCAGTTCCAGTCCCATGACCTGCACGGAGAGCATCTGGGAATTCAGGAATTCCAGCATGGACGCCAGGGCGGGCGGCACGTGCGGCATGGCCAGCACGAAGCGCAGGTGGGAAGCCTCCATGCGCAACTGGATGTTTTCCCAGAAGGCGTCCAGGGTCCGGCCCTCGGGCCACAGTTCATGGATGATCTGCGTGGCCCTGCGGTTGCTCGTGGTCCAGTAGCCTTCCATCTGGGCGCGCAGATCCTTGAAATTCATGCTCGAGAACCAGGTGGACAGGATTTCGATGGTCATTCCCATCCACGCCCGCGACATGGACGGGTCGGCGTCCGTGATGAGCAGCACCAGGGTCAGCCCGCCGAACTGGTCCAGGAACACGTGATCGATGCGGTGCGGCCCCAGGACCAGCGGCGCCAGGACGTGCGCGAAGCGCGGGGGATCCAGGCTGCCGGGCTGGATCTGCGTTCCCGGCAGGATGCGGGGGTGGTGGACGAAGAGATGATGCAGCGTTTCCGAATAACTCTCCAGCCGGGGATTTGCGGAAACGGGCGCGGCCGGCATGGCGCTCATGTTGCTGCCCTTGATGACGAATACTTCCTCCGATGGGATGGGCATCTTCCAACTCCGTCAGTGCCGTCAATCTAGCCCAAACCCGCTCCGAGGAAAACCCGTTTTTCGTGATTTTTCGACAGGGAAGAGGGGGATGGATACAATTCCGCCGGGTATCTGTGCCCGTTGCCGGGCGGGGAGGTCATGATGGCGCCGATGGCGCGACGTGTACAGGAACGCAGGGAACGAGGGAGCGCATCCCGGTTGCGCCGCTTTCTGGCCTTGCTGCTGGTGGCTGGCATCCTGCCGGGGGTCTGGCTGCAAAGCGCGTATCTGGCTGCATGGCTGGGCGAAGGACGTCGCCACCTGCTCTGGTTTACGGTCGTCGTGCTCCTGCCCTTCTCCGTCTTCGTGTGGCTGCTGCGGCACCATCCGCGCACCTTGCGGGTGGCCCTGTTGCTGTGGGGTTGCACGTCATGGGCCTTTTTTCTTTTTGCGTGGCTCGTGATTCCGTCGGCGACGGCAGAGGTCATCGAGAACCACGGTGCCTGGATGTTTTCCTATGCCGGCGCACCCCGGCGCGCCCAAGGAGATCGGATCATGGCCATGGTGAGTTCGCTCGCCGCGGCAAAGAGCGGCAGTACGCCGTTTTCCTACGAGCAGGGCGCCATCGTGGTGGACGCGAAACTTTCGTCGGGTTCGAATTTCCTTCCGGTGCGCATGGTGCTGGACACGGGGGCATCGTTCACCACCATTTCCCCGGAGGATGCCGCCCGTCTGGGAATCGCGCCGGGGCCACGCTCGCCGGCGCTGCACGTGCAGACGGCATCCGGTGAGGCCGAATACCCGCTGGCGGTGCTCTCTTCCCTGCGGCTGGGCGGCAT